>NZ_CP031013.1:2553748-3204996 GCF_003711205.1 Polaromonas sp. SP1 | reverse complement strand
AAAACGGCCGGGGCGCAACAAGGCAGCGTCCAGGATGTCGGGACGGTTGGTGGCGGCCACCACGATCACGCCGACATTGGTTTCAAAGCCGTCCATCTCGACCAGCATCTGGTTGAGGGTTTGTTCACGTTCGTCGTTGCCGCCGCCCAGGCCGGCGCCGCGCTGGCGGCCAACGGCATCAATTTCATCGATGAAGATGATGCAAGGAGCGTTTTTCTTGGCGTTGTCGAACATGTCGCGCACCCGCGATGCACCCACGCCGACAAACATTTCGACGAAGTCGGAGCCGGAAATCGAGAAGAAAGGGACTTTGGCCTCGCCGGCAATACTCTTGGCCAGCAAGGTTTTGCCGGTGCCGGGAGGGCCCACAAGCAGCAGCCCGCGCGGAATACGGCCGCCCAGCTTCTGGAATTTTTGCGGGTCCCGCAGGAAGTCGACCACTTCCTTGACCTCTTCCTTGGCCTCGTCGCAACCGGCCACGTCAGCAAAGGTGACGGGATTGGTGGATTCATCGAGCAGGCGGGCCTTGGATTTGCCGAAGCTGAATGCGCCGCCCTTGCCGCCGCCTTGCATCTGCCGCATGAAATAAATCCATACGCCAATCAGGAGCAGCATCGGGCCCCAGCTGATCAACAGCGAGGTGAGCAAAGAGGTTTCTTCGCGGGGCTTGAATTCGAACTTGACGTCGTAGGTGATCAGGTCGCCGATCAGGCCAGGGTCACGGAAGGTGGCCATGGTGCGGACTTTGCCTTCGTCCACAGTGGTCGCCAGAATTTCGGTACCGCCGGGGCTTTCGGCGATAACCGCGGACTTGATCCGCTTGGCGCGAACCTGCTCCAGGAACTCGGAGTAGACCACCGTAGTACCGCTACCAACACCGCGTGTATCAAATTGCTTGAATACGGTGAACAGCACCATGGCGATCACCAGCCAGATTGCAATTTTGGAAAACCACTGATTGTTCAAGGACTACTCCGATATAAGAACAAAAGTCACATGCGCCTGATTTTAGGCGTTTCAAGGGCAAAAACCGCGTATTCCCGTCCCGGCCCTTGGTTTGAAGCGGGTTTAGGTGACTTTTACCGCTCAGGTGTGTTCAGGATGCACTCATTGAGCGGCTTCTGCCCGCTTTTTCAGCCCCCTGCCGATCAGGAAGGTTTCGGAGGAGCCGGGTCGCGAGGCTTTGGGCTTCAGGGGTTTCACTACTTTGAAGGTCTCCCTGAAGAGCTTGACCAGCTGGTCGTAGCCGCTGCCGTGAAAGAGTTTGACCACCAGCGTGCCGTCGGGTTTCATGCGGTTCCGGGCAAATTCCACCGCCAGCTCGATGAGATGGGCAATACGGGCCGCGTCGGCCGACTCAATACCCGAAAGATTGGGCGCCATGTCCGAGATCACAAGATCCACCCGAACCTGCCCCTCCGGCGTGGCCAGGGCCTCTTCAAGCTGTTGCAGCACCTCGGCCTCACGAAAGTCGCCCTGGATGAAGGTCACGCCCTCGATCGGCTCCATGGGCAGCAAATCGAGCCCGATGATGCGGCCGTTGAGCGTGCCGGCCGCGGCCCCCGTGGGCGAGAGGCGCCGCCGCACGTACTGGCTCCAGGCGCCCGGCGTGCTGCCCAGGTCAACGACGCAGTCGCCCGGCTTGACCAGGCCGAAGGTTTCGTCGATTTCCTTCAGCTTGTAAGCTGCGCGCGCCCGGTAGCCCTCTTTCTGGGCGAGTTTGACGTAAGGGTCGTTGATGTGGTCGTGCAGCCACGCTTTATTGACCTTTTTCCCCTTCCCGCCGGCTTTTGCGGCGACCTTCCCGGCCGCCTTGGCAGCGGCTTTGGCGTCGGTCTGGACGCCGGGCTTGAAATCGGTCTTGGCATTTACTTTCATGGGGTCTATTGTCCTCTTCCCGACACGCCCGATAATTGGGGCATGGCTCAAATACAACTTACCCCCGCCCAGCGCAAGGATCACCGCGCCGATGCCCACCACCTCAATGCGGTTGTGATGATCGGCTCAGACGGCCTGACCGCTGCCGTCAAGAAAGAAACCGATGCGGCGCTCAACGCCCACGGGCTCATCAAGGTGCGGGTGCAATCCGACGACCGCGCCGGCCGCGAAGAGATCTTCCAGACCCTGGCCGACGAACTCAACGCCGCGCCCATCCAGCACATCGGCAAGCTATTGGTGCTGTGGCGCCCGATGCCTCCCAAGGAAAAAAAGGTCAATGAAGACCGCATGCCCGGCCCGCGCGACGTCAAGGTCCTGAAAAACAGCTCCCGCTACGGCCAGCGGCCCGAGGTCAAAACCCTGCGCGTGCTGGGCAACCAGCGCCTCACGCCGGGCGGCACCGTCAAGCGCGCCAAAAAGCCCCAGCTCAAAAGCGTCAAGAAAAGCGCGCAAGGCTGACGCGCTCCCCGCCCCGGCGGCCCCAAAAAGGCCCGGGGCAATCGCTGCCATAGCGACATTCTTTTCGCCGCACGGCCCGCAAGCCTTTAGATTCGAGACTTTCGCCCACAGCTACCGTCATGACCAATCCCCTCCTCGATTTTTCCGACCTCCCGCTGTTTGACCGGATCCAGCCTGAACATGTGGCTCCGGCCGTTGACGAATTGCTGGCCAAAGCCGATACGGCGCTGGAAGAAGTCACGGCGGCGGACTTCCCGGCCACCTGGGCCGGCATCGCCCGCGTGCTGGACGTCGCCACCGAAAACCTGGGCCGTGCCTGGGGCGCCGTCAGCCACCTCAACAGCGTGGCCGACACGCCCGAGCTGCGCGTCGCCTACAACGCCGCCCTGCCGCGCGTGACCGAGTTCTGGACGCGCCTGGGCGCCGACGAGCGCCTTTACGCCAAATACAAGGCCATCGACGTCAGCACCCTGAATGCCGAACAGCGCCAGGCGCACAAAAACGCGATCCGCAACTTTGTGCTCTCAGGCGCCGAATTGCAGGGCGCCGACCGCGACCGCTTCGCGAAAATCCAGGAGCGCCAGGCCGAGCTCAGCCAGAAATTCAGCGAAAACGCGCTGGACGCGACCGATGCCTTTGCCTATTACGCCACCGAGGCTGAAATCGCCGGCATCCCCGCCGACGTGCTGCAGACCGCGCGCGCCCAGGCCGAATCAGAAGGCAAAACCGGCTACCGCCTCAGCCTGAAGATGCCCAGCTACCTGCCCGTCATGCAGTTTGCCGTCAGCAGCAAGCTGCGCGAAACCCTGTACAAGGCCTACACCACCCGCGCCAGCGACCAGGCAGCGCCCGAGTTCAGCCAATTCGACAACAGCGCAATCATGCAAGAGATCCTGGCGCTGCGGCTTGAAGAAGCAAAGCTGCTGGGCTACAAAAATTTCGGCGAAGTGTCTGTCGTGGCCAAGATGGCCAAGTCGCCCGAAGAGGTGGTTTCGTTCCTGCGCGACCTGGCCCGGCGCGCCCGCCCCTATGCCGAAAAAGACGTTGCCGACCTGCGCGCCTTTGCCTCCAGCCAGCTCGGTCTGTCAGACCCCAACCCCTGGGACTACGCCTATATCGGCGAAAAGCTCAAGGAAGCGCGCTACGCCTTCAGCGAGCAGGAAGTCAAACAGTACTTCACCGCCCCCAAGGTGCTGGCCGGCCTGTTCAAGATTGTGGAAACCCTGTTCGAAGTCGCCATCCGCAAGGACTCGGCCCCGGTGTGGAAGCCCGGCGTGGAGTTCTACCGCATCGAGCGCAACGGCCAGCTGGTGGGCCAGTTTTACCTCGACCAGCCGGCCCGCACCGGCAAGCGCGGCGGCGCCTGGATGGACGATGTGCGCGCCCGCTGGCTGCGCCCGGACACCGGCAAGCTGCAAACCCCGGTGGCGCACCTGGTGTGCAACTTCGCCGACGGCGTGGGCGGCAAGCCTGCGCTGCTCACACACGACGACGTGACCACGCTGTTCCACGAGTTCGGCCACGGCCTGCACCACATGCTGACACAGGTCAATGAACGCGACGTCTCCGGCATCAGCGGCGTGGAGTGGGACGCCGTCGAGCTCCCTAGCCAGTTCATGGAGAACTTCTGCTGGGAATGGGATGTGCTCAAGCACATGACGGCCCACGTCGACACCGGCGCGCCGCTGCCCCGCGCACTGTTCGACAAGATGCTCGCCGCCAAGAACTTCCAGAGCGGCATGCAGACACTGCGCCAGGTCGAGTTCTCGCTGTTCGACATGCTGCTGCATACCTCGCACAACCCCGCAGACGACCTGATGGGCCTGCTCAATGAGGTGCGCAAGGAGGTCTCTGTGATCCCTGCACCAGCCTACAGCCGCACGGCTCACACATTCAGTCACATTTTTTCAGGCGGTTATGCCGCGGGCTACTACAGCTACAAGTGGGCAGAAGTCCTGTCGGCCGATGCCTACGCCGCCTTTGAGGAAACCGCGACAGCGGCCGCCTCGGCCCCTGGCGACGATGGCGGCAAGACCACGGTGACCGTGGAAACCGGCCGAAAGTACCGGCAAGCCATCCTCGAAGCAGGCGGAAGCCGCCCCGCAATGGAGTCATTCAAGGCCTTTAGAGGCCGTGAACCCTCGATTGATGCTTTATTGCGTCATCAGGGAATGGCTTGAAAACGTTAGTAGACTTATTAGACTTCTAACCTTTGAAACCTTCACCTTTGCCCCGTATTCAAATACCGTCCCTGAGACCGACTGGAAAATCATGAAATCAAACGCAATGAAATCTCTCGCGCCTCACGCACTCGCGGCCCTGGCGGTGCTGGCAGGCGGTCTGTTTTCGCCGCTGGCGCAGGCCCAGCAGGTCTACCGCATCGTGGGCCCCGACGGCAAAGTGACCTTCTCCGACCAACCGCCGCCCGCCGCAACGGGCAGGGTGAGCACGGCCAATACCGGCTCCGGCGGCGGCAGCGCATCCACCGGCCTTCCCTTTGAGCTCCGGCAGATCGCCAGCAAATATCCCGTCACCCTGTATACCAGTGACAACTGCGGCCCCTGTGGCTCGGCGCGGGCCCTGCTCACCAACCGTGGCGTTCCCTTTTCCGAGCGAACCGTCTCCACCAGCGAAGATGTCCAGGCGCTCCAGCGCCTGAGCGGCGACGCCTCCCTGCCCTTCGCCACCATCGGCGGCCAGCAGCTCAAGGGGTTTTCCGACGCGGAGTGGACGCAGTTCCTGAACGCTGCGGGTTATCCACAAACCTCGACGCTTCCCGCAAGCTATCGCCGCCCTGCGGCCACGCCGCTGGTGACCGTGAGCGCACCCACCACCGCATCGGCCGCCGCGCGGCCTGCCGCGGCGGCCCCTGTTGCGCCAACTCCTGTGGCACCTCCGCAAGAAGACAACCCGGCCGGCATCAAGTTCTAAACGGGACCTGACTTCAGAAACAACAACGCCGGGCTCAACCCGGCGTTTTGCTTTCCGGGCCTGAAGCAGGCCCCTTACCGTCTTACCGTCTTGCGGGGTTTTAAAACACCAGCGTCTTGACGCCACCCGGCGCGCCCAGCAGGCACACATGCGCCTTCTGGAAGGCAAACACCCCCACCGTCACCACACCCGGCCACTGGTTGACTTGCGACTCAAAACCCAGCGGGTCGGTGATCTTCAGGCCCGTCACGTCCAGGATGTGCTGGCCGTTGTCGGTGATGAGCGGTTTGCCGTCTTTCAGGCGCAGCGCCGCCTTGCCGCCCAGGCCGGCAAACTGCCGCGTGATGCGCTTGGCCGCCATCGGAATCACCTCAACCGGCAGCGGGAAGTTGCCCAGCACCGGCACCAGCTTGGACTCGTCGGCGATGCAGACAAATTTGCGCGACTGGGCCGCGACGATTTTTTCGCGCGTGAGCGCCGCGCCGCCGCCTTTGATCATGTAGCCGGCGTTGTCGATCTCGTCGGCGCCGTCGATGTAGACCGCCAACTCGTCAACTTCCGTCGCATCGAACACCTTGATGCCCAGCGCCTGCAGGCGTTCGGTCGAAGCCACCGAGCTGGACACCGCGCCGGCAATCTTGTCCTTCATGGTGGCCAGCGCGTCGATGAATTTGTTGACGGTCGAGCCGGTGCCGACGCCGACAATGCTGCCGGCTTCCACGTAGTGCAGGGCCGCCTGGCCGACCAGGGTTTTGAGTTCGTCTTGGGTCATGGTGTGTTGGGAAGGGAAGGTGTGGAGAGGGAAATCGGGAGGATGAAACGGTTTTGCGACAATCAGGGCTCTGACGCCCATCCATAGCCACTTGCACTGAATTATCCAATGTCCCTGCTCCCCTACGCCCTGGCCCGTCCGTTTTTATTCGGGCTGGACCCCGAAACCGCCCACGAGTTGACCATGGCTTCACTGGCGCGCACCCAGGGCACGCCGCTGTCGCTGGCCTATTTGTCCAGCCGCGTGAGCGACCCGATCGAGCTGGCCGGACTCACCTTCCCCAACCGCGTGGGCCTGGCCGCCGGACTCGACAAAAACGCCCGCTGCATCGACGGCCTGGCCGCCATGGGCTTTGGCTTTGTCGAGGTGGGCACCGTCACGCCGAAGGCCCAGCCGGGCAACCCCAAGCCGCGCATGTTCCGCCTGACGGAAGCCAACGCGCTGATCAACCGCCTGGGCTTTAACAACGAAGGGCTGGACGCTTTTCTGGCCAATGTGCAGAAGTCCAGCGTGCGCAAGCAGGCCGCGCAAGGCAAAGGCCAGCTGCTGCTGGGCCTGAACATCGGCAAAAACGCCGCCACGCCGATCGAAAACGCGGTCGATGATTACCTGATTTGCCTGGACGGCGTGTACCCGCATGCCGACTACGTCACGGTCAACATCTCCAGCCCCAACACCAAAAACCTGCGCGCACTGCAAAGCGACGAAGCGCTCGACGCCCTGCTGGGCCGCATTGCAGAGCGCCGCGAAACCCTGGCGGCGCAGCACGGCAAACGTGTGCCGATTTTTGTGAAGATCGCGCCCGACCTCGACGAAGCGCAGGTCGACGTGATTGCCGCTACGCTCAAGCGCCACGCCATGGACGGTGTGGTCGCCACCAACACCACGCTCAGCCGCGACGCCGTCAAAGGCATGCGCCATGCGGAAGAAGCCGGCGGCCTGAGCGGCGCGCCCGTGCTCGAAGCCAGCAACCGCGTCATCGGCCAGCTGCGCGCCGCGCTGGGCAAGGGCTTTCCCATCATCGGCGTGGGCGGCATCCTGAGCGGCGCTGACGCCGTCTCCAAAATCAAGGCCGGCGCCGACGTGGTGCAGATCTACACCGGGCTGATCTACAAAGGCCCCGAGCTCGTCACCAGCGCCGCGATTGCGATCAAAAAGAGCCGCTAGCCCAATATCCGCCTTGGCTATATGCTATTGAATTCATAGCAAAGTCAGGGAGCTTTTTTTCGGGGTGCGGCCTTCCGCGCCGGCGCGCCCAGCTCCACCCACACCGGCGCATGGTCGCTGGCGTGCGCTTCCCCACGCACCCAGCGGTCTACGCCCGCAGCCTTCAGCCGCGGCGCCAGCTCGGCATTGAGCAGCACGTGGTCGATGCGCAAGCCTTTGCCCTGCTGCCAGTGCTGCCTGAAGTAATCCCAGAAGGTGTAAATGCGCTCATCGGGGTGCAGATGGCGCAGGCTGTCGACCCAGCCCTGCGCCAAAAGCTTTTCATACGCGGCCCGGCTTTCGGGCTGCATCAGCGCGTCGCGTTTCCACGATTTGGGGTTGTACACATCCAGGTCGGTCGGGATCACATTGAAATCCCCCGCCAGCGCCACCGGGTGGCCTGACGCGTAAAGCCCCGCAGCGTGCTTTTGCAGCCGCTTGAACCAGGCCAGCTTGTAGTCAAACTTGGGGCCGGGCTGTGGGTTGCCGTTGGGCAAATACAGGCAGGCGACCACGATGCCGTCTACCGCCGCCTCAAGGTAGCGGCTCTGGTCGTCGGCCGGGTCCCCAGGCAGCTCACGCCTGATTTCAATCGGCGCCTCGCCTTTGGCCAGGATCGCCACGCCGTTCCACGAGCGCTGGCCTTTGAACAACGCGCCGTAACCGGCGTCCTCCAACGCAGCGCGCGGAAAGACGCCGTCCAGCGCCTTTAACTCCTGCAGGCACACCACGTCGGGCGCTTCTTTGGCGAGCCACGCCAGCAGCTGCGGCAGCCGCGTCTTGATGCCGTTGACGTTAAAGGTCGCGAGTTTCATCAGTAGCGGTCAAACACCCGGTGAGGGCTTCCCCTTGCGCGGTCCGCGCCGGAAGGCTTCCGCACCGCCGCTGCCGCCACCATCCGGGAAAGTGTGCTGTTTGAGCTTGCTTGCCTCGCCAGGTTGAGGCGGCTTCACCGGGTTTTCAATCAAGGTGCTGGCATCGTTGCCGTCGGCTTCGTCATCCGGCTCGGTGGGATGGGGATGCGGCGGACTTACGCCTTCACCGGTTTTGGCGCGTGTCGGGCTGGTGCTGGGTTTGGGCATGGAGGCTCCGGATGGTGTTGCACCTAAATTACCCCCGCCGGTGGAAAGCGGGTGTCGGACAAAACCGCAAGGCTTTCTGCGACGACATCGGAAATTCAAGCAAAAAGTGCCTGCAGCCCAATATCCACCTTGGCTACCCGCTCCTGAATTCATAGCAAATGAGAACCGGTAAACCACCCTAGGGTAAGCCCGAAGCCCCGGTAGAGCTTGTCCCCTAGAGCACCCGGCCGCCTTTGTAGCGCGCCATGTTGCGACTACCATGCAGGCAGTTTTTGACAGGAGACCTGCCTTGGCCGCGACCCCCTCTTCGGCGACAACGCCCCCCGCTTCCGCTTCCTTTTCTGGTTCATCTTCTCCTTATCCCCACCTGCTCGCCCCGCTGGACCTGGGCTTCACCACGCTGAAGAACCGCGTGCTGATGGGCAGCATGCACACCGGCCTGGAAGACGGGCGCAAACACTTTCCCGCCATGGCCGCCTACTTTGCCGAACGCGCACGCGGCGGCGTCGGCCTGATGGTCACCGGCGGCTTTGCGCCCAATATCGCGGGCTGGACCAAGCCCTTCGCCGGCATGCTCGCCAGCTCGGGCGCGGCGCGCCGCCACAAGCAGGTGACCGACGCCGTGCACGCAGAAGGCGGCAAGATCGCCCTGCAAATCCTGCACACCGGCCGCTACGGCTACCACCCGCTGTGCGTGGCGCCTTCACGCATCCAGAGCCCGATTTCGCCCTTCACCCCGCGTGAGCTCAGCGCCGGCGGCATCGAGCGGCAAATCCGCGCCTTCATCCGCTGCGCCATGCTGGCCCGCGACGCCGGCTACGACGGCGTCGAAATCATGGGCAGCGAAGGCTACTTCATCAACCAGTTCCTCGTCACCCACACCAACCAGCGCACCGACGACTGGGGCGGCAGCTACGCCAACCGCATGCGCCTGGCCGTCGAGATCGTGCGCCGAACGCGCGAAGCCGTCGGGCCCGACTTCATCATCATCTACCGCCTCTCGATGATCGACCTGATCCCCGGCGGCAGCAGCTGGGAAGAAGTCGTGCTGCTGGCCAAGGCGGTAGAGGCCGCCGGCGCCACGCTCATCAACAGTGGCATCGGCTGGCACGAAGCCCGCGTGCCGACGATTGCCACCTCGGTGCCGCGCGGCGCCTTCACCTGGGTGACCAAAAAATTACGGGCCGACCTGCGCGCCGCCGGCCTCACCATCCCCGTCGTCACCAGCAACCGCCTGAACATGCCTGAATTGGCCGAGCAGGTGCTGGCCGACGGCGCCGCCGACATGGTCAGCATGGCCCGCCCCTTCCTGGCCGACCCGGAGTTCGTCAACAAGGCCGCCCAGGGCCGCAGCAAAGAGATCAACACCTGCATCGCCTGCAACCAGGCCTGCCTGGACCACGCCTTCAAAGCCAAGCTGGCGAGCTGCCTCGTCAACCCCCGCGCCGGGCACGAGACCGAGCTCATCATCAACATCACGCCAGCCCAAAAACGCGTGGCCGTGATCGGCGCCGGGCCCGCCGGCCTGGCCGCCGCCACCACGCTGGCCTTGCGCGGCCACAGCGTTGATTTGTATGACGCGGCCGACAAAATCGGCGGCCAGTTCAACCTGGCCAAACGCGTGCCCGGGAAGGAGGAGTTTGAAGAAACCCTGCGCTACTTCGGCCACCGCATCACCGGCACCGGCGTGCGCCTGCACCTGAACACGCGTGTCAGCGCCGCAGACCTTATCGCGCAGAAGTTCGACGAAGTCCTGCTCGCCACCGGCGTCACACCGCGCAACCCGCGCATCCCCGGGCAAGACCACCCCAAGGTGCTCAGCTACATCGACGTGTTGCTCGGCCGCCAACCGGTGGGCGAACGCGTGGCGCTGATTGGCGCAGGCGGCATCGGCTTTGACGTGGCCGAGTTTCTTGTCACGCCCACCGGGCATTCCACCGCGCTCGACCTGCCCGCCTGGCTGGCCGAATGGGGCGTGGCCGACCCGGCCGACGTGCGCGGCGGCGTGGTGCGCCCGCAAGTCTCGCCCCCCGCACGCCAGGTCACCCTGCTGCAACGCAAAGCCGGCAAGCTGGGCGCAGGCCTGGGCAAAACCACCGGCTGGATTCACCGCGCCGCGCTGAAGATGAAAAACGTCGAGATGCTCTCGGGCGTCAACTACGAACGCATCGGCGAGCACGACGGCGGCCTGGGCCTCTTCATCACCTTCGGCGAAAAGCGCCTGGACGGCACCGTGCTGACGGTCGACAACATCGTGCTGTGCGCCGGGCAAGAGCCTTTGCGTGAGTTGCTGGAGCCCCTGCGCGCAGCCGGCGTCAAGACACACCTCATCGGCGGCGCCGACGAAGCCAGCGAGCTGGACGCAAAGCGTGCGATTGACCAGGGAACGCGGGTGGCGGCGGCGATCTGAGCTTGGCCGGGGCGCTACTCTTTTGATAGCTACCAGCCCAGGTAGATAAAGGGCTGGAGGCCGATTTGGCTTAAAAATAGTCCCCCGTCAACGCCGCAACGGATCGAGCAAGGGCTTGAGCCCGTTGTGGTCGATCTCCTGCATCAGCGCCAGCAGGCGGCCAATCTCGCCTTTGGGGAAACCTTCACGGGCAAACCAGTTGAGGTAGTTGCCGGGCAGGTCGGCAATCAGCGTGCCCTTGTGTTTGCCGTAGGGCATTTCACGCGTCACTAATAAGAGAAGGTCTTCGGGGTTCATGTCTGCTTTAAGGGCTTGGCCTTAGCCGCTTAGCCGCTTAGCCGCCGGCCCGCTTGGCGGCATGGCCGAGCTTTTGCAGCGCCTGCATGACGGTGTCGCAGTGGTCGCCCTGCACTTCAATCACGCCGTCCTTCACGGTGCCGCCGGTTCCGCACGCGGCCTTGAGCTGCTTGCCGAGTTGCGCCAGTGCCGGGGCGTCCAGCGGCAGGCCTTTGATCACCGTGACGGTTTTGCCGCCGCGGCCTTTGCTTTCACGGCTGACGCGCGCCACGGCGCCCGGGGCGGGTACGGTCGGCGCCTGTTGGCAGGTGCAGGCGGCAACGGGCTGGCGGCAGCCGGGGCACATGCGGCCTGCGTCGGTGGAATACACAAGGCCGCCGCTGGCGGACGTTTTTTTCATGGGGGGATTGTTAACCGGGCCGCGGTTGAACCGTGGAAAAACCGAACAAGGTACAGAAGAAAGTCGCTCGGGAGACACTCGCGGCCGCCCGGCGCCGAATCAACACGAAAGGTGTAGTTTTAGAACGACCGCCCGGAAAAAATCGTGACTTACTTCACGAAAAAAAGGAAATGTACCTTATAAACACGGCAGGGATAGACAGTACGCCCCCCTTCGGCACATAACAACTTCCGGGCGACTTGAGGACTAGAACAATGACGGGTACGAGTTTTCTGATCGGCTTCTTTATCTTTGTGGGCAGCGTTGCCCTGGGGGCATTGGGCTACGAGCGCTGGCTGTCGCATGTGGTGTCGGCCCGCAAGAAGGTGGCGCGCAACCACGCACTGCGCCGCAAGCCGATCACCAGCCGGGACGAACTCGCCGTCTGGCGCTGGCTCGAAGAAGTCTTTCCCGAGCATCGCGTCCTGGTGAAAGTGCCTTTTACCGGCTTTATTGAACCCAACCAGCGCGGCGGCGATGCGCATTGGCAGGCGCTGCTGAGCACGGTGAGCTTTTCCTGCGCGGTGGCCGACCGCTCGGGCACTGTCCTGGGTTGCATCGACGTGCTGGGGCGCGGCGAGGTGACGGACCGCAAACACGCGTTCAAGCGCGAGCTTTTGGCGCGCGCCGGCATCCCCTACTGGATCGTCGAAAGCCAGCGCCGGCCCAGCGCGGCGCTGCTGCGGGAAAAATTCATCGGCCCGGCCAATGCCGAAGCCGCCAAGCCCGCAAAACCGGCGCCCCGCCCTGCGCCTGCGAAGCTTGAGCAGCCGCAGCTGTCGCGCGTGTCGAGCAACGCGTCGGACCTCACGAAAACCGGGCTGACACCGCTGCATTTGAAGTCAACCCTCAAGCTGCGGGCGCTGGCCCGGGCCTTTGCGTTGCGGGTGGCTGGCGAAGCGCCGCCGCGCAGGCACATGGGCTACCCCAGCACAAGCACCAGCAGCTCGATCATCTGATTGCCGCCTGCTCGGGGTTTGCGCCCTCTCCCGGAGGGTGAGGGAGAGGAAGAGGGAGTAAGGCCCTAACCGCCCTTCAGCAAAAACTCCATCTCGGTCCCGGCCAGGTTCAGCACATCGTGGTGTGCCAGCGGCATGGCTTTGGGGCCTATCGGTTTGCCGTTGCAGGTTGAAGGGGTCGGGCCATCCATATGGGCGACGTAATAGCCGTCGCGCCGGTGCGAGATCGACACCACGGCCACGCCCGGCTGGCCGAAGGTGGTGACGGCCTTGACGACCGGCATTTCAAGGCCCGCGGATGAACCCGACAGCACCTTCAGGCTGGCCTGCATCGCGCCGCTGGTGCCGGGCAGGCCGATCGCGTCCAGCGACATGGCGGTGGTTTCCTGGCTGGCGTCGGCCTCTTCTTCATGCTCGGACCTGGCCAGGTACACGATGCGAAAGTTGCCGATGTTGATCACGTCGTTGTCCTGCAGCAGTTCACGCGACTTGATCATGTGGCCGTTGAGGTAGGTGCCGTTGGTGCTGCCCAGGTCTTCCAGGTAGACGTCTGCGATGCCCTTCATCAAAAACGCGCAGTGCTCGCCGCTGACGATCAGGTTGTCCAGGATGATGTCGTTGTAGGGCCGGCGGCCCAGCGTGGTCCGGTCGCTCTTGAGATACACGTGTTTGATCTCAACGCCTTCGACCGATGCAATGAGTTGCGGCATGGGGGCCTTTCTGCAGGATGGGTCGCCGGGCACGCCCTATGCGGCAGGCGACGAACCATCGTAGCGCCGCTACCGCCCCCGCACAAGGGCGCGCCCCCGCCGTCGCTTACTTCTTCGCGACGGTCGTGCGGCAGGCGGCGCGAACCAGGCGCTGCGTCGGGTTGGGCGTCACGTCCCTGAACTCCATGGGCCGCTTCACCTCGCCGGTGTAGGTGGATGTTTTGTGCGAAGCGCCCTTCCACGCCGGCTCCATGTAGAAGTCGAGCGAGAGGTACTGGGCTTTTTTATTGGCGCAGTCGAACACCACGGTGGAGGTGTAGGAACGGTAAGGCACGCCGTCCCAGCTCGTGCGTTGCTCAGAGCGGCTGACGCGGATGCGCATGGTCTTCAAGTCGCCGCTGACGGCCACGGGAACGGGGTCGACTTCGATGGTGTTGACAGTGGCATCTTTCGGGTCACCCATCACATTGAACCAGGTGGTCTGCGCATGCACAGGGCCCACACTGCCGAAACCCGCGAGCAAACTCGCACCAATGATCGCTGTCTTCATGGCTTCTCTATACGTTCTCTTTAGGGGGTGATGTGGCGGCACCCATCGCGCTTTGCGGCTGGTTTGAGGCCAACCGCGCCGTGCACTTTTACACGACGTCACATTTTTGTCAGTCTACTGGTATGTGCCTGGTTCCGCTAATGAAAATTAGGCCTATCCCCTGCAAACCCGCGTCAAATGGGCCCTGTAGGTGCCAGCCGACAACAAGCTGCGCTGCAGCCCTGCGCCGGGCACCAGTGCAGGGCGTTAACTTGAAGGCATGGAATTTTCCATAACCACCTGAAAGGACATCCCATGAACAAGGACCAAGTCAAAGGCAAGATCAAGGAAGTCGCCGGCGAAGTGCAGGAGCACACCGGCCGCATGGTTGGCAGCACCGAACAGGAAGCCAAGGGCCACGCCCGCGAAGTTGAAGGCAAGGTGCAAAAGGCCTACGGCGACGTGAAAGAAAACGTCAAGGACACCGCCAAGGAAGTGAAGAAGGATCTGAACCGCGATCCGCTGAAGCCTTGATAACTCCTTCCCCTGCAAAACGGCCGCTCCATGAGCGGCTTTTTTGTTTTCTGACGCAGCCACGGGCGCTTTGCCGATAGCGCGGTTGAATCGCGTTGCCCATGATGGTGAAAAGCCAACGACTGGATTATTTGAATGCCCCGTAAACCACCCCGCGCATCGCTACCCGACGACCTCACCCACGGCGGCCTCAAACGCCCCGGCGTCACCATCAACGGCTACAGCCTGGCACTGCACGACGGCGACGGCTTTGTCGGCGACAGCGTGAGCCGCGTGGCCTACAGCGAGATTCTGGATGTGTGGCGCCAGCTGTACCGCCGCATCAGCGGCCTGGACCCGCTGGGCGCCAAGGCCACACGCGACATCAGCAAAAAGCGGCTTGATGAACTGCTGCGCCGCAACGGCAAGGCCGCGGCGATTATTTCCGCCGCGTCAGAAGACTACGCCTGGCAACTGGCGCGCGTGGTGCGCCGCTTTCTGGCGCAGCCCTCGTGGCAAGGCGTGCGGCGCATTGTGGTGGGCGGCGGGTTTCAGCAAAGCCTGGTGGGCGAGCTGGCCATAGACCGCGCAGCCGAGCTGCTCTACCAGGAGAGCAGCCGCGTGCACCTGATGACGCTGCGCCACCACCCCGACGAAGGCGGCCTGATCGGCTGGGTGCACCTGGCGCCGCCCGAGCTGCTGGCGCAATACGACTGCTTCATGGCGGTAGACATAGGCGGCACCAACGTGCGCTGCGGCATCGTGCGGCCGCGGCTCCACAAGGCCGCCGACCTGACGGACGTGCGGGTGATGGGCCTGGAGAAATGGGGCCACGCCGGCGACAGCGACGCCACGCGCCGTGAAGACCTGGTGCAAGGCATTGCCGACATGCTCAAAAAGCTGATCAAGCAGGCAAAGCGCAAAGGCCTGTCGCTGGCGCCCTTTGTGGGTGTGGCCTGCCCGGGTTTGATCAATGAAGACGGCTCCATCTCAGCCGGCGCGCAGAACCTGCCGGGCAACTGGGAGACCGCGCGCTTTAACCTGGCGCATGAGCTGTGCGAACGCCTGCCCGACATCAACGGCCAGGCCACGCAGGTGCGGCTGCACAACGATGCGGTGGTGCAAGGCCTGTCCGAGCTGCCCTTTATGCAGGGCGTAAAGCGCTGGGCGGTGCTGACGGTGGGCACCGGGCTGGGGAATGCGAGCTATATCAACACGGACGACCGGCCGAAGAAAAGAAGCAAGGCATAGGTTGGTTTTACTCCCTCTCCCCTCTGGGAGAGGAAGTAAGAATCGCCATCGTCAGCGCGGCGCAATCGGCGCGCCCACCACCACACCCGGGAACACCGGAAAGTTTTCCTGCGGCGTATCAGGCGAAACATCCACGCGCTGCGGCCTGCGCGTTTCAACTGGGGAAAGGACCATGCCGGGCTGGCTGATGGGTGAGCCCTGGCCCTGACCACCGCCCTGCCCCGCCCCCGCCACGGCCCCCTGCACAACCGGCATTGACGGCGCACTGTCGGCGGCAGGTGCATTCACAGGCGGATTCACGGGCGCATTCCCCGGCACATTGATCGTCACGTACTTGATCACCGGCGCAGGCTGCCACACGCGCGGCTCCGGGTTGGCGGGCACTGAATTGCCCCATGCGGGCCCAATCCCGCCGGAGTTCGCCACGGCGGCCGGGTTTTCGGCCGGCGGTTCAACCGGCGGCTGCGCCTCGGCAGGCGCACCCTGCGCGATGGTCGGGTCAATCACGCTGGAGCCCTCGGGCACCGGAAAGCGCACCTGCGGGTCAATCACCTTGGCCTTGATGGCCTGCTGGAAAAACTCACCCACCATGGGCAACGCACTTTGCGCGCCCGGCCCCCAGGAGTTGCCCATGGTGACCCGGTTGTCGTTAAAGCCCGCCCACGCCCCCGCCACCAGTTGCGGGTGCATCAGGATGAACCAGCCGTCGGTGTTGTCTTGTGTGGTGCCGGTCTTGCCCGCCACGTCGGCGCGTATGCCGAAGCGGCTGCGAATACCGGCGCCCGTGCCCTGGTCGATCACGCCGCGCATCACGTCCAGCAGCGTCTCGGCCACCGAGGCGGTCATGGCGGTTTCGGCCAGCTTGGGCTGGAACTCTTCAAGCACCTTGCCGTTGCGGTCTTCCACCCGGGTAATGAGGATGGGCTCGATATAGCGGCCGTCATTGGCAATCGTGCCGTAGGCCGAGACCATTTCTTTCAGCGTGACCGGGCTGGTGCCCAGCGCAAGTGAAGGCACTTCCTCCAGTTTGCTTTGCCGCACGCCCATGGACTTGGCCAGTTTGGCCACATGTGCCGGGCCGACCACCTGCATCACCTGCGCGGTGATGGTGTTCTTGGAATACATCAAACCCTGGCGCAGCGTCATCATCTCGTTGCTGGGGCCGCCGCCGTCGGTGGGCCGCCAGAAGGCGCCGTTGCCCAAAGGAATCTCTACCGGGCCGTCCATAAAACCTTCATACGGTTTGGCGCCGGCTTCAAATGCAGCGGCATACACAAAGGGTTTGAAGGTCGAGCCCGGCTGGCGGCGCGCCTGCGCCACGTGGTCAAACTGGTCGTCCGCAAAATTACGGCTGCCCACCCACGCCAGGACATGGCCGTTAGATGGGTTCAGCGCCAGGAAGCCGGCTTGTATGCGCGTCTTCTCGTCGCGCAGCGTGTCCATAAAGCCGCTGTCGGCCTGCAAGGCCTTGAGCACCTCTTCGTCCGTTTTACCCGCCGTGCGCGCGGCCCGGTATTCCGCGGTGTCGCGCACCCAGGTCTGCACCAGTTCTTTATTCGAGCCCGACTTGGCTTGCCAGACATTGCGCCCGCCCCACGCCGAGGTGGCGATCTTTTGCAGCCTGTCGCCCTGGCGCGTGACGGCCGCATTGGCCATGGCCTGCAGGCGCGAATCCACCGTGGTGCGCACCACCAGGCCGTCGGCATAAATGTTGTAGTCGTTGCGGTCGGCCCATTCGATCAGCCAGCGGCGCAGCTGCTGCGACAGGTGCGGGGCCGCGCCCAGCTCGGCCTCTTGCCGCTCAAAGTCGATCTTGAGCGGCTGCTTTTTCAGCACCGCAAACTTGTCTTGCGGCAGCTTCTCGTGTTTGACCATTTGCGCCAGCACGATGTTGCGGCGCTGCAGCGCGCGGTCGGGGCTGGTCACGGGGTTGTAGTAGCTGGCGCCCTTGAGCATGCCTACCAGCGTGGCGCTTTGCAGCACGTCCAGCTCTTCAGCCGATTTGTCGAAGTAGGTGCGCGCCGCCATCTCGATGCCGTAGGCGTTGTACAAAAAAGGCACGGTGTTGAGGTAGCTTTCCAGGATTTCGTCCTTGGTATAGACCGCCTCGATCTTGAAGGCCGTGATGGCCTCTTTGAGCTTGCGTGTGAGCGTGGCCGCACGGCCGATGTCTTCAGGGTAGAGGTTGCGCGCCAGCTGCTGCGTGATGGTGGAGCCGCCCTGCTTTTTGCCCGTGACTGTTTTAAACACCGACGACACGGTGCGCTTGATGTCCATGCCGTGGTGGTCGTAAAAGCGGTGGTCTTCGGTCGCGATGAGCGCGGCGATCACATTGGGCGAGATGTCTTCGAGCTTGACCCATTCGCGGTTGGCCCGCTTGAAAGACGCCAGCTCCTGCCCGTCAGACGACATCACGACAGAAGGCTTGGCCGTCTTGGCTTTTTGCAGGTCTGAAATGCTGGGCGTGAAAGGAATCAGCAGCAGCACATACAACACCATCAGCGCCGGGATGGCCGCCAGCCCCAGCAAAACGCCGCGCCGGGTCGGGTGGCGCAGGCGGCCGGGTATGGTCGCCGCAAATTCGCGGGCTTGGGTCAGGAGAGTCTGGAGCTTGTTCATGGAGTCGGGAACTGATTCATCGTTGCCCGCAAGTCTAAAGGCCGGCTGTAAACCACCCTGTAGGACGGCGGCGCGGCGAAAAATGGCCTGATTGGAGCGAAAAATGGCCGTTATGGGCCGGCGGCGGGGTTTATTCACCAAATCGGCCTCCAGCCCAATCACCACCTTGGCTTGTAGCTACAGTTTTGATAGCAAATAGGCGGACTGGTTGAAGCGCGTACAGCCTGTCTTGCCCCGTTATTCCCTATCCCGGCCCGTGGTTTTGGCGCGGGCAAGGGGAACCGAACGGCCTGCCCTTCTATCTACCTTCCATCCCAAAGCCGCACAGGCCCGCGTAAGAAACCGCCCCTGAAGCCGACCAACAGCCACACCCGCCCTCAAAGCCCAAACAAGCCAGGACAAACCCATGAACAAATACCTTCTCTCCCTGGGCGCCATCGCCCTCGCCACCTGGACTTTCCTGGGTGGCGGCATGGCCATCAGTGCCGCTGAAGAAAAAGCCGTCAAGCTGCCCCTGCCGGCCCTGGACACACCGGCCGCCGCGCAAGCAGGCACCGCCACCGCCGTCTTCGCCGGCGGCTGCTTCTGGGGCGTGCAGGCCGTCTTCCAGCACACAAAGGGCGTGCTCAACGCCGTGTCTGGCTACTCCGGCGGCGACGCCTCCACCGCCACCTACAACCAGATTGGCTCAGGCCGCACCGGCCACGCCGAAGCCGTGCAGATCACCTACGACCCCAAGCAGATCAGCTACGGCAAGCTGCTGCAGATCTACTTCTCCGTCGCCCACGACCCCACCACGCTCAACCGCCAGGGTCCCGACACCGGCACGCAATACCGCTCGGCCGTGTTCTACCAAGGGGCAGACCAAAAGAAAGTCACCGAGGCCTACATCGCCCAACTGGACGCCGCCAAAGCCTTCCCGCGCAAGATCGTCACACAAGTCGCGCCGCTGGCCGCCTTTTACCCCGCAGAGGCCTACCACCAGGACTACGCCACGCTCAACCCCAACCAGCCCTACATCGCCAGGTTTGACCTGCCCAAGATCGAGAACCTGAAGACCACCATGCCCGAGGTGTGGCGTGAAAAGCCCGTGCTGGTGGCGCAGGCCGGCAAGTAAGCGGGGCGCAAACCGGGCAAGCTTATGCGGGTGACCGCGCCCGGCTCCGGGTCACACCCGTTTCGCGCACCGGGGGCAAGCCGAACATCCGCCCATATTCGCGCGTGAACTGGGGCACGCTTTCGTAACCCACCGCAAAGGCGGCGCTGCTGGCGCTCGCATCTTCAGACAGCATCAACCGCCTCGCTTCAATCAAGCGCAGCTGTTTCTGAAACTGCAGCGGCGAGAGCGAAGTGACATTGCGAAAGTGCTGGTGAAATGACGAGGGGCTCATGCCCGCCACCGCCGCCAGCCGTTCGACAGGCAGTGGCTGTGCAAACTCGGCCCGAAGCACCGCCACCGCGCGCGCCACCCGTTGCGCATGCCCGTCGGGCCAGCCCAGCCGCCGTATCGCCGCACCCAGCCGGCCCGCCAGCAGCCAGTAGTGCATCTCGCGCACCAACTGCGCCTGCAGCACCGGCACCGCCGCCGGCCGCTCCAGCAGGCGCATCAGCCGCAGCGCCACGTCAGCGACTTCAAGCTCGGTGGGGCCGACGCGCACCGGTGCAGGGTCGGCCGCGTGCTCATCCTTCATCTGCACCACCAGCCCGGCGATCACCCCCAGGTCAAGCTCCAGCACCAGCGACAGATAAGGCTCGGTAAAACTCGCGCGCGTAATCTGGCTGACAGTCGGCACATCCGCCGTGATCAGCAGGGACTCACCCGCGGTGAACGGGAAGGGCCGCGTACCCATCGTCACCTGCTTGGCGCCCTGCAGCACCAGGCAAACCATCGGCTGCGAAATCGCGTACGTCAGCCCGCTGGGCGCGGGGGCGCGCACGACGCTAAGGCCAGGAATCGGGGTCTGCGCCAGGCCGGCGGCATTGGCGTGGGCCTGCGCATAGCGGCCCACCACCTCACGAAGTGTGTTCATGGCGCAAGCCTAACCGGTCACGTGCCGTTTCGCACGCCATTTGGAGGATCAGGCAAGAAACGCCGAGCTTCCGGCAACACGGGCTGCCCCCCCGCGCAAGACACTGAACAGGTCAAAACACAGGAGTTCAGACATGACAAAAATCACCTTGATCACCGGCGCCAGCCGCGGCCTCGGCCGCAACACCGCTCTGAGCATCGCCCGCCGCGGCGGCGATGTCGTGATCACCTACCAGAGCCGCGCCGAAGACGCCCAGGCCGTCGTCGCCGAGATCACCGCCATGGGCCGCAAAGCAATCGCCTTCCAGCTCGACACCGGCAACGCAGCCGCCTTTGCCCCTTTCGCCGAAAGCCTGCGCACCGCATTGCGTGGCACCTGGCACCGCGACACCATCGACCACCTGGTCAACAATGCCGGCCACGGCGATTACGCGTTGATCGGCCAGACGACCGAGGCGCAGTTCGACGGCCTCGTCAATGTGCACTTCAAAGGCGTCTACTTCCTGACGCAGGCCCTGCTGCCACTGATCGCAGACGGCGGCCGCATTGTGAACCTCTCGTCAGGCCTCACGCGCGTGTCCTATCCCGGCTACGCAGCCTATGCGGCCGTCAAGGGCGCGGTCGAAATACTCACCGTTTACATGGCCAAAGAGCTGGGCGCTCGCGGCATCGCTGTCAACACCGTCGCCCCAGGCGCCATCGAAACCGACTTCGGCGGCGGCGCCGTGCGCGACAACCCCGACATCAACAAAATCTTTGCAGAGATGACCCCCCTGGGCCGCGCCGGCTTGCCCGACGACATCGGGCCCATGATTGCGAGCCTGCTGACCGAAGATAACCGCTGGGTGAACGCACAGCGGATTGAGGTGTCCGGGGGCCAGGGGATTTGAGGGCCGGTGACACGGCAACACCGGAATTTCAGGCCGTGAGCGTGACGACGGCCCGTGCCGGTGGCGCAAGCCGGCAAGTAGCCCCATCCGCCGAGGGGCCATCCAGCGGAGAAAGGTCTCAAGCGCCCCGCCCCCAAGGGCGCGATGGACTACAGCGGCGCCGCAGGCCGGGGGCCAAAGTTGTTCTTTACCCCCCTTCTCCCTGGAACTACATGACCCACGCCCACCCGCCAGCCGGTGTACAGCCTGAACGCATCAACCTCAACGACAAGGCATCGACCGACACCTGGACCCAGAAGCTCAGCGCCACGCGCGAGCAACTGCGCGAAGCGATTGCGGCCGTGGGCGACAAAGCCGCCGATGTGGAAATGCACCTCAAGGGAAGCCACAGCACCACCAATTCGGATCGGGTCGAAGCGCTGAGCCCGAACAAGCCCGCGTGGATCGTCCACCACCCCAAGTAGCCTTGAAAGAGCAGCAAACCGCCCACTAGGCTAAAGTCACCCCATGCACGACTACGACCAGCTCTCGGAACACCTCAAGCGCGGAGGCCTGGAAGCTGGGCTCAAATTCCTCAATCAACGGGTAGACCACCGCTTCACCGCCATCTACCGGCTGGAGGACATGGTCTTGCACAACGTAGAGCTGATCGACAAAGTCGACGACGACTTCGACCGCAGTGGGTTGCAGTCCGTTCCGATGGGCGACAGCTTTTGCCAGTTTGTGCTGCGCGACGGCTTCTTCCGCACCAGCCGGACCACCGGCATGGAAGTGCTCAACGGCCACCCCTACCAAAGCGTTCTCGAAAGCTACGTCGGCCTGCCGTTAATGTCGGCCCCCGACAAGATGTTTGGCACCCTGTGCCACTTTGACTTTGGGGAACAGCCGTTGACGGATGAGGAGTTCGAGTTTTTGCAGCGCGCTGCGCGGTTGTTGCCGCGGTATTTGCAGGGCTGATCGGCCTGCCTGCGTTTCGAGCCCCGTCAACTGCGGGATGACATAACGATTGACTCGCACCATACTCGATAGACTGTTTGCAAAAACACGGCATATCGAGGGAGCTACATGTCATTCATTTCCACCATAAAGCTGCTTGCCCCCGGCAAGTTAATCCTGGCTTTCTTTTTATTGGTTGCGCTGCGGGCAGCTCACTCGCAAGAACAGGTTGTACCGGCCGAGTCACTTCGTGTGGGGGACAGTGTTTCAGGTGCCGTCAAGTACGGACGCCGCATCATCACGCTGCCCGCAGGCACGTGGAGATTGACGACTTACAAAGAGCGAGATTCCAGCACGTCGGGTGGAGGAGCAACCATGCTCGACGCATCTTTTGACGAGATCGTTGATGGCCGCCTGGACAGGCTTCTACTGATCTCAGCAACCAAATACTCGCGAAACCTGAACTGGATTGATGAGCCCTGCAAAACAAAGGGGGACGCCTACTGGATCGATGATCGCAAACGAGGCTTCAACGACCAGTTTTGCATTCGCGTGGGCTATCTCAGTGGCGTAGTAGATGGCGCCCGAGGGGAAGACTACCAAACGTGGGCGCGGAACATCGTTGCGCAAGGCATCAAGTATTCGCCAGACATGCCATTCGTCACCGTCACCAAATACACAAACTATGACTTTCTCGCCATGCGCATTGCGTTCAACCCCGAACCTTATGGAACAGCAAGGAGCAAGAGACCAGAACGCACATTCAACGACTGGAATCCAAGCTCAGTCTCGCTTGGCACCGAACGTAAAAAAATCTATGAGGCTTTGAAAGACTGGGCACCTGCTTATGCGGCCGCTGTCTCAAGAGCGTTTGATGGCGATGCGGGTTTGTCATCGAAGGACTTTGGTGAGCCTTCTTTGGAAAAAGCTCCCTAGGCGCAGGCACCAACAGCTGGAAAACCTGGAAGGCCCCAGGCAACGAAACCCACATGTATGTCGTCTACGTAGACAACAAAGACATCGTCTGGGCCTCAGAGTGGAGCAACAACGCCATGCTGCGCTTTGATCCGGCGCGTGAGAATTTTGATGTGATCCCGCTGCCGCGTGTTGCTGTCAGTGTGCGGCAGATACTGGGACGGGCTGGGGAGGTTTGGTTGCCGGAGAGTGGGACGGAGTTTGTGACCGTGATTAGGACGGGGTGAGGGTAATTCAGCTGAAGAGCGAAGATCTGTGGAACTTCCACGAGACCTCCGTTCAGAGTGGAGAAGCTTTCAAGTGAGGATGGGTAAAAAGCAGCAAGATGAGTTAAGTCTTGCGTGGGGTGGAAATCTCAGGCACGTCGACCAGCTTGCATAGTCCGCGGTCGATGTCGTTGGAGAACAGTTTATATTTGCCTTTCTTCAGCACACCGTCATAGTCCACAACGACTAGATCATTTCGACCGTACTTCTTTTTATCTCGCTTGAAGGGCACCGTTCTCACGTTTCCGCGCATACGACGCAATAGCTCTACTTGCATCGTTCGATGGAAATTCTCCGGAAAATAGGTAAGGCTAAAACTTTTAAGTGAAGCTAAGCGCCGTAAGAATACCGATGCTTGAGCTGCGACGCCGGGATCGGGGCTCGTTCGAAGCTTCACCAGCAGATCCAAATACTCCTTCACCAGTTCGGAACCGTGAATGGATTGAGAACCGTTCTCGGTGAGGCTCTGATAAGTTTCGACTTTAAGGGCCACATCACGAGCACGCTTTGCGAGAGTCCCATTAGATCTATTTAGGGCAGCGGCGGTAATCGCAGCTAAAAAGCGCAGATCAACATCAGCGACCGCCTCCCCGGACTCAAAAGTCGCAAGATAAGCCTCACCATATCTATCGGCATCGGCTTCGTTAATGATGATCGCAAGAGTCAGCATCCCTCGCCTATCCTCAAGCGAATGTGGGGTGGCCTGAGTCTTCAAAGATCTATCAACTATTCTTCGCGCAAGTTGATGCTTACCTGCGTTAAACAGATCAACAACTAGGTCGCTCACGAAGTCGTATATGTTCACCGTGGCCGTTAGGTGATCAGCCACATGATCAATTACTTGCGCAAGTTGATCTAATTTCCCCGCTTTTTGTAGTTTCCCCAGGAGTTGCACCACATCCCCCATCGTGGAGGTACCGCCACCAACAGTGTCAGCATCAAAGGTCCGAACACCAAATACTTCCTGGACAGCTCTATCCAATATTGAGGCACTCTCAGAGTAGCTTCCAGAGAGATCGTGCTCAAACAATAATAGGGTCAACCTCGCGGCACCATCCGCATACTGTCGGGCTTCTTCAATAGAAGCCATGGCTTGTTCTTTGGTGCTCGTTTGACCCGCTGCTCTCGCGATGTTTAGATGGGCGCGCAATAAAAGTGACTTGACCGCACTTTCATCATCAAAGAGGGATCTCATGTCCCCTTCTTCTTCAAGAACACTTCGACTAAGAGCAATTGCGTCTAAGAATGTTTTCTCATTCTGAGCAGACTTAAGATGAAGAAGAGCCCCAGACAAGGCGATCTTCGCTTCATAGTAAGTTTGAGGAAAATCGGACACTTGACGGCCAGCTACCGCTTGTTGCAAAAATTCGACGGCCATGACGTATTCCTGAACCGCTAAATGGCACATTCCCAAAAAGAAGTATCGAGCAACAATGCTTTTAACGGGGAGGCTCGCGTTGCCCACTCCAAAGAAGGCAATGGCCTCTTTATAGCGTCCTAGGCGATAACATGAAACACCTGCCCAATATTGCGCCAACGGAATCCGTGGATCAGACGGTTGATTAGTTATGAACTCGGCGAACGCGCTCAGAGATTCATCAAAAATGGCGTTGCCAAAATACTTTAGGCCTACCTCAAATGAGGTTTGCCGTTCACCGACGCTTCGTAGGAATTCTTCGGACAAAGACGTCTCGAGGACCTTGTTCTTAAAAAATACCTGTCTAGTCTGCACGTCAAATCGACTAATTCCAGCCAAGTAGAGCTTTGTCCTCAAACTCTCAGTCAGGCTTCCAGCCTTTCCATAGTGAATCGCCACAACGGCATCGCGGATTTCCCGACTGTTTTCTACGATGCTTTTAATATGGTCAATTGGCGGCAAATCAACAGCTGAGAAATAAAGCTCTTGCACAGCCGAGTCAACTACCTCACCAGTGAACGGGGGGGAGCGTTTCTCGACAGCAGAAACAACATCCCACGTCATTCGAGGATGGCCACTCGTCCAGTAAAAAATTCGATCACAAACCTCTTCGCTAAACTCGATTTCCGTGAGTTTCAGAAAGCGATCAAATTCATCGAAAGTGAAATCATCAAGGTAGATTTTTTCACCAATATTGAATGGGGAAATTGCCTTGTTTCGAATTAATTCGGTGGGCTCAGCAACACCGGAAAGAATATATGTAAGACGAGAAAACTCAGGAATATTTGATCGTCCTGAGAAATAGATGCTACGAATAAATGAAAATATTTGATCCGAATAGGGTGTCTTAGTGAGAGCGTCAATCTCATCTAAGCAAATAATGAGTTTTCCCGTAACAACCTGCAAGATCCGCCTTAGTTCGCGCTCATGTTCCTTATGCGACAACAACTCTTCGCTACCGCGATCCCGATTTATTGCCTCCGCGAGAAACACGCCCTGCTCTTTTAGAGCCTCAGTGGCTACGTCAACGATATTTCGGAAAAATCCTCTCAAGTCAGGAAAAACATTTGACACATCAAGGTAAGCAAACAGATCGGTTTCACTGGCTTCACGTTTGGCGTTTAGTAATAAGTTGGTCTTCCCCATTTGCCGTGCAACCAGAACATATCCAGGCCTTCCCATATCTTCGATGATCTGAGCAACCTGCTCATCGGCCTTTCGTCGAACATATAAGTTTCCTGGAACAATGGTGTGACTGCGAAGCTTGCTCATGAGTGAACCTTATTTTTTTCAAAATCACCAGCTGTTATTTCGAGACTCATTGCTTCAGTTTCGTTCTGACCAACACTCAACCGTCGCTTGTAGAAGCTTTTAAGAAATCGCGGTGAACCGCTTGCAGCCCCAATGAGGGCTGAGTTCAATAGGCCTTGAGTTTGAAGCGTGGGTATAGCTGATTCAATAGCTCTTGCCAAATCTAGAAGCTCGTCACTAGACCAACTAGAAAGCTTGAGTAGATGCATCTGCTCAACCAATTTTTCGCCTCCCGCTTTAATTTCCGGTTCATCTATTGAACAAATAACAAATTGGGCTCCGGGGCCGGCCTTTTTTTTCACTGCATCTATCAGGCCCGAGAAGAATTTCAACAGCCTGGCTGCGGATGCAGTTGACAGTTCCGATAGAGGAACTTCGTCGATGAACAATACAACTTCGGATTTCTTCCGAACCTCTGTCAGAGCATCAACTGCCTCTGCAAAAGTTGTACTCCTTTTGCGGCCCTGCTCAATCGTATTAATGGTTTGAATTAACTCTGCCAACAAGCGATCGTCGCTCAACTCTCCGGCCACGTGACCCAGTGTTAATTCAACGGGACGAAATGCCTGCATATCTAGATATCGTTTGACGATAGTGCTCTTTCCGACACCAGACTCTCCGCATATCCAAACACTGGCAATCGCCAACAGTTCAGAGAACGTTCTATCCGCAGTACGTCGAAGACAATACTCCCTACATTGAGAGTGGTAGACGTCAAAAAGAACCCTCGCCTGCAAGCTCTCCGTTAGAACATACTCGATAGGTGCTAAAGATGGTTGAACAGAATTACCCGAAAATTTTTCTATGTAAAAGTTCGATATAAATTTATGACTGAGATGATTGCGACTCTCAGGTTTGACAATAGTGAAATGATCAGTATTAGCAATAATCCGAGGGCTACCAAAATAACGAGAAGACGACGAAACTTCTACGATTTGTCTACTTCGCCAAGGAAGATATTTCCACTTTAGGGGGCCGTGATGCTCAGAGGCCTCTGCACCGACTAATCGAGGAATCTTTTTCTCATCTAGCAACCGTCTAAAGCGATGATCAAGATCTTCTAATATTCTGTCCTCGGGGATTAGCTCCAAGCCAGTTCGATTTTTGTAAAGCTTGGCGAGAGGCGTGAGGGCGGCAGCATATGCCGATCCTAATGTTGGTGACGCCATAAGAATTAAACCAACGGCTTTGGCCGAAAAAGCTGCGGCATTCTCCTCTAGCATTCGTCGAGCGACAACGCCACCTAAGCTGTGTGCCACAAGAATAATACGGTCATAGTCCATCGGGGCTCTGGAAGAGCCGTTGTCAAATCGCAGACTAGAAAAAACCTCCTGAGCGCATTGAGCCGCATCATATAAACCTGCATCGACACTAGTGTGATACCCAGCAAGATATACGGAACTATTCTGGAATACAGGATCCCCCATCACCAAATCTGGCCAGAACTGTCCATTGGCATTCATCCAGCATGTGTTTGAACTAGATAACAGGCCGTGAATGAAAACAATTACCGTATTGCTGAGGCCTTGAAAATGCCAGCGACTGTTTTGATCTGTCAAAACTGAATGTTCGGCGCCGCGACTCTGTGGTGCTTGTTTCAAGAGAATCTCCCAAATTCGTTTTTATTGATCTAAATGGTGCGGCTAGACGCAGGCAAGGTCGAGCGCTTTAACTTATCGCGGCAATCCAAGCTTCCAGTCTAGGCGATTTCACAAAATCCGCACAGTAATACGTCCTAATCTGAGATCACGCCTCTCAGACCATCTCTTCTCCGATTCGATACGTCACAGTTCGAGAAGAATATCTTCACGCCTTCAACTAAATCGAGATCTAAAGGCTACCCTTCTCAAAGGGCGAGTCCCCTTTTGCCATATCACCTTTGGGTTTCGCCACCAACGACATCCCTTTGCCTCAACGCCCAAGCAAAGTAAACCCCCTCCACCGCAATCGCCAACCCACCGAGCGCCACCACCGCACTAGTCCCTATGCGGTCAATCAAGCCGGCAGCCAGCACCACCCCCAGCGACTGGCCCAAAAACAGGAACGACGAGAACAAGGACACCGCCGTACCCCGCGCATGCGGCGTCATCTGCGTGGCATTCGCCTGCATGGTGTTGTGAAAGGCAAAGAAGCCGAAGCCTGCTAATAGGCTGGCGGGAATGGCGGGACCCCAGTGAGGGGTGTAGGCCAGCACCAATGCGCTCACGCCAACGATGGCGCCGCCGATGATGACCAGGCCTTGTTGGCCGAAGCGGCGGATCAGGTGGGGGCCAACGGCCATGTAGAACATGCCGCCCAGGCCGAAGAGCGCGACGATGGCGCCAGAGATGGAGAGTGACAAACCCAGCGAGCGGTGCAGGTGGGATGCCCAGATGGCCAGAACGCCGAAGCCGACTGCGCCCTCCACCATGGCCATGAGCAGCACGACGCGTGACCATTTGCCGGTGATGATCTCCAGCGCCTGTTTGATGAAGTTGGCGCGTTGCACCGGTTGGCTGGGCGTGGCGACGAGTGATTTCATCTCGCAATGCTGCGCGGCGGTCTGGCGGCGCAGGTCGCGCCACAGCAGTGTGCCCACGATGGCGAACAGCACTGTCATAAAGACAAAGGCCCAGCGCCAGCCCAGCAGGTCGGTAAACAAGCCGCCCAACAGTTGCCCGCCCACAATGCCGAGCGTGCTGCCCAGGCCGGTGCGCGTCAACATCACCTGCAACTCGTCAGCGGGCACGTTGTCGCCCACCCAGGCCATGGCCAGCGGGATCAGCGCGGCCGCGCCCAGCGCCATCAACAGCCGGGCAAAAATCAGCATGTCCAGGCTTTGGGACAACACGGCCAGCACGCTGCCGACGCTGCAGCCGAAGGTGGCAAAGGTGACGACGCGGAACTTGCCCAGCCTGTCGCCCAGCGGGCCGTAAAAGAGTTGTGACGCGCCATAGGTGATGGCGAATATCGACACAACCTGCGCCGCCTGCGCGATGCTGACGGCGAACACGCGTGACAGCTCGGGCAGCATGGCGTCGCAGATGCGCTGTGCGCACATGCTGGAGAAGGTGCCGAAGGAAAGAAGAAGGATGGAGCGGCGGGTGGCCGGGGAAATGCTGGAATGGGTGGCGCTTTGCGCGGCAGCGGAAGTCATGAAGGTGAACAGGCCCGAATCAAGGTGCCGCAGGCAACAGGCCGGCGCTCTTTTGGATTGTAGGCAGCGCAGGTAAAACCCGTGCGCGCCCTACTGGAATACTGTACGTCCCTGCCCCGCTGTGCAAAATCGCAGCTTGCCTGAATTTGGAGACACCATGCCAGCCGCACCGGAGACTGCCGCAACATGAATGACACGAATGTAGAAACCAGCCTGGTTGAACGCTTCAGCTTTCGGCCCCTGCAAATGACCGACCTGCCCATGCTGCACGAATGGGTGGCACAGCCCCACTGGACGCAGTGGTGGGGGCCGGCGCCCACCCTGGCGGAGGTCGAAGCCGAATACGGCCCCTGGATCCAGGACCCTACTCAGGTACAGCCGCACATTGCGTTGCTGGACGGCCAGCCTTTCGGCTACATCCAGTCGTATGTGGCCATGGGTTCGGGCGATGGCTGGTGGGAGGATGAAACCGACCCCGGGGTGCGCGGCATCGACCAGTCCATCGCTGACGCCACGCAGCTAGGCCGCGGCCTGGGCACGGCGATGGTGAAAGCCTGGGTTGCGAAGCTGTTCACTGACCCGCAAGTCACCCACATCCAGACCGACCCGGACCCGCGCAACGCGCGTGCGATCCGTTGTTATGAAAAGGCCGGGTTTCGTGCGGTGGGTGAAGTGCAGACGCCGGATGGGGCGGCGTTGCTGATGGTTTGCGAACGCGCCAGCTTATCGTAGCCATCGTAGAAGCATTGCCTTGGCAATCCAAGCCACCAAGAAGCGGCCTCCCGGCTAATCACCCTCTCCGGTATCGTCAAGCGAGGAAGCGGCCAGGAAGCTCAGAAGCAGCTCCAACCAGAGCAATTTGTATCCATTATTTTGTAGATCAGGGTGTACCAAACTGGGGCGAATACCAAAGGGGCCACAGCAACTCCCACAGCCTTCGGCAAACTGTCGGCTTTGAGTTTTATGCTGAAGCTGATGGCGGCCCAAGTAAAGAAAACGATTCCTAACGGGACGGACATTAATAGAAGATGCCCACCTGCTAGAAAAACAATTCCAAAGCACATTACCCCTGCGAGAGCAACTAAAGCGGCATTCGCCCCGTAAAGAAGCTTGAGAGCGAATTGAGAAGACATCCCTGAAGATCCTTCGACTCCCGCTAAATTGCGCGCCCCAACCGCCCCACGCCCTCTTCAATCTTCGCCACATCGGCCGTGGCAAAGCTCAAGCGCAACGTGGCCAGGTCAGGATTGGCCGCATAAAACGGCGCGCCGGGCACAAAGGCCACGAGTTGCTCGATCGCCTTTTTGGCGAAGTCGCCGGCATCTTTGCTTTTGCCGTTGGCGCCGGTGAGGCTGGCCCAGAAGAACAGGCCGCCTTGCGGCTGGGTGAAGGCAATCGCGTCGCCCAGCTCGCGCTTGAGGGCGGCCCCCATGGCTAGGGCGCGTTCGCCATACACCTTGCGCACGTGCTTGAGTGTGTCGGGCATGCGGCCGGCTTTGAGGTATTGGGCGGCGGTGGCCTGGGCGAAGGTGCTGGTGTGCGCGTCGCTGAACTGCTTGCACATGGTGGCTTTGGCCAGCAGCTCGGCGGGGGCGATCATCCAGCCCACGCGCAGGCCGGGGCTCAGCACCTTGCTGAGGGATCCGCAATGTGCCAGCAGCTCACGGCTGCCGGGTACGGTGGCGCTCAGGGCCAGCAATGAGGGCGGTGGCGCTTCGCCGAAGTAGAGGTCGCCGTAGGGGTCGTCTTCAACGATCAGGGTGTTGTGTTTGACGGCCATCTCCAGCACCTGCTTGCGGCGCTCGAGGCTCAGCAGTGCGCCGCTGGGGTTGCCGAAGGTGGGGATCAGATAAACAAACTTGGGCTTGTGCTGGGCGATGAGTTTTTCGAGCTCGTCGGTCTTGACGCCGTGCGCATCAATCGGTGCGCTGATGAGTTCTGCGCCGTAGAGGCGAAAGCACTGGATGGTGGCGAGGAAGGTCGGGCCCTCAACAATGACTTTGTCGCCGGGCGAGATCATGGTCTTGCCGAGCAGATCCAGCGCCTGCTGGCTGCCGGTGGTGACGATGAGCTGGTCGGGGGCGACGTCTTTGGCGCCCTTGGTGGCCATGAAGGCGCTGAGCTGCTCGCGCAGCGGGCCGTAGCCTTCGGTGGCGCCGTACTGCAGTGCGCCGCCGGGCTCTTCTGTCAGGGCCTTGTTGCTGGCTTCCTTGATGCCTTCGACATCAAACATGGCCGGGTCCGGAAAGCCGCCGGCAAAGCTGACGATGCCGGGCTTGCCCAGCAGTTTGAAGAGTTCGCGAATCGCGGAGGTTTCGACATTGTTGAGGCGGTCCGCAAATTGCAGTGGCATGGGTTTCTCGCTTTCTGGTGGGTATTGTCGCCAATTTGCGCGCAGGTTTCCTGCGGCCTGGGCCGCCGATCGCGCTGCGGCCGCCGAAAAGTTGACAGAGTATTGGTCTAGAGTAATACTCTAGTCATGAGCACCCCCTCCCCCGCCAAACAGAACGCCGGCAGCACGCGCGAACGCCTGCTGGACGCCGCGGCCACGGTGTTTCTGGCCCACGGCTTCACCGCCGCCTCGATGGACATGGTGCGCCAGGAGGCGGGCGTGAGCAACGGCAGCCTGTACCACCACTTCCCGACCAAGGCGCAACTGGCCGACGCGCTGTATGCCCACATCCTGCGCAGCTTTCATGCCGCCCTGCTGCCGCCCATCACGGGCCGCGCCGTGCCGGCTGAGAAAGGCGTGAAGGGTTTGATCCGCGCCTACATCCAGTGGGTGCTGCAGAACCCGCAAAGTGCCCAGCTGCTGCATGCGCTACGGCGCAGCGGCGATATCTCTAACGGCGCCGATGGCCCCAATGAGGCCGAGCGGGACGCCGTGAATGCCGAGGCATTTGGCACGCTGACGACATGGATTGCGCAACGCGTTGAAGCGGGCGAGATGCGGGCCATGCCGTTTCATGTGTGGATGGCGCTGGTGTTTTCGCCGGCGCTCTCGCTCACGCAGCGGTGGGTGAGCCAGCCCCAGCCGGCAGTGGCGCCCAAGGTGCGGGCCGCGCTGGAGCATGGCGCATGGATGGCCGTGGCCGCTTGAACTGAATTAAAGGAGTGTCCCCATGAAAGTCGTGAACGTTCACCAGCGCCTGTTGCACGCCAGGCCCGAACGGGTGGGCGCGCTCATCGACACGCTGGCCTCACCGGCTGACGCGTTGTGGCCCGGCCGCGCCTGGCCGCGCATGAAGTTCGACCGGCCGCTGGGCGTTGGCGCTGCCGGCGGGCATGGGCCTATTCGCTATGTGGTGGAGGCCTACACGCCGGGCCACGCCATCCGCTTCCGGTTCACCGGGCCCAAAGGCTTTGACGGCTGGCACGGCTTTGAAGTGCTGGACGCCACGGCCGCGCATTGTGTGCTGGAGCACCGCATCGAGATGGATGCGCGCGGCCCTGCCCTCTTGACCTGGGCGTTCGCCGTCCGGCACCTGCATGACGCGTGTGTGGAAGACGCGCTGTCGCAGGCGCAGGCATCGCTGGGCAATGCGCCCAAGCCAGTCCCCTGGCCGGCGCGAACGCGTTTGCTGCACTGGCTGGCTTCGGGCGGCAAGCGCTTGGCGCCGCCCATTCCCCGGAGTCAACATGCCCGCTGACATGCCCACACCTGCCGACCTTTTCGCCTTTGGCCGCGATGCGCTCAGCCGCCAGCCCTTCAGCGCAATGCTGAACGCGCGGCTCGATGCTTTCGCGCCCGGCCTTGCTGAACTGTCGGTGCCGGTAGTGCCGGGCCTCTTGCAGCAGCACGGCTTTGTACACGGCGGTGTGTTGTCTTACCTGGCCGACAACGCGCTTACTTTTGCGGGCGGCTCGGTGCTGGGCGATTCGGTCACGGCGGAGTTCAAGATCAACTACCTGCGCCCGGCCAAAGACGCCGAGCGCCTGCTGGCCGTGGCCACCGTGGTGGGCAGCGGCAAGACGCAGGCCGTGTGCCGCTGCGATATCTTTGTGCTGCGCGGTGAAGAGCGCACGCTATGCGCCGCGGCACAAGGCACCATTCGCAAGGCTGGCTAAAACCGCAGGTGGCGGCGCTAGACTTGCCGGCATGCATTCCAGCCAGCCGCCAATCGCACCTCCTAACCCCCAACAGAACGCCCAAACCACCTACATCGCCCGTATCAACCGGGTGATAGACCACATCAGCGCCAACCTGGCCGGCACGCTGGACTTACAGGCGCTGGCCGATGTGGCGTACTTTTCGCCCTGGCACTTTCACCGGGTCTTTCAGGCCGTCACGGGCGAAACCCTGGCCGACTGCGTGCGCCGGCTGCGGCTTGAGTCGGCCGCGCAGGGCCTGATTTTTACGCGGCAGACGGCGCTGCAGGTTGCGCTCGACACCGGCTTTGCTTCGGCGGAAGTTTTCAGCCGCGCCTTCAGTGCGCACTTCGGCATGACGCCCACGGCCTGGCGGCGCGGCGGCTGGCGCGACTGGGCGACGCGCCACCAGATGGAACTCCGCAAGATTCATCAAGCCCATCACAAGGCAAATCAAGACGTGGCGGCGACGCTCTTTAAAGATAGAAACCTCTGGCCCGCCGGGCCGGTACCTTCATCTGAAAGAGCTTTTTCCATGCACGTTGAACTGAAAACCATTCCCCCGATGCGCCTGGCCTATATGCGCAACACAGGGCCGTACGGGCAAGCCGTGGCGCAGCTGTGGCAACGCTTTGCCGCCTGGTGCGGCCAGCAGGGCTACATGCACCCGCGCCGCAAGATGTACGGCATCAGCCAGGACAATCCCGAGATCACGCCCGCCGACAAATGCCGCTACGACGCCTGCATCGAAGTGGACGAGGCCTTCAAGCCGCAAGGCGATATGGGCGTGCAAAACTTTGGTGGCGGGCGTTATGCCTGCGGGCGCTTTACCGGCCGGGCCGGTAACGACGTGCACGAGGCGTGGACGCACATGTTTGCCGTGTGGCTGCCGCAAAGCGGCTACCAGCCCGACAACAACCCGGCGCTGGAGTTGTACGACGAAGACTTCGTGGTGGACCCGAAGACCGGCGCGTTCAGCTGCTGGCTCTGCGTGCCGGTGCGGACGCTGTAACGCCGGGTCCTGGCGGGGCGCGCTTCGCCGCTCAGCCCATGATCCCAAGCTTGCGCATCTTCTCCCACAGCGACTTGCGGCTCATGCCCAGCTCCTGCGCGGTTTTCTCGCGGTGCCAGTCGTTGCGGTCCAGCTCGCTGAGGATGCGCGCACGCTCGCTGGCGTCAGCGCTGCGCCGCGCCGCCACGACGGGGGCCACCTCAGTGCCGGTGTCCACCACCATCTCAAGCGCGCGGTTGATGAGCTTTTCGTCCCATTGATTGGTTTGCCGCACGATCACGCCGATGCGTTCTGCCAGGTTGCGTAACTGGCGGATGTTGCCGGGGAACTGGAGGCTGGAAACACTGTCGACCAGCCAACCCGGAATATCGTTGGCGCGGCCCTCCTGGCCGGGCGTCATCATGCGGGCCAGGACCATCTTGAAGATGGCGATCTTGTCGGCGGCGCCGCGCTGCTCAAGATTGGGCACCTCGAGTTCAATCACGGCAAGCCGGTAGTAAAAGTCGGAGCGGAAGCGGTCCGCCTGCACCAGCTCGCGCAGGTTCCGGTTGGTGGCCGCCACCAGCCTGAAGTCGAGCTGGATGGGCGTTTCAGAGCCCACACGCGTCATGACACCCGACTCAAGCACACGGAGCAGCTTGACCTGCTGGAACAGCGGCAAGTCGCCTATCTCGTCGAGGAAGAGCGTGCCGTCGTTGGCTTGCTCGAGGTAGCCCTTGTGCATTTGCACGGCACCGGTGAAAGCGCCTTTCACATGGCCGAAGAAAAGCGACTCAAAAAGCCCGTCGGGAATGGCGCCGCAATTGACGGGCACAAACTGCCCATGGGAATAGTGTTTGTTGCCGCGGTGCAATAGCTCAGCGATGAGTTCCTTGCCGACTCCGGTCTCGCCGCGGATCAGCACGTTCTGGTCGCTGTTGGCAAACGCCATGACTTCATCGAGCAGCGAGATCATGGACATGGAGCGCGCCACCACGGTCGCGCCGTTGGCCAAAGGGGGCAGGCTTAAGGGAGCCAGTTCACCGACCACGCTCGTCACCATGGTTCGCAACTCGACATCCGTGAAGTCGGGCGGCAGCAGGCTGGTGCCGCCCATCGGGTCAAGCGTGGGCCCGTCGCGCCGCTCGGTTCCAACCCATATCACGGGCATGTCGTTGTGCGCATACCAGCCCGGGTTATGGGCCAATACGCTCACGCTGACCAGCGCCAGGGACTGGTCTCCAGGAACGATATCGCCAAGGGGCACGGTGTCCGCCCGGCTGACGACGGTGCCCAGGGGGCGGAGGCAACGGGCGACCCGATCAAAAAAATTGGCGTTGCCCTCCGCAACAAATAGCCTGATGTTGGAGTAGTTGGCCTTGACGGTCATGCCGCACTACTCCTCAACCTCCAGTCAGCCGCGCCGTCGATGGAATTAATCCTGCAACGCAAGCAACAAGGACAAGCGTGAAATATTTCACGAACCATAAACACTCCCCTAACGGCCTTTTTAATTATTTTTTCGGTTTTGAAGGCCAGCAAAACCTGAATACATGGTCTTAAGACCTAAACAACGTTACCGATTTGTTACCCCATGTGGCACACGTGCCGGTAACACCGCTCAAAAATCACATTTTTAAAAGTAATGATTTACTACTCTTTTGAAAAAAAGTGAACACAAAGAAGCTTTTTTGTACTTACTTTCTGTTACTGGATAAGAGGAAACCCGGTGACCCAAAAAGCGGGCCTGCAAATTGCCTTAACAGATGCCTCAACCAACAGCGGAGGCTTCCATGTCCAAGATTCATTCTCTCTCTCAATTCTCCGGTAAACGCAGCGTGATTGCTATGGCGGTTTTCAGTTCGATACTTTTTAGCGGATGCTCTGCCACCGGCAGTCTGGGTCTTGATTCAGACACGGCTTCCGGCCGCTCTGCAGCACGCAGCACTGGCACCGGCGGCGGCGGCGGTGTCACATCGGCACTGGCCGCGACTGGCGCCATCGGCGATGGCGTTTCGAACATTGTGAGCAGCAGCGGCAACCTTGTCAGCAGCCTCGGCGACACCGTAGCAGGTGTGACCATGCCCGGCATGGACAACGGCGTGATGCAAGGACTTGGGGGCGTGCTGCAGAACACCGGCTCGGCCGTCGATGCGCTGGGGCAAAGCACCGCAGCCGGCCTGGGGCAGATCGGCGACCTGACCACCAACCCCATCGGCACCACGCTGGCTGGCGTTCCCAATGCCGTTGAATATGTGGGTGCGGCAGTCGGCAGCGCCGGCGGCGCGGTGAGTTCGCTGGACAGCGGCGCACTGGGCATCCTGCAACCAGTGACGGACCCCACAGGCGCGCTGGTCACCCGCGTCGGAGAAACAGTCACATCCATTGGCACACAGCTGGGTACGGGTATGCAAAACCCTGTGATTGAGCGCGTGACCAACTCGACCAGCACCCTCATCAGGCCGATTGCAGAAACCGTGATGTCCACCACCCAGGCTGTGGGTGACACCACCGGACTGGGACAGCCCGTGGACGGACTGCTGGTGCGTGTGGGCGGTGCAGTTGACAACCTGGGTGACGGCCTGACCGCCACGAATCAACCTGTCATTGCTGAAACCGGCCAGCTCGTGAGCGCCGTGGGCACCACCGTGGCAAGCCTGGGCGGCGCGGTCAATGCGCCGGCCGGCAGCGGCGGCGTCAGCAGTCCCCTTGCGCCACTCTCCAGTGTTGTGACGGGCATCACCGGCGGACTGGGCGGCACAACGCCGAATTCGCCGCTCGCACCAGTGACCAATACGGTGTCCGGCCTTACCGGCGGTTTGACCGGCGGCGGAACGCCGGGCTCGGTACTCGCACCCGTCACCAACACCGTGTCGGGCCTGACAGGTGGCCTCAGCGGCGGCACGCCAACTTCCGTGCTCGCGCCAGTCACCAACACCGTGTCGGGCCTGACAGGCGGCCTCAGCGGCGGCACGCCAACTTCCGTGCTCGCACCAGTGACGACGGTGGTGACCAGCGTCGTAAGCACCGTCACCACGACAACCGGTGGGGCCACGGGCTCCACGTCCGGAGCAACCACACCGGTGGCCAATCTCCTGGGGGGCATCACAGGCCTGATCCGCTAAGCAGTACGGGCCCCGCATCGCATGCCCGTACGGCAACACCCCGTTGCCCCCGCCGTCTGCCTGGCAGCGGTGGGGCTTTTTTACCCCTTCGCTTCGGCCCAGACGCCTGGCGGCAACCCGATCGACACCTTGCCCGTGCCGCAGTTGCCGAGTGAGCAAAAGGCCGACCCCAGCATCACCATCCTGCCTTCGCAACTGGAGGCGCAGCCCCGCCGCAGCCTGAACGTCACACCGCAACGCTTCCAGATCGAAGGCGTGCAGTCCATTGACTTTGACGAGGTTGCCGGGCTCTTCAAGCCGCTGGCGGGCCAGACCGTCACCGTCGCGCGGATTGCCGAGGTCAGCCGTGAAGTCACCGCGCTCTACAAGCAACGCGGCTATGCCCTGTCGTTTGCCTTTGTACCGGAGCAGGACTTCAAGGACGGCGTGGTCCGCATCGTGGCGGTCGAAGGCTATGTGGCCACGGTGAAGATCGAGGGCGACCCCGGCCTGGCCGAAGCCAAGCTGCGCGAGATTGCCGTTCACCTGCAGCAAGACAGGCCGCTGCGCCTGGCCAGCTTTGAACGCTACACCCAGCTGATGGCGCAAATGCCCGGCCTGCGGGTGGAGGCCAGCGCGACGCCGCCCGCCACCACCGACGGCGCAGGCACGCTGCTGCTGAAAGTTGTGCGGCAGCCCTACCTGGTGGCGCTGGCCACCGACGTGCGCGGATCCCGGCCGCGCGTCGTGGCCACCGGCGTCCTCAACGACCCGTTCACCGGAGGCAGCCGGCTCACCGCCTCGACGCTGATAGGCGCGCTCAAGGGTGAGCACTTCGGCGCCGCCAGCTATTCGCAGGTGGTCGGCAGTGAGGGCCTCACGCTCAAGGCGGAGATGTCGATCTACCGCGGCAACCCCGACGCGGCGCTGGACACGCCGCCGCTGATCCAGCGCGAGACCGACTACAAGCGGCTCGAGTTGTCGGCGCAATACCCGTTGATACTGACCCGCAGTGAGAGCCTGTACCTGAGCGGCGGAATTTACGGCGTGGGCAACGCGGACAACTACGCCAACCCCGCCAACGGCGTGATGCTGACGGACGAGGTCAATGTGCGTGCCGTGTATGCCCAGGCCAGCTACACCCACGCTGATGACAACCAGGCCCAAAGCCTTTCGCTGCGCCTGACGCACGGGCTGACATCGCTGGGTGCGGGCAGCAGCATTCGTGCGAATGTGCCCGGCCCCCTTCCCACCAATCCGGCGCGGCTGGACTTCACACGCCTGCTGGTGGAGGGCAGCCAGCGCAACCGCTGGGGCAAGAACTGGGGCACGGCCGTGACCGCCCTGGCGCAGTACACCCCCCACTCGCTGCCGAGTACGGAGCGCGTGTCCTTCGGCAGCAGCAAGTTTGCCCGCGCCTATGCCGCCGGTGAAGTGTCGGGCGATTCGGGCTGGGGTATCGGCCTGGAGGTCAACCGCAGCTTTGCGCTGGACACCCCCTACCTGCGGCAGGTGAGCCCCTATGTGCTGCTGGAAGGTGCGCGTGTTACGACCAAAACCGGAACCTTCAGCCCCTCAAAGCTGTGGTCGGCCAGCCTGGGCGTGCGCATCTCGGACAACAAGTACTACTCACTGGATGTCGCCGCGTCCAAGCCGCTGGGCGATGCCTCGCCGTCCAACCCCGACCGCAAGATCAGGTTGAGCGCACTGGTGAGCTACAACTTCGGCCAGCCCTGAAAGGACTTACAGGCCAGGCAAGGGCAGCGGCTTGCCTTCGGCCGACGAAGGCGGCGCAATGCGCAGCACGCGTGCGAGCGTGGGGGCGATGTCCACCACCTCCACGCGCGCATCCACACGCCCCGGCTTTACCCACGCGGGCCCGTACACCAGGATGGGCACCTGCGTGTCATACGGATGCGGCGAGCCGTGCGTGGCCACCGAGTTGCCGAACATCCACCCGGGCTTGAGCGCGTACTGCACGTCGCCCGACACATCGGCGTGCCATGACTTTTGCATCTGCGCAAAATGCGGCGCGCCGGCGCGGCTGCCGCTGGCCAGCTCGCGACGGGTATAGGCCGCGGCAAAGCCGGGCTCGGCCATCAACAGCGTGCGGGTTTCTTCGGCCAGCGCGTTGGCGTCTGCCTGTTTTTGCGCGATCAGGGTTTTGTTGAAGAGCACGCTGGAGCCTGAATAACCTGCCGCCCATTTGCCTTCACCAAAGCGTTTCTCAAGGCCGGCGTTCACGCGCGCCAGCACCTGGCCGCCGTTGACGCGCCCGGCCTCACGGCCCTGGCTGGTGTTGTATTCGGGAGACGGCATGAAGCCGTGGTCGGCGGTGAGCACCACCAGGTAGCTGTCTTTGCCGATGCGGGCGTCCAGGTCCTGGAAGAAAGCCTGCAGCATGCGGTCCAGCTGCAGCAGGTGGTCATGCGACAGGCGCGACTCGGCGCTGAAGGCGTGGTTCACGTAGTCGTGGCCCGAAAGGCTGACGGAGAGGATGTCAGGCGTGTCGCCCTGCCCGAGCTGTTCGCCGGCAATGGCCGCACGGGCAAAGTCCAGCGACATGGCATCGACATACGGGCCGCGCAGCAAGGAGGTGTAAAACCGTGCGCCCGGCGCCGCATCGCCTGGCGCGCCGTACAAGGCCGGCAACCCGCCCCCAGCAGGGCCGTACCATTTTTGCTGGTCGGGCACCGAGCGCGCATACGCGGCTTCAGGCAGCAGCGCTTTCCACTCGGCCTTGAAGTAACGGTCGGCCGGCTTGGCTGCATTGAAGTTGTCGACCCAGGCCGGGTGTGCCGGCATGTAGTGCGTGCTGGAGGCAAACTGCCCGGTGGCGCCCATGTACATATAGGCAGTGCCGGTCTTGCCCGCGGGCAATATCGCGCCGCGGTCTTTGCCTGAAATGCCGATCACCTTCGAGCGCTTGTCTGCGCGCCGCAGCACGTCGCCCACGGTTTCGGCCTTGAGGTTTTTCGGGCTGGTGCCGTCCAGCGCCTGGGTGGCGTGGCCGATGTAGGTGGCCGAGGTGTCGCTGGTGCAGTACACCGGCTCGGCAGTGAGCGGGTCACGCCAGTCGTTGCCGATGATGCCGGTGCGGTGCGGATAGGCGCCGGTAAGCATGGTGGCGTGCCCTGCGGCTGTGACGGTAAAGGCGTGGCCGTAGTGCGCGTTGGCAAACCAGGCGCCGCGTTCCAGGAAGCGCGCGAAGCCGTCAGGCGCGAGCTGGTCGCGGTAGTCCAGCACCTGCCGCTGCGGCAGGCCGTCGACCACCAACAGCACCACCAGTTTGGGGCGCGGCGCAGAGCCCGGCGCACTGGCCGATGTATCCGGCGCACCAGCGCAAGCGGCCAGCAACACCGCCGCAAAAGTGCAGATGGCGAGTCGTAAAAATGTGTGTGCTTTCATGAGATGGATGCTAGTGGACTTTAGGGTGATGCGAGACCGGTAAACACCCTTGCACGTCCACCGTTGCTGAACTTTAGTTTTCGTAAATCGACGTGCAGTAACTAAAACTTCGCCACTCGCGCACTTGCAAAAAAATGTTGCGCACTTTTTGCAGATGCATTTTTGCCACTATTCACAAGCACCTTTCCTGTGCAGAGATTGACGCGGATTTTGCTTCTGGGGCAGGATGGCCGCATGGTGAACAGCGTAGCGCCGTATGTGGCGTCCCCGGGGCATGTTGAAGTCGAGCGTGTCGTGACGGCCAGCATCTGCCACATCCGCGAAGGGATCTTCTCGCAGATGGAAAACATCCGCGCCGCCTCACTGCAAAACAACGCGATACACGACATCCGTGCGGTGCTGTTGCACCAGAGCGGCTGGTTCCTGCACTGGATGGAAGGCCCGGCGCCATCGGTGCGCGGGCTGCTGCAGATTCTGGCCCACGACCCGCGCCACCATTCACCGCATACCTTGCACACCAGCCGCGGCCGGCGCATCCTGCCCACGCCGTGGTCCATGATGATGTCGCAGGCCACCGAATCGGCTGTGCACTTCGGCCGCCGTGTGATGACGCTGCGCGAGCAGTTTGACAAAGGCACGCAATACGCGCCCTCGTCCGTGCTGCGGCGCCTGTCTGCGCCCATGCAGCTGGCGCAGGCGCAAGGCCTGGCCGACCCGGAGGCATTTCACCGCGTGGGCATCGCCGCCGCCGGCGGCAACGAAGCCTTCGGCATGATCGCGTGGCTGGCGCAGCGGACAGGGGGAACCGTGGCCAGGCGGCGTTTTGCCGGCGAGCAGGACATGGACGGCAACAGCGAGTACGTCGAGTTCATGGAAGGCAACCACCCGTGCCGCATGATCGCCGTGGCCCGCAACGGCCTGGCCCACGGCCTGCGCCGGGCCTTTTTGCCCGACTGGCCGCATTTTGTGATGCTGTTTTGCGGCGCACCCAAATTTGACGATGCATTCATGGCCCGCATGGTGGCCGCCTGCGAAGGCCTGCCGGTCACGCCCACGCTGCTCGGCATCGCGCCGGACGCCGCCACCCACGTGCGCATGCAGGGCATGGCCGCAGAAGCCCGCCTGGCGTATGCCGCAGCCAGCACCGCCCAGCCCAACGACTGCAGCGCCATCTGGACGGCCGTGCACGAACAGCTGCAGCGCGCCGGCGAGCCGCCCAGCTCGGTGTGGGACGTGCCGCGCATGGTGGCCTGAGACTGGATTGCTATTACTTTAATAGCGCAATCCCCAGGTGGATATTGGGCTAGAGCCCGATTTCTTGTAAATTTCTGAGGGGCCGGGTGACAAGCCGGTGACGGGCGTGTGGCAAGCGCCGCGCGCGCCGCCATGCGCCGATACACTGCGGAGCATGAAAAAAGAAGCGATCGCCCCATTCTTCGCCACGCTGAAAGCCGCCAACCCGATGCCGGTGACGGAGCTGGAATACACCAGCGTGTTCGAGCTGCTGGCTGCGGTGCTGCTCAGCGCCCAGGCCACCGACGTGAGCGTGAACAAGGCCACGCGCAAGCTCTACCCGGTGGCCAATACGCCACAGGCGATTCTTGATTTGGGACTGGAAGGGCTGGAGTCGTACATCCGCACCATCGGGCTGTACCGCACCAAGGCCAAAAACCTGCTGGCCACCTGCGAGATCCTGGTGAAGCAGCATGGCGGCCAGGTGCCGCGCACACGCGAGGCGCTGGAGGCCCTGCCCGGCGTGGGCCGCAAGACGGCCAATGTGGTGCTGAACTCGGCCTTTGGCGAAGCGGTGATGGCGGTCGACACGCACATCTTTCGCGTGAGCAACCGCACGGGTCTGGCGCCCGGCAAAAACCCGCTGGAGGTTGAGCTGGGCCTGCTCAAGCGCGTGCCCACTGAATACCTGGTGGACGCGCACCACTGGCTGATCCTGCACGGGCGCTATGTGTGCATTGCACGCAAGCCCCTGTGCTGGCAGTGTGCGGTGGCGCCCTGGTGCGACTTTGAGCCCAAGACGCCGATGCCGGCGGCTTGAGGCTCTAACGGAGCCGGCCCTTAGCGGGCGAAGGTGCCGTCTGCGCGGATCATCGTCAAGTTAACGAAACGCGAACCCAGATTGCTCTGCTTGCTGTAGGTCAGCGCAAAGCCGCCCAGGTCTTCACTGGTGAAGCTTTCCAGCGTGCTGATGAGCTTGGCGCGCGTGATGGGTGCCGGCGTCTTCTGCAGGGCGCGCACCACCAGCTTGGCGTTGAGGAAACCTTCCATGCTGTTGTAGCTGAACTTCTTGTCGGCAGTGCCGGAGATCACGGTCTGGTATTCCTTCACGACGGCGTTGCCCAGCTCGGTGAAGGGGTAAGGCACGACTTGCGAGACGATGGTGCCGGCGGCCGGCTCTTTCAATTCGGCGTGCAGGCCCGACGAAACGCTGAGCACCATGAACTGTGCGCTCGCACCCTTGGCCTTGTAGGCCTTGATGAAAGCCGCATTGGGCTTGGCCTGGGCGATCAGCATCACGGCTTGCGGCTGTGCGGCGGCGATCACGTCCACCGCCTTAGCCACGTCGACCGTGCCGCGCGGCACCGGGGCCACGGCGGCGGGCTTGGCGCCGCGTTTTTGCATGGCGGCGTTCAGTGCATCAAGGCCTTCCTTGCCAAAAGCGTCGTCCTGGTAGGCGACGGCGATCTTGTTGATGCCGATGGTCCAGGCGTGGTTGACGGCCGCTTCGATTTCGTCGGTGGTGCTGGCGCGCACATGGAACAGGTTGGGCACATACGGGTCGCGCAGCGACTTGGCGCCGCTGGTGTTGCCGATCTGGGCGATGCCGGCGGCCTGCACGATGGGCACGATCTTCAGCATGTTGGCCGTACCGCGAAAGCCCACCAGCGCCACGGCGTTCTGGTCGATCAGGGCCTTGGTGTTTTCAGCAGTCTTGTCGGGGTTAAAGCCGTCGTCCATGCTGACGAGCTTGATCTTCTCGCCGCGGATGCCGCCTTTTTTATTGATGTCGTCAAAGTACGCGTTCATGCCGCGCACGTAGTCGGTGGTGAGCGCGGCGCTGGTGCCCGACAAATCGCCCGAATGGCCCAGCACGATGTCGGCGGATGCGACCGAACTGGCGAGGCTCAAAAAAAGAGCAGCCAGCAAACCGCCGGCCTTTGAAAAAGAAACAACTTTCATGAAACGAATCCCTACCCTCTTGGTTAAAAAAACTGCTATGAAAAAGCCGGCTCGAGGCCGGCCTGTACATTCGGCGCGCAGTGTCAGCCGTCAACCCTGACCTTGGCCTCTTGTGCCACCTGCGCCCATTTTTTTTGCTCTGCCTTGATGAAGGCGGCAAATTTTTCGGTGCTGCCGCCGCCGTCTTCGGCGCCGTACAGCTCCATCTTTTCCTGCACATCGGGCATGGCCAGCACCTTGTTGACGTCTTCGTTCATGCGCTGCACCATGGCGGGCGGCATTTTTGAAGGGCCCATGAGGCCGTACCAGACCGTGGCCTCAAAACCGGGGAAGCCGGACTCGGCCATGGTGGGCACGTTGGGGTGTCCCTTGGCGCGTTTGAGGCGCGTCTGCGCGATCGCAATCGCCTTGCCGCTTTTCACGTGCGGCGTGGCCGAGGTCATGGTCTCAAAGCAGTAGTTGACCTGCCCGCCGATCAAATCGACCAGCGCCGGGCCGGAGCCGCGGTAAGGAATGTGCAGCGCAAAAATTTTCGCCTGCAGCTTGAACATCTCCAGCGCAAAGTGCTGGGCCGAGCCGCCGCCTGCGGAGGCAAAGCTGATCTGGCCCGGCCTGGACTTGCACAGCGCGACCAGGTCTTTCACGGTTTTGGCGGGCTGGTCTGCATTGCAGACGAGCAGGTTGGGCGTGACGCCGACCATGCTGATGGGGACGAAGTCGCGCTCGGCGTTGTAACCCAGCTTCAGGCCCATTGCAGGCGCCAGCGCATGGCTGTTGATGTGGGCCATGAGCAGCGTGTTGCCGTCGCCGGCCTGCTTGGCCACGTAGTCGGCCGCGATCACACCGGCTGCGCCGGCCTTGTTTTCAATGATCACCGAGGTGTTCCACATGGTGGAGAGCTTTTGCCCGACCACGCGCGCCAGCGCGTCGGTGCCGCCGCCGGGCGGGAAACCCACGACAATGCGCACCGGCCCGCCGGGCAGGGTTTGCGCCCTGAGCATGGGTGACGCCACCACGGCTGCCGTGGCCGCCGTTGCGCTGATAAACGTTCTGCGTTGCATGGTTTCCCTCCTGATGGGTGAATTTAAATAAGCTCGGTGACAGTTTGAAGTGGGTTGCCGTTGGGTGTTGTTATCAGGCCGCCTTGCGCTGCGGCACCACCGCCGCATGGCTGGAGAAGTGGTCCATCGCGGCCTGCACGCCCGAGCCCGCCAGCTTCACGCCGGCCAGCTTCAGGCCCATCTCGCAGCCGGAGAGCGCTGCCATCAAGGTGAGGTCGTTGCAGTCGCCCAGGTGGCCGATGCGGAACATGCGGCCCTTTACCTTGCCCAGGCCGGTGCCGAGCGAGCAGTCAAAGCGTTCATAAATGATCTTGCGCACCGCGTCGGCATCAATGCCTTCGGGCGTCATCACACCGGTGAGCACGGGTGAGTACACGGCCGCGTCGGCGCACTGGATCTGCAGGCCCCAGGCCTTGACCGCCGCGCGCACGCCCACGGCCCAGCGCTGGTGGCGGGCAAACACGGTTTCCAGGCCGTGCTCCAGCAGCATGTCGCAGGCTTCGCTCAGCGCGTACAGCAAGTTGGTGTTGGGGGTCGACGGCCAGTAGCCGGTCTTGTTCATCTCGATGATTTCGTCCCAGGCCCAAAAGGCCTTGGGCAGCGTGGCTTTTTTGCTGGCTTCGATCGCCTTGGCGGAGACGGCGTTGAAGCTGATGCCGGGCGGCAGCATCAGGCCCTTTTGCGAGCCGCTGATGCTGACGTCGACGCCCCATTCGTCATGGCGGTAGTCGGCGGAGGCCAGGCCCGAGATCGTATCGACCAGCAGCAGCGCCGGGTGTTTGGCCGCGTCCATCGCCTTACGCACGGCGGCGATGTTGCTGGTGACGCCGGTGGAGGTTTCGTTGTGCACCACGCAGACAGCCTTGATGCTGTGCTGGGTGTCGGCTTTGAGGCGCTCCTCAATCAGGGCGGCCTGCACGCCGTGGCGCCAGATGTCGGCGCCGGGGTAGCCGATGACTTCGGTCTTCAGGCCCAGGCGCGCGGCGAGCTTTTGCCACAGCGCGGCGAAATGGCCGGTTTCATACATCAGCACGTGGTCGCCGGGGTTGAGCGTGTTCGACAGGGCGGCTTCCCAGGCGCCCGTGCCGGAGGCCGGGTAAATGATGACGGGCTGTTTGGTCTGGAAGATCTTCTTGATGTCCGTCAGCACCTTCAGGCCGAGCGCGGCGAATTCGGGGCCGCGGTGGTCAATCGTCGGCAGGCTCATGGCGCGCAGGATGCGGTCCGGCACCGGCGACGGGCCGGGAATTTGCAGGAAGTGGCGTCCGGTGGGATGGAAATCAAGCGTCAACATGGCGGGGTGCTCCTGAAGTAAGCCCCTATTTTTTGCATACAAAATTCATTTGTCAATAGACCAAAGGGTTACAGTTTGATTTGACACCTGGGTTTTTTGCATACAAAATTTCATCATGGCTGCAGAAATCATCCCCATTCCCCGCGCTGCGCTGCATGAACAGGTGGCCCACCGGTTGCGCCAGATGCTGGTCGAAAACCGCATTTCGCCGGGCGCCAAGCTCAACGAGCGTGAACTCAGCGAGGTCCTCAACGTCTCGCGCACGCCCCTGCGTGAGGCCATCAAGATGCTGGCCGCTGAAGGCCTGGTGGAGTTGCTGCCCAACCGCGGCGCCATCGCGGTGGAGCTGACGGAAGCCGACGTGCTCAATACCTTTGAGGTCATGGCCGGGCTGGAGGCCCAGTCCGGCGAGCTGGCCGCCCAGCGCATCACCGACGCCGAGCTGTCCGAGATCAAGGCCATGCATTTTGAAATGATGGCCGCCTACACGCGCCGCGACCTGCCCAGCTATTACCGGCTCAACTCCGCCATCCACAGCGCCATCAACGCCGCCGCCAAGAACCCGGTGCTCACCAGCACCTACACGCAGGTCAATGCGCGCCTGCAGGCACTGCGCTTTCGCTCCAACCAGGACGAAGAGAAATGGAAATCAGCCGTGAAAGAACACGAGCTGATGGTTCAGGCGCTGGAGGCGCGCGACGGCGCGGCCATGCGCGAGGTGTTGCTGCGCCACCTGACCAGCAAGCGCGATGTGGTGGTGCAGCAGCTGCGCGCCATCAATGAGGCGAACACCGCCACGAACACCGCCAAGGCCTGAGTCTTGCAGACCGGACCTGTGCCGGCTTGAATCCCGACAACTGATAGCCCCACATAAAAACGACGCCGCGATGAACGCTCCCCTCCCCCTCAAGATCACCCGGCAGACCGCAGCCCAGGCCTACGACGACGTTGCGCGCGTGAGCAATGAAGTGGCAGGCCGCCTGGCCGCGCGGCTGGCCGCCGAAACGCAGGGCGAAGTGCTGTTCTCGCCCGCAGACCGGGGCCGCTACGCCACCGATGCGTCGATCTACCAGGTCATGCCGGTGGGCGTGTTTGTGCCGCGCTCTACAGACGACGTGAAAACCGCGCTCGACATCTGCCGCGACATGCAGGTGCCCATCGTGCCGCGCGGCGGCGGCACCAGCCAGTGCGGGCAAACCGTAGGCACGGGCCTGGTCATCGACTACTCCAAACATGTGCGCAACATCCTCGAGGTCGACCTGAACGAGCGCACCGCCGAGGTCGAGCCCGGCATCGTGTTGGACCACCTCAACGCTTCGCTCAAGCAGCACGGCCTGTGGTACCCGGTGGATGTATCGACCAGCGCGCAGGCCACGCTGGGCGGCATGGCGGGCAACAACTCCTGCGGCAGCCGCAGCATTGCCTACGGCAACATGGTGCACAACGTATTGGGCGCCACGGCCTGGCGATCCGACGGCAGCCTGCTGGAACTGGGGCGCTACGACACGGCCGGCGGCGCGGCGCGCGAGCTGGGCGACTACGTCAAGGCGCTGTCTGACCACTTGAAACCCGAGCTGGAGGCGCACTGGCCCAAGGTGATGCGCCGCGTGGCGGGCTACAACCTGGACATCTTCAACAACCAGAGCGAAAAGCCGTACACGCGCGACGGCTCGGTCAACCTGGCGCACCTGCTGGTGGGCAGCGAAGGCACGCTGGCGCTGACCAAATCGCTGAAGCTGCGCCTGTCTGAATTGCCGCGCACCAAGGTGCTGGGCGTGGTGAACTTCCCGACCTTCTACAAAGCAATGGACACGGCCCAGCACATCGTGCAGCTGGGCAACGACGGCACGCTGAGCGCTGTCGAGCTGGTGGACCGCACGATGATTGAGCTGTCGCTGCAAAACCCGGCCTTTGCGCCCACGGTGCGTACCGCACTCATCGGCCAGCCCGATGCGATCTTGCTGGTGGAGTTTTCAGGCAACTCCAAGGCCGAGCTGGCGCCCAAGATCCGCCAGTTGGTCGAGCTGATGGGCGACCTGGGCCTGCCCGGCTCGGTGGTCGAGATGATCGACGACGCGCCGCAGAAAAACCTGTGGGAGGTGCGCAAGGCGGGCCTGAACATCATGATGAGCCTCAAGGGCGACGGCAAGCCGGTGAGTTTTATTGAAGACTGCGCCGTGCCGCTGGAACACCTGGCCGAGTACACCGACGCACTGACCAACGTGTTCCGCAAATACGGCAGCAAGGGCACCTGGTATGCGCACGCCTCTGTCGGCACGCTGCATGTGCGGCCCATCCTGGACATGCGCCGCGAGGGCGCCGCCAAGATGCGCGCGATTGCCGAAGAGGCCTCGGCCCTGGTGCGCCACTACAAGGGCGCCTACAGCGGCGAACACGGCGACGGCCTGTGCCGCGGCGAATGGATCGAATGGCAGTTCGGCCCGAAGATCAACGAAGCCTTCGCACAGATCAAGAATTACCTGGACCCGCTCAAGCTGCTGAGCCCCGGCCGCATCATTGACCCGCCCAAAATGGACGATACCCGGCTGATGCGCTTTCCGCCCAGCTACAAGGTCATCCCGATCAGGACGGCGCTGGACTGGACCGCCTGGGACGTGCAGAACGACCCGGTGACCGAGAAGACCAGCGCACCGGGCAGCGGCGGTGACCCGGCCAACGGCTTTGCCAAGGCCGTGGAGATGTGCAACAACAACGGCCACTGCCGCAAGTTCGACGCCGGCACCATGTGCCCGAGCTACCGCGCCACACGCGACGAAAAACATCTGACGCGCGGCCGCGCCAACACGCTGCGCCTGGCGCTGTCGGGCCAACTCGACGGCCTGAGCGCAGAAGACGCCTTCACCAGCGAAGCGGTGCAGGAGGCGATGGACCTGTGCGTGGGCTGCAAGGGCTGCAAGCGCGACTGCCCCACCGGCATGGACATGGCCAAGATGAAGGTGGAGTTCTTGCACCACTACAAGGCCAGACACGGCCACACGCTGAAAGACCGGCTGATCGCCGGCCTGCCCGACTACGCGCACTGGGCCAGCCGTTTTGCGCCGCTGCTCAACCTGCGCGACAGGATCCCGGGCCTGGCGGCCTGGAGCGAAAAATTGTTGGGCCTGTCAGCTCGCCGCACGCTGCCGCAGTGGCGCAGCAACACCTTCTGGACGCAGCTGGAGGCATCCGGCGAGCCCGGCGCGGCGCCGCACGGCCGCATCCACACCGCCAGCCGCGACGAAGTGCTGGCCGCCACCCGGCCGGTGGTGCTGTTTGTCGACACCTTCAACGGCTACTTTGAATCTGAAAACGCGCTGGCGGCACTCAAGGTGCTGCAGGCCGCCGGCTACACCGTGCATGTGGCCGCCAAAACCGCACCCGACGGCAAGAGCCTGTGCTGCGGCCGCACCTATCTGGCCAACGGCATGGTCGACAAGGCCAAGGCCAAGGCGCGCGAGGTGGTGGGCGCCCTGCTGCCCTTTGCCGAACGCGACATTGACATCGTCGGGCTGGAGCCTTCCTGCCTGCTGACGCTGCGCGACGAGATGCTGGTGATGGGCCTGGGCGACGCGGCGCAGACCATCAGCCGCCATGCGCTGCTGCTGGAAGAGTTCCTCGCGCGTGAGGCGGCCGACGGCAAGCTCGAAATGCTCAAGGGCCGGCTCAAGCCTTCAACGCAGCCCATCCTGCTGCACGGCCACTGCCACCAGAAGGCCTTTGGCGCGGTCACGCCCATCATGGATGTGCTCAAGCTGATCCCCGGCGCCAAGCCGGAGCTGATCGAATCCAGTTGCTGCGGCATGGCCGGCAGCTTTGGCTACGAGGCCAGCCACTATGAGGTGTCGATGCAGATGGCCGAGCTCAGCCTGCTGCCGGCGGTGCGCAAGCAGCCCGATGCGATTGTGGTGGCCGACGGCACCAGCTGCCGCCACCAGATCAAGGACGGCGCGCAGCGCGAGGCGGTGCATGTGGCGGTGTTGCTGGCGCGGCAGTTGCAGGGTTAGCGCGCCAGGCGTATTGAACGCCCGCAAGAGGCCGCTTGCTATTGTTTCAGGAGCATGCAGCCCACGTATTTATTGGGCTTCAGGCCATTTTTGTTTGAATTTGAGGGTGCATATACACCCTCCCCGCACGCGCCTAGACGTGCCCCACCACCATGGGGGCGTGCTTGAGGTGAAGTGACAGGCCAAGGGCGGCCATGTGGTTGCCGTTGCGCCCCAGGATGGTTTGCGCCAGCGGCAGAAATTCCTCCTCTTCCAGGCGCGCGTGTTGCAGATAGGCTTGCACCAGTGCCTCCGCGAGCTCCAGGTCCAGCTCTACCGGCTGGTCTTTCGCGATGGCTTTCACTGCCGGTTCGAGGTTTTTCCAGAGGGATTCGATCTTGCGGTGATCAGCCACCAGGCGCTTGACCAGTGCTTTGACCTTATCGGCCTCTTCGCCCTTGGCGGCGCTGCGTAGCACCGCGGGGAACAGTTCAGTTTCTTCATCGGCATGGTGACTTGCCACCGCGTACTTAAAGAGGCTGAGCGTGTGCGTTGCGATATTGCGCGCCTGCACGGCCGCAGTCAGCAAGGCCGGGAGCTCGATAAAAGCCTGAAGCTGGGACGCAATACCGAAGTGGCACTGGGAGAAGCCCGTCAACGGTACCGAAAGGTCGGCCGCGCCCAAACCGGCGGGAGTCGCGACGGGGTCCCCGCTCGGGGAACTGGCGTGATGAGCGATCATGATCTGCCCCTTGTAAATGGCAGCACCCTGCCAGCCGACGCCCAGTCAATTGCAAGGAGCGCTGGCCGGAGATGTTTCGCCAGTTTTCACTATAGGAGCACGCCCGCAAGCGCTGTTGATCCAAATCAAGCGAGCGGCGATTACACGAACGCGCTTGTCAGAATGCCCCGGGGTTTATTCCGGCAATGCAGAACCCCCTTTGTCAGTCAGGCACAAACTTCGCCATGAAGGTCAGCTCGTCTTCGGGCAGATCCAGCGTGACCAGCTGGCCCATGCGCATGTCGGCCAGGCGGCACGCGCCGAAGAGGCTGTACTTTCCCTTGAACTGATAGCTTTCCATGTCGATCAGCATGAAAGAATGCGGGACAAACACCTGGTGCGCAAAAATCGTGCGGTGCCGGTTACGCGGCGACGGGAAGAGCTTGTAATGCTCGGTAGTGATGCTCTGTGCTGTAGCCATGATGTGAGTCAGTTGGGCTGTGCGGTGCGACGCCCTTTTCCCGTGAGTTTTTCTGACTGTAAGCTCTAAGGCCTGCACCAACCCTGTTTTGTTTTATCTTTCCCACGGATCCCTATGACCGAGCGCCACCCCACCCCCGGCAAAGAAGAAATCGCCCTGCTCGATCCTTTTGAGCGGTTGGGCCTGGACCAGATCGAGGTGGTGTCCACGCCGGCCCAGGCGGCCGGCGCGCTGAAGGAGCTGGCAGGCGCCACCGTGCTGGGCTTTGACACCGAGTCCAAACCCACGTTTGCCAAAAACGAAGCCTCTGAAGGCCCGCACATCGTGCAGCTCTCGGCGCCGCACAAGGCCTGGATCTTCCAGCTCGAAGACGCCGAGTGCCGCCGCGTGGTCGGCCTGCTGCTGGCTTCGCCCGGCATCATCAAGGCCGGCTTCGGCCTGGGCGACGACCAGCGCCGCATCATCCACAAGCTGGGCGTGGACCTGCAGGGCGTGCTGGATTTGAACGTGGTGTTCCGCGAACGCGGCTACCGCAAGGACATGGGCGTGCGCGGCGCCATCGCCGTGGTGTTCAACAAGCGTTTTCTCAAATCCAAAAAGGCGGCGACGTCGAACTGGGCCAATGAGCGGCTGACAGAAGCCCAAATCGTGTATGCCGCCAACGACGCGTATGGTGCGCTGCGGGTGTATATGGCGCTCGGGCTCGCGCAGTAAATGCTACAAAATTGATAGCTATCAGCCCAGCAACCATATGGGCTGGAGGTGATTTTTACTTAGAATCATCAAACTCCCGGGATAAACCCACCGGCTTGCCCCTTTATAGAATCTGCCGGCTCGTATAGTCAACCCAAAAGGAAACCCTCATGAACAAACTCCCGCTCCTGGCGTCCCTGCTGCTGGCCTCTGCCTTCCTGTCCGGCTGCGCAGCCCAACTCGTCAGCACCAACGAAAAACTGATCGTCGTCAAAGGCCGCCCTTCGCAACTGGTGGAAATCACCGAGATTGCCGAAACCGAATGCCACAAACGCAGCCGCATGCGCGCCAGGCTGATCACCAAGCCGGAGCCCGGGCAGTACGGGTTTGAGTGCGTGCGCTGAGCGGCTCGCCTACACAGGGCGGATGCGGGTCTTGCTGACGACGCCTGAGGGTGAAAACAGCACGATAAATTCGGTCGTGCCGGGTGCGTCCACCGCGGGCTTGTAGTTTTTTGCCCGGTACACCCACACCTCATAACCGCTGTCGAATTTGACCACCGTGCCCTGGCCCAGCGCCGCGGCCACATCGGCCTTGGTCGACTTGCCGGGCAGCACGGCGTCCTTGGCTGCCTGCACCGACATCCCGGGCTCACGGAACTCGGGCACCGCATTGCGGGCCTCCTGCGCGTCCATGGTGCTGGCACAGCCGGCCAGGACCAGGCAGGCAGCGGCCAATAAGCCCGTGATGCGCCTGCTCATTCGCCGTCCTCCATGTACTCAAACTCCACCCGTGTGTCGTCGGGCCAGCTGCGGTCACCCAGCGGCAAGACATAGGTGCGGTCTACCAGCACCTCACAATCGCAAACCGGCAGGTCGCTGTTCAGGCTGGCGTCGTCGCTTGCAGCGGCCCAGAGTTTGTTCACCGGCAAGACCTCCCTGCGCTCCCCGGCCACCATCGTCACGCTGAAGAGGGGCTTGTCTGAAAAGAAAAGGTAGAGCGGGTCTTTCCGGTCGCAGTACGACGGGGTATCCATGATCACCCTGGCCAGCCGGCCGACGATATTGGTGCTGTTGGAGACCAGGCCGGCCTCCATGCCCACACGGCATTCCAGCCGCAGGTCGCCCAGGCGCCGGGTGTTGGGCGGCAGGCCGGGCGTGCGGATCTCGGTACGCCAGGTCATGGTCTGCGCCTTGCGGTTGGGGATGACCTGCGCGTTTTCATCGTAGGCCTTCTGGTTGCGCACCAGGGTAAAGGTGTGGTCCGGCGCAATGGGCACCTCAAACGCCTCGGTCGAGCCGATCACTTCCATCTCGATGCGGCTCATGTCGGTCTCGCGTTTGCGCGGCAGGAGCTTGAAGCGCAGCGACGCGCCGGGCGACATGGCGCTGCGCTCTTTTTCGAAAAGGTCCATGCCGCGGATCATCTTGCGGTAGGACTTTTCGACCGGGTCGCGGTTGGCCTTGGCCGAGATGGTGACGGGCGGGAGTGTGGTGCGCGTGGTGGTGGTGCCTTGCGGGTCTTGTGCACCTGCGCTTGCGCAAAAGGCCGCAACTGCGCACACGCACAAGATGTGCGTTGCCAGTCGCAGTGTGTAGCTTGTTTGCATGGCGTTTCAAGGGTGAGAAGTCATGCTAGGCCGGGCTGAAGCGCTGTGGTGTAGGACAACTCCAGCAGTGTGGGCGCATCCGGCAAGCGCCGGGTGCGCGCCCTGCGTCAGAAGTCCCCGGTTCCGCCCGTGGCCAGGCTTTCGAACTTGGTGATGCGGTTGAGGAAGGCCAGCTTCACTGTGCCGGTGGGGCCGTTACGCTGCTTGCTGATGATGACTTCGGCCACGCCCGGCTCTTTGCAGGCCTCTTTGGTATAGTACTCGTCGCGGTAGATGAACATGATGATGTCGGCATCCTGCTCGATGGCGCCGGACTCGCGCAGGTCGCTCATCATGGGGCGCTTGTCGGTGCGAGACTCGACGCCGCGGCTGAGCTGGGACAGCGCGATCACCGGGCATTGCAGTTCTTTGGCCAGCATCTTCAGGCCGCGGGAGATTTCACCGACGGCGGTGGCGCGGTTTTCTTCGGCCATGCCGCCCGAGACACTCATGAGCTGCAAATAGTCGACGACGATGAGGCCGAGCTTGCCGCACTGGCGCGCCAGGCGGCGCGCGTTGGCGCGCAGCTCGCTCACGGTCAGGCCGGGCGTCTCGTCGATGTGCAGCGAGACGGTGCGCAGCTTTTCAATCGCTTCCGTCAGGCGCGGCCATTCTTCGTCAGTCAGGGCACCGGTGCGCAAATGGGTCTGGTCGATGCGGCCGATGGAGCCGACGATACGCACCGCGAGTTGCGAGGCGCCCATTTCCATCGAGAAGACGGCGACGGGCAGCCCTTCGAGCAAGGCCACGTTTTCGGCGATGTTGATGGCCAGGGCCGTTTTGCCCATCGAGGGCCGGGCCGCCAGGATGATCAGGTCGCCGGCCTGGAAGCCGGAGGTCATGCGGTCCAGGTCGTAGAAGCCCGTGGGCACGCCGGTGACGTCCTGCGGGTTCTCGGCCATCTCGGTCACGCGGTCGAGCAGGCTCACGACCAGCGTGTCCATACTCTGGAAACCCTCCTTCATGCGCGAGCCCTGCTCGCCGATCTTGAAGATCTTCTGCTCGGCTTCGTCCAGGATGGCCGCGACATCCTTGCCCTGCGGGTTGAAGGCGTTGGTGGCGATTTCGTCGGAGGCGGAGACCAGCTTGCGCAGGATGGCGCGCTCGCGCACGATCTCGGCGTAGCGGCGGATATTGGCGGCGCTGGGCACGTACTGCGCCAGTGAATTGAGGTAGCTCAGGCCCCCTACTTCATCGGCCTTGCCCTGGTTTTGCAGGTACTCATAGACAGTGATGATGTCGGCCGGCTTTGTGGCATTGATCAGCGCGCCCACGGCGGCGTAAATCAGCTTGTGTTCGGAGCGGTAAAAGTCTTCGTCGACCAGCAGGTCGCCTACGCGGTCCCAGGCGCCGTTGTCGAGCAGCAAGCCCCCCAGAACACTGGATTCACCCTCGATGGAGTGCGGTGGAATGCGCAGCTGGGCGATCTGGCGGTCGGGGCTGTAGCCGGGATCGTCGTAGGTGGAAAGTACGGCAGACATGGGTTTCCTTGGGAGAGGGTGAATGGTACGCCGTGAGCACAAACCCCTGCGGGATAAGGTTGTGGATAACCGGGGGAAATCGGGTGGAAATGGGCTGTGAACTTGTGAACAGCCCATCGACAGGAACAACCATGAAAAAAGCCGCTCGGCGAGCGGCTTTTTTGCGGAGGGAGAAAACGCTTAAGCGGTTTCGCCGTACACGGTGACGGTGATGTCCACTGCCACGTCGGTGTGCAGGGCAACGGTCACGGCGTGGTCGCCAACCACCTTCAGCGGGCCGTTAGGCATGCGGATTTGCGACTTCAGCACGGGGAAGCCCTGCTTGGTCAGCTCAGCCGAGATGTCGTGGTTGGTGACGGAGCCGAACAGGCGGCCGTCAACACCGGCTTTTTGCGTCAGCTTGACGGTGGTGCCGCCGAGCTTTTCGCCCTGGGCTTGCATTTCGGCCAGCTTGGCGGCCGCAGCCTTTTCGAGTTCGACGCGCTTGGCTTCGAATTCGGCCTTGTTGGCTTCCGTGGCGCGGCGTGCGCGGCCCGAAGGGATCAGGAAGTTACGTGCGTAGCCGTCTTTGACCTTGACGATTTCGCCGAGGTTACCGAGGTTCACGACTTTGTCGAGCAGAATGATTTGCATGGTCGCGCTCCTTACAGGGTACGGTGCTGGTCGCTGTAAGGCAGCATCGCGAGGAAGCGAGCGCGCTTGACGGCGGTGTTGATCTGGCGCTGGAAAATCGCGCGCGTGCCGGTCAGGCGTGCGGGGATGATTTTTCCGTTTTCGGCTACGAAATCGCGCAGGGTGTCGATGTCTTTGTAGTCGATTTCTTCAACGCCAGCGGCTGTGAAGCGGCAAAAACGCTTGCGCTTGAACAGCAGGGATTGGGTATTGCGCTTGGGGCGCTTGTCTTTGTTGAAACGTTTTGGTCCGGCCATGATGGACTCCTTAATGGGGGTTCTGTACTTGCTCTACCGGGTCTGCCTGGTGAAGAGCTTGAATATGGAAAACAACACCTTTGCTGGTGCGCGCATTGATGAGAAAACCGGTGAACCTGAAGGGTTTGCCTAGGGGGGACTTGGCTGATTGCTCAGCCAGCGCTCCGAAGGCCACCGCCCTGACCGTCAACTTGACCTGCCTGGTGACTCCGGCTTCGACGACTTCGGACTCGTGCTCGAGAACGAAATTGGCAGCGGGGATTCCAGCGGGCGTGTAGCGAAGAGGACTTGCCTCGGCGATACAGGCGGTCAGTTCAACGTGGTTCACTGCGTGCTTTTGCTCAATGGCAGCTGCGCGTCAGCGAGGCGTTCAACAGCATGTTGGCTATTAAGCCGCATACTCCTGCTGTTGGGCTTTACGGGCTTCTTCCCTCTCGACGTTGCGCATCATGAGGGATGGGCCGGTTTCGGCCTTCTTCTTCACGACAGTCAGGTGGCGCAGCACGGCATCGTTGAACTTGAACGCGTGTTCAATTTCTTCCATCACGGCCTGGCTGGCTTCGATGTTGATGCAGAGGTAGTGGGCTTTTGCGAGTTTCTGGATCAGGTACACCAGCTGGCGGCGGCCCCAATCTTCAACACGATGCACTTTTCCACCGCCGGCGGTAATCATGCCCTTGTAACGTTCCAGCATGGCTGGGACTTGCTCGCTTTGATCCGGGTGGATCAGCAAGACGATCTCATAGTGACGCATAAACTCTCCTTGTGGTTGATTGAAGCTGCCCCAGCGTCGTTAAGGGTGCAGCAAGGCGAAGCCCATGATTATATACCACCCCCACGCTCCCCCACTTTGTGTGAGTCGCTGCCCCCCGAGGGGGCCGCCCGCCTACGGCCCGGCAAAGCCGGTTCCGTGGCTCATGCTGGTAAAGACGGGGAAGATCCGCACTGGACCTGAAAACGCCGAAATCCCTCGCATTCCGGCTGTGCCGGGTGTTTTTAGAGGCGTTTCAGGTCCGGGTAGCGGATGTATTCGACCAGTTCCTGGACTTTCTGGCTGGGAGGCCGGGTGACCAGGCTGACCAGCACAATTACCGCAAAACCGACCGGAACGCCGAAAAGTCCGGCCGAAATCGGGTCTATGCCCCACCACAGCTGCACCGGCGAGGTGATGCCGAAGGTGGCGCGCAGCCAGGCCTGGTTGGTGAACATATAGTACGAGGTCACGCCCAGACCGCACACCATGCCCAGCACCGCGCCTATGCCATTGGCGCGCTTCCAGAAGATTCCCAGGCTCAGGGCCGGGAAGAAGGAGGCGGCGGCAAACGAGAACGCGGCCGAGACCAGAAACAGGATGTCCGCCGGCTTTTGCGCCGCCACGTAGGCGGCCAGCAAGGCGACGATGAGCAGCAGGATCTTGGACACCGTGACCCGGCTTACCGTCGAGGCGTTGGGGTCGATCATCTTGTAATAGAGGTCGTGCCCCAGCGCATTGGCAATCGTCAGCAGCAGGCCGTCGGCGGTCGACAGCGCCGCGGCCAGCCCGCCCGCCGCCACCAAGCCTGAAATGACATAGGGCAGGCCCGCCAGTTCGGGCGTCAGCAGCACGACGATGTCGCCGCCTATGTTCATCTCATTGAGCTGCAGGATGTTGTCCTTGTTGATGTCGGTGACAGACAGCAGCGAAGGGTCTACCCGCGTCCAGGAATTCACCCAGGCCGGCAGTTGGTCAAACGGCATGCCGACCAGCACGGTGAATATCTCGTACTTCACCAGTACCGCCAGCGCCGGTGCGGTGAAATACAGCAGAAAGATGCACACCAGCGACCACGTGACGGATTGCCGCGCCTCGCGCACGCTGGGGACCGTGTAGTAGCGCATCAGGATGTGCGGCAAGGCCGCCGTGCCCACCATGAGGCAAAAAACCAGCGCCAGAAAATTGCGGCGCGAGGTGTCGTAGGTCTCCTGCTCTTTCGGTGTTCCGTCCGGGTTGCCCGAGAACTGCGTCGCGTGGGCCGGCATGCCGTTGAGCGGCTGGGTCTTGATGTCGGCAGCGGCTTTGGCGGCCGTCCAGGCCTTGACGGCGGCCGCCTCGTCTCTGGGCATGGTGGCCAGGGCTTTGGCGGCCGAAGAGATGTCCGCTACCGAGGCATTGCCGGTTTTGAGCTGCTCCATCCGTTTGGCGGCGGCCAGTTTGTCGGCGGCCAGTGATTCCGCCGGCTGCGCCAGCTTGCCCGATAGCGCTTCCGACCGCTGCCTGAAGAGTTCACGCACCTGCAGTTCCCTGGGATCGGCCGTCAGCTCTTTTTCCTTGGCCGTCACCTTTTCGAGCTGAAAGCCGTAAACCAGCTGCGGCACCGGCACGCCCGTCTGCTTGACGGACAGCCAGACCACCGGGATCAGGTAAGCCACCACCAGGATGATGTACTGGGCGACTTGCGTCCAGGTCACCGCGCGCATACCGCCCAGGAAGGAGCACACAAGAATTCCGCCCAGGCCCAGAAAGATGCCCAGCTCGAACGCGATGCCGGTCAGGTAGGAGGTGATCAGGCCCACGCCGTAAATCTGCGCGACCAGGTAGGTGAAGGAGCAAAGGATGGCCGCCGCCACGCCGATGAGCCGCGGCAGGCTTCCGCCGTAGCGTTCGCCCAAAAAGTCGGGAATGGTGAACTGGCCGAATTTGCGCAGGTAAGGCGCAAGCACCAGGGCCACCAGGCAATAGCCGCCCGTCCAGCCCATGATGAAAGCCAGCCCGCTGTAACCCGTGAGGTAGAGCGTGCCCGCCAGGCCGATGAACGAGGCGGCCGACATCCAGTCGGCGCCGGTGGCCATGCCGTTGTAGACCGCCGGCACGCGACGGCCCGCCACATAGTATTCAGAGGCGTCAGTGGTGCGGCTCATGACACCAATGCCCGCGTACAGGCCGATGGTGGCCAGCAAAAAGGCCGTGCCTATCCAGAGGCGCGGCAGGCCCGCGCGCTCCAGCAGCGCGAGGATGACCACAAATACCACCAGGCCCAGCGTGTACCAGCGGTAGACGCGGTCCAGCTGCCGCTTGAACTGCTGGCTCGAGAGCAGGACCCCCTCGCGTGAACCAAAGAAGCCGGCCATTCAGTCCTCGTCCGCCACGTCATGCTCGATGTCGAGACGGTTCATGTACCAGGCATAAAAGCCGACGATGAGGCAATACACCACCAGGGCGCCCTGCGCGCCCATCCAGAAGCTGAAGGGCCAGCCGAAAAACGTGAAGTTCAGCGACCGTGCGAAATAGCTCACGCCGAAGGAGACGCTGAACCAGACCAGCAGCAACACCGCCGTCACGGCCAGGTTCTTGCGCCAGTAGCGGCGATGGCTCTCAGTGGGCTGCATGGGTGACCTCACCGGCGGCCGCAAAAACAGCCTCGTTTTCGCGCTCAAACTGGGCGGCCACACGCGGCTCAAAGCGCCTGAGGTGCGCAATCACCTTGCGCGCCTTGCCCGGCTGGCCCAGCGCCAGCCAGACCTGCGCGAGCCGGTACCAGCCGTAGGGGCTCAACGGCTGCAGGGCCGTATTTTTTTGCAGGGCCTCAGCGGCTTCCTCGAAGCGCCGGGCCTGGATCAGCACCAGCGCCAGGCCGTACCAGGCCTGGTCCAGGCGCGCATCCAGCGCCAGCGCCCGCTCAAATGCGGGTCCTGCTTCGTCATGCCGGCCGGCTTGCTGCAGCAGGTAGCCCAGGTTGAACCAGCCCGCCGCCTGTTCGGGCCTGACAACGGTCAAGTGCCTCAAGCTGGCAATGGCTTCTTGCGTCAGATGGAGTTGAGCCGCCACATGGCCGCGGCTGGCCAGTGCATAAGGATCGGCGGGCCGCAGTTGCAGCATCCGGTCAAACGTTGCCAGTGCGGCGGGTCGTTTGGCGCAGGCGAGCAAAAGCAAGGCGCGCGCTTTCAGGAACACATAGTGCAAGCCAGCCCCTATTTGCACAGCGCCACCCCGATCTCCAGGCAGATGCGAACCTTGGCGATGGCAGCAACAGCCCACACAAGCAACAGCACCAGAAACGCCACCAGCGGCAGGTGGCGCTCCATCACCACCGGCGGGGATATCCAGCGCGCAGCCTTGACCCAAGGCCGGCCAACCAGCTGCAGCACGCGGTAAACCGGATTGCTGCCCTTCGCGCCGCCAGCCATCACGCCCACCAGCCATTGGCCGGCCAATGCCAGCAGCGCAATCTCAGCGAGCAGTTTGACGGTGATGGCGACGGCAAGCATGGCTCGGGGCGGGCAAAGAATGAAAGGGGGACACGGCCTCGATTGTCACCGGAGGCCTTGCCGGTTGCTTACCGGGGAAACCTCCCGCCACCGGGGGTTTTCCCTCGGGAACGGCCAAAAAAAAGCGCTGCGGATTTCTCCGCAGCGCACCTTTTCAACACATTTCAGCAGGCCTTCAGTTGGCCAGTTGCTTCCAGGTGTCGATCACCGTATCGGGGTTCAGCGAGATGGAGCCGATGCCCTCGTCCTTCAGCCACTGCGCAAAGTCCGGGTGGTCGCTGGGGCCCTGGCCGCAGATGCCGACGTATTTGCCTTGCTTGCGGCAGGCCTGGATGGCGCGGCTGAGCATGGCCTTGACGGCGGGGTCGCGCTCGTCGAAGTCCTGCGCCAGGATCTCCATGCCCGAGTCGCGGTCCAGGCCCAGCGTGAGCTGGGTCAGGTCGTTCGAGCCGATCGAGAAGCCGTCGAAGTACTCCAGGAACTCGTCGGCCAGGATGGCGTTGCTCGGCACCTCGCACATCATGATCACGCGCAGGCCTTTTTCGCCGCGCTTGAGACCGTGCTGGGCCAGCAGGTCGGTGACCTTCTTCGCCTGGCCCAGCGTGCGCACAAACGGCACCATGACCTCGACATTGACCAGGCCCATATCGTCGCGCACGCGCCTGAGCGCCTCGCATTCCATGGCAAAGGCTTCGCCAAAGTCGGGGCTGAGGTAACGCGATGCGCCGCGGAAACCGAGCATCGGGTTTTCTTCTTCCGGCTCATAACGTGAGCCGCCTATCAGTTTGCGGTACTCGTTGGACTTGAAGTCCGACAGGCGCACGATCACCGGCTTGGGCCAGAAGGCCGCGCCAATCGTCGCCACGCCTTCCACCACCTTGTCGACGTAAAAGGCGCGCGGCGAGGCATGGCCGCGGGCCACGCTTTCCACCGCTTTTTTCAGGTCGGCGTCGATGTTCGGGTAGTCCAGGATCGCCTTGGGGTGCACGCCGATGTTGTTGTTGATGACAAATTCCAGCCGCGCCAGGCCCACGCCGTGGTTCGGGATCTGGCAGAAGTCAAAGGCCAGCTGCGGGTTGCCGACGTTCATCGTGATCTTCAGGTCGATGGGCGGCATGTCGCCGCGCTGCACTTCGGTCACTTCGGTTTCGAGCAGGCCGTCATAGATGTTGCCGGTGTCGCCTTCTGCGCAGCTAACCGTCACCAGCATGCCGTCTTTCAGCGTTTCGGTGGCGTCGCCGCAGCCGACCACGGCCGGGATGCCCAGCTCGCGCGCAATGATGGCCGCGTGGCAGGTGCGCCCGCCGCGGTTGGTCACGATGGCGCTGGCGCGCTTCATCACCGGCTCCCAGTTCGGGTCGGTCATGTCGGTGACGAGGATGTCGCCCGGCTGAACCTGGTCCATGTCCTTGATGTCGTGCACGATGCGGACCGGGCCGGTGCCGATCTTCTGGCCAATGGCGCGGCCTTCAGCCAGCACGGTGCCGGTGCCCTTGAGCTTGTAGCGCTGCTCGGCCTTGCCTTTGGACTGGCTCTTCACCGTCTCGGGGCGCGCCTGCAGGATGTAGAGCTGGCCGTCGGTGCCGTCTTTGCCCCACTCGATGTCCATCGGCCGGCCGTAATGCGTTTCGATGATCAGGGCGTAGCGCGCGAGCTGCTCGACGTCGTCGTCGGTCAGCGAATAGCGGTTGCGCAATTCGGTCGGCACGTCGGTGGTCTTGACCAGCTTGCCGCCGGATTTTTTCTCTTCCGCCGTGGTGAACTCCATCTGCAGCAGCTTGGAGCCCAGGTTGCGGCGGATCACGGCGCGCTTGCCGGCCTTGAGCATGGGCTTGTGCACATAGAACTCGTCGGGATTGACGGCGCCCTGCACCACGGTTTCGCCCAGGCCGTAGCTGGAGGTGATGAACACCACGTCTTCAAAGCCGCTTTCGGTGTCGATGGTGAACATCACGCCGGCCGCGCCCTTGTCGCTGCGCACCATGCGCTGGATGCCGGCGGACAGCGCCACGTCGGAATGGGCAAAGCCCTGGTGCACGCGGTAGCTGATGGCGCGGTCGTTGTAGAGCGAGGCGAACACCTCTTTCATCTTGTGCAGCACGTCGTCAATGCCGACGACGTTCAGGAAGGTTTCCTGCTGGCCGGCAAACGACGCGTCGGGCAAATCCTCGGCCGTGGCGGACGAGCGCACCGCGAAGCTGGCCTGGGCGTTACCGGCGCTGAGAGCGGCAAAACTGTCGCGAACGGCTTTTTCCAGATCGGCCGGGAAAGGCTGGGCTTCGACCAGTGCGCGGATCTTGGCGCCGGCTGTGGCCAGGGCACGCACGTCGTCGGTGTCCAGCGCGTCCAGCACGCTGTTGATTTTTTTGTCGAGCCCGTCGTGGGCCAGGAACACGCGGAAAGCGTGGGCCGTCGTCGCAAATCCGGTGGGCACCCGCACGCCCTGGGGGCCGGTGGGCAGTTGCGAGATCATTTCGCCGAGGCTGGCGTTCTTGCCGCCGACAGACTCGACGTCTGTCATCCTCAGGTTTTCAAACGGTACGACCAGGGCGGTCGCCTCAAACAGCTTGGACATGAAAATACTCCGGGAGGTTTAAAAACCGGGGAATTCACCATGCGCGGCAGGCAACCTTGTTGTTGTTCGAAGGGGTTGTGGCGGGGCATGATGTGACAAACTGGATAATTGCCACGATTGTAGGCGGCTGGGGCCGGGCGTGCCGCGTCAGGCTTTCACCCGGCTTTCAACCAGCCAAACCCCCATTTCCGCCCTTTCAAGCTCTTTTGAAGCCCCTTCATGTCCCAACGCACCGTGTTTTTCATCTCCGACGGCACCGGCATTACCGCTGAAACCTTTGGTAACGCCATCCTGGCGCAGTTTGAGTTCAAGCCGCGCCACGTCCGCCTGCCCTTTATCGACAGCGTGGACAAGGCCCACCAGGCGATCCGGCAAATCAACCACACGGCCGAAGTCGAGGGCAAACGGCCCATCGTCTTCACCACGCTGGTCAACATGGAAATCCTGGCCGTCATCAAAACCCATTGCAACGGCATGCTGCTGGACATGTTCGGCATGTTCGTCGCGCCGCTGGAAGGCGAGCTGGGCATCAAGTCCAACCACCGGGTAGGCCGGTTTTCAGATGCCTCCAAGAGCAAGGAATACGACGACCGCATCGAGGCCATCAATTTCTCGCTGGCGCATGACGACGGCCAGAGCAACCGCGACCTGGCCGGCTCGGACGTCATCCTGGTGGGCGTGAGCCGCAGCGGCAAGACGCCGACCTCGCTCTACCTGGCCATGCAATACGGCCTCAAAGCCTCCAACTACCCGCTGATCCCGGAAGACTTCGAGCGCCGCCAGTTGCCGCCGGCGCTGGTGCCGCACCGCAAGAAGATCTTCGGCCTGACGATCGCGCCGGAGCGCCTGGCGCAGATCCGCAACGAGCGCCGGCCCAACTCCAAGTACGCCAGCCTGGAGAACTGCCGCGAAGAGATCCACGAGGCCGAGGCCATGATGCGGCGCGAAGGCATTCGCTGGCTGTCGACCACCACCAAGTCGATTGAAGAGATTTCCACCACCATCCTGCAGGAAATCCGTCCCGAGCGGCTGGAGTACTAGCGCCCTGCCCGGCTGTGAAGTTGCTGTTTTGCTATTTATTTGATAGCTATAAGCCAAGGCAGCGATTGGGCTAGAGGCCGATTTAATGCCTGATCGCCTCAACCAAGAACGGCCACGCCCTTGACCTGCGCGAACACCCGGCTGCCGGGCTGCAGCCGCAGCGCCTCGGCCGACTTCTGCGTCAGCCGGGCCAGCAGCGTGCTGCCGCCGGCGTCCAGGCCCACCATGACCTGGCCCGGGCTGTCGGGCGACAAAGCCGTGACGGTGACGGCAAAGATGTTCTGCACGCTGGTGCCGTCCTGGCGCGCCAGCGTCAGGCTCACATCGCGCGCCTGGATGCGCACACGCACGCGCTGGCCTACCTGCAGCGTCGGGTTGAGCAGGCTGATGCGCCCGCCCGCAAACTCGGCATGGCTCATGTGCCAGTGCGGCTCGACGGCGCTGACCACCGCGTCGATCACCGCGGCAGCGGCATCGCCGTGCGCCAGCGGCAAATCCAGCCGCGTCATCAGCTCGCGTGTGGGGCCCGAGGCCGTGACGCGGCCCGCGTCCAGCAGCACCAGGTGGTCAGCCAGCCGGGCGACTTCATCCGGCGCATGGCTCACATACAACACGGGGATGTCCAGCTCGTCGTGCAGGCGCTCCAGGTAGGGCAGGATTTCGGCCTTGCGGGCGATGTCGAGCGAGGCCAGCGGTTCGTCCATCAGCAAGAGGCGCGGGCTGGTGGCCAGCGCCCGCGCGATCGCCACCCGCTGGCGCTCGCCGCCCGAGAGCGTGCCGGGCGCGCGCTGCATCAGCTTTTGCAGGCCCAGCAGCTCGATGGCTTGGTCCAGCAAAACACGGCGCTTGGCGGCCGGCACGCGGCGCAGGCCGAAGTCGAGGTTGCGGGCGACGTCCAGGTGGGCAAAAAGACTGGCCTCCTGAAACACATAGCCCAGCGGGCGCTGGTGCACCGGCATAAAAACGCCGGCGGCATCGTCCTGCCAGACCTCGCCATTGACCACCAGGCGGCCGCTGCCCGCGCGCTCCAGGCCCGCAATGCTGCGCAGCAAACTCGTCTTGCCCGAGCCCGAGGGGCCGAAGATGGCGGTAACGCCGCGCCCGGGTATGGCCAGCGCCACGTCGAGCGAAAAATCGGCAAACGTGCGGCGAAACGATGCCGTGATGCCTTCGGCCAAAACGTTCGGCGTCATGCGCCCTGCCCTTTGCGCCGCCCGGACTGCAAGGTGTACAGCGCGAGCAATACCAAAAACGAAAACACCAGCAGCCCGCCGGCCAGCCAGTGTGCCTGGCGGTATTCCAGCGCCTCCACATGGTCGTAAATCTGCACCGACATCACACGCGTCTTGCCGGGAATGTTGCCGCCCATCATCAGCACGATGCCGAATTCGCCCACCGTGTGCGCAAAGCCCATCACGGCGGCCGTGAGGTAAGCGGGCCGCGCCAGCGGCAGCACCACGCTGAAGAAGGTGTCCAGCGGCGAGGCGCGCAAGGTGGCGGCGGCTTCCAGCGGCCGCTCGCCAATCGCCTCAAACGCGTTTTGCAGCGGCTGCACCACGAAGGGCATGGAATACAGCACCGAGCCCACCACCAGCCCGGCAAAGGTGAACGGCAGCACGCCCCAGCCCAGCGACTGCGTGAGCTGCCCCACCGGGCCGTTCGGCCCCATCAGCACCAGCAGGTAAAAACCCAGCACCACCGGCGGCAGCACCAGCGGCAAGGCCACCAGCGCACCCACCGGCCCCTTGAGCCACGAACGCGTGCGCGCCAGCCACCAGGCAAGGGGTGTGCCGGCCAACAGCAGCAACACGGTGGTGGTGGCCGCCAGCCGAAAGGTCAGCGCCAGGGCCTGAAGGCTTGCATCGTCGAGCATGGGTCAGCGGTCTTTCATGCCCTGCTTCAGGGCTCGTAACCAAAGGAGCGGATCACCGCTTTGGCTTTTTCGGTTTTGAGGAAGGCCATCAGCCGGCCCGCAGCCTGGCTGTCTTTGGCTTTGGCCAGCAGCACGGCGTCCTGGCGAATCGGGCTGTGCAGGCTGGCAGGAACAATCCAGGCCGAGCCCGACTTGATCTTGCCGTCTTCATACACCTGCGAGAGTGCGACAAAGCCCAGCTCGGCATTGCCGGTGGAGACAAAACTGAAAGCCTGGCCGATGCTTTCGCCCTGCACAAGCTTGGGCTCCAGTGCTGCCTGCAGGCCGAGCTTGTTCATCGTCTCGACCGCCGCAGCGCCGTAGGGTGCGAGCTTGGGCGCCGCAATGGCGATCTTCTTGAAGTCGCCCTTCTTGAGGACATCGCCCTGCGCATCGACCACACCGGGTTGGGCCGACCACAACACCAGCCGGCCGGTGGCGTAAGTGAAGCGGCTGCCGTTGGCGGCGGCCCCTTCTTTCTCGAGCCTGGCGGGCGTTTCGTCGTCGGCCGAAAGGAAAACCTCAAACGGCGCACCGTGGGTGATCTGCGCATAAAACTTGCCGGTGGCGCCGAAGGTCAGCACGGCTTTATGGCCGGTGTCTTTTTCAAAGTCCGCGGCGATCAGCTTCATGGGCGCGGTGAAATTGGCTGCGACGGCGACCTGGACTTCGTCGGCCCAGGACGCGCTTGATACGAGGGCGGCGCACAAAGCCGGCAGGTAACGCAAGCCAGAAAGAGACATGGCAGGACTCCAAAGCAGGGATCGGAATAAAGAACGGTCTGAAGGCCAAGCGCGTTGGCCGATTCGCTATTCTATTTTAGAATAGCGCTACCTGTCTCAGCCTCTCCAAAGCCGCCACCTTCAATGTCTACCGCCCCTTCCTTCGCCAATGCCTTCAGCCACGAGCCGGCCGACAAACGCATCGAGATCCTGCGGCTGGTCGGCGAGAGCGGCTCGATCTCGCAGGCGGCGCGGCAGGCCAGGGTCAGCTACAAGGCGGCGTGGCAGGCCATCGACACGCTGACCAACCTGGCCGGTGTGGCGCTGGTGGAGCGTGCGGTGGGCGGCTCGGGCGGCGGCGGCGCCACCTTGACGCCGGCCGGCCAGAAGCTGCTGGCCGTCGCCGGCCTTTTGAATGAAACGCGCAGCCAGGTGCTGGGCGCCTTCAAGTCCAACGAGCTGCTGCTGCCGCGCGCCCTGCCCGCGCTCTCCAACATGAGCGTGCGCACCAGCATGCGCAACCAGTTGCCCTGCGAAGTCGACAAGCTGGAGCTGCGGGGCCAGATGGCCCGCGTGCATTTAAAACTGCCGGGCGGGGCTTCGCTGGTCTCGCGCATCACCAAGGCCAGCGCTGAACTGCTGGGGCTGCAAAAAGGGCAAACCGTGCTGGCGCTGTGCAAGGCCACGGCAGTGACGGTGACGGCGCAGTCGCCTGCGGCCGCCACAGCGCCGGGCGTGCAAGGCCTCAACGGCCAGGCCGTTCGTATCAGCCGCGGGGCAACAGGCGATGAGGTGTCGCTGCAGCTGGAAGGCGGCTTGCAGCTGGTGGGGTTTGCGGCGGCGGGCAGCGGACTGAAAACCAAAGCCCTGGTTCAAGCCCTGGTTGACGAATCCGCCGTGGTGATTGCTTTATCGACCTGAACAGCGGGCGTTCTAGACAGGCGCGTCGAACAGATACTGACGCGGCCCGGGCGCCCCGCCCTTTGTCGCCACCGGGTGTGCCACCACGCCCCAGACCTTTTCAATGCAAAAAGGCGTTAGCACATCGGCCGTGGCGCCGCTGCCCACCACCTGCCCGCCCTGCAGCACGACGCAGCGGTCGGCGTAGCGCAGGGCGAGGTTCAAATCGTGCAGCACGGCGACCACACCCACGCCCTGCGCTGTGGCCCAGGCGCGCACAAGTTGCAGCATGCGGTGCTGGTGCTGCAGATCGAGCGCGGCAGTCGGCTCATCCAACAGCAACCAGCGCACTGAGCTGTCACCCGCAACGCCGGTGACAGGCTCCCACACCTGCGCCAGTGCGCGCGCCAGGTGCACACGCGCCTTCTCACCGCCTGACAGCGTGTTGAGCGCGCGGTGCTGCAAACGTTCGACCGCAGTCGCCTGCATGGCCTGCAGCACCAGGTCTACATCGCGCTGGCCGGGGTGGCGGCGGTGCGGGTAACGGCCGAGTTCCACCACTTCGCGCACGGTGAACTCAAACGCGACCTGGGTTTCTTGCGCCACCGAAGCGCGTACCCGCGCCAGGTCGGCCGATGCATAGCTGGCCAGCGCCTTGCCGGCCAGGTAAACATGGCCGCCTGTGGGCTGGCGCTGGCCGGTCAGCAGCGACATCAGGGTGGACTTGCCGGCGCCGTTGGGCCCCAGCACCGCAGTGACCTGACCGGCGATGAATTGCGCCGACGCCGCCTGCAGCAGCGAGCGGCCAGGCACCTCGACCCCCACGCCCACCACCTCCAGCATGCCTGCCAGCGGTGAAAAATCTGTCTGGTTGCGCGCGTTCATGCCAACCTCACAGCCTGCTGCGGAAATGCCGCAGCAGCAGTAAAAAGAAAGGCACGCCGACAAAAGCCGTCAGCACACCCAGCGGCAACTCGGCCGGCTTGACCATGGTGCGCGCCACGCTGTCGGCGGCCAGCACCAGGGCGGCGCCCAGCAGGGCCGAGCCCGGCAGCACGATGCGGTGGTCCGGCCCGGCCACCAGGCGCACGCAGTGCGGCGCCACCAGGCCGATAAAACCGATGATGCCGGTGGTGGCCGTGACAGCCCCCACCGCCAGCGCGGTCAGCAGCACGGCAAAACGCTTGACGCGTTCGACCGGCACGCCCAGCAGCGCCGCCTGCGTCTCACCCAACGCAATGGCGTTGAGCGGACGGGCCAGCGTCAAGCCCGCAGCGCACGCCACCGTCACGATTGAAAACACCAGGGCCACCGCACTCCAGCGCGCGCCGCCCAGGCTGCCCAGCAGCCAGAACTGGATGTTGCGCAGTTGCTCGTCGGTGGCCAAAAAGGTGAGGTAGCCCAAGCCAGCGCCGGCCAGGGCGTTGATGGCCACACCGGCCAGCAGCATGATGCCGACGCGCGTGGCGCCGTCCTGTTGCGACAAGGCATACACCAGCACGGTCACCAGCAGGCTGCCGACAAAGGCGGTGGACACCAGCGTCCAGCTGCCCAGCGTGCGCGGCATCTCGGGGAACCACATGCTGCCCAGCACGATGGTCATGCCGGCAGCCAGCGCTGCGCCGCTGCTGACGCCGATCAGGCCGGGGTCGGCCAGCGGGTTGCGAAACAGGCCCTGCATCAGCGCGCCCGACATGCCCAGCGCCGCGCCAGCGGCCACGCCCAGCAGCAGCCGCGGCAGGCGGATGTTCATGAAGACCAGGTGTTCGGGCGACGGCTGGGTGCTGCCGGCGAGCATGTCGAGCAGCACATTCCATAACTGAAAAGGGCTGATTGCGTAAGCTCCACGTGCACTACCCGCTATAAAACTGATAGCAAGCAGCACCAGGCCCGCGCCCAGCACCAGCGAAGCCGGCCAGCGCCGGTGGTCGCCGTGCGATGCGGCAGCGCTCATGCCAGCGCTTTCAAGCTCGCCTGGTGCAAGTCAGCCACCGCCTGCGGCAAGCGGGGTCCAAAGCCGATCAGGTAGAGCGCATCCAGCGCCACCAGCGCGCGGCGCTTGTAGGCGGGCGTGAGCTCCAGGCCCGGGCGTTGCCAGAATTTCCCGATCCCGCCGATGGCTTCAATACCTTGCGTCGTGGTGACGATCACGTCGGGTGCGGCGGTCACCACCGCTTCAGGCGTCATCGCGCGGTAGCCGGCAAAGTTGCTGGCGCTGCCGGGGGTGATGAGGGCGTTGTCCAGGCCCGCAAAACCGAACATCGCGTGCGCGGCCGTCTTCTCGCCCGCCACTTGTGGTGAGCCCGAATGCGACAGGATAAAAACAGCGCGGGGCTTTTTGCCGCCCTTGCGGGCCACGGTGGCAAGCACCTCGGCCCACTGCGCATCCAGTTTGGCCTGCAGCGCCGCGGCTTGCGCGACGCGCGCCGTTGCGCGGCCCACGGCGGCAACCTTGCGCTGCACTTCGCTCCAGGTGTGGTCGGCTTCGACCAGTTCGACCTTGACGCCGGCGGTGCGGATCTGGTCGATCACCACGTGCGGGCCGGCTTCGGTCGTTCCGATCACCGCGTCGGGCTTGAGCGAGAGCAGGCCTTCGGCCGACAGCTGGCGCATGTAGCCGACCTTGGGCGTTTGCAATGCCGCAGCCGGAAAGAGGCTGGTGGTGTCGCTGCCGACGAGCTGTTTTTCAGCGCCCAGCGCGTAGACGATTTCCGTTGTGGCACCACTCACCGACACGATGCGCGGCATTTTTGCCGTAGCCGTCTGGGCGTGCACGGCCGTTGCCGAAAGAACGAATGCACCAGGCACGGCGCAGGCTGCCGGAAGCGACAGAAACCTCAGCGCGTCGCGCCGGCGGAGTTGAAATGAAGAACTTTTCATAGGGCCGCTCATGCAGCTTTCTGGAGGCGGGGCAAACGCGCCACAAGGTCGCGCCAAGGCTGCAGCTCGGGCGTACCGGGTTTGCGTGCACCGAAGAACATCGCCATCAGCTCGCCCGCGCCGTCGAACACCTCGACCGAGGTGACCACGCCGTCGGAGGTGGGCTTCTCGACCACCCAGGCGCTCTTGATCATGTCTTCGCGCAGGTGCAGGTTAAAGCCTGCGTCGAGCACGTTGATCCATTGCGCGGTCGGCGTGACCATGGGCTCGATGCGCTTGACGGGGCCGGTGTGGATCTGGATGCAGCCCAGGCTGCCGACAAACACCATGATGGACGTGCCGTCGATGGAGGCTTCGTCGAGCAGCTTGCGCACGACGGTCAGGTCGGCCTTCTGCGTGAAGCGGCCTTCGACCAGGCGGAAGGCCTGCTGGCGCTCGGCGCCGGCCTTGCCGATCAGGCCGAAAAATTCGTGCGTGTCTTTCATTTCGCTCCAGCCCTTGGCCAGTGCGGCGGCGTCGATTTCGGAATCGGGCTTGGGCGCGTCTTTGGCTACGGCAGGCGTGAAGGTGTAAGCCTTGCCCGCGTCGGTGAACTGGTTGGCGACATCCCGGAAGGCTTCGCGGTCGGTCTCGGGCCGCGCGAATATCTTGTGCACCGCGACGCCGTGTGCATCAAAAAATTGCAGGCTTTCCGAAGCCGGGTTTTTCGGGTCGTTGGCCGGCTCGAAGACGTAAAAGCCGGCATGCCAGCGGCTGAAGAAAATGCGCAGGTCGATCTCTTCGCCGAGCGCCAGGCCCATGTGGCCCTGGGCGCTGATGTTGCGGTAGACGCCGGTTTTCTCGTGCACGGTGGATTCATTGCGCGTCAGCGCCATGACCGGGCCGCACAGCTCCAGCGCCTGCAGGATTTCGACCCAGGGGCCTTTGAGCGGCGTGGCCTTGAGGGCGTGCTCGTGCGCGCCGGCGTGGGCCGCGATGGCCTGGCCTTCGGTGATGCCGAGGCTTTCGGCGGCGTCTTTGGCGCGCTTGCCGCTGCTGCGCGCGGCGGCAAAGCTGTCACGCAGTGCGGCGGGGTTACCGTGATGAAAGGGAGTGCTGGCCATTGCCTGGTTTGCGGCATCCAGCCGCGTCTGGGTTGGAAGGACTGCGCTCATTGAAGGGTCTCCGGGGTTGTGTGCCAAAGCACGCGGTGGGGGTCAAAATGGTCTGCAGACGGGAGTGCCTGCTGTGGCTGTTCAGGGTCTTGCTTCAGCAGCCGCACCCACAGGGAATGCAGGTTGGCGGCAATGGCCTTGAAATTGGGTGATGCGTCGGGGTGGGCCGACAGCATCGAGAGGTGGGTAATGACCTTCCTGGCCATCGCCGCCCGCTGCCCTTCGCAGCAGGCCTGGGCGTGGCCGGTCATCAGGGCCAGTGTCCCGGCCAGCAGCGCCGCGGGGGGCATGTGGGGCATGTCGGCCGCATCACTATCGCTGCCGGTGTCGCTGCTGGTGGGGTCGGGAAACTGGCTCATGGGCTTTCCTTTTTTTGTAAAACGTTCAGGAAGAAATCAGGAAGTCGGGAAATCAGAAATCCGCGACCAGCGAGACGTTGAAGTAACGGCCGGGCTGGCTGTAGGCATCGCGGAAGGAAGAGTTGGCCGCCACACCGCGGACGTCCGACCAGTTCCAGTACTTCTTGTTCGTCAGGTTGATGAGGCCGGCATTGATACGCAAGGTTTTGCTGATGCGCCACTGGCCGGTCAAATCCAGCGTGGTGGCGGACGGCACGGCGAACTGCGGCGTGGCCACAGGCACTGCGGGCGGCGCGGCGGCAATCGTCTGCGCGCTGATGTCGTCGAACTTCTTGGCGGAGTGGTGGCTCGCGTCCAGGCGGACATCCCAGGACGCCGTCTCGTACTTCAGGCCGACGCTGAGCTTGGACGGGTCGATGGTGTCCAGCGGCTTGCCGGTGTTCTTCACGGTGCCGCGGGTGTAGCCGTACGAGAACGGCGTGCTGAGCTGACCGTCGACGACCTTGCCCCATTTCATGTCGCCCTTGATCTCAAAACCGCTGATGGTCGCGTTGTCGATGTTGATCGACTGGATCACGGCGGGGTTGCCCGGGTTGCCGAAAGCGCCGCTCACGATGGCACCGTCCTGGATCAGGTCCTTGAAGCGGCCGTAGAACACTGCCGTGTCAAAGCTCAGCTGGTCCAGCCGCGCACGCACACCGAACTCGACGTTGCGGCTCTTTTCAGGCTTGAGGTTGGGGTTGGGAACGGTACGGTAGCCGCCGGTGGGGTTCTGGAAGAAGCCGTTGACCTGGCCGGCATTGGGTGCGCGAAAGCCGCTGGCGTAATTGCCGAACAGGCTCCACTGCGGCGTGGCGCGGTAAACGACGCCGACCTTGGGCGACACAGCCGAGCCCGACAGCGACACGGCGGGCACGGGGAAGCCGGCCTGCGCCGCGTCGATCTTGAAGCTGTCGGCGCGCACGCCCGGCGTCACGCTCCAGTCGCCGAGGATGAATTCGTCCTGCACGTAGACCGCCGTGGCGGTTTCTTTCGTGTCGGGGAAGCGCTTGAGCGGGAAGGTTTCGCCGGCAGGCGGCACCAGGCCGGTCTGCAGGTTTTCAATGTCTGCACGGGTGTAGTCCAGGCCGTAGGTAATCTTCTGCGCCGAGTTGCCGCCCATGCGGATGGTCTTGTCGGCCTGGACGCTGGCCTGCAGCGTGCGCTCGCTGTAGGTGGTGTCGCGCGTGCGCACCTGCGGCAGCGCGGTGCGGCGCTCATAGGTGAAGTCGTTGGACTTCGCGTCCTGGTAGCTGAGCACGGTCTGGATGTTGTCGGTCAGCAGCGTGTCGACCTTGTACTTCGCATCCCAGGTCAGGCGATCGCGGTCCATCTTGCCGGACGAATAAGAGTCCTGCACCGTGGCCGAGCGTGCCGTCAGCAGGTTGTAGTCGCTCTTCTTGTTGACATGCTCGAAGGTGATGACGTGTTTTTGCGAGGCCGTCGGGTTCAGCACGACCTTGGCCAGCAGGGAGTTGGCCTTGTCGGTTTGCGGGTTGGGCGCCGTGCGGGTAAAGCCGGTGCCGCTGTTGTCGCCGCGGTTTTCCAGTTCATTGCCGCGGCTGGTGGCCACGCTGAGTTGCCAGGCCAGCATCTCGTTGACGCGGCCTGCAACCGTGCCGCTGACGGCGGTTTCGTTGTTGTCGCCGCTGTAGCCGATGGAGGCACGCCCGCCCAGCGTCTTGCCATCTTTGAGGTAATCGTCCGGCTCGTTGGTGATGAAGTTGACCAGGCCGGCAATGCCGTCGGAGCCGTACAGCGCGGAGGCCGGGCCCTTGACGATTTCAATGCGCTTGATGAGGTCGATGGACACGCTGTCGCGGCCGAAGGAGTTGGGGCTGAAGGCATAGCTGCGCGGAATGCGGATGCCGTCCACCATCATCAGCACGCGGTTGCCGTCAAGGCCGCGGATGTTGAAACCGGCATTGCCTTCGCGGCCGGTGTCGCCTTGCGCCAGGCCGAAACGCGCGGGCGCGCGGCGCACCGACACGTTGGGAATGTTTTTGGCCGCATCACGGATGTCGCGGATCTGCCCCTGCTCGATGTCGGCGGCATTGAGCACGTCAATGGTTTGCGGGATGTCTTCCACGGATTGCTCGTTGCGCGAGCCGCTGACGACGACTTCTTTCAGCAAGGCGACCTGCACCGGGGCGGAGGCAACGGGAGCGGTTTGTGCATGTGCGGCAAAGCCGCAGCTGCAGACCAGCGCTGCAACCAGGGAGATTTCGCGCAGGGCGAAGCGGGGGAATTGATTGGTAGAGATCACGTAACAAGCCCAAAAAAGATGGTTTGGAGGGGCTTGCTACCGCAACTGCCGCAGACCTGGCGGCTAATGTTGCTTGTGGCTGGCTTGGGGAAGATCGAAGTATATGCGAATTGTTCTCATTCGCAACATTTGGATGCAAAATTCCTGCAGGAAATTTGCCCCGCTTGTGCGTCTTCCCCTCTGTAGCGGTCATCGTCCGGTCACGGCAGCCGGTAAGGATGAAGGGCCGGATACGGAGCGTTACGCCTATTCAATGAATAGTAAATAACTATCGAACAATACAGATTAAAAGAGTTATACTATCAATTCGCCGGCAAGTTTCAGCCTTTTTTAATCACCTATAGGAATTCAAATAGATGTCCCTGATCAACACGCAAGTCCAGCCTTTCAAAACCCAGGCTTTCCTCAATGGCAAGTTCATCGACGTTTCCGACGAATCGCTGAAGGGCAAATGGTCCGTCCTGATCTTCATGCCGGCCGCATTCACCTTCAACTGCCCTACCGAAGTTGAAGATGCTGCCGACAACTACGCAGAATTCCAGAAGGCTGGTGCAGAGGTCTACATCGTCACCACCGACACGCATTTCTCGCACAAGGTCTGGCACGAAACCTCGCCCGCAGTCGGCAAGGCCAAGTTCCCGCTGGTGGGCGACCCAACCCACACGCTGACCAAGGCGTTTGACGTGTTCATCCCCGAAGAAGGCCTGGCACTGCGCGGCACCTTCGTGATCAACCCCGAAGGCGTGATCAAGACGGCTGAAGTGCACTCCAATGAGATCGCACGCGACGTCAAGGAAACCCTGCGCAAGCTGAAGGCTGCCCAGTACACCGCCGCCCACCCCGGCCAGGTCTGCCCTGCCAAGTGGAACGAAGGCGCCAAGACGATTGCGCCGTCGATCGACCTGGTTGGCAAGATCTAAGAACAGGCATTAACCGCCCTGTTGCCTTCCTGACGGAGGCCCGGGCCCCGGCACACGTGTGTGCCGTCCCGGGCTTTTTTGTTCCCCATTGAAATTGAAAGTGAGTTCCCCATGCTCGACGACGCCACCAAAGCCCAACTGAAAAGCTATCTCGAACGCGCCACGCAGCCGATTGAAATCGTCGCTTCGCTTGACGGCAGCGAGGCTTCGGGTGAAGTTCTGTCGCTGCTGAAAGACGTGGCCGAGTCCTCGCCGCTGGTCAAGCTGACCGAGAGCCGCGACGACCCGCATCGCAAGCCCTCTTTCTCGATCAACCGCCCCGGTGAGAACCACGGCCCGCGTTTTGCCGGCCTGCCCATGGGCCATGAATTCACCTCGCTGATCCTTGCGTTGCTGCAGATCGGCGGCTACCCGCCCAAAGTCGAGCAACCCGTGCTGGAGCAGATCCGCGCGCTCGATGGCGACTTCGACTTCGAGGTGTATGTCTCGCTGACCTGCCACAACTGCCCCGATGTCGTCCAGGCGCTGAACCTGATGGCGGTGCAGAACCCGCGCATCAAGACCACGATGATCGAAGGCGGCACCTTCCAGGACGAAGTGAAGGAGCGGGAGATCATGGGCGTGCCCACCGTCTTCCTGAACGGCACCATGTTCGGCAACGGCCGCATGAGCCTGGAAGAAATCCTGGCCAAGATCGACACCAGCGGCGTCGAGCGCGAAGCCAAGATCATCGACAAAAAAGACCCCTTCGACGTGCTGATCGTCGGCGGCGGCCCTGCCGGCGCGGCAGCGGCCGTGTATGCCGCGCGCAAGGGCATTCGCACCGGCGTGGCGTCCGAGCGCTTCGGCGGCCAGGTGCTGGACACCCTGGGCATCGAGAACTTCATCTCCATCAAGGAAACCGAAGGCCCCAAGTTTGCCCACGCACTGGAAGAGCACGTGCGCAACTACGACGTGGACATCATGAACCTGCAGCGAGCCAAGGCGCTGGTGCCGAACAGCGGGCCGGACAAAAACCTGATTGAAGTGCAGCTTGAAAGCGGCGCCTCGCTCAAGAGCAAGTCCATCGTGATCTCGACCGGCGCGCGCTGGCGCAACATCAACGTGCCCGGCGAGCATGAGTTCAAGAACAAAGGCGTGGCCTACTGCCCGCACTGCGACGGCCCGCTCTTCAAGGGCAAACGCGTGGCGGTGATCGGCGGCGGCAACTCCGGCGTTGAAGCGGCAATTGACCTGGCCGGCATCGTCGGCCATGTGACGCTGATCGAATATGACACCGCGCTGCGTGCCGACGCCGTGCTGCAGCGCAAGCTGAACAGCCTGGAAAACGTGACGGTGTTCACCAACGCGCAGACCACCGAAATCACCGGCGACCAGAAGGTCAACGGCCTGGTCTACAAGGACCGCGCCAGCGGTGAGCTTAAGACGGTTGAGCTGGAAGGCGTGTTCATCCAGATCGGCCTGGTGCCCAACACCGATTGGCTAAAGGGCGTGGTGGAGCTGTCCAAACACGGCGAGATCATCGTCGACGCCAAAGGCCAGACCTCGGTGCCGGGCGTGTTTGCTGCCGGCGACGCAACGACCGTGCCCTTCAAGCAGATCATCATCGCGGCCGGTGAAGGCGCGAAGGCGGCGCTCAGCGCGTTTGACTACCTGATCCGCAGCCCGATCGCCGCGCAGTGATGTGATGCGCTCAATGGCGGCCCTCAACGGGCGGGGCCGTTGAGCGCTCTTTCTGCGCGCCTTGCCCGCGACCCGAGCGGCGTTCCGGGTGACATTCACGTACAACTCAGATGAGAATAACTCTCATCTAATGGTATAGTTCACAACGCCCTCTTTCGCTAGCCGAACATCCCAGCAGCAGCCTCGCTGCCAGGCGTAGCAAGCCAACAACCCGCTCACAAGCCCCTTCGATCTTCGCCCCACACCGTGGCGTTCGGGTGCCTGTGCGCACGCCAGTTTCCTGGCGTCCTCCCCAGGAGTTTTGACCTTGCCCACCTTGCACCTGCCGCGCGCCACGCGCCGCCTGGCCCCGTTCACCGCCCTTTCCCTGGTTGCCGCACTTCAAGGCGCGTATGCGCAGACCGCAGCTCCAGCCCCTCACGCCGAGACCACCCTGCGCGAAGTGCAGGTGCGCTCCGACGCGGAAACCGCGACCGGCCCGGTGACAGGTTATCGCGCCAAACGGGCCGCCACGGCCACCAAGACCGACACGCCGCTGTCTGAAACACCGCAGGCTGTGACCGTGATCACCAGCCAGCAGATCACCGACCAGGGTGCCACCAACCTGCAGGACGCGATGGGCTATGCCGCCGGTGTGCGCTCAGACGCTTACGGGCTGGACTCGCGGACCGACTCGGTGCGTGTGCGCGGCGCCAACCCCGACAACTACCTCGACGGCCTGCGCGAAGCCTACGGCTACTACACCAGCCGCACGCGTGCCGACCCCTACACGCTGGAGCGCCTCGAAGTGCTGCGCGGCCCTTCGGGCATGCTGTTCGGCGCTGGTACGGCCGCGGGCGTGGTCAACATGGTCAGCAAAAGGCCGCAGGCCGATACCCAGCGCGAAGTGGGCGTGCAATACGGCAGCTACGGCCGCAGGCAGGTCCAGGCCGACCTGACCGGCCCGCTCACGGAAGACGGCGAGTGGCTGTACCGGCTGGTCGCGCTCAAGCGCAACTCGGACACGCAGGTCGATTACGTGCCCGACGACCGCAGCCTGATCGCGCCTTCGCTGACCTGGCGGCCCAGTGCCGCCACCTCGTTCACCCTGCAGGCGCTGTGGCAGAAGGACAAAAGCGGCTCGACCTCGCAGTTCTTCCCCTGGGAAGGCACTCTGCTGCCCAACCCCAACGGCCGCCTGCCGACGAGCCGCTTCATCGGCGAACCGGGCGACTACTACAACTCCGAGCGCAAGAGCTTCGGCTGGCTGCTGGAACACAAGTTCAACGACACCTGGACGGTGCGCCAGAACTTTCGCACCTCCAGCAACGAGAACGACAACCGCTACCACTACGGCGACTTCTTCAGCAGCCCCGGCAGCTGGGGCGCCGACCCGGTGGCCAAACGGCGGCTGGGCCGCATCAACGACAGCTCGCTCACACGCAACCGCATCACCGCGCTGGACAACCACGCCGAGGGCCATTTCACGACCGGCGCGCTCAAACACACGGTGCTGGTGGGCGCCGTCTTTGCGCGCCACCGCGAAAACGTCTGGTCCGGCGCGACCGTCAGCACCATCAACGCCTACGCACCGGTCTACGGCAACCTGCTGGTGCCCGACCGTACCGCCTTGCCGGGCACGCGGCAGCGCCAGACAGGCCTGTACCTGCAGGACCAGATGAAGTTGCACAACTGGATCGTGACGGCGGGCCTGCGCCACGACAAGGCCGTGTCCAGCGCCGACGGCAGCCCCGAGGAGGAAAGCTCGGCCACCACCAAACGCCTGGGCGTGCTGTATGCCTTTGCCTCGGGCTGGTCGCCCTACCTGAGCTACAGCGAATCGTTCACGCCGCAGGCCGCCATCAAGGGCCAGCTGTTCAAGCCGCTGCGCGGCGAGCAGTGGGAGCTGGGCCTGAAGTACGAGCCGGCCGGCCATGCGCTGGCCTACAGTGCGGCCCTGTACGACCTGCGCGAGAAAAACCAGATCTCCTCGCCGCTGCCCAACGTCTACGCCCAGGTCGGCGCCACGCGCACCAAGGGGCTTGAGCTCGAAGTCAAAGGCCCGCTTACGCCCAACCTGGAACTGGTGGCGCACTACAACTACACCGACCTGGACAAGCAGCTCGAAGGCCTGCCCAAACACCAGGCCAGCGCCTGGGCCAAGTACCGGTTTTCCATCGCGGGCATGAACGGGTTTTCAGCCGGTGCGGGTGTGCGCTGGATGGGCTCCTTCAAGGACCAGCAAGGCGGCGGCAACGGCCCGGAAATCCCCGCCACAGCGCTGCTGGATTTGATGTTCGCGTACGACACGGCGAACTGGCGCTACGCCGTCAACATCAACAACGCGACCGACAAAACCTACTTCAGCACGTGCCTGGCGCGCGGCGACTGCTGGTACGGCGCACGGCGCAACGTGGTGGCCAGCGCCACCTACCGTTTCTAGTCCACTGCAAGGAAACCCACGATGAGCACGAAGACCGCCAAGGCGCCGATGAGCAGCCGCAGCATCAAGACCTGGACCTGGGTGCACAAATGGAGCAGCCTGGTCACTACCGTCTTCATGCTGCTGCTGTGCCTGACCGGCCTGCCGCTGATCTTTCACCACGAAATCGGCCACCTGCTGGGCACCGAAGTCGAGGCGCCCGATTTACCCAAAGCCACACCGCGCGCCAGCCTGGACAAGGTCATGGAAGTGGCGCAGGCGCTGCACCCAGGCAAAGTGCCGATGTTCGCATCGCACGAGATCGACGACGACCGTTTCTGGTACGTCACGCTGGGCGACACGCCGATGTCCCAGGAGAACAACAAGACCGTCGCCGTCGACGCGCGCACGGCCGCCGTGCTGGCCCAGCCGAAGTTCGACGAGGGCTTTATGTATGTGATGTTCAAGCTGCACGTCGACCTGTTTGCCGGGCTGGCGGGCAAACTTTTCCTGGGTTTCATGGGCCTTTTGCTGCTGGTGGCGATTGTTTCGGGCGTGGTGCTGTACGCGCCCTTTATGCGCAAGCTCGACTTCGGCGAGGTGCGGCAAAACCGCCCGCGCGCCAAATGGCTGGACCTGCACAACCTGCTGGGCATCGTGACGCTGGTGTGGGCCTTTACCGTGGGCGCCACCGGCATGATCAACACCTGGGCCGACCTGATCATCAAATACTGGCAGTACGACCAGCTCAGCGCGCTGCTGGCGCCCTACCAGGGGCAAAAGCCGCCCGCGCAGCTGGCCTCGGTGCAGCAGGCGGCGTCATCGGCAAAAGCGCTGGCGCCCGAGATGAAGATGGCGTTCATCGCCTTCCCGGGAACGGCGTTTTCGAGCCCGCACCACTACACCGTCTTCCTGCGCGGCAACGAGCCCTTCAACTCGCGCCTGCTCAAACCTGTGCTGGTGGATGCCGGCACCAACGCGCTCACCGCCAGCCCGCCGCTGCCCTGGTACCTCACGGCGCTGCTGGTGTCGCAGCCGCTGCATTTCGGCGACTACGGCGGCATGCCCATGCAAATCCTCTGGGCGCTGCTGGACATCGCAACCATCATCGTGCTGGGCAGCGGGCTTTACCTGTGGGTGGGTCGGCGTAACCCCGCTAAATCGGCCAAGGCCGCCCAAACGAAGGCGGCAGTGGAGCCGGAAACAGCACCCGCGCTGCCTGCTGCGGGCCACAAGGCGACTGGCGGTGCCGCATGAAAACATACATGTTCTGGCACCTGTGGCGCTGGCCCATCGTGCTGGGCGTGCTCAGCGCGACTGGCCTTCTGAGCGCGCTGGTGTCTGACGGCGGCTGGGGTGACTGGTGGTCATGGCTGGCGTTGGGCTTGCCTGTGGCCGTCATGGCCTGGTTTGCCTGGGCGCCAGGCAAGCGGCAGGTTCGCCGCAAATCCTAGCTTGCGGCCCTGGTGCGCCTGTATGGCCGCAAACGATGTCGAAGGCATGCAACGTCATTCGGCATATACCAATCCAATCTAAGGCCACACGGGACTACTTTGAGTTTTGAGCAAAATCGGTCCCTAGCCCTTATTGATACTTGGCTTGTAGCTATTAATTTAATAGCATAACCCCTGGACAAGCACAAAAAAACGATACACCGGCGACCTTGATGCCCGCATGGCGGCCATAGGCGCCACCCACAACCGGCCCACCGGCGCTATAAAATCCATGGCTGCTCACGCACGATCTGAAGGGATGCGCGGCGAGCCACTTGCTCCGGCATACGCAGAACCGTTTCTCGTCCTTCCTTCTTTCTTTTCATCCTCTTCTTCTCATGAGCGCCTTCAACACCGAACGCATTATTTCCGTCCACCACTGGACCGACACGCTGTTTAGCTTCACCGCCACGCGCGACTCGGGCTTTCGCTTTGTCAACGGCCAGTTCACCATGATCGGCCTGCCCGTGGACGGCAAACCGCTGATGCGCGCCTACAGCGTGGCCAGCGCCAACCACGAAGACCAGCTCGAGTTCTTCAGCATCAAGGTGCCCGACGGCCCGCTCACGTCGCGCCTGCAGCACCTGAAGCCCGGCGACGACATTCTGGTGGGCCGCAAGCCCACCGGCACGCTGCTGCTGCAAAACCTGCTGCCCGGCAAAACGCTGTGGCTGCTGGCTACCGGCACCGGCCTGGCGCCCTTCCTCTCGCTGATCAAGGACCCGGACACCTATGAGCGCTTTGAGCGCGTCGTGCTGGTGCACGGCTGCCGCACCAGCGCAGAGCTGGCCTACCGCGGACTGATCGAACACGAGCTGCACGAGCACGAGTTTCTGGGCGAGCTGGTGCGCGGCCGCCTGATGTACTACCCCACCGTGACGCGTGAGCGCTTTCGCAACGAAGGCCGCATCACCGAGCTCATGCAGTCGGGCAAGATCTACACCGACCTGGGCCTGCCGAAGATTTCTACCGAGAACGATCGCATCATGCTGTGCGGCAGCCCCGACATGCTGCGCGACATCAAGGCCATGCTCGAAGCCCAGGGCTTTGACGAAGGCAACATGCAGCACGCCGGCCACTTTGTGGTTGAACGCGCATTCGCCGAGCGCTGATCCTCAACATACAAGCTGCGTCTGGAGGCGGGCCGTTTGCAATACGAACGGTTATCACAATCAAACGCAGACAGACCGCGCCAGCAGGGTAATGCTTGAGTTGCGGCCCTCGCCCAGTGACAATGGGCGATCCGCAATACAAACAAACAAGGAATTCACATGAAAGGCGACGCACAAGTCATCGTTCACCTGCAGGCGCAGCTCAAGAACGAACTGACAGCCATCAACCAGTACTTCCTGCACTACCGCATGTACAAGCACTGGGGCCTGGACAAGCTGGCCAAGAAGGAATACGAAGAATCCATCGGCGAGATGAAACACGCCGACAAATTGATGGACCGCATCTTCATGCTTGACGGCCTGCCCAACCTGCAGGATCTGGGCAAACTCATGATCGGTGAAGACGTGGTCGAGGCCCTGAACTGCGACCTCAAAGCCGAAACCGGCGCGCAAGCGACCATCAAGGACGGCATTGCCCACTGCGAAAGCGTGCGCGACTATGTCTCGCGCGACCTGCTGCAGGAAATCCTGGACGACACCGAAGAGCACATCGACTTCCTGGAAACCCAGATCGATCTGGTCGGCAAGGTCGGCATCCAGAATTACCTGCAAAGCCAGATGGGTGAGTTCAGCTAAGGCGCTTTGCCGAAAGCGGGTGAATCAAAAGCCGCCGGGCGCAGTCGCCGTACCGGCTGGCACATCCAACACGGGGCCTCTGGGCCCCGTTGTCGTTTCTGCGGCCCCATTCATGGATTTGGTTTGCCGCCCTGCGCCTGCCAGGCTGCAACGGCCTGATCGTTTTGACATACCTTGCCGCGCCAGGCGGTGAAGCGGTCTTGGCCAGATTCTGAACACTTCAGTTTTTGCTTTTTCGCCACAAACCCCTGTTTTTAAAGGAATTTCTTCATCATTCCGAAACAAGATATTACGAATCATTATCATTTGATATAAACTTCTTTGCGGAAAACTACATGCCAGCCAACCCGCGTTCCCCAGGGAATTCGCCGGGCCAGCCAAGCAACTTTTGAAACCCGGCCCCGCCTGCGCTCAGGTTGGGCCCCGCTTGGAGGCCACCTTGGCACACCCTTCCGCTCGCGCTGCACGTCTGGCGCGCAATAAAAAAACGCGCCTCTCCGGCGCCGCTTCTTTCTCCGCCCTCACCAACCCCGCGGCCACCCCTGCCGCATCGTCCGACAAAGCCCTGCTCCCGCTGGGCGCGCTGATGCTGGCAGTGTCGGTGTCCGGCTGGGCGCAAAGCGTTACGCCCGCGCCCACTGCGGGGACGCCGGCCGCCGCCACACAAACCGAGGGCAAGAGCCTGTCGACTGTCACCGTCACTGGCGCCCGCGACCGCGAAAACCAGACCTACCAAAGCGGCGTCACCAGCGTCGGCAAGATGCCGGTGCCGGCCAAGGACATCCCGCAGTCACTGACAGTGGTGAATGAAAAGCTCATTCACGACCAGGGCAAGGACAGCTTCAAGAGCGCGCTCGAAAACGTCATCGGCATCACCTTTGAGGCCGGCGAAGGCGGCCGCGTCGGCGACAACATCCGCCTGCGCGGCTTCAGCGCAGCCGGCGACATGTATTCCGACGGCATGCGCGACATCGCCCAATACAACCGCGACCTCTTCAACGTCGAGCGCGTGGAAGTGCTGCGCGGCGCGGCGTCCATGCTGTTCGGCCGCGGCTCCACCGGCGGCGTGATCAACCAGGTCAGCAAACAACCCCGCCTGATCACCGAGCACGAGGTGAACGCCACCGTCGGCACCAAGGGCTACCAGCGCTACCAGGGCGACTTCAACTTCAAGCTGGGCGACGACGCGGCCTTCCGCATCAACGCCATGGCCACGGACGGCGACGGCCGCGGCGAAAACGCCAGCGCGTCCACCCACCGCCGCGGCCTGGCGCTGGACTACCGCTTCGGCATCGGCACCGCCAATGAATTCGAAATCAGCTACTACCACCTGCATTACAACGACAAGCCCGACTGGGGCTTTGGCTGGTTCAACAGCCGGCCCGCGCCGTTGACCGAAAAGTACTGGTATGGCCTGAACACGGACTTCCAGAACGACAAGGCGGACGCCCTCACCCTGAGCCATACCCACCGCTGGACCGACGGCAGCAGCCTGAAGACCACGGTGCGCGACGGCTACTACTCGCGCACGCTGCGTGCCACGCAGGCCAGCTTTGTCGCCGGCACCACCCTGGCCAACCTGAACGCCAACACCGGTGTCAGCCGCGGCAACACCAGCGCGGGCAATGCCAAGGCCGGTAACGAGCACCACACCTTCCTGCAGACCGACTACCTCACCACCACGCAATGGTTCGGGCGCAAGAACAGCCTGCTCATCGGCGCCGAGTACGCGGTCGAGAATTCCGACCGCCTGAGCTACCCGCTCCTGACAGGCGCGAAACCGGGCACCACCGTGGGCAACCCGATCAGCACCGGCATCGGCGGTAACTTCACGCAGCGCCTGGAAACGTCGTTCAAGGCGACCACGCTGGGCCTGTACATGCAGGACACGATTGACCTCACGCCTTACTGGAAACTGGTCGCCGGCCTGCGCGTCGACAACTTCAAGGCCGACTACGACCGCCCCACGGGCGTGCCGCCCAACAACGGAAGGCTTTCCAGGTCCGACAGCTTGCTGAGCAAACGCCTTGGCATCATGTACCAGCCGACCGACGAGGTCAGCTACTACGCGGCCTACGGCACGTCGTTCAACACTTCAGGCGACCTGTACCAGTTCGACCCGAACTCGGCCAACACGGCGCCTGAGAGCAGCCGCAACATGGAGATCGGCGCCAAATGGGAGCTCTACGGCGGCGACCTGTCGCTGCGCGCGGCCCTTGCCCGCACCGAGAAGTACAACGAGCGCAACACCGACATCGACACCAACACCAATTCCTATCTGCTGTCCGGCAAACGCCATACCGACGCGCTGGAATTCGAGGTCGCCGGCCGTCTGACGCCGCAGTGGGATGTGTTTGCCGGTATCGGCTTCCTGAAAGCCCGGATCGACAAGTCGGGCTCCAACGCAGCCGGCCAGGCTGAAGTCGGGCAGAACCCCGGCCTGAGCCCAAGCCGCCAGGCTACCTTGTTTACCACCTACCGCATCGGCGACAAGTGGCGCATCGGCGGCGGCTTCACCGCCGTCAGCACCAACAAGCCGGCCAACAGCGTTACCTCCACCAACCGCGCGCCCGGCTACGTGAAAGCCGATGCATTGCTGGAATACCGCATCAGCGAAGGCAATACCGTCAAGCTCAACATCGACAACCTGTTTGACAAGGTCTACTACAACACGCTGTACCGCGGCTTTGTGGCGCCTGGCGATGCGCGCAGCGTGCGCGTGACGCTCACCAGCAAGTTCTGATTTAACAAAGTGAGTTCTTGGGCACCTGGGGGATACTCCGGGTGCCCTTTTTTGTTTCAGTCGTTTTCGGGAAGCCCCACCATGCTGCTTCGCATTCATCAAGCCCTTCAGCCGGACGAACTCGCGCAGGTGCGCAAGCTGATCCTGGCCGCCGACTGGGCCGACGGCCGCATCACCGCCGGCAGCCAGAGCGGCGCCGTCAAGAACAACCTGCAGCTGCCTGAAGAGCTGCCCGCCGCCCAGCAGGCGCGCCACATCGTGTCGGTCGCGCTGGCCCGCAACCCGATGTTCGTCACCGGCGCGCTGCCCAAGTCGGTCTATCCGCCGCTCTTTAACCGCTACGGCGGGGGCGCCAACAACTTCGGCAACCACATCGACAACGCCGTGCGCACGCACGCCGCCACCGCGCGCCACGTGCGCACCGACATCTCCTGCACCCTGTTCCTCAGCGACCCGGCCAGCTACGACGGCGGCGAACTGGTGGTGCAGGACACCTACGGCGAGCAGCGCATCAAGTTCGAGGCGGGCGACCTCGTGATGTACCCGGGCACCTCGGTGCACCGCGTGGAGCCCGTCACCCGCGGCGAACGCCTGGCCTCGTTTTTCTGGATCGAAAGCATGGTCCGCTCCGATGCCCAGCGCCGGCTTTTGTACGAAATGGACATGGCGATCACCTCGCTGCGCCAGAAAGACCTTGAGCGCGCCGCCCAGGGCGCAGCCGAAAGCCCGGAAGTCGTCCGGCTCACGGGTTGTTATCACAACCTGCTTCGCATGTGGGCTGAGGTTTAAGGCCATCCACCCGGCCCAAACCAGTCGCTGAAAGGGTCTTTGGCGGCTGGCCGGGGCCCCCAAACCGCGAAACCGGCTGTTTCCGGCGGTTTGCCTCCAGGCCCGGGCGCTACTAATTTGATAGCTAATAGTCCAATACCAGCAATGGCTAGCGGGTGTTTTGATAATAAAACTTCCGCGCAAACGGAAAATGCGGACGCTTGCACGCCCCGTCGCTGTCCTTTCTGCGGCAAATAAACTGGATACTCGATTGCAAATGCGACAGATTCGCATTTATAATTGCTTCACCGATTGAATCCATCAACAGCCAAGCCAATCCATGATCGTTTGCGTCTGCCGCCGAATCTCTGACCGCGAAATTGCCCGCCATGCGCGTGCAGGCCTCGGCTTTGACGAGATCCAGTTCGAACTCGGCGTAGCCACCCAGTGCGGCCAATGCGAAGGCTGCGCCCGCGATGTGGTCGCGCAGTGCAGCACCAGCTGCCCGACCGCCAATATCAAGCTCGCCACCCACACTTTGGAAGGCAGCCCATGGAACATCTCGCAACACTCTCCACAGCCCTGATAGCCGCGCTTCCGGTTAGCCTGCTTCTGGTAACAGGCTGCACCTGTTGGATCTTTCGCCGCCAATCCTGATCCAATTCTCAATCCCTAATTTTTGGTCCCGCCTGCGAGCAGCACGCGGCGATTCACCCATTCACCCCACCCATCCCCCGATGCCCGCCACCGCCTTCTCCAGCGCCCCGCGCCCTCCCGCGCCGCGCCAGCCCTTGAGCCGCAATGCCGTGATCGCACTGGTGGTTGTGGGCCTGCACGTCGCGTTTATCTGGGCCCTGCAAAGCGGCCTGCTGATGCGCGCCGCTGAAGTCATTGTTCCCGCGGAAATACTCACGCAGTTCGTCGATCCGCCAGCCCCCAAAGTCGAGCCCGTTCCCCCGACACCGCCGACACCTCCGGTGGTGCAGAAAAAGGCCGTCGCCAAAGCGCCCGTGCAACCCGCACCCCAGCCCCTGGCCATCACGGATCCAACGCCGTCGCCCAATGCGCCGACCGGCGTCGTCACGCCGCCGTTGCCGCCGGCACCCGTGGCTGTGGCCCCCGTCGCACCGCCTTCACCGCCCGCCGTGCAGTTGCCCTCCAGCGACGCCGACTACCTGCAAAACCCCAAGCCGCCCTACCCGCCCATCAGCAAGCGCCTGGGTGAACAAGGCAAAGTGATCGTACGCGTGTTGATCGGCGCCGACGGTCTGCCGCAGAAATCCGAAATCCGCCAGTCCAGCGGTTTTGACCGGCTCGACCAGGCGGCCGTCACCACCGTGATGCGCTGGCGTTATGTGCCCGGCAAACGCGGCGGTGTGCCCGAAGCCATGTGGTTCAACGTGCCCATCAATTTCGTTCTTGAATAAGTTTTTTCTGATAACTGTGGAGTATTGAAGTCATGAATTCCCAATTCGGCCTTGCCAACGTCTGGAGCCAGGGCGATATCGTCACCAAATCGGTGGCTGTGCTCTTGCTGGTCATGTCACTGGCCTCCTGGATGGTCATCATCATCAAGACGCTTGACCTCATCAAGTACAAGAAGATCGCCCGCGTCTCCGAAGACTTCTGGCACAGCGAAGACTTCGCCGCAGGCCTGACCAAGCTGGGCGCCGACCCCACCAACCCGTTCCGCCAGCTCGCCCTGGAAGGCCGTGAAGCCACCCTGCACCACCGCAACACCAAGGCGCACCTGCATGACGCGCTGGACGTGAGCGACTGGGTCACGCGCACGCTGCGCAACACCATCGACGAATTCACCGGCAAGCTGCAGTCCGGCCTGGCCATCCTGGCCTCGGTCGGCTCCACCGCCCCCTTTGTAGGCCTCTTCGGCACCGTGTGGGGCATCTACCATGCGCTGCTGTCCATCGGCGCAGCCGGCCAGGCGACCATCGACAAGGTGGCCGGCCCGATCGGCGAGTCGCTGATCATGACGGCGCTGGGCCTGGCGGTTGCCATCCCCGCGGTGCTGGGCTACAACGCGCTGGTGCGCGGCAACAAGGGCGTGCTGCAAAAACTCAGCCGCTTTGCACACGACCTGCACGCCTACTTCGTCACCGGCGCCCGCGTGAGCGCCGGCGGCCAGGCCAATGTTGTGCCCATGAAGAAGGCCTGAACGCCAGCCCATCCATCCCGCTCCGCCCGCCCGAAAGCTGCGGGGCCTCTATTCAGTGACCGAGAAGCACCATGGCCTTTGGAACCCAAGACGACAGCGACGAGGTGATGAACGAGATCAACATGACGCCCATGGTGGACATCATGCTGGTGCTGCTCATCATCTTCATCATCACGGTCCCCGTGATGAAGCATTCCGTCAATATCGACCTGCCGCGCGCCTCCAATGAAGCGCAGAACATCAAGCCGGAAACCATCCGCCTGAGCGTGGATGCCGAGGGCAGCTACTTCCTGAACGAAGCGAAGATTTCCGACGAAGCGCTGGTCACCCAGCTGAAGGCGTCGGCGGCGCAAAACCCCCAGCCCGACCTGCACATCCGCGGCGACAAATCGGTGCGTTACGAGCGCGTGGCGCAGGCGATGGCAGCCGCGCAGCAGGCCGGCCTGCGCAAGATCGGCTTTATCACCGAGCCGAAGAACTAAGCCAGGCGATCCCGGCCTGCCGGCAACACGCTACGCAGGCTTTTTTTGACATTTAAAAAGCACCGCAGCCAAAATTCGCTTGACTTTTAAATGAGAATGGTTATCATTAACCCAACGAAACCCAAACAGGTTTAATCATCATGTCCATCGCCATGCCTTCCCCCGCTTCCCATACTTTGAGCCTTCCTGCCCGCGCTCCCGCGTACACAGAGACCGTCTCAAGCGGCCAGGCATCGGTCGGCACTGCCGGCTGCGTGAACAGCGCCGAAATCCTGCGCGGGCAAAAGGCCGTGGAAATCAACCACAACGGGTCGACCTACCGCCTGCAGGCCACGCGCCTGGGCAAGTTGATCCTGACCAAGTAAGCAGACACCCGTTTTAACAGTTTCATCGTGGGGCGATCCGGGGCTACCAAGCTCCCAAGGTCGTTTTTAGCCAGCCACAGATCTCTCGAGGTTGTTTAGCCAGGCTTTTTTTCCGATGACTGTACGCCCAACAAAAAGCCGACCCCGTGGTCGGCTTTTTTCATGCCCCTTTGCAGGGTCAAGGGTGCGGTTTACAGGCCGATGGCGGCGATGCCGGCGCGGGCAATTTGCGCATCTTCGCTGGACTTCACACCGCTCACGCCCACGGCGCCGATGCACTGGCCATCCTTGATGATGGGAACGCCGCCTTCGAGCATGCCGTGGATGTAGGGCGCCGACAGGAAGGATGTGCGCCCGCCGTTGATGACATCTTCATAAACCTTGCTCTCGCGGCGGCCCATGGCGGCCGTGTTGGCCTTGGCGGGCCCGATATGGGAGGAAATGGGCGGCGCGCCGTCCAGGCGCTGCAGGTGCAGCAGGTGGCCGCCGTCGTCGACGATGGCGATGGTGACGGCCCAGTTGTTCTTGAGGGCTTCTGCTTCCGCTGCGGCGGCGATGATTTTGACGTCGGCGGATTCAAGCACTGCTTTGGATTTCATGATCTTCGGGATTCCCAGAGGTTTTATTGGCAAAGATACCGAGCATACGCAAATTTGACGCCCGTCCTCAGCAGCATTGCGGGCAAATTAGCTTATAGAACCCTTACAAAAAGTAGGGAGTGAAGGCTGGAAAAACGGCATTGCACCCTAAAATAATCTTGCCTGCATTTGCTGGCGCCCTGGAGATGACCCTCATGACTGACAATGTTCAAACCCTCGACTACGGCGTAGCCTCAACGGTCGAGCAACGCAACAAGGTCCTGCGCAATACCTATTGGCTGCTGGCCCTGAGCCTGCTGCCTACCGTGCTCGGCGCCTGGCTGGGCGTGGCCACCGGCATCACCCGCTCGCTCAGCGGCGGACTGGGCCTGATCGTTTTCCTCGGCGGCGCTTTCGGTTTTATCTTCGCCATTGAGAAGACCAAGAATTCAGCTGCGGGCGTGCCTGTGCTGCTGGGTTTCACCTTCTTCATGGGCCTGATGCTCTCGCGCATGATTGCCATGGTGCTCGGCTTCAGCAACGGCGCCTCGCTCGTCATGACCGCCTTTGCCGGCACGGCCGGCGTGATGTTCGTGATGGCCAGCCTGGCCACCGTCATCAAGCGCGACCTGAGCGGCATGAGCAAATGGCTCTTTGCCGGCGCGCTGGTCATCATGGTGGCGGCCGTCATCAACGTGTTTGTCGGCTCGACCATGATGATGGCAGTGATCAGCACGCTGGCCATCGCGATTTTCAGCGCCTACCTGCTGTATGACCTGAAACAGGTGATCGACGGCGGCGAGACCAACTACATCAGCGCCACGCTGGCCATCTACCTCGACCTGTTCAATATCTTCCAGAGCCTGTTGGCCCTGCTGGGGATCTTCGGCGGCGAACGCGACTAAAAGCGCGCTGCCACCTACAAAAAAAGGAGCCTGCGGGCTCCTTTTTTATTGCCGCCTGCAGTTCAGTCAGACCCGCTCAAAAACCGCAATCGACTCCACGTGCGCGGTGTGCGGGAACATGTTCACCACGCCGGCGGCCGTGCAACGCCAGGCACCGCTGTCCACCAGCACGCCGGCATCCCGCGCCAGGGTGGCGGGGTTGCAGCTCACGTAAACAATGCGTTTGGGCGGCGTCCAGCCGTCCAGCGCCAGGCTCTGCTGGTTTTCGCCGTCGTCGCACGGAACACCGCTGGCGAGTTGCTGATGCAAGGCCGCCAGGGATTTGAATAACTCAAACGCACCCTCGCGTGGGGGATCGACCAGCCATTTGTCGGCCGAGCCATCTTTCACCAGCATGGCGGGCGTCATTTCAAACAGGTTGCGCGCTACAAATTTAGTAGCAGCAAGTGCATGACGCGTATGGGCTGCAGCCTTGTTTCGTTCAAAATTCTCACGTGAACGCGTCACCAGGACTTCGCTGCCTTCAATGCCCAGCACCTCGCGGGCACGCGTGGCCAGCGGCAGCGTGAAATTGCCCAGGCCGCAAAACCAGTCGATCACCCGTTCATCGGGCTGCACCGCCAGCAGACGCAGCGCACGCGACACCAGCACCTGGTTGATGTGCGGGTTCACCTGGGTGAAATCGGTCGGCTTGAAGGGCATGGTGATGCCGAACTCGGGCAAGCCGTAGTTCAATTCCTGCACGGCGTCATCGAGCAGCTTCACGGTCTCCAGCCCGCCCGGCTGCAGCCACCACTGAAGGCCGGGGTTCGCCGCAGCAAACGTGCGCAACCGAGCCAGGTCGCCCTCGCTGAGCGGCTCCATGTGGCGCAACACCATCGCCGTTACCTCATCGCCGCAGGCCAGCTCGATCTGTGGAATGGTTTCCTTGGCGTCCATGCCGGCGATCAGCGCGCGCAATGGAAGCAGCATGTCGCTGACATGCCGGGGCAACACATGGCATTCGCTCATGTCGGCCACATAAGCGCTTTTGCGCTCGTGAAACCCGACCAGCACCGCGCCCTTCTTGCGCACATAACGCACCGACAGGCGCGCGCGGTAACGGTAGCCCCACGCGGGCCCCTCGATGGGCCGCAGCAGGTTGTCCGCCTTGAGCTTGCCGATGTGCTGGAGGTTGTCTTCAAGGACGCGCTGCTTCACGGCCACCTGTGCACTCGCATGCAGGTGCTGCATCTTGCAGCCGCCGCAAGCGCCGGTGTGCATGCCGAAATGCGGGCAGGCCGGGCGCACGCGCTGGGGCGATTCGCTGTGGATCGCCATCACCACGGCTTTTTCAAAGCTGCTCTTCTTGCGGTACACATTGGCCGTCACCCGCTCAAACGGCAGCGCGCCTTCAATAAACACCACCTTGCCGTCGGCCCTGTGGGCGATGCCCTGCGCTTCGATGTCAAGCGACTCGACCTCAAGTACATCCGGCGGGTAGTCTGCAGCCGTGGGGGGCTGCTTGTTCTGGCTTTCTTCTGTCATCAACCGATTGTCTCAGGCTGCGGTACCATTTTTGGAACACCCGGGAATCTGTTTACGAACCAAAGGAATGCGCATGGAAGTTCGCATCTGCATCGACGTTGACGACATGGCGCGCGCTGTCGCGTTCTACACCGAGGGACTCGGTCTCCAGGTGGGCCGCCGCTTCAAAAGCGACTTTGTGGAGATCCTCGGCGCCGGCAGCCCGATTGACCTGCTCTTTAACGCACCGGGCACCCGGCCTGTCACCAGCGGCGCCGGCAGCGAGGCCGTGCGCCACTACGGCCGCCACTGGACGCCGGTTCACCTTGATTTTGTGGTGGAAGACATTGAAGCTGCCGTCGCGCGGCTCCAGCAATACGGCGCCGTGCTGGAAATGCCGGTCGCCGAGCGCGTCTGGGGGCGCATTGCAGGCCTGGCCGACCCGTTTGGCCACGGGCTGGACCTGCTCGAGTTCAAGGGCCGCGGCTACGACGAGATTTTGCAGCCCCACTGAGGGGGAGCCCGCCAACAAAAAAGCCCGGACCTGAGCCGGGCTTTTTTGCGTGCGTTGTAGGCGCGAGTCGCTTACCTGGCGGGCAGGTATTTGGCCGGGTCGACCGGTTTGCCCTGGCGGCGGATCTCGAAATGCAGCTTCACGCGGTCCGCGTCACTGTTGCCCATTTCGGCAATCTTCTGGCCCTTCTTGACGCTCTGGTCTTCCTTGACGAGCAAGGTCTGGTTGTGCGCGTAGGCGGTGAGGAAGGTGTTGTTGTGCTTGAGGATGATCAGGTTGCCGTAGCCGCGCAAGCCGGCGCCGGCATACACCACACGGCCATCGGCAGAGGCGATCACGGCGTCACCGGGCTTGCCGGCGATGTCCAGGCCTTTGTTCTTGGCCTCGTCAAAACCCGCGACCATGGTGCCCTGGGCCGGCCAGATCCAGGCGATGTCTTCGTCGCCCGTGGCCGCCGGTGCCGGCGCAGGGCTGGCAGCTGCAGCAGCAGGCGCCGAGGCCGGCTTGGCCGCGCTGGCAGCCTGGGCCGGCGTGGACGATGCCGCGGCGGAGCCGGGGGACACAGGGCGGGTCACCACAGCGCTTTCGCTGGCAGGCGGCACCACGCGCAGGACCTGGCCCACTTCGATGATGTTGGGGTTCTCCAGGTTGTTCCAGCGCACGATGTCGCGCCAGTTCTGGCCATTTTCCAGGCCGATGCGGATCATGGTGTCGCCGGGCTTGACGGTGTAGTAGCCGGGCTTGCCGGCGTTCTCAAAGCCCGGCAGCTGCTTGACGTTGCCCGGATCAACAGCGCCCGGCACAGGGCGCGACAGGCCGGTGCCGCGGTCTTCGACCGGGGCATGGGTAGGCGAGCGCGATGCGCAGCCTGCCGCGACCAGCAGCACCGCCGCGAGCGCAGCCGGCAAGGCGATCCTGCCGAGCATGGAGCGGGCGCCGTGCAGGCCGCCCGGGCTTGTGCTTATGCTGGAGATTGAGCCTGTGGCAACCAGGGCTGATTGCCTGTTTGACCGTACGGTTTGATTCATTGGTTCTTTCGTCTTCAATCTTGACTGACAGCTGTGACAGGTGCCGATGGTTTGTAACCGGCCGCAGCGCCAGGGGGCGCCGGCGGGGTACTGATGTACCGATCAGCTTGTTCCTGATTTTAAAGGCACAAAGTGAACCGCCTCGAGCAAGGTTTGCCTGACGCCCTGGGGGGTTTTGTCGACCACCACCAGCGCCTGGGCGCCGCCGGCGGTTTGCATGGGCGCCACCAGGCGGCCTCCAACGGCCAGTTGCTCGATCCAGGCGGGCGGAATGGCCTCGCCGCCGGCCGCGGCAATGATGGCCGCATAGGGAGCGCCTTTGGCGTAGCCCATCATGCCATCACCGAACAGCAGGTGCACATTGGGCAGCCGTAGTGTCCGCAGGTTCTCCCTGGCTTTGTCGTGAAGGCCGCGCAAGCGCTCGATGCTGTAGACCTCGCTTGCCAGGTGGCTGAGCACGGCGGCCTGGTAGCCGCAACCGGTGCCGATCTCCAGCACCCGACCGAGCTTGCCGGGCACGCCATGGCGCAGCAGCTCGAGCATGCGGGCCACCACATTGGGCTTTGAAATCGTCTGGCCCAGCCCAATCGGCAGGCTGGTGTCTTCATAGGCCTGGTTCACCAGCGCGGTATCGACAAAGCGGTGGCGCTCCACCGCGCCCATGGCGGCCAGCACCTGCGCATCGCTGACACCTTGCGCGGCCAGCCTGGCCACCATGCGCGCGCGCACCGCATGCGAGTCAAGCCCGATACCGCCGGGACGCACGGCGGGAACGGGTGCAGCGGAAGCAGCGCGGGATACGGCAGGCACGGGATTTTTCAAGCCATTTTGGCCTGTAGCCCTTGCAGTATCTAGACCTTTCGCTACCAATTTTGTAGCAGATGGAACGCCGGCGTCAGGCTTGAGGCGCACCGGAAATGCCGGGCGCGTGGCCGCAGCCGGCGCCTTGGCGGAAGGGTTGAAAGGCGGCTTGAGGCTGGGTTTCATGGGCGAGGCTTTCAGTGCGACTGCGTCAGGCGGGCCGCGGTCTGGGCCCAGTAAGGCAGGCGCTCGTGGTCGGTCAGATCCACCTGCAGCGGTGTGATGGAAATGAACCCCTGGCCGGTCGCATGGAAGTCGGTGCCCTCGCCGGCTTCTTTTGCAGGGCCGGCGCCACCTATCCAGTACATGGTCTCGCCGCGCGGGCTGGTCTGCATGATGACGCGTTCGGCGGCATGGCGGCGCCCCAGCCTGGCCACTTTAACGCCCAGGATCTGCTCGTCCGGCAGGTTGGGAATGTTCACATTGAGCAACCAGGGCGGCACGGTCGGCTCTGCGCCTTCAGCAATGGTCTCCAGCGAAGGGATCAGTTGCTGCACCAGCTCGGCCGCACGCCGGGCGGCGACATCGATGTGCGCCCAGCCCTTTTCGGTTTGCGAAAAGGCAATGGCTGGAATGCCGAACAGGTAGCCCTCCATGGCCGCGCCCACGGTGCCCGAGTAAATCGTGTCGTCGCCCATATTGGCGCCGTTGTTGATACCGGACACCACGAGGTCGGGCCGGTAGCCCAGCAGGCCGGTCAGCGAGATGTGGACGCAGTCAGCGGGCGTGCCGTTGATGTAACGAAAACCGTTGGCCGCGGTCTGCACATACATCGGCGAGTGCAGGGTCAGCGCATTGGATTTGGCGCTGTTGTTTTGTTCGGGCGCCACCACCTCGACATCTGCAATGGTCTTGAGCGCTTCGTAGAGGGCGATGATGCCCGAGGCCTGGTAACCGTCGTCGTTGCAGATGAGAATTTTCATGGGGTGATTTTACGGTCACGGCCGTGACAGCCCGGGCGTATTTCGGCCTTATCAAAGCCGCGGCTTTGCCTATGATGCGGTGAAGGCGCTGCTGTTGCGGTTTTGGCCACTTCCCTGGCCGCTGTCATTCGGCGCTGCTACTACACCCTTACTCACCGGAGACACCTCATGCAAGCCTGGCTTTGTGAAAACCCCACGGGCGTAGACGCCCTGAGCTGGAAAGAGCTGCCCACGCCGCAGCCCAAGGCCGGTGAAGTCCTGATCGAGATCAAGGCCGCCAGCCTGAACTTTCCCGATCTGCTGATCGTGCAGAACAAGTACCAGATCAAGCCGCCGCTCCCCTTTGTGCCGGGCTCGGAGTACGCCGGCGTGGTCCAGGCGGTGGGAGAAGGCGTCAGGCACCTTCAGGTGGGGCAAAGCGTGGCCTGCCTCTCCGGCACCGGCGGCTTTGGCACACACACCATCGCGCCGGCAGCCCTGTGCATGCCCCTGCCCGCCGGCTTTGCGCATGTCGATGCGGCCGCCTTCATCATGATCTACGCCACCTCGTGGCACGCCCTGATGGACCGCGCACAACTGAAGGCCGGTGAAACCGTTTTGGTGCTGGGCGCCGCCGGCGGCGTGGGCACGGCCGCCATCCAGATTGCCAAGGCCGCCGGGGCCCGCGTGATTGCCGCCGCATCGACCGACGAGAAATGCGCCCTGTGCACATCGATCGGTGCAGACGCCACCATCAACTACACCACGAAGAACCTGCGCGACGAGATCAAGGCACTGACCGAGGGCAAAGGCCCGGACGTGATCTACGACCCGGTGGGCGGTGATTTTTCCGAGCCGGCCTTTCGCTCCATCGCGTGGCGCGGCCGCTACCTGGTGGTGGGTTTTGCATCGGGGCCGATCCCTTCCCTGCCGCTTAACCTGACGCTGCTCAAAGGCGCGTCCATCGTGGGCGTGTTCTGGGGTGACTTCGCCAAACGCGAGCCCAAGGCCAACGCCGCCATGATGGCCGAGCTGGCCGGCTGGTATGCACAAGGCAAGATCAAACCGGTGATTGACCGCACCATGCCCATGGCCGAACTCAAGGCCGCGTACGCGCACATGGGATCGCGCGGCGTCAAGGGCAAGCTGGTCATGGTCAACTGAAACTGCGGCCCGCCACGGCCCGGCCGCACAAGCAAGCCTCGCGGCGCTTCAGTTATTGGTAGCGCCTTTTGCCATGCAGGCAGCCTTGATGATCCGCACATTGGGATTGTCCGCAATGTCCTTGAATACCATCGGGCGTATGTCGTCCGGGGCGTAGACGGCGACCTTGAAAGGCTGCCCGCGAAAGTCTGGGTGCGCGTAAAAAGACGCCTTCACATACCGCGCGGTTTGCTGGGTGCAATCGATCTGCACTTCCGTCTCGACCGAACGGAATTGGACGCCTTCGTTGGTGGTCCAGATTTTGGCGCGATTGATGCGCACCGGGATCACCCGCAGATCGTCCTTGATGTCGATGGCCGCCGGATTGACCTGGATGTAATGGTTGCCGGAATTGCCGGGGTCACCGGTGATCGTCAGCCACGTGTCGGCCGAAAACGCCCCTTGGCCCGCCAGGGCCATCACGGCCATCGCCAACAGTTTCATGACGGTGTTTCGGGCTGCCATCAGAAAACGCAAGTTGTGAAAGCGCAAGGTTTGGGGCAAGGTGGCTCCTGCGGTGGGGATCTTCAATTCCGGCTCAGGTACGGCCGGGATTCGACCCGGAAGCCGGCAACCGGACACATACCCCACCACTCTACGACTCTTTGGACCCTGCCCGGCATTTTGCCGCCTGTGTACGACATGCCAGCCAAAGCAAAAATCCCGCGAACCATGCGGCGCGCGGGATTTTAAATACTGGGGTGGCTGATGGGGCTCGAACCCACGACAACAGGAATCACAATCCTGGACTCTACCAACTGAGCTACAGCCACCGGAGCCCTAGATTATAGCGGGAAAGCTGCCAGTGTTTATCGCGTTGCGGCTTCTTGCGCGTTTGCCGCATCCGGCGCCGGCTTGGCCACCAGGATTTCGGCCTTGAAGCGCTCTTTCAAGCCGTTGTAATAAGCCAGGCTTTCAGCGGATGTCCACCACTGTGCGTACTGGTTGCGCTGTTGTTTGGCAGCCGCCTCCACCGGCACATCACGGGCCACGACTTTGTCCACCTTGACGATGGCGTAACCCTGGGTGCCCAGATCGACACCTGCAAAGCCCGGCAAGGCGGCCCCATCCACGCGCAACGCGGCATCGATCACCGGGGGCGGCAGCTGCTGCGTTTGCTCCCGCGACACAACAACAGGCGCCGACAGGCCGGTGGCGGACGCAGGGGCGGCCTTCCAGGCGGCCAGCTTCGCCGTGCCTTCCTTGCGGGCTTCTTCTGCGCCGCGCTGGGCCAGCCAGCGCTGGCGCACCTGGTCTTTGACCTCTGCGAAAGGCTGGGTGCGCGCCGGGGTGTGCTGCACAATCCGGCCCGAGACCAACTGGTTTGGCGCCACTTCAATAGCTTCCGTGTTGCGCTTTTTCTCGACGGCATCAGCGGCGAACAGTGCGCCGAGGAACTTCGGATTTGCCAGTACGCCGGTGGCGCCGGCCTCAGGCTGGCGCGTGACCCTGGCGGCCGACTTGATTTCCAGCTTCAGGCGTTCCGCGACCGGCTTGAGGCTGTCAGACTGCTCATAGACGCCATTGGTAAAAGCGTCCGCTGTCTCCGAAAACTTCTTCTGGGCCTGCTGCTTTTTGAGTTCGGCTTCCAGTTCCGGTTTCATTTCCTCGAAGCTGCGCTGCTTCGGCGCCTTGACGTCGGTCAGCTTGATCACGTGATAGCCGAACTCGGACTCCACGACGTCGCTGATGTCGCCCTTCTTCATCGAAAAAGCGGCATCCTCAAAAGGCTTGACCATGGAACCGCGGGCAAAGAAATCAAGGTCGCCGCCATTGGGTGCGGAGCCCGGGTCCTGAGAATTCTTGCGCGCCACGTCGGCGAAAGTGTCGGGTGATTTCTTCACCAGCGCCAGCAGCTCTTGCGCTTTCGCCCTGGCTTTTTCACGGTCGGCGGCAGGGGCGGTTTTCGGGGATGCAATCAGGATGTGGCTGGCCCTGCGCTCCTCGGTGCCGCTGAGCCGCTGGGCATTCTGTTCATAGTAGGTCTTGAGGTCCGCCTCATTGACCGTCAGGCCTTTCTTGATGGAGTCCAGGTCAAGCTGCACATACTCAATGCTGGCCTGTTCGGGCGCCTGAAAGAGCTTTTCGTTGGTCTTGTAGAACTGCTCAAGATCCGCATCCGTCGGGCTCAGTTTGGCGGCGAAGTCGGCAACACTGAAACGGGCCAGCTGGACTTCACGTTTTTCGAAATAGGCGTTCAGCGCCATGTCCGCAGCAGCGTTGGCGGAAAAGCCGCTGGCGCCAATGCCGACGAGCACCTGGCGATTGGACAGGTCGGCGCGCAGGTTGGCTTCAAACATTTCAGGGCTCATGCCCTGGTTGGCCAGCAGCGCGCGGTAACGATCCATGTCGAGGCTGCCGTCCGGGCGGCGCAGCGAGGCGATCTCGGGAGTCTGCTGCAGCTCGCGCGCCAGGCGCTGGTCGCTCGTGGCAAGTTTGAACTTGTCGGCTGCCGCCGCAATCACGCGGTCACGCACCAGCCGCTCCAGCACCGTATAGCGCGCTTCGGGGGAGTCCAGCAACTTCGGGTCCAGCGAAGGCATGGTGACGCGCAGCCTTTCAACTTCACGCTGGTGCGCCTGGTCCCACTCCGACTGGATGATGTCCTTGCCGTCGACCTTGGCAACCACCGCACCCTTGTCCCTTGACTGGTTGTAGCCGTCAAGGCCGAACAAAATAAAGGACGGCACGATCAGCAAAAACAGCAGCGCCATGGTGACTTTGGTGTGCTTGCGAATGAAATCAAACATCTCGAATTTCCTGTACGACTGCTTTACTGGCAAAAAAACCCCGCCCCAACAACAAAAAAGGCGAACCATGTTCGCCTTTTTTTCGTGGGTGGTGGGTGCTGACGGGCTCGAACCGCCGACCTACGCCGTGTAAGGGCGCTGCTCTACCAACTGAGCTAAGCACCCCACGTCAAACGTTCATCTCAGTTCAAAGCATCCTTGAGCGCTTTGCCCGGACGGAACTTTGGAACCTTGGCTGCCTTGATTTTAATCGCATCGCCGGTGCGCGGATTGCGGCCGGTGCGAGCAGCGCGTTTGCCCACTGCAAAAGTACCAAAACCCACCAGAGACACGGAGCCTCCTTTTTTCAGGGTTGTTTTCACAGCGCCAATGGTTGACTCCAGTGCGCGCGTGGCGGCAGCTTTGGAAATATCAGCATGCTTGGCAATGTGCTCGATCAGTTCGGTCTTGTTCACAAGGAGCCCCTCGTTGATAAAAAAAGTTAATCTGGTTGTCTCTAAAAAATATCTCCCGGGACACTGTGGTGAGCGTGTCAGCGGGAGCGGCATGTGCAGGTTTTCTGCTGATTCCAATTAGAGCCATGGACTTCTAACCTGTCAATACAGCAGCAAGTTTTTACAACGTGCGGAGGCGGATTCTAGACGCTTTTTTAACGCTTTCAGGACTTAATCGTAAGCATGATGTGTAATTTTCATGCTTGACAAAAACCGTCTTTATGGCGGTTTCAGGCCGCCGAAACAGCGGCCGCCACAGCCTTGCCGAGGTCCGTTGTGCCGGCATTTCCGCCCAGGTCCGGGGTGCGCGGCGCGCCGCTTCCGGGGCTCAATACCTTTTCAATCGCGGCAAGGATGCCGTCGTGCGCATCCTTGTGCCCGAGGAACTCCAGCATCATCGCGCCGCACCACATCTGCCCGATGGGGTTGGCGATATTGCGGCCGGCAATGTCGGGCGCCGAGCCGTGCACCGGTTCGAACAGCGAGGGGAATTTGCGCTCGGGGTTCAGGTTGGCGCTGGGCGCGATGCCGATGGTGCCGGTACAGGCCGGCCCGAGATCGCTCAGGATGTCGCCGAACAGATTGCTTGCCACGACCACATCGAAAAAGTCGGGCCGCTGCACAAAGTGCGCCGTCAGGATGTCGATGTGAAATTTGTCCAGCCGGATGCCCGGATAACTTTTGGCCATCTCGGCCACGCGCTCATCCCAGTACGGCATCGAAATGGAAATGCCGTTGGATTTGGTGGCGCTCGTCAAATGCTTTTTGGGCCGCGACTGCGCCAGCTCGAACGCAAACTTCAGCACGCGGTCTACGCCAATGCGGGTGAAGACCGATTCCTGCAGCACAAACTCGCGCTCCGTGCCGGGAAAAGCCCTTCCGCCAATACTCGAGTATTCGCCCTCGGTGTTTTCACGGACGATGTAAAAATCTATTTCGCCGGGCTGGCGTGCGCTGCCGTCACGCCGGACCACCGGCGCAATGATGCCTGGCATGAGCCGCGCCGGCCTGAGGTTGATGTACTGGTCAAATTCGCGCCTGAACAAAAGCAGCGAACCCCACAGCGACACATGGTCGGCGATCTTCTCGGGCCAACCCACGGCGCCGAAATAAATCGCGTCGTGCCCGCCGATCTGGTCCTTCCAGTTGTCCGGCATCATCTTGCCGTGCTTTTCGAAGTAGTCCCAGCTTGAAAAGTCAAAGTGGTCAAACTGCAAATCAATGCCGTATTTGACGGCCGCGGCCTCGAGCACACGCACGCCCTCCGGCATGACCTCTTTGCCGATGCCGTCGCCTGCGATGACTGCGATGCGTTTTTTTCCGGTGCTCTTGCTCATGATGGTCCTTTTGGATTGGGTTGAATGGGGTTGACCGCGATGGGCCTGTTGAGGGCCGTTGATTCAGGGCTTGAAAAAATCCAGTGCTTCGGCCAGCAACAGCGCCGGCGCTTCTTCTGCGATGTAGTGGCCGCATGGCAGGCTCCGGCCCGAAACATCTTTCGCGCGGTCGCGCCAGAGACTCATGACATCAAAGCATTGGCCCACCGCGCCATGCTGGCCCCATAACACCCGCAGCGGTTGCGCCAGGCGCAAACCGGCCGCGACGTCCGTACGGTCGTGCGCCAGGTCGATGGTGGCGGAGGCCCGGTAGTCTTCGCAAATGCTGGCGGCGGTGCCGGGTATCTGCGCACAGCGTTCGTATTCAGCCAGCGCGGCAGGCGCAAAAGCCGCCAGGCCCGCATGGCGCTTGCCCATCACGCTGCGCAGATAGCGCACCGGATCGGATTCGATCAAGGCCTCGGGCAAAGGCGGCGGCTGGATCAAAAAGAACCAGTGCCAGTAAGCGCGTGCAAAAGCGTCCGAGGTGTTGTCGTACATGGCCAATGTCGGGGCGATGTCCAGCAACATGAGACGCTCGACTGCAGCCGGGTGGTCGAGCGCGAGGCGATGCGCCACCCGCGCGCCGCGGTCGTGGGCGAGCACCTGAAAGCGGTCGAAGCCATAGGCTTTCATGACAGCCATGGCGTCCTGCGCCATGGCGCGCTTTGAATAAGCCTGATGCTCCGCGTCACCGGCGGCCCGGACCGAATCCCCGTAACCGCGCAAATCCATCATCACCACGGTGAAACCCTTGGCCAACTCACCGGCCACGGCATGCCACATCACATGGGTTTGCGGGTGCCCGTGCAGCAACAACAATGGGACGCCGCTGCCACCTTGCAGCGTACGCAGCTTTCCCGCGGGACCTTCCACGTCGCGTGATGAAAAACCTTCAAACATCGATTGCCCTTGATTCTCTTGAGGCACTGCTTGCCCGCCGCCATGCACGTTTGATCATGGCGCCAATTCTGTAGAAGATACGGTTTTGATTCAAGCAATAATCCGGCAATCGATTATTTCCTTTTAGGCACAAATGGAACGCAGCGACCTTGAACTTGTCCTGGCGGTTCGCGACGGCGGAAGCCTGAGCGCGGCCGCACTCGCCCTCGACGTGGCGCCGCCGGTCGTGACCAAACGGCTTGCCGCCCTGGAAGCCAAACTGGGCCAGCGGCTCTTTCAGCGAACCACGCGGCGAGTGAGCCCCACGGCCGAGGGAGAGACGGTATGCGAACGCGCACAAGTCCTGCTGCAGGGCTTCACCGCGCTTGAGTCGGAACTGCAGGAGCGCAAAGCGGAGCCGACGGGATTGATCCGCCTGGCCGCGACCTTCGGGTTTGGCCGCCTGTGGCTGGGGCCGGCGCTCGCCAGCTTTCAGGAGCGCTACCCGCGCATCGAAATCCAGCTGCAGCTCACCGAGCAGTTGCCCGATCTTTCGATTGATGGGTTTGACGGCGCCATCTGGCTCTGGTCGGTGGAGGGCAAGCAGGCGGCGCAATGGGTGTCACGGCGGCTGGCACGCAACCAGCGCGTCCTCGTGGCCTCGCCCCGCTACATCAAGCAGCACGGCGCGCCGGCCAGCCTGGAGGCGCTGCAGGACCACGCCTGCCTGATCGTGCGGGAGAACGGCAACACCACGGGCCGGCGTTTTGATGTATGGCCCTTGCACAGGGAGCGCGACAAGGCGCCGGCGCGCGTGCGGGTGCACGGCCCGCTGTCCAGCAACTCGGGTGAGCTGGTGCGCGACTGGTGCCTGGATGGCCGCGGCATCATGCTGCGCAGCCTCTGGGACATCGCGCCCCAGCTTGCGTCAGGTGAACTGGTGCGCATGCTGCCGGCTTATTCCATGCCCGATGCCGACATTCACTGGTTGGCGCCCTACCATACCGATCAGCCCAGGCGCATTCGCCTGCTGATCGACTACCTGGTGGCGCAGTTCCAGAGTACGCCCTGGAAAACTACGCGGCCTGCGGCTTCGCGGGCCGCACCACGAGGCTCACGCCCAGCGCCGTGAGGGCGGTGCCGACCACCGTGGTCACGGTGATGGGCTCATCAAATAGCAGCCATGCCATCAGGGCGGTGGTGGGCGGCACCAGGTAAAGCAGGCTGGTGACCGACGTTGCCGCGCCGCGCTGGATCAGCAGGTACAGCAACGAGCTGCCGCCCAGCGTGAGCGCCAGCACCGACCAGGCCATGGCGCCCAGAAAGTGGACATTCCAGGTGATGGCCTCGGTTTCGAACAGCGCCAGCGGCAGCGTCACCACAAAAGCGGCCGCCAGCTGGATCACATTGGCCGTGCGCACATCGGTGGGTTTCATGAAGCGCTTTTGATACAGCGTGCCGGCGGTGATGCTGATGAGGGCGAACACGGTGCAGGCCAGTGTCAGCGCCGTGACCTCGGTGCCCGTGCCGAATTTGCGCGACACCACCAGCAGCAGGCCGCCCAGGCCCAGCGCCAGGCCGGCCCATTGGCGCTTGCTGACTTTGGCGCCCTCCCCTGCATCACTTCCTTGCGCGATCCACGACACCCACAGCGCCGTGAGTACAGGTTGCAGGCCCACGATGAGCGCCGTCAAGCCCGAGCCCATGCCGGCTTTGACGGCCACCCAGACACCGCCAAGGTAGGCCGCATGCATCAGCACGCCGGTCACGGCCAGGTGCAGCCATTGCTGACGGCTTTGCGGCCAGGCGGCGCGGGCCAGGGCGATCCAGACCAGGAAGCAGGCGATGGACAGGAAATAGCGGATGGCCAGGAAGGTCAGCGGCGGTGCGTAAGGCAGGCCGTACTTGGCAACGATGAAACCGGTGCTCCAGATCAGGACGAACACGGCGGGCATGGCCCGGATCAGCGCACCGGGAGAAGATGAAGAACTCAAGACTCGGCTTTAAAAGACAGGGCTATTTGGCGCGCGCCCGGATTTCCGGAATGGCTTTTTGCAGGTAATAAATCATGGACCACACCGTGAGGATGGCGGAGATCCAGATCAGCCAGGTGCCCCACAACTGCGTGTCGATCACGCCAAACAAGGTGCCGTGGAACAGCAGGAAGGGGATGGCCACCATCTGCACCGTGGTCTTGACCTTGCCTAGCATGTGCACCGCCACACTCTTGGTGGCGCCAATCAGCGCCATCCATTCACGCAGCGCGGAGATGGCGATCTCACGGCCGATGATGATGAGCGCGACAAATACATCGGCACGCTGCAGGTGGACCAGCACCAGCAGGGAGGCGCAAACCAGGAACTTGTCGGCCACCGGATCGAGGAAGGCGCCGAAGGAGGACGTCTGGTTGAGCTTGCGGGCCAGAAAGCCGTCCAGCCAGTCGGTGGCGGCGAAAACGACAAACATCACGGTCGCAATCAGGTTGCGGTCCGTCGGGGCGATGTTCAGGTAGAACACCCCCACGATCAGCGGAATCGCAACAATGCGGGTCCAGGTCATCAGCGTGGGGATGGTTAAAAACATGCGCTGATTTTGGCATGAGCCGCACCATCCTGCCGGATGGCGGTGCAATGCGCACCAAAACGGCGGTTTCCGTTGCTCAAATACGTCTGGCGTTCAATGCAAGGCGCGGTAGATTTCTTCGGCCAGGTCTTTCGAAATACCGTCCACCGTGGCAATGTCTTCGGCGCTGGCCGACGCGATGCCGCGAATGCCGCCGAAGCGCTGCAGCAGGCTGGCCCGACGCTTGGGCCCTATCCCAGCGATGTCTTCAAGCTTGCTGCCGCCCACCCTCACCTTGGCGCGTTTGGCCCGCATTCCGGTGATGGCAAAGCGGTGGGCTTCGTCGCGGATCTGCGCAATCAGCATCAGCGCGGCCGAATCCCGCCCTAAATAGACCTTGTCGCGCCCGTCGGCAAACACCAGCTCTTCCAGGCCGACCTTGCGGCCCTCGCCCTTTTCAACGCCGGCAATCAGCCCCAGGTCCAGGCCGAGCTCTTCAAACACCTCGCGCGCCATCGATACCTGCCCCTTGCCGCCGTCGACCAGCACCAGGTCGGGCAGTTTGGCCTCGCCGTTGCGCGCGGCCTCGGCCAGGCGCGTGTAGCGGCGCGTCAGCACCTGGCGCATGGCGGCGTAGTCGTCGCCGGGCGTGATGCCTTCGATGTTGTAGCGGCGGTACTCGCTGTTGACCATCTTGTGCTCCTGGAACACCACGCATGAGGCTTGCGTCGACTCACCCGCCGTGTGCGAGATGTCAAAGCATTCGATGCGCAGCGCATCCAGGTTGTCGAGCGGCAAATCCAGCGCCTCGGCCAGCGCACGCGTACGCGCCTGCTGCGAGCCCTGCTCAGCCAGCAGCCGCGCCAGTTGCAGGCCGGCGTTTTTCTGCGCCATCTCCAGCCAGATGCGGCGCTGCTCACGCGGCTGGTGGATGGCCGTGACCTTGGTGCCGGTCTGCGCGCTCAGCGCCTCCATCAGCTCTTTGTCGACGGGCTCGCTGCACACCAGGGTGGGAGGAACGGGCACGTCGATGTAGTGCTGCGCGATAAAGGCTTCAAGCACCAGCGCCTCCAGCGACTTGCCTGCAACGGCGGGCACGGGCGACACCGCAGCGCCTTCACCGCCTGCCCCGGTTTGCGTGGCTTGCCTTGCATCCGCATCCATTTCCGCATCCAGCGCCGCCACATCGGTCGCGTTCTCCACATGGCTCGGGAAGTACGCCCTGTCGCCCAGGTGGCGGCCGCCGCGCACCATGGCCAGGTTGACGCAGGCCTTGCCGCCCTGCACCTTCACCGCCAGGATGTCGACATCCTTGTCGCCGCCGATTTCCATGGACTGCTGGTGCAGCACCTTGGACAGCGCCGACATCTGGTTGCGCAATTCCGCCGCCTGCTCAAATTCCAGTTTGTCAGCATGCGCCAGCATTTTTCGCTCGAGCTCGGTCAGGATGTCCTGCGCCTGACCTTGCAAAAACCGTTCGGCATTGGCCGTGTCCAGCGCATACTGCTCGGGCGACACATGCCCCACGCACGGCGCGGAGCAGCGTTTGATCTGGTACAGCAAACAGGGCCGGGTGCGGTTGTTGAACACCGTGTCTTCACAGGTGCGCAGCCTGAAGACTTTTTGCAGCAGCAAGATGGTGTCTTTCACCGCCCAGGCGCTGGGGTAAGGGCCGAAGTAGCGGTGCTTTTTCTCGACCGCACCGCGGTAGTAGGCAATGCGCGGAAAGACGGCGGCCGTGGGCGCTGCGCCTTCCTCCGGCGCGCGTGCGCCCGTCAGCTTGAGGTAGGGGTAGCTCTTGTCGTCCCTAAACAGGATGTTGAACTTCGGGTTCAGCGTTTTGATCAGGTTGTTTTCCAGCAGCAGCGCTTCGGCTTCCGAGCGCACCACCGTGGTTTCCATGCGGGCGATCCTGGTCACCATGTGGCCGATGCGCGTGCCGCCGTGGTTCTTCTGGAAGTAGTTGGAGACCCGCTTCTTCAGGTTGCGCGCCTTGCCGACGTAAAGCACACCGCCTTCCGCGTCGAAGTAGCGGTACACGCCGGGTAAGGCGGGCAAGGCGGCGACTTCGCTGAGCAGTTGGGGGTCGAATTCGTGGGCTTTGGTCATGGCTAAAAGTATGCAACTGGCCGTATTGTGGACAATCCTTTCATGAATCGCCGCCAGTGGGACATTTTTTGCAAAGTCATCGACAACTTCGGGGACATTGGCGTGTGCTGGCGCCTGGCTTGCGACCTGGCCGCGCGCGGGCACAGCGTGCGCCTGTGGGTGGACGATGCTGCGGCGTTGGCCTGGATGGCGCCCGCAGGCAGCGAGGGCGTTCAGGTATTGCCCTGGCCGCGAGACGGCACGCCGCTGGACTTGCAGGCAGCGGGCTTTGCCCAACAACCGCCCGACGTGCTGGTTGAAGCCTTCGGCTGCGAAATTGCCCCTGAATTCATAGCAGCCTGCGCAAGCAGCATGAGGGCTACAGGCCTGAAACCCGTATGGATCAACCTCGAATACCTCTCCGCCGAAGCCTATGTCGAGCGTTACCACGCCATGCCCTCGCCCGTGCAAAGCGGCCCGGCGGCGGGCTGGACCAAGTGGTTTTTCTACCCGGGCTTCACCGCCCATACCGGCGGGCTGCTGCGAGAGCCCGGCCTGCAGGAGCGCCAGGCGCGCTTTGACCGCGCCGGCTGGCTCAAGGCCCAAAACATCCCGTGGCGCGGCGAAACCCTGGTCTCGCTGTTTTGTTACGAGCCGCCGGCGCTGGAGGCCTTGCTGGCGCAGCTTTCCCGGCACGGCCTGCAGGGCAACCCGGTACGCTTGCTGGTGGCAGCCGGGCGCGCCGCCCATGCGGTGCGGGCCATCGTTGAGGGTGAAAAAGGCCTCCAGCCCATACAGGACAAGGGGAGTCTGCTATCAATTTCATACCTCCCGCTGCTGGAGCAAGCCGGGTTTGACCACCTGCTGTGGGCTTCAGACCTGAACTTCGTGCGCGGCGAAGATTCTCTGGTGCGGGCGCTCTGGGCCGGTAGGCCTTTCGTTTGGCAAATTTACCCGCAGCATGACGATGCCCATCTGGCCAAACTGCAGGCCTTCCTGGACATGCTGCAGGCGCCGCCCTCACTCAGGGCCTTTCACGCCGCCTGGAACGGTAAAACCGCTCCGGCGCCCGCCGCAGGCGGCCTCGGGCCCATGCTTGCCGACTGGCCGGCCTGGCAGGCGGCGGCGCTGGCTGCACGCGGGCGCCTGACGGCCCAGGACGACCTGGTGAGCCGATTGCTCGGCTTTGTGGCAAAAAAACGCTAAAATCGTAGGCTTTGCGGATCAATCTGAAGATCGACCCAACCTGGGCGGCCCGCACAACCCGCCGCGGAACCTGCACACCGGTGCAAGCGTTTAGCGGCCTACCTCAGTGAAACTGCTATGAAAATCGCTCAAGAAATCCGCGCCGGCAACGTCATCATGCACGGCAAAGACCCCATGGTGGTGCTCAAGACCGAATACAGCCGCGGCGGCCGCAACTCTGCCACCGTGCGCATGAAGCTCAAAAGCCTGGTCGCCAACTTCAACACCGAAGTCGTGTTCAAGGCCGACGACAAGATCGACCAAATCGTCCTGGACAAGAAGGACTGCACCTACTCCTACTTCGCCGACCCGCTGTATGTCTGCATGGACTCCGAGTTCAACCAGTACGAAGTCGAAGCCGAAAACATGGGCGACTCGCTCAACTACCTGCAAGACGGCATGGAACTGGAAGTCGTGTTCTACGACGGCAAGGCCATCTCGGTCGAGCTGCCCACCAGCGTGCAACGCGAAATCACCTGGACGGAACCCGCCGTCAAGGGCGACACCTCCGGCAAGGTCCTCAAACCCGCCAAGCTCGCCACCGGCTTTGAAATCGGCGTGCCGATTTTCGTGGCACAGGGCGATGTGGTTGAAATCGACACCCGCACCGGCGAATACCGCAAGCGCGTCTAAACGCACCCGCTCCGGCTCCCCCCAAAAAAGGCTCCTCACGGAGCCTTTTTGCTTTGTGTGAGCCGGTGCTCCGTCCAAAGCCTCACCGTCATCTTGATCGTTGACAATAAGCGCATGGAACAAAAACAAGACCTCTCCGTCAGCCGCCTCGCCAACGCCTGGGCCGAACTTCAAGCCCATGCCAGAGAAGGCACCCCGCTGGAAGCCGACGCGTCGCGACTGGCCTTTGCCGACCCAGAGTTCTTGCTGCGGCGCGAAACACGCGGCATCCGCTTTCAGCTGGAGCTCCTCAAGCCCGACCTCGAGCAGCAAGCCCACGGCATTGAAAACACCGTCGTCGTGTTCGGCAGCGCCCGGTTTCGCAGCGAAGAAGATTCCGTCACCATGGTGGCTGAAGCAGAAGCCACTGGCGACGCCGAAGTCATAGACCGCGCACGCAAACTGGCGCGCAACGCCCACTATTACGAAAAGGCCCGCGCCTTCGGCAAGCTGGTGGCGCAGTACAGTGAAAACCAATCGCCCGACAAGAAGCTTTTTATCTGCACCGGCGGCGGCCCCGGCATCATGCAGGCGGCCAACCGCGGCGCGCATGAGGCCGGCGGTTTAAGCGTAGGCCTGGCGATCGCCCTGCCCATGGAAGAGGCCGCCAACCCCTACGTGCCGCCCGAGCTGTCGTTCAAGTTCCACTACTTCGCGCTGCGCAAGATGCACTTCATGATGCGCGCAAAGGCGCTGGTGGTGTTCCCGGGCGGCTTCGGCACGCTGGACGAACTCTTTGAAGTCGTCACGCTGGTGCAGACCCGCAAGGCCAAACCGGTGCCCATCATTCTTTTCGGCAGCAGCTACTGGCAGCGCCTGCTCAACACCGACATGCTGGTGGAAGAAGGCGTGATCTCGCCCAACGACCTGAAGCTCTTTCAGTATGTGGACGACGCACAGGTCGCCTGGGACCTCATCAAGGACTTCTACCGCCTTTAACTTCAGGCTCTAGGTTTCAGGTTCGTGCCCGCCGTGCGCGGGCATGGAATCCTTGAGAAGCCAGGCCGCGCGCGAGCCGAGCCCCACCATGGTGCCGGTGGCCCAGAAAACCCCGGCAATCCCCACCAGTGCACCGGCCGAGCCAAACAACATGGGCATTACCACGCTGGAGGCATTGATCGCCATCAGCCGCAGCCCCAGCGCTTCACCGTGGCGCGCTTCCGGCGTGATCTGGTGCAGCATGCTCATCACCATAGGCTGCACCATGCCCAGCGCCAGCCCGAGCAGGATGGAGCACACGCCCATGCCGATGGCCGAATACATCAGCGGGTAAATGCCGAACAGCACCGCCGTCGCCAGCATGGAGGCGGCCAGCACCTTCCATTCACGCAAATGCGCCGCCACCAGCGGCATCACCATGCGGATCAGCGCCGCGGCTATCGCAAAAGCGCCTAGGATGGTGCCAATCACCGACGCGCTGATGCCTCTTTCAAACCCCAGCACCGGCACGACAAAGGTGTGCACGTCCCAGCAGGACGACAAGAACCAGTTCACCAGCATCAGGCGGCGAAACGTCGCCTGGCGCAGCAAGTCCCAGGCGCGGGGCTGCGGGCCGCCGCTGGCGGCGATCACCGGCGGCAGCTCGCGCGTCTTGCGCACCAGGAACCAGCTGGCGATCGGCAAAATCGCCATCAGCAAAAACGCCGCACGGTAGCCCGGCGTGCTGCCCGGCGAGGCGCCCACATGGTCGATCAGCAGGCCGGCCGAAAACGGCCCGATGAAATTGGACACCGCCGGACCGATGGAGAGCCAGCTGAACACCTGCCTCAATTGCAATGCGCCCACAGCAGCCCGGCCCACATGCCGCTGCAGCGAGATCACCGCCGCGCCGGTGGCACCGCCCGTCATCAGCGCCGCAAAACACATCACCGGGAAAATCGGGAAAGCCACCGCCGCCCCCGCGCCCAGCACGGCGGCAAACACGCTGTAGCTGATGGGGCGGCGCAGGCCGTGCCGGTCGGCAAAGCGGCCTGCGGGCAAGGCCAGAAAGACTTGTGTCAGTGCAAACAGCGCTAGCAACACGCCGACGGCCGCAGGGCTGTAGCCTTCGCGCAGCGCCAGCAGCGGCGCCGCCATGCGCGTGCCCGCCATGCACGCATGCAGGCAGATCTGCGCCACGATGAGGCGTGCGAGCTCAGGCGTCATTTCTTAAGCAAAAAGTGGCTCCAGCCCAATCACCACCTGCACTACCAGCTATTAATTTAATAGCATGGCCAGGCAACGCCATGACGCTCATTCGCCCAGCAGGTCGGTGTCGGCCACCGGCGGCAACAGGGATTGCGACTCGATTTCAGGCAGGGCCTCGACCTTGCGCAGCGCCAGCCGCATCTGCTTGGCACGGGTGTCGGCCTTGTCCAGCGTGTCGGAAGCTTTCGCGACCTGCTCCTTGATGCGTGCGACCCATTCGCCGTAGCGCTCGAACTCGGTTTTGACGGCGCCCAGCACCTTCCACACTTCGGAGGCCTGCTGCTCCAGCGCCAGGGTGCGAAAGCCCATGTGCAGGCTGTTGAGCATGGCCAGCAGCGTGGTCGGCCCGGCCAGCGTCACGCGGTACTGGCGCTGGATCGCGTCCATCAGCCCCGGGCGGCGCAGCACCTCGGCGTACAGGCTTTCCACCGGTAAAAAGAGGATGGCGAAGTCCGTGGTGTGCGGCGCGGCCAGGTAGTTCTCGGCAATGGACTTGGCTTCAGCGCGGATGCGCGCCTCCAGCGCCTTGCCGGCCGCCTCGACGGCAATCGGGTCCACCCGTTCATGCGCATCAAGCAGGCGCTCATAGTCGTCGCGCGGAAACTTGGCATCGACCGGCAGCCAGACCGGCGAGCCGTCGTCGCCGCGGCCCGGGAAGCGGATCGCAAAATCAACGCGCTGGCCGCTGCGCGGCTTGGTCTCAACCTGCTTGGCGTACTGGTCCACCGTCAGCACCTGCTCAAGCAATGCCTCAAGCTGGACTTCACCGAACATGCCGCGCGTCTTCACATTGGTCAGCACGCGCTGCAGGCTACCCACGCCCACCGCCAGCGACTGCATTTCACCCAGGCCTTTGTGCACCTGCTCGAGCCGGTCGGCCACCTGCTTGAAGCTTTCGCCCAGCCGGGCCTCCAGCGTGGTCTGCAGTTTTTCGTCGACCGTCTTGCGCATCTCGTCAAGCTTGGCCGAGTTGGTCTGCTGCAGTTGCGCCAGCTGCTGCTCCAGCGTTTCACGCACTTCCACCATGCGGCGCGCGTTCGATTCGCTGACGGACTGGAGCTGCGTGGTCAGGGTGTCCGACAGGGTTTTTTGCAGCAAGGTGAGTTGCTGCGCGAACGCGTCGATCTGCGCGTTTTGTGTGCGGATGGCTTCGGCGCTTTGCTGCACCAGCGTTTGCTGGAAGGTCGCAAACGTAGTGGCCAGTTCCTGGCGGCTGCTGCGCGAGTTGTCGCCGATCTCGCGGCGCAGCTCGCGCTCAAGCTTGTCGTGGCCAGCGGCCATGCCGGCCAGCAGCTCGACGCGGCCTGCGTCCGAAGGCGCGGCGGGCTTGCGCACCGCCAGCCAGACCAGCAGCAGCAGGTTGGCTACCAGCAAGGCCAGGGCGAAGATCAACCAGGGTTCCATGGGTGTGCGTGTCTCGATACTGGGTTGTTGTTTTGCGAGGAACTGCTTATTGTGCCGCGTCGATTGGACTGCTATTTATTTGATAGCGAGTACCGCAGGATTTAAGGGGGTCAAAGGTTTTTTTCCTCCAAAGAATGCGATCAGGTTGTCCGCCGCCAGGCTGGCCATGGCCAGGCGCGTGGGAATGGTCGCGCTGGCGATGTGCGGTGTCAACACCACGTTGGGCACGGTCAGCAGGTCTGGGTGCACCTTGGGCTCGCCCTCAAACACGTCCAGCCCGGCCGCAGAGATACGCTTGTCCTTCAGCGCCGCAGCCAGCGCCGCGTCGTCCACAATGCCGCCGCGCGCGATGTTGATCAGCGTGGCGGTCGGCTTCATCAGTGCCAGCTCGGCCGCGCCAATGGTGTGGTGCGAGGCCGGCGAGTACGGCAGCACCAGCACCAGGTGGTCGGCGGTCTTGAGCAGCTCTTCCTTGCCGACATAGCTGGCCTTGCATTCGGCCTCCAGCGCTGCGTCGAGCCGTGAGCGGTTGTGATAGATCACCTTCATGCCGAAGCCGTGGGCGCCGCGCTTGGCAATGCCCTGCCCGATCCGGCCCATGCCCAGGATGCCCAGCGTGGCGCCGTGGATGTCGGAGCCGGCGAACATGTCGTAGCTCCACTTGGTCCATTTGCCGGCGCGCAAGTAGTGCTCGCTTTCCGTCACGCGGCGGGCCGTGGCCATCAGCAGCGCAAAGCCGAAGTCGGCGGTGGTTTCGGTCAGCACGTCGGGCGCATTGGTGGCCAGCACGCCGGCTGCGGTCATCGCGTCGATGTCGAAGTTGTTGTAACCCACCGCCATGTTGGCGCAGATCTTCAGGCCCGGGCAGGCGGCCAGCACTTCGCCGTCGATGCGGTCGCCGCCGGTGGTGAAAGCGCCGTCCTTGCCTTTGAGACGCTCGGTCAGCTGGGCCTTGGACCAGGTTTCGTCGCTCTGGTTGGATTCGACCTCGAAATGCTGCTCAAGGCGGGCAATGACTTCGGGGAATACGGCGCGTGCAACGAGGATCTTGGGCTTGCTCATGGGTTTTCGCTTTCTTTCAATGAATGGCTTACTTGAACCAGATGAAGGTCATGACGATGAAAAGGGGAATCAGCACCGCGCCCGACCAGGCCATGTAGCCGAAGAAGCTGGGCATGGCCACGCCGCGCTCTTCGGCCACGGCCTTGACCATCATGTTGGGCGCATTGCCGATGTAGGAGTTGGCGCCCATAAACACCGCGCCGGCGGAAATAGCGGCCAGTGTCGGCGCCAGCGTGGTCATCAGCGCCGCCGGGTCTCCGCCCGCGGTGTTAAAAAACACCAGGTAGGTGGGCGCGTTGTCGAGAAAGGAGCTCAGCGCGCCGGTGGCCCAGAAATACATGGCCGGATCGGGCTGGCCGTCGGGCCGGGTCACTGCCGAAACGATGGCGCCGAAAGGCCCCTGCACACCCGCCTTGAGCATGGCGATGACGGGGATGATGGTCAGGAAAATGCCGGCGAAAAGTTTGGCGACTTCCTGCATGGGCCCCCATGAAAACTGGTTGTCCTTGTGCACGCCCGCCGGCGTCAGGCGCAGCGAGATAAAGGTGACCGCCAGAAGGCCGGCATCGCGCACCAGGCCCGGCAGGCCCACTTCCGTGCCAAACACGGTGATGCCCATCGGCGTCTTCCAGAACCCGCTGAGCAGCACCAGGCCCACCACCGCCGCCAGCAGCCAGAAGTTGGCGGCGCCGTCGAAGCCAAGGCCGCGGGTGTCGGGGGTCGGATCGACAGGAAGCACCCCCTCTTTGGCGTAGTACCAGCGGTCCAGCAGGTAAAAGATTCCAAGCAGGCTGCCCGCCAGAAACAGGGTTTCCGGAAAGATGTGGCTGACCGTCCAGAAGAAGTCGACGCCTTTGAGGAAGCCCAGGAACAGGGGCGGGTCACCCAGGGGGGTCAGCGAGCCGCCCGCGTTGGAGACCAGAAAGATGAAGAACACCACCACATGCGCCTTGTGCACCCGGTTGTCGTTGGCGCGAATCAGCGGCCGGATCATCAGCATGGAAGCGCCCGTGGTGCCCATAAAACTGGCCAGCACGGTTCCGATGGCGAGGATGGCGACATTGACCGCAGGACTGCCATGGAGGTTGCCACGGATGAAGATGCCACCGGCCACGGTGTAGAGCGCGACCAGCAGGATGATGAAAGGAAGGTATTCAGCCAGCAAGGCATGAACGAGGCTGGCGCCCGCGACAGCGGGACCAAACACGGCGGCAAACGGCAAAAAGAACGCCAGCGTCCATGCGGCAGAAATTTTGCCGAAATGGTGGTGCCAGAAAGACGCCGCCAGCAACGGCATCAAGGCAATCGACAGGAGAATTCCCGCGAAGGGAATGCCCCAGGCCCACGAGAGACTGCTGCCATCGATATCGGCCGCCCTCGACAGCACCGGCAAACACATCAAGGCAATCATGGCAACGCCGCGTGAAAATCCCACTACATCTCCTTTATTGACGGGAAAAGGCCGTACCGCCCCGGGTCCGGAGACCCTTCCCGAATGATTATTTTTTCCTCACGCCAAGCGGCATTCAGGCAATTTCGAACACCTGTCTCAGGTAAGCGAGGTATTTTTCGTCGTCGCACATGTTCTTCGAAGGCGTGTCTGAGAGCTTGGCCACCGGCTGGCCGTTGCAGCGGATCATCTTGATGACGATCTGCAGCGGCTCGTAGCCCAGGTCGTTGGTGAGGTTGGTGCCTATGCCGAAGGCCAGCTGGCAGCGCCCCCTGAACTGCTGGTACAGCTCGATGGTGCGCGGCACCGTGAGGCCGTCGCTGAAGATCAGCGTCTTGGTCTGCGGGTCGACACGGTTCTTGGTGTAGTGCGCCAGCATGCGCTCGCCCCAATCGAAGGGGTCGCCACTGTCGTGGCGGGCGCCGTCGAACAGCTTGCAGAAGTACATGTCGAAGTCGCGCAGGAAGGCGCTCATGCCGTAGACGTCCGACAGCGCGATCCCGAGGTCGCCACGGTATTCCCTGGCCCACGACTCGAAGCCGAAAACCTGGCTGTCGCGCAGGCGCGGGCCCAGCGCCTGGCAGGCCTGCAGGTATTCATGCGCCATGGTGCCCAGCGGCGTCAGGCCCAGCTTCATCGCAAACAGCACATTGCTGGTGCCGGCCAGCTGGCCGCCCGCCCCGGTGCCCAGCCGCGTCACCAGAGTGCGCAGCACTTCTTCATGCCAGGCCTTGCCGAAGCGGCGGCGCGTGCCGTAGTCGGCGATCTTGAGGGTACGCAGGCCTTGCGTCTGCAGCTCGCCGATCTTGGTCTCCAGGCGCTTGCGGCCTTCGGCCAGGTCGGCGTTCTTTTGCGTGTTGCGAAAGTAGACCTCGTTGATGATGGCCAGCACCGGGATCTCGAACAGGATGGTGTGCAGCCACGGCCCTTTGATCGACACATCGATCTCGCCCGAGGGCAAGGCGGTGACGGTGACGTATTTTTCGTTGAGCCGGAAGATGCCGAGGAAGTCGACAAAATCGCTCTTGATGAAACGCATGGCTTTGAGGTAAGCCAGCTCGGCGTCCTGAAAGCGCAGGTTGCACAGGCCGCGGATTTCTTCGCGTATCTCCATCACATACGGCGCCAGGTCGCCTATGCCCGGCGCGCCGGCATTGCGGCACTTGAACTTGTACTCCACCTCCGCCCCCGGAAACTGGTGCAAGACCACCTGCATCATGGTGAACTTGTACAGGTCCGTGTCTAAGAGGCTCGTGATGATCATGGAGAACGCTTGAGGGCCGCAGCGCGAAGGCGCCTTGGCGGTTAATCAGGTGAACAGGCCGGGCGCGATGGCCGCGCGCCAGCCTTCTTCAACTTGCGCTGGCTCAGGTGCCCAGGAAATCCACTTCGAACAGCAAGGTGGCGTTCGGCGGGATCACGCCGCCGGCGCCGCGTGCGCCGTAGCCCAGTTCCGCCGGGATGATCAGGCGGCGCGTGCCGCCCACCGACATGCCCTGCACGCCTTCGTCCCAGCCGCGGATGACCTGGCCGGCGCCGAGCGAGAACTCGAACGGCTGGCCGCGGTCCTTGCTGGAATCAAACTTGGCACCTTGCACGCCGTCGTTGTACAGCCAGCCGGTGTAGTGGACCTTGACATGCTGCCCCGCCTTGGCGATGGCGCCGGTGCCTTGCACGGTGTCTTCGTACTGCAGGCCGGAAGGGGTGGTGGTGATGTTGCTCATGGGGAGGTCCTTCTGAAGGAAATGAAAATGAGAGGATTGAAAAAAGGAAGGAGCAAAAAACGGGCGGAAACCGGTCTTTCGTCATCAACCCCTGACTTTACCCGCAACCAGCAAAACCAGCCTGTCAGCACGGGATGCCAGCAGCTGGTTTTGCTCGGCGACCAGAAGGCCCAGGCCTTCCTGCTTGAGCTTCAGGAGTGCATCGCGGATGGATTCGACCAGCACGGGCGCGATGCCTTCGCAGGGTTCATCGAGCAGCAGGATGCGCGGCGCCGTCATCAAGGTGCGGGCAATCGCCAGCATCTGCTGCTCGCCGCCGCTCATCTGCGCGGCGCGGCGCCCCAGCATGCCTTTGAGCGCAGGGAAAAGATCCAGCGCGCGCGCCTCTTGCGCCGATGCGTCGCGGCCGGCGGCGATGCGCAGGTTTTCGCGCACCGTGAGCTCGGTGAACAGCCGCCGGTCTTCGGCCACATAACCGAGGCCGGCGCGCGCGCGGCGGTGGGTGTCCCAGCGTTCGATCGGCTCAAGCTGCGTCTGCACCTGATAGCGGATATGACCTTCAGTACGCACTTCCAGCCCCATCAGCGACTTGAGCAGCGTGGACTTGCCCGCACCGTTCAGGCCCTGCAACACGACCAGTTCACCCGGCGCGACCTGCAGGGAGACATCGAACAGGGCCTGCGCCGGGCCGTAGAAGGCGTTGAGGTTGCGCACGTCAAGCATGGCTGGCACCTTCAACCCCTTCAACGGCAGTTTCACCCAGGTAGCGGCTGCGCACCACCGCGTCGCGTGAGATCTCGTCGAACGACCCTTGTGCGGCGAGCTTGCCTTCGATGAGCACCAGCACGTGGTCGGCCACGCCGGCCACGGCGTCCATGTTGTGTTCGGTGTAGAGCACGGTCATGCCCTGCCCCGCCAGGCTTTTCACCAGCTGCATCAGGCTGGCGCGCTCGGGCCCGGCCAGGCCGGCGGCGGGCTCGTCCAGCAGCAACAGTTGCGGCCCGGCGGCCAGCGCTATCGCCAGCTCCAGCCGCTTCTTGGCGCCATAGGGCAGGCTCAGCGCATCGTGGTCGGCCAGCGCCTCCAGGCCGGTTTGCGCCAGCAGCGCCAGCGCCGGCTCACGCGCCTGCCCATCCAGCGGTTTGAAAGCCGAAATGGCCCGCAGACCGCGCCGCGCCTGGGCTGCCAGCTGCACATTTTGTAGCACCGTCAGCGCCTCAAAGACCTGTGCCACCTGGAAGGTGCGCGCCACGCCATGCTGCAAACGGGCCTGCGGGCTCAGGCCCTCCAGCGCCACGCCTTTCCACGCGATATGGCCGCCGGTGAGCGGGTACTGGCCGGCAATGCAGGCAAAGGTGGTGGACTTGCCTGCGCCGTTGGGGCCGATCAAGGCCACGCATTGGCCCGGCTGCACCTCAAAGCTCACGCCGTCCACCGCACGGACGCCGTCAAAGTGTTTGACCAAATCCTGAACCTGCAGCATCAGGCGCCTCCTGTCTTGCGGCCGCGGCTGCGCAGCCGCGCCAGAAGCAACAACAGCCGGCCCACCAGTCCCATCAGGCCCGAAGGCGACGCCACCATGATCACCATGATGAAGACGCCCAGCAGGCCGCGCCAGTAAGTCACTTCGCGGCCCAGCTCGGCGCCGGCGTAAGTCAGCACCATGCTGCCCACCACGGCGCCCCAGAGCTGGTGCACGCCGCCGAGCAGCACAACCAGCAAGGCATCGACCGAGGTGGAAACCGCTGCCAGCGAGGGAAACACCGCGCCCTTGTGCGCGGCAAACAGGCCGCCGGCCAGGCCGGCCAGCACCGCGCTTTCCACAAAAATGCGGTACTTGAGCCAGCCCACCGCCAGCCCCGACGCCGACGCACGCATGGGCGAATCACGCAGCGCCTGGAGCGCGGCGCCCATGACCGAGCGGCCGAGGAAACGCAGCGCAAACACCGCCACCAGCGCCAGGCCGGCCAGCAAGGCATAAAAAAGCGGCCGGCCTTCGTCATCGACCAGCGTCAACCCGATCAGGCCGTTGTCGCCGCCCGTGACATAGATCCACTGCGTGGCCCCGGCCCAGATCACCTGCGCCAGCGCCAGCGACAGCATGGCGAGGTACACACCGCTGCTGCGCACCACCGCCGCGCCAAACACCGCCGCCACCGCCAGCGCCATGCCGCAGCCGGCGGCAAGCGCGAGCGGAAGCGAGGCGCCCCAGAGGCTGTGCGACAGCGCAGCGCCGTACGCGCCCAGCGCAAAAAAAGCGGCATGGCCAAAACTGACCAGGCCGCCCAGCGCCATCATCGATTGCAGGCTGATGCCGAAAATCATCAGGATCAGCGCGTCGGCGGCCAGCGTTTGCCAGTAGGGCCCGCCCGCCCAGGCAAGCCACGCCAGCGCCACAAAGGCGAGCGAAATCAGCGAAGAGCCCGCCGGCCCCATCTGCAGGCCGCGAAACTTCTGCACCGCTTCACGCACACCGCTGCTGTCCTGCGAAATGGCCTTGCCGTTCAAGCCTTGCGGCCGGAACACCAGCACCACCGCCATCGTCAGGAAGACGATCACCAGCGTGGCCTGCGGAAACACGCTGATGCCGAACGCATGCACCAGCCCGATCAGCAAGGCCGCGACAAAAGCGCCGCCAATGCTGCCCAACCCGCCCATGACGACGACGACAAAGGTCTCGACGATCACGTTCATGTCCATCTGCAGGTGCGCGGGCTCACGCGGCAGCTGCAAGGCGCCGGCCAGGCCCGCCAGCGCGCAGCCCAGCACCACGGCGCCCAGCATGATGGGGCGCGGGTTGACGCCCAGCGCGGCCAGCATGCCGCGGTCTTGCGTGGCCGCGCGCAGGCGCTGGCCAAACAGAGAACGCCGCAGCAACAGGTGCAGGCCCAGCCAGACCAGCGGGCCCAGCGCGATCATCGCGAGCTGGTAGACGGGGAAAAAGTCCTCGCCAATCTGCACCGAACCCTTGAGGCCCGGAAAGCGCGGCGCAAAAACTTCGTCGGGGCCAAAGCCCCACTGCATCGCGTCGTGCATCGCCAGCGTCAGGCCGAAGGTGGCCACCAGCTGGTAGAGCTCGGGCGCGCCGCTCATTCGCCTTAACAAGAAGAATTCGGCCACAGCCCCCGCCACACCTGCACACGCAGCTCCTAAAAGAATAGCAAGGAGGTACAGCGGCGCGCTTTCGCCCCAGGCCGGGAACCAGTGCGTCACCCAGTGCGCAGTGAACAATGCGCCCAACATGAAGAAGCTGCCGTGCGCAAAATTGACGATCCGCGTCACGCCGAAGATCAGCGTGAGGCCCGCCGCCATCAGGAACAGCGTGGTCGCGTAAGACAGCCCGCCCAGCAGCTGGACCACGGAAAAGGTCACGCCTTCAATTCCGTACAGGAAGGGAAGGCGCAGCAATTTTCCGCCGGGCCGCCCCAAGGAAAATTAACCCCCGAGGGGCTGGAGCCTGCGGCTCCAAACCTGCTTGAGCAGGTTTGGACAGGCGACAGAGGCGAAGCGTCCCGCGAGCCGCGGCCTGCAAGGCCTCGCGCATTACACAAAGCGACAAGCGTGGGGGCCACGTCAGTCCAGCCAGGTGGTGAACTGGGATGCAGGAACTCTAGGCGTGCGGAAAGTGTTGACCAACGCGGCTTCGTCCGCATAGCCCAGCGCCATGCCGCACACCAGCATCTCGTTGTCACCTGCGCCGATATGCGGCAGGATGATTTTGGCGAAGCCGTTCCACGCCGCCTGCGGACAGGTGTGCAGGCCCAGGCCGCGCGCGGCGACCATCAGGCTCTGCATGAACATGCCGTAATCCACCAGCGAGCCACGGCCCATCACGCGGTCCAGCGTGAACATCAGGCCCACGGGCGCATCGAAGAGCTGGAAGTTGCGGTGATGCTGTGCGTGCATTCTGTCCTTGTCGCCCTTGGTGATGCCCAGCAGGCCGTACAGGCCCCAGCCGTTTTCGCGGCGGCGGTCGATGTAGGGCGACACCCATTTTTCGGGGTAGTAGTCGTATTCCTCTTTGTACTCGGCGGCCAGCGCCGGGTTGGCGTAGATCGCATCGTGGGCTTCGCAGACTTTGGCGACCAGCGCGTCACGGCTGGCGCCTTGCAGCACGTAGGCCTTCCAGGGCTGGGTGTTGGTGCCGGACGGCGCGCGGCTGGCGACTTCCAGCAGGTGGGCGATGGTCTCGCGCGGCACCGGCGTGGGCAGGAACTGGCGTATCGACTGGCGGCTGACGATGGCTTCGTCGACGGCGTTTTGGGCATCGCCTGCGCGGCGCGGCGTGATGTAGGGAAGCACGGGCGGTGCCTGGGTCATCGGAGGGTCTCCAGTACAGAAAGAAGTTCAGGGGGCAGCGGCGCCGGCCGGCGCGTGGCGCGGTCGACATACACATGGATGAAATGGCCGCGGGCCGCGCACAGTGCGCTTTCGTCGCCCGGGAACAAAGCCACCTCGTAGCGCACGCTGGATGAGCCCACATGCGCCACGCGGATGCCCGCCACCACAGGCTCGGGAAACGCCAGCGGCGCGAAGTAGTTGCATTGGGTTTCGATCACCAGGCCGATCACGCTGCCGGTGTGGATGTCGATGGCGCCGCGTTCGATCAACAGGCCGTTGACCGCAGTGTCGAACCAGCTGTAGTAAACGACGTTGTTGACGTGGCCGTAAACATCGTTATCGGACCAGCGGGTGCCGATGTGGCGGAAGGCCTTGTAGGCGCTGCGGGCTTCAGCCTGCGGGCGTGTCGGGGAGGTCATGAGGACCTATTTTGCCAGTGTGACCCTGGCCGGTCCCGGGCTGGGCTTTTGGGTGGCTGCCCGGCCTGATCGCAAGCGGCTCCCGTCCCAGCAATTCCGGCAAGCGGTTGGGCGACGGCATGTTGTCCCGCTGCAGCAAGATCCAGTGCCCGTAAGAGAACGGCGAAAAGTGCAGGACATCGCACACATGCGCGCCCACGCGTGCCGCCCAGTTGGGCAGCGGAATCTGCAGCGCGCGGGTGCCGGTGTAGTCGGCGCGAAGCTCACGCAGGTATTCGGCGTAGCCGTAGCGGCGGGTGCCGCCCAGCTCAACCTCACGGTGGCCGGCCAGGGAAGGAAAAGCGGCCAGCGCGGCAAAGGCTTTTCCAAGATCGGTGGCCGCCATCGCCGCAATGCCGCCGCGCGCGCCGCGCGGGATGAAGTGCACCGGCGAACGCGACAGGCCGCGCAACCAGCGCGCGCCAAAGCCGCCCTCGCCGTCCAGCAGTGACGGCCGCACGATGGCGTGGTCGCAGCCGGTCGCCGCGATGGCGCGCTCGCCCAGCAGCTTGCTCGACAGGAACCGGCTTTTGGCGCCTTCGTGCAAACCCAGGGCCGAGGTGTGGACCAGGCGGATGTTGGCACCGGCACATGCCACGGCCAGCGCGACCGGCGCGCGGTGGTGCACATGGTCATAAGACTCCCTGGGCCGCTGGCGCAGGATGCCCACGCAGTTCACGACCACGTCCACGTCCACGTCCTTGAGCAAAGGGGCCCAGGCATCGGGCTGCAGCAGATGCTCAAAGCGCACCCTGTGCAAGGCGGCAAAGGGATAGGCCGCCTCGTGGCGCTCAGGGTGGCGGCTGCCGATGGCAAGTTGCGCGCCTGCGGCATGCAGCGCTGCCACGGCATGGCGGCCGATAAAGCCGGTGCCGCCCAGCACCAGGACGCGAAGCGCGCCGGTAGCCACGCTTTTCGGGGAATTTTCGGGATGAGGCTGCATGTTCTTGTGCTGGTTGTTCCCGCGTTCCAGCGGTGGGCCACCCGAATGGGCCAAGGCAATGTAGCAGCAATCCGCGACCGGCTAGGGGTTCCAGGGGTTCCAGCGCTTCCAGTACTCCAGCGCGACGCGGTAGGTGTTCACCTGCACCTGCACGGTTTCGTCGATGTTGACGCCGTAGCCACCCGCCATGGAAAACGCCAGCGGAATACGGCGCTGCCAGGCCCAGTCGAACACGCGCCGGTCGCGCGCTTCCAGGCCATCGAAGCTCAGCGCCAGCCGCCCCAGCCGGTCGCCCTCATACGGATCGGCGCCGGCCAGGAAGAGCACCAGCCCCGGCTCAAAGCGCCGCTCCAGCTCGTCGAGCGCATGCTCCAGCGCCTGGAGATAGGCCGCGTCGCCGCAGCCGTCGGGCAGGTCCACGTCGAGGTCGCTGGCCTCTTTGCGGAACGGGAAATTCTTCTGCCCATGCAGCGACAGCGTGAACACGCTGGCATCCGCGGCAAAGATGCTGGCGGTGCCGTTGCCCTGGTGCACGTCCAGGTCGACGATGGCGACCTGCAACGGCTTGCGTTGGTGGCGGTGCAGCCGCGCCCACTCTGCCTGCATCAGCCTGGCGGCCACCGCCGCGTCGTTGAAGACACAAAAGCCGCCGCCCTTGTGCGCGTACGAGTGATGCGTGCCGCCCGCCAGGTTGGCCGCAACGCCCTCGCCTTGCTTGCCACCCGCTCCCATTGCCACACGGGCCGCTGCGACGGTGGCACCGGCAGAGCGCCGCGCGCGCTCGGACATGCCCGGGCTCCAGGGAAAGCCGATTTCGCGCTGCGCGTTCGCCGGCAAGGTGCCGTGGGTGATGGCGTCTATATAAGCAGGCGTGTGAACCAGCGCCAGCTCGCCATCCGTGGCGGCCGGCGCCTGCGCCATGCGCACCTGCGGGAGTTCGTTCACCAACCGGTCGCGCAGAAGCCGGTATTTGGCCATCGGAAAGCGGTGCCCCTGCGGGAGCGGCAGCACAAAGTTGTCGGCGTAAAAGGCTTGCAAGGTGGGAATCCGGTAGGGGTTTAGCCATTGTGGCCCAAGGGTTTCAGCGCCGTGGAAAGGCCGAATCTGGATACTTTTGCACTCTGTTTTAGTGCGCCAAATAGGGCTCGGCCTCTAAATTGGTGCAGTGCAGCAAAAAATGCTTGCAATGGGGCGGGTATTCCCTATACTTGGGCTCATGTTGCAGTGCAGCAATTCAGCGCAAAGCAACTGTTGACCCAAGTTGACCCTTAGTTGACCCTTAACCACCTATATTGGAGATTCATTATGCTGACCGCTGAACAAGTCCTCGCTTCCCACAAAGCCAACATCGAAACCCTGTTTGGCCTGACCCACAAAGCCTTCGAAGGCGTTGAAAAGCTGGTCGAGCTGAATGTGCAAGCCACCAAGGCTGCCCTGGCTGAAACCGCCAACCACACGCAAGCTGTCATGGGCGTGAAAGACGCACAGGAACTGATGGCCCTGCAAGCCGGCCTGGTCCAGCCCCTGGCTGAAAAGACCGCCGCTTACAGCCGTCACCTGTATGACATCGCTTCCGCCGCCGGCGCCGACCTGGGCAAGACTTTCGAAGCCCAGACCGCTGACGCACAAAAGAAATTCGTCGGCCTGGTCGACAACGCCGCCAAGAACGCACCTGCCGGTTCCGAAACCGCTGTGGCTGTTCTGAAGAGCGCCGTTGCCGCCGCCAACAACGCATTTGAGTCGGTCCAGAAAGCCGTGAAGCAAGCCAGCGACATCGCTGAAGCCAACTTCAACACGGTGGCCGCTTCCGCAGTGAACGCCACCAAAGTGCCTGCCGCCAAAAAGCGCTAAGCACCGGCGCCCCGGCGCTACCGTTCATGGAGCTGCTTTCGCAGGCCCTGTTCAGCTGAACAGGGTTTCAGACCAGTTGTCTCCTCGGGTCCCTTCCGAAATTCATTTCACGGACCCCTTAAAGCCCGATCGCAAGATGGGGCTTTTTTTTGGCCAGAATTTAAGCCAAATCGGCCTCCAGCCCAATCGCTGCCTGGGCAAGAAGCTATCAAAAGAATAGCAAATAGCGCTACGGCTATGGCTGCGGCCTCTGCACCGCATATCCCGCGGCTTCCAGTTTGGCCTTCAATTGCGGCAAGGCCGCCAGCATGGCCGCGCGGCCCGAATCGATGGCGCGCTGGCGCGCCGAGAAGTCCGCGCTTTTCAGGCCCGCCAGCGAGGGCCGGACCACCACATCGGCGTCCTTGAGTTCGTACTGGTTGATGCTTTTGCCCATGATGGCAAAGGTCTGCAGCAGGATCTGCAGTGTGTCGCCGGCCGGGTTGGCTTCGGGCGGGCTGGAGATGTCGACTGCGATCACGACATCCGCACCCATCTGCCGCGCAAAGCGCACCGGCACCGGCGACACCAGGCCGCCGTCGACATACTCGCGGCCGTTGATCTTGACCGGCACAAACACCGCCGGCACCGCGCTGGACGCCCGCACTGCCGAGCCGGTGTCGCCGCGCTGGAACAGCACCGCCTGCCCGCTGTTGAGGTCGGTGGCGACGATGCCCAGCGGGATGGCCATGTTCTCCATCAGCCGGTTGGCCACCAGGTCGTTGACATAGCGGGCCAGCGCATCGCCGCGAAACATGCCGCGGCCGAAGATCGGCAGCATCCAGTCGGTGATGGCGACTTCTTCCATATTCAGCGCCGTCTGCTGCAGCTGCGCGCTGGTCTTGCCGCTGGCGTACAGCGCCGCCACCAGGCTGCCGGCCGACGTGCCCACCACCAGGTTCGGCCTGAGGCCGGCCTCCTCCAGCACCGCGATCACGCCCACATGGGCAAAGCCTCGCGCCGCGCCACCGCCCAGCGCCAGGCCGATGCGCACCGGCTTTTTGCTGGCCTCTGCGGGCGGCGTCGCCACAGGCGCGGCCGGGCCGGACGGCACCGTGGCGCAACCGGCCAGCACTGACAAAACCATCGCCAGGCCCCACCCGGCAAGTCGCCCCTGCCCCCGCGAAGACTTGGTAAGCGTAGGGACTCTTTCACGAATGATTCTTATTTGCTTTATCATCGTCGGGCTTTAAAAACACCTGTAAGAAAGTGGGAAGTTATGTACAAAAAAGTGGTTCTTTCGTCGCTGATGCTGCTGGCAGGCCTGGCTTCGGCCCAGGAGCAGGTGGTCAACTTGTATTCTGCCCGCCATTACCAGACGGACGAAAAGCTCTACAGCGACTTCACCAAAGCCACCGGCATCAAGGTCAACCGCGTGGACGCGGACGACGCCGGCATCCTGGCGCGCCTGAAGGCCGAAGGCGCAGCCTCCCCTGCCGACGTGATTTTGCTGGTCGACGCCGCCCGCCTGCACAAGGGCGACGTGGACGGCCTCTTCAAGCCCATCAAGTCGCCGGCCCTGGAAGCCGCCATCCCGGCCAAGCTGCGCGCCAAAGAAACAGCCGAAGGCACGACCTGGTTCGGTTTTTCGACCCGCGCCCGCGTCATCGTGTTTGACAAACTCAAGGTCAAGAAAGCCGACGTGGACACCTACGAAAAGCTGGCCGACCCGAAGAACAAAGGCCTGCTGTGCACCCGCTCCGGCGCCCATCCGTACAACCTCTCGCTCTTCGGCGCCGTGACCGAGCACCTGGGCGAAGCCAAGGCCGAGCAGTGGCTCAAGGGCCTGGTGGCCAACATGGCGCGCGACCCCAAAGGCGGCGACAGCGACCAGATCAAGGCCGTGGCCAGCGGCGAATGCGGCATTGCGCTGACCAACACCTACTACCTGGCGCGCATCATGCGTTCGAACTCGGCCGAAGATAAAACCGTGGCCGACCGCGTCGGCGTGGTCTTCCCCAACCAGGACAGCTGGGGCACGCACGTGAACATCGCCGGTGCGGCCGTGGCAAAGAACGCCAAGAACACGGCCAACGCCGTCAAGTTCATGGAATACCTGGCCAGCCCCAGCGCGCAAGAGTACTTTGCCAACGGCAACAACGAGTGGGCCGCCGTGCCCGGCCTGGGCGTGAGCAACCCTGCGCTCAAGGCCATGTCCCCTTCGGGCAACGGCAGCTTCAAGTCGGAAACCATCCCCATCAGCGCCGTGGGCAACAACCAGCTCAAGGTGCAGCAGATGCTGGACCGCGTCGGCTACAAATAAGCCAGCGCCCCGTTTTTGCGAAAAGCCCGGCAGCCGAAAGGCGCCGGGCTTTTTTCATGGGCCATAATTGACGTTTACGTTAACGTCATGTCGCACAAGAAGCGCACACGGCGTCCACAACACCTCAACTTCTCTTCTCACTCAAGGAACCACCATGGAAATCGCAGGCAAAGTATTTATCGTCACCGGCGGCGCATCGGGCCTGGGTGAAGGCACCGCGCGCATGCTGGTGGCCAACGGCGCCAAAGTCGTCATCGCCGACATGCAGGCCGACAAAGGCGAAGCCATCGCCAAAGAGCTGGGTGCTGACAAAGCCGCTTTCGTCAAATGCGACGTAAGCCAGGAAGCCGACGGCCAGGCCGTAGTGGCCAAGGCACTCACCATGGGCAAGCTGATGGGCCTGGTGAATTGCGCCGGCATTGCGCCCGCCGAAAAAACCGTGGGCAAAAACGGCGCGCACGGCCTGGCCGCTTTCAGCAAGACCGTCACCGTCAACCTGATCGGCAGCTTCAACATGATTCGCCTGGCGGCCGACGCCATGTGCAAGAACGACCCCGAAGCCACCGGCGAGCGCGGCGTGCTGATCTCCACCGCGTCTGTGGCGGCCTACGACGGCCAGATCGGCCAGGCGGCCTACAGCGCCTCCAAGGGCGGGATTGTCGGCATGACCTTGCCGATCGCCCGCGACCTGGCGCGCAACGGCATCCGCAACATGACGATTGCCCCCGGCATCTTCGGCACGCCCATGCTGTTCGGCATGCCGCAGGAAGTGCAGGACTCGCTGGCCGCCGGCGTACCCTTTCCGTCGCGCCTGGGCACACCGCAAGACTACGCCCGCCTGGCCAAACACATCATCGAAAACGACATGCTCAACGGCGAAGTCATTCGCCTGGACGGCGCGATCCGCCTCGCTCCGCGCTAAGCCGGTTTAGCGTGCAATCGGGTGCAGCGCTGCCAGCCGCTCCGTCAGCAGCGCTGAAAGCCGCTCTATCACCTCGTTGACGCGCGCCGGCACATACTGGCGGCTCGGCACCACGGCGTACAGCGGCGCCGGCTCACCCAGGTGGCCCGCAAAAAGGCGCACCAGCTTGCCGCCGGCCAAAGAGGCCATCAGGTCGATCTCGGACTGGTAAACAATGCCCCGCCCTTCCAGCGCCCATTGCAGCGCGATGGACGCGTCATTGCAGGCCAGCGGCCCGGCCACGCGCACCTGAAACGGCGCGCTGGCCTCGCCCTTCAGCTCGAACTGCCACTGATCCTGCCGGCGCTCGCGCACATGGCAGACCAGGCAGTCGTGCTGCGCCAGCTCACACGGCTCCAGCGGCGTGCCGCGTCGCGCCAGGTACTCCGGGCTGGCGCAGGCCACGCGCCGCGCCGGCGCCAGCAAGCGTGCTGAATGGGTCGAGTCCATCAGCGGCCCGTTGCGCAAGGCGATGTCGATGCCTTCGCGCACCAGGTCCACACGCGCATCGCTGATCTGCAGGTCGATCTCAATCCCGGGATGGGTGCCGGCAAATTCAGCCAGCCAGTACGCCAGCATTTCGCGCGCCAGCATGGCGGTGGCCGTGATGCGGATACTGCCCGTCAGGCCGAAGGTGCCGGCGCGGACTTTGGCCTGGCCTTCGGCCACCAGCTCGAGCGCGCGGCGCGCATGGTCGACCATGACGGCGCCTTCGGCCGTGGGCCGCACGGCGCGTGTGGTGCGCTCAAAGAGGCGCACACCGAGCGAGGTTTCCAGCCGCTTGATCGCCGCACTGACCGCCGCGGTCGACAGCCTGCAGCGCTTGCCGGCACCGGTGAGGCTGCCGGTTTCTGCCGTGGCCAGCAGCACGCGCAGCGTATCGAGATTGTCAAATTCCATGGAAGAGTGATTTCTCCGAAACGCCATTGTGGGGCGATGGGTCGCTCGATATATTTGCAGCGCAGGCCCAGAGCCCTGCCACAAGCAACAACTACATTCAAGGATATCCCATGAGACACGCCTTCCCGGCGCTGGCAGCCACCGCGCTGCTGGCCGCCTGTGCCAGCAGCCCCACCGCGTTCAACTACCAGGTCCCCGCCGACGAAGTGGCGCGCGGCACCAAGTACATGCAGCCGGAAGGCGCTTCGGGCTTCACCCCCAAACCCGGCTGGGCAACCAAGACCTTCGCCGTGGCCGCGGCCAACCCGCTGGCCACCGATGCGGGCTACCAGGTGCTCAAGGCCGGGGGTTCCGCCATTGACGCGGCGATCGCGGTGCAGATGGTGCTGACGCTGGTCGAACCGCAATCCAGCGGCATAGGCGGCGGCGCATTTTTGCTGCACGCCAACGGCGGCAAGGTCGAGGCTTTTGACGGCCGCGAAACCGCGCCCGCCGCGGCAGACGAGAAGCTCTTCATCGGCGCCGATGGCAAACCCATGGCGTTTTACGACGGCGTGGTCGGCGGCCGCTCCGTCGGCACGCCCGGCACCGTGCGCATGCTGGAAATGGCCCACAAACAATACGGCCGCCTGCCTTGGGCCCAGCTGTTTGCGCCGGCCATCCAGCTCGCTGAGGGCGGCTTCAGGGTCAGCCCGCGGCTCAACACCTTGCTCAAGGGCGAAGTGCACCTGAAAAAAGACGCTACGGCCGCAGCCTACTTCTACAAGGCAGACGGCAATCCGGTGGATGTGGGCTCTGTGCTGCGCAACCCGGCCCTGGCCGATGTGCTCAGGCAAATTGCGGCCAGAGGCTCCAGCGCGCTGCTCGAGGGCAAGGTTGCCGAAGCCATCGTCACCAAGGTGCAAAGCCACGCCACCAATCCCGGAAAACTGGCCCTGGGCGACCTGGCCGGCTACCAGCCCAAAAAGCGCGAGCCGATCTGCTCCGACTACAACGCCGCCGGCAAGGCTTACCGCCTCTGCGGCATGCCGCCGCCCAGCTCGGGCGCGATTGCGGTCGGGCAAATCCTCGGCATCCTGAACAACACGCCTGCCGCCACGCTGGGCCTGGTCACCGGCACCGGCGGCGTTCCCGGCACGGTGTCTCCCACGCCGTCGGCCGACTGGCTGCACCTCTACACCGAGGCCTCGCGCCTGGCCTTTGCCGACCGTGCGCAATACCTGGGTGACCCTGACTTTGTACAGGCGCCGGGCGGCAACTGGATGAGCCTTCTGGCACCCGCTTACTTGAGCGAACGCGCCAGGCTGATCCAGCCCACCGGCCCCAGCATGAAGACCGCCAAACCGGGCGTTCCGGGCGCTGTCACCACCGCCTACGCGCCCATGCCCGACCAGCCTGAATACGGCACCTCGCACATCAGCATCATCGACAGCTACGGCAATGCGATTGCCATGACCACGACGATTGAAGACCAGTTCGGCTCGCGCCTGATGACCGACGGCGGCACCGGCAAGGCCGGCGGCTTTTTGCTGAACAACGAACTCACCGACTTCAGCTTTGCCCCGACCGATGCCGACGGCAAGCCCGTGGCCAACCGCGTGCAGGCCGGCAAGCGCCCGCGCTCGTCGATGGCGCCCACGCTGGTGTTCGACAAGGCTTCAGGCCAGCTCGTGATGAGCGGCGGCAGCCCCGGCGGCGCGCTGATCATTCACTTCACGGCCAAGACGCTTTACGGCACGCTGAACTGGGGCCTCAATGCCCAGCAGGCGATCGACCTGCCCAACTTCGCCTCGCTCAACGGCCCGAGCATCCTGGAAGAAAAGCGCTTTTCCCCGGCAACCGTCGAGGCACTGCGAAGCCGCGGCGCCGAAGTGCGCGAGCAGGCCATGACCAGCGGCCTGCAGGCCATCCAGAAAACGCCCGGCGGCTTCTTTGGCGGCGCGGACCCGCGGCGCGAAGGGCTGGTGCTGGGTGACTGAGGCTGTGCTCTAACCCAGCCGCATGGGCCTGGCAGGCTGGTCCTGCCGGGCCGTGCCCAGGCGCTCATACTCTGAAATGACTTGAGCGCCCAGCAGCAGCAAGGTGGCAGCCACCTCCAGGCTCAGCAGCACCAGGATGGAGGTGGTGAGGGAGCCGTACACCAGGCCCACCTGCGACAGCGTGGAGAAGTACCAGACCAGCAGATGGCGCGTCAGCTCCCACAGCAGCGCGGCCGTGACGCCGCCCAGCAGCGCGTGCCGCCATTGCAGGCGGCCCACCGGCATCACCATGTAGAGCGAGGTCAGCAGCAGCACCTCGCCCGCCAGGCCCAGCAGGTACAGCAGCACGCCGGAAAACCCGCTGAGCGACCACTGCAGGCCCAGGAAATCCACGCTTTTTTCACCCAGCGCCTGCAGGCTGCCCGAGACCAGCGTGACCAGCAGCAAGCCCAGGCCGACAAACACGATATAGCAGTACGGCAATAACGCAGACACCAGCAGATGGCGGCGGCGAATCGCCACCCGGTGCAAAAAGATCACCGACATCGCGTTCTCCAGCACCGTGAAGGCCAGCGAGCTGAAAAACAGCATGGTCGCCAGCAGGACCCAGCCCAGAACCTCGCGGTGGGCCAAAAAATTGGCCAGTTCAGCGGTAATGAAGCTGCCCTGCCCGGGCGCCAGCCAGCCGATGTAGCGGCCCAGGGCCTGCAGCAGCGCGTCCTGCGATATCACATGGGACAGCGCGATCGCCACCAGGATCAGGAGCGGCACGATGGACAGCAAGGCGTAATAGGCCACCGCACCGGCCAGCAGCAGGCCCTGGTTGGCGCGAAAACCCTTGAGCACCCGCAGCGTGAACGAGCCGGGGTGGCTGAAAACATAAGCCAGGTTGGGTGCAAGCGTCATAAGGGCGCCCCGCTGCGGGGGCTGCAGGGAAAATCCCATGATGGACCGCCAAAGCGGGCCACACTGCCGCCGGATGCCTCCAATGCGTGTCAGCCCAGCGCCCATTCCCCCAGGGACTATCGGCGCGGGCCCACCCCGCCGGGGATGCGTGTGCTAAATTGACCCCCCTCTTTCCACGCCATGGCCATCCCCCAAACATTCATCCAGGAGTTGCTCGCGCGTGCGGACGTGGTGGACATCGTGGGCCGCTATGTGCAGCTCAAAAAGGGCGGCGCCAACTTCATGGGCTTGTGCCCTTTTCACGGTGAAAAGTCGCCCTCCTTCAGCGTCAGCCCCTCCAAACAGTTCTACCACTGCTTCGGCTGCGGCAAAAACGGCAACGCCATCAGCTTCCTGATGGACCACGGCGGCATGACTTTCATCGAAGCCGTCAAAGACCTGGCCCAGCAATACGGCCTGCAAGTGCCTGAAGACGATGTCTCGCCGCAAGACCGCGCCCGCGCCGCGCAGATGCGCGAACAGCAGGCCACGCTCACCAGCGTGCTGGAAAAAGCCGGCCTTGCCTACATCAAGGCCTTGCGCAATTCGGAGCGCGCCATCGACTACTTCAAGGGCCGCGGCGTCTCGGGCGAAGTCGCCAAGACCTTCGGCCTGGGCTATGCGCCCGAGGGCTGGCGCAGCCTGGCCAGCGTCTTTCCGGACTACAACGACCCGCTGCTGGTCGAAAGCGGACTGGTCATCACGGGCGAACCCGGCGACGAAAACGCCGCCGGCGAAGCCAAACGCTACGACCGCTTCCGCGACCGGGTCATGTTCCCGATCCGCAACGTCAAGGGCGAATGCATAGGCTTTGGCGGCCGCGTGCTCAGCGACGAAAAGCCCAAGTACCTCAATTCACCGGAAACCCCTGTCTTCAGCAAGGGGCGCGAGCTGTACGGCCTGTTTGAAGCCCGCACCGCCCTGCGCGAACACGGCTACGCGCTCGTCACCGAAGGCTATATGGACGTGGTGGCGCTGGCGCAGCTGGGTTTTGCCAATGCGGTGGCCACGCTAGGCACCGCCTGCACGGCGGACCACGTGCAAAAGCTGTTCCGTTTTACCGATTCGGTGGTGTTCAGCTTCGACGGCGACAGCGCCGGCCGCCGCGCCGCGCGCAAGGCGCTGGACGCCGCCCTGCCCTTTGCCACCGACGTGCGCACCGTCAAGTTCCTGTTCTTGCCGGCCGAGCACGACCCCGACAGCTACATCCGCGAGCACGGCCAGGAAGGTTTTGCCGCCGCCGTCACCAAGGCCGTGCCGCTCAGCCGCTTCATGCTTGACGCCGCCGGCGAAGGCTGCGACCTGGACACCGCCGAGGGCCGCGCCCACATGGCCAGCAATGCGCGGCCGCTGTGGGGCCTGATGCCGGACGGCGCCCTCAAGCGCCAGCTGCTGGCCGAGATCGCCGACAAGGTGCAGATCGACAGCCGCGAACTGCTGCAGCTGTGGCAGCCGGCCGCCTCCGGCTACAAGGCGGACTATAAAAACAATAGCAGCATGCGCAAGCCTGGTGCGGGCTACAAGCCAAAATCATCCTCAACATCGGTTCAACACGCCGATATGCCCGACGCTGCGGACTACCCCCCGCACTTCCCCGACGAGCGCGACTACAGCGCCTCCGAGCCCTCCGGTTACTTCCCGCCCCCTTCGGCGCCCGGCCGCAGTTTTGGTGACCGCAGCGCCAGCCGCACGCCGCGCCGCGTGGCCGGCCGCATGCTGCCGGCCAGCCGTGAAGACCGCGTGCTGCGCCTGCTGCTGACGGAATCCGGCACCTGGGACCAGCTCAGCACCGAAGAACACCACCTGCTGGTCGAGTTGCCCGAGCCGCACGGCCCGCTGTTTGTGTGGCTGGAAAGCCAGTTGCACGAACACGGCCCCCAGCCCTGGGCCGCCCTGCGCGAAGGCCTGCGCGGCCATGCCTTTGAGAGGCACGCCACCACGCAGATCGCGCAGATCCCGGAAGGCATCGAAAGCGACTGGACCGAGGTGCGCAGCATCCTGGACCAGCTCCTGCGGCTGCACCGCCAGCGCGAGATGAGCGAGCTCGCCGCCCGGGCCGCCACTGACCCGGCCGCCCGCCAGCGCTACATGGAACTGGCCGCCAGCCTCAAAACCGCCGCCGATACGGCCCGCTGAGCCGCCGGCGGCCAAAAAAGCCTCTTTTCGGGTGAAAAACCCGCCAAAAAACCGCCAAAAACCCACCCCAAAACCGCCCAAAAAACAGGCAACAGGGTATAATCCGATTTTCGACGGCAAGCGCGACAGCAGCACCTCCGGCCCGGCCACCCTGAAACATCAGGGACTCAACCAACGAGACGGCCTATTCCTCCAAGGAATTCCCGCAAGGACTGCACACCAAATGTTCGCCCAAACAGCTTGCCCGAAAAACTGAACCGTGAATTGCCACCAGGACTTTTGTCCCGTGGCGCTATCGGGCCCGTTTTTCGCCTCTCCCGTTTTTTGTCTCTGAATCCTCGTGACCGTGCCCGTGCTTTTGCATGGGCGCCAAGGCGCATTTTTGTTTACTGGTAGCTGATCGATATTTAAAACAATTTCCGACAACTGGAGGTCCCATGCCTACTGCCAAGCCCATGAAGCCGAGCAACAAGAAGCCGCAAAGCGCGCAGCCCAAAACTGCCGCAAAGCCCAAAGCCAAAGCAGCACCCAAAGCTGCTGCAAAGCCGGTAAGCAAGCCTCCAGTCAAAGCAGCCGCCAAACCGGCGGCCAAGGGCGTAACAAAGAGCGCCAAGGTTGAAAAACCCGGAAAACACGCCATATCTGTTTCATCTGCCAAAGCCAGCAAATCAAGCGCCCCGGTCAACAAGGCCTCCGCAAAAACCGTGAAATCCGCTCCTCCTGATTTGCCCCTGAAGAAAGCCCCACCCGTGCCGACCAAGTCCAGTCCCGAAGCCAAGCCAGTTGCCGCCGCCGTTGCCGAAGTGCCCGTGAAGAAGAAACCGGGCCGCCCGCCCAAGAACCCCGCCGCGGAAGGCAGCGCACCCGCCGCCACCGGCGCCAAGCGCGGCCGCAAGCCCAAGAGCGCCGCCGGCGCGAGCAAGCCCGGCGAAGACCTCGACATGTCCGACATTGAGGACGACCTGGTCGGCGAACCCGTGGCGGAGACGACCGAGAAGGTCAAGCCGCTGCGCATGAAGATCAGCAAGGCCAAAGAACGCGCCTTGATGAAGGAATTCGGCCTGGACGAAACCGTGCTGTCTGAAGAAGACATGCTCAAGCGCCGCCTGCGCCTGAAAACCCTGATCAAGCTCGGCAAGACCCGCGGCTACCTCACGCACGGCGAAATCTCTGACCACCTTCCCGACAAGCTGGTCGATGCCGAAACGCTGGAAGTCGTGGTCAACATGCTCAACGACATGGGCGTGGCCGTGTACGAGCAGGCGCCTGACGCCGAAACCCTGCTGCTGAACAACACCGGCCCGACGGTGGCGACCGAAGAAGAAGCCGAAGAAGAAGCCGAAGCCGCCCTGTCGACCGTGGACAGCGAGTTCGGCCGCACCACCGACCCGGTGCGCATGTACATGCGCGAGATGGGCACGGTCGAACTCCTGACGCGCGAAGGCGAAATCGAAATCGCCAAGCGCATCGAGGGCGGCCTCATGAAGATGATGGAAGCCATCTCGGAAAGCCCTGCGACGATTGCCGAAATCATGCGCCTGGGCGAAGAAATCCGCGAAGGCAAGATTGTCATCTCCACCGTGGTCGACGGCTTTTCCAACCCCAATGAGGCCGACGACTATGTGGCCGAAGAAGACTTCGACGAATTCGACGAAGAAGACGACGACGACGGCAAGGGCGGCTCCAAGGCCCTGACCAAGAAGCTCGAAGAGCTGAAAAAAGAAGCGCTCAGCCGTTTCGACAAGATCGCCACCCTGTTCGAAAAAGTCCACAAGACCTACGACAAGGAAGGCTACGGCACGCCCACCTACGTGAAGGCACAAAAAGCCCTGAGCGACGAACTGATGACCGTGCGCTTTACCGCCAAGACCATTGAAAAGCTGTGCGACATGCTGCGCGGCCAGGTGCTGGACGTGCGCAAGAAAGAGCGCGAGCTGCGCCGCATCATCGTCGAGAAATGCGGCATGCCGCAGGAAGTCTTCATCAAGGACTTCCCGCCCAACCTGCTCAACCTGAAATGGGTTGAAAAACAGGTCGCCTCCGGCAAACCCTGGTCCGTGGTGATGGCGCGTAACGTGCCGCCCATCCAGGAATTGCAAACCAAGCTGGCCGAATTGCAGGCCCGCGTGGTGGTGCCGCTGGCCCAGCTGAAAGACATCAACAAACGCATGAACGAAGGCGAGTCAAACTCGCGCGACGCCAAGAAAGAAATGATCGAGGCCAACCTGCGCCTGGTGATTTCGATCGCGAAGAAGTACACCAACCGCGGCCTGCAGTTCCTCGACCTGATCCAGGAAGGCAACATCGGCCTGATGAAAGCCGTCGACAAGTTCGAATACCGCCGCGGCTACAAGTTCTCGACCTACGCCACGTGGTGGATCCGCCAGGCCATCACGCGTTCGATCGCCGACCAGGCGCGCACCATCCGCATCCCGGTGCACATGATCGAGACCATCAACAAGATGAACCGCCTGTCGCGCCAGCACTTGCAGGAATTCGGCTTTGAGCCGGACGCCAGCATCCTGGCCGCCAAGATGGAAATTCCTGAAGACAAGATCCGCAAGATCATGAAGATCGCCAAAGAGCCGATCTCGATGGAAACGCCGATCGGCGACGATGACGATTCGCACCTGGGCGACTTCATCGAAGACAGCGCCAACACCGCACCGCTGGAAGCCGCGATGCAGGCCGGCCTGCGCGATGTGGTCAAAGACATCCTCGACAGCCTGACGCCGCGCGAAGCCAAGGTGCTGCGCATGCGTTTCGGTATCGAAATGTCGACCGACCACACGCTGGAAGAAGTCGGCAAGCAGTTCGACGTGACCCGCGAACGCATCCGCCAGATCGAAGCCAAGGCGCTGCGCAAGCTCAAGCACCCTTCGCGTTCGGACAAGCTGCGCAGCTTTATCGATACGCTGTAAAAACCGCTTGCATCCTCAAAAGCCCGGCCCCGCAAGGCGCCGGGCTTTTTGATGCCCGCCGCTTTTATCGATAGCGCGGCCCGACACATTTTTGCGCCAACTGCGCGCATCAATCTTGATGAACTTATTGAACGCTGCCGGTCGAGGCGAAACCCACAAACTCATGCATCAAGAGAGCTTTTCAAGAGACTATCGGCGAGAAGTTCAATATCCTCGCGCATGATCAAGCGCTCCAGCCACGCAGCGGGAATCGACTGGCTGCCGTAATGGGCGCCGGCAATTTGCCCGCAAATGGCGGCTGTGGTATCGGCATCATCGCCAAGATTCGCCGCGGCAAGGACGGCCTCTTCAAAAGACGCCGTGTGAATAAAGCACCAGAGTGCAGCCTCCAGCGCCTCAACGCAATAGCCTGACCCCTTGATAGCCTCTCGTGGCTTGCCGGCGAATTCCGCCGCGGCTATCGCAGCGACATTGACGGACAAGGGCTCGGGTACCTTGGTTGCAAGAATCGTCTCTTTGGTAGCGCCCAACAATGCAGCCCGGATCTGCAGGCTAAACAAGCGTGAGCACTCGATAGCTTCCTGCGCGCCATGCGTTGTGCGCGTGCTTTCGCCGGCAAAGCGAAAGGTGTCCGCTTCATTTCCGCGGAAGAACATGGGAACCGGCGCCAGGCGCATCAATGCGCCGTTTCCTGCGGTTTTCGGATCAGGCTGACCCGCAAAAGGGTCTTGGGTCAAAAGATAGCGATTCAGTGCCGTAGCCACCGTGACGCCAATGTCGAAGCATTTTCCATTGCTGCTCATGTACCCGACGCTGCGCCAGTTGCAATACCGATTCATTTGGTCCACCGGATTAAACCCCTGGCAGTGCACAAGACTGGCCGCTAGGCACAAAGCCATCGACGTATCGTCAGTCCACTCACCGGGCCGCAGATCGAACGGTCCGCCTCCCTTCATGTCCGTAACCGGTTCGAAGCTGCCTCGCGACATAAACTCCACCGTGGTTCCCACGGCATCACCGCATGCAAGCCCCAGCAAGCACCCTCGATAGCGTTCCGCATCTTCCATCAACAATATTCCTGCAAGTCAGTTGCCATCGGGTTAAGGAACTTCAACATATTTGGGTATTCGCCACAGATCCGGTTTCATCACCGGTCAGTAAGTTGATGGATTTGACTTCCTTTCTAATTGGTTGTATTGTACAACCATATGGGTTGTCTAAAGCAACCTAATAAGTCAACTTATAACAAAAAGAAGGAAAATTTATGACCCCACAGCACCTCACCAGCACCAGCAAGTTCCTGAGCCTGGTACTGCGGCACAAGCCGTCCACCATCGGGCTTTCACTGGATGCGGCCGGCTGGGCCAATGTCGAGGAGCTGCTCGCCAGGGCTGCGTCGGCCAACCAGCCACTTTCCCGTGCGTTGCTCGAAAAAGTAGTTGAAACAAGCGATAAAAAACGCTTTTCCTTCAGCGAAGACGGCCTGTACATCCGCGCCAACCAGGGCCATTCTGTTGACATTGAACTTGGCTTGCAGCCTTTGACGCCGCCGGCGAGGCTTTATCACGGCACGGCATCGCGCTCTCTCGACGCCATCCTGGCCGAGGGCTTGACCAAACGTCAGCGTCATCACGTCCACCTGAGCGAAAGCAGCGAAACGGCTACCGCGGTGGGCCGGCGTTATGGTCAACCGGTTCTGCTTGCGGTGGACACCCAGCGCATGGCGGCAGAAGGTTACCTGTTCTTTCGGTCGGAAAACAACGTGTGGCTGACTGACCACGTACCAGCGGTTTACCTCTCTATCATCGACGCCGGGAGCCTGGAATGAAGTTACCCACGGCTCCCCACATACAGCAGCGACGGCTATGGCCGACAGAGGGTCGCCATGTGTTGGCGCACCACGACGCGGATACCATCGTCGTTTACCAGGCTTATCGACCCAGTACGGCCGCGTACGCCGTTGCGCACGGGCAGTTGGGAGGCCCTGACTTCAGCTTTGACCGCATGAGCTGGATCAAGCCAAACTTCTTGTGGATGATGTATCGCTCGGGCTGGGGTAGCAAAGAAGGGCAAGAGGGAGTTCTGGGTCTGAGGCTCAGGCGCACGTTCTTTGATTCGTTGTTGGCAGGTGCCGTGCCTTCCACGTTCGACAGCGAGGCCTACGCCAGCCCACAGGAATGGCAAACCGCGGTTGCGGCTTCGAATGTCAGGCGCCAGAGGGATCCGGACCACGCACCGTCCGGCGCGAACCTCGCCCGCCGGGCCATCCAGCTCGGTTTGCGCGGGGAGGCCCTGCGCGCTCTGGCCACCACTGAGTTGCTGGAGGTGATCGACATGAGCAGCTTTGTCGCATCGCAGCGACTACAAGCCACGGATGATGATCAAAATCTGCTGGTGCCGGTCGAGACGGTGTACACCGCGCAGAGTCCGGCATAAGCAGCTCTCTTAACTGCGGGGACTGAAGGTCCTCGGAAAATACATCACTGCACGCCTGTCTTTCAGGCGGTAGCCCATGGCAGGCCGGGGCGATCCTACGTCGAGAAGACCTTCTTCTTTCAGAAAATCCGCCGCCAGTGCACGCGTGCGGAAACCGCTTTTGTCTATAGGCCGCCCCAATACCACCTCATACATCTTCTGCAGTTGCGGCAGCGTGAACGGCTCCGGCAGGAGGAAGGCCGGCAGCGAGGTGTATTCCACCTTGCTTCGCAGGCGCTCCAGTGCGGCTTGCAGAATGTCGCCGTGGTCAAACGCCAGTCGCTTCCGGGGCGAATGTTGCTCCACCGGATGCCACTTGGCCGGTTTGACCTCGTCCTGCACCAGTTGCACGGAGTTTGCGGGCAGCAAGGCAAAGTAGGCATGCGTTGCAGACCACCCTCGAGGGTCGCGCGCACTGCCGCCCCAGCTGCCAAGCTGTTCCAGATAGGGGCTCTTGACACCCGTCTTGTCGAGCAGCTTGCGTTTGGCGCAGGCCTCCAGCGAGTCGTCCTTGTCCACATCCACAAAACCACCAGGCAGCGCCCATGCATCCGGGAACGGCTCTTCAGGCCCCACAGGCCGCTTCACCAAGAGAACCTGCAAGTGTTCGTCCAGCACGGTGAAGATCACCACGTCGACCGTTGTCAGCGGTCTTTCAAAGTCCAGGTGTTTCGGTTTGGTTGCCATTTATTTGACTCCTGTTTGACAAACTTGAATTAAGTTGTATTATGCAACTCATACATAGGTTGTTCAATACAACCTAAAAAGCAATTAACCACAAGGAGCGTTCACCATGTTAGGTATCCGGTTCATCAAGTCCCAGCCCACGGTTCATTTGATCCAGTTCAAAAGAGGCAAAGTCGTCCGGGAAGGCGCGGGCCAGTCCTTCTATTACTACGCACCCACCTCTACCGTGGTGGCGGTGCCCGTGGCCAGCGCCCACCACCCCTTCATGCTGACCCTGGTGACCTCCGACTTCCAGAACGTCACGGTCCAGGGCCAGGCCACCTACCAGGTCAAAACGCCTCAGTTGACGGCGCGCCTGATGGACTTCTCGCTCAAGGCCAGCGGACAAGGCTATGCCTCGGATGATCCGCTCAAGCTGGGTGACCGCGTCGGCATGCAGGTACAGGTCATCATCCAGCAAAAAGTCCAGGCGCTGACGCTCAAGGAAGCCCTGTTATCCTCCGCCGAAATCGCCCGGCATGCCGAAGCCAGTCTGGGCGCCCAGCCCGAAATTGCCGCTCTGGGTTTGCAGATCCTGGGCGTTTCTATTCTGGCCATCAAGCCGACCCCCGATATCGCGCGAGCCCTGGAAGCCGAATCCCGCGAGGCCAACCTCAAGGCTGCCGACGATGCGATCTACCTGCGCCGAATGGCGGCAGTCCAGAATGAACGCGCCATCCGCGAGAACGAACTGGACACCGAAGTTGCCGTGGAAGACAAGCGCAGCCAGATCGAGGACGCCAAGATGGCGGCCAAGGCTTCGGTGATGCGCAAGGAAAACGCCCTGCGCACAGAGCAGATGGATTCGGACGTGGCGCTCGAAGAAAAACGCAAGCTCTACGTGAACGGCCAGGCAGCCAACTCCCGCACCCTGGCCGAGGCGGAAGCCGCCCGGCTGGACGCCATCATGAAGACCTTCCAGGCGGTCGATCCCCGCACCATCCAGGCGCTGGCTTCGGCCGGCATGGACCCGGCCCAGCTGATCGCCCAGGCCTTTGGCGGCATCGCCGACAAGGCCGAGAAGATCGGCCAGCTCAACATGTCGCCCGAACTGCTCAATTCGCTGCTGGCCGGTGCGAATGCCGCCCGGAAATAAGTAGAAACAGGAAAGGAAGCAAACATGTCTGCAGCCGAGAACCGCAAGGTCGTACTGGTCACGCGCCAGACCCGGCTCGAAGAGCTGGTGGCGCGCTACCAGACCCTGGGTCAGGCCCAGTTCTACCTGGAACACCTCGGCGCCGACTTTACCGACTACCTCCGTGAGAACGAGGCTTATGCCTCCAGCTTGAGGGTGGTCGCTGAAGCGCTGCAGGCCTGGGGCCGCTACCAGATCATCGACCGTGCGCACCTGACCAACTACATCTTCGCGGCCGACGACATCGTGGTGACACTGGGCCAGGACGGCATGGTGGCCAACACCCTGAAGTACCTGAACGGCCAGCCGTTGATCGGTGTAAATCCAGAGCCTAAACGCTGGGACGGCGTTCTGCTGCCTTTTGAGCCGGCGCAGGTCGCCTCAGTGCTGCCCGGCGTCGCCAGGGACAGCCGCACCACCTCGTTGGTCACCATGGCGGAGGCCAGCCTGTCCGACGGACAGGTATTGCGAGGCGTCAACGACCTCTTCATAGGCCCCAAAAGCCATACCTCGGCGCTTTACGACATCGAGTTCCGGGGCGTGAAGGAAGCGCAATCGTCTTCCGGCCTCATTGTCTCGACCGGGCTGGGATCAACGGCATGGCTCAAGAGCATCGTCACCGGCTCCATCGGTATTGCCAACGCTGTGGGGCACGGTCAGGGTGACGGCTATGAGCCCATGCCGCGAGACACGGATCACCTGATCTTCGCCGTGCGGGAGCCGTTTTCCAGCCGGGCTTCACAGACATCCCTGCTCTACGGAGAGATCGAAGAATGTGATGTGTTGACGCTGCGCTCACGCATGCCGGACAACGGGGTGATTTTCTCGGACGGCATGGAAACGGACTTCCTGCGATTTACCGCAGGCATGGAAGCCCGCATCGGTATTTGTGCCACCAAGGGAGTCCTGGTGGAATAACGGCAATCCGCTGCTGCGAGAATCGGCAGCATTGCACCCAATCACTATCAACAGAGGACAGCATGAAGAAAAACATCCAGCTTCTGATCATCGACCCGCAAAACGACTTTTGCGATCTGCCTGTCGACTGGCGGCCCATGGATCCTGTGACGGGGGCCATCGCTTCTCCCTCCCTGCCCGTTGCAGGCGCCCATGCGGACATGCTGCGCCTGGCCGCGCTGATACAGAAAGGTGCATCCGGTATTTCCGCCATTGGCGTGACGCTGGACTCCCATCACAGGTTTGACATTGCTCACCCGACGTTCTGGAAGACCGGCGCCGGTGCAGACGTGGGGCCATTTACGCCGATCACCGCCGCACAAGTACGCAAGGGCGATTACCTGCCCAGGGATGCTGCGATGCTGCCCAGAGCCCTGGCCTACATCGACGAGCTGGAGCAGCGCGGCCGCTACACCTTGATGGTCTGGCCGGTGCACTGCGAAATCGGCAGCTGGGGCCACAACGTGCACCCCGCCGTGAAAGCCGCCTACAACCGCTGGGAAGACAGCCGCCTTGCCATGGTGCAAAAGATCAACAAGGGCAGCAACCCCTGGACGGAGCATTACAGCGCCATGCAGGCCGAGGTGCCGGATGAAGAGGACCCGGCAACGCAGCTCAATACGGCCCTGATCGCGTCACTGGACCAGGCCGACCTGCTCATCATCGCCGGCGAAGCCAGCAGCCACTGCGTGAAAGCGACCACCGAGCACATTGTTGAAAACCTTCCGTCCGGCAAGCCAGGCAAGGTGGTGCTGCTCACCGACTGCATGAGTCCCGTCGGCGGCTTTGAAGCGCAGCACCAGGCTTTCCTGGATGACATGGCTCACCGCGGCGCCGTGCTGTCAACAAGCGCGGCGATGCTGAGCACCCTGCAAGCGAACGCCTGACCGCCCCCCCCTTTCCCCACAAAGCCACTATGCAACCCATCATCCAAAGCCTGCTGGACACCGACCTCTACAAGTTCACCATGTGGCAAACCATGCTGCACAGGCACCCGCAGACCGAGGCCGAATACACCTTTGTCTGCCGAAACCAGCCGGGCTACCCGCTGGGTGAGCTGCTGGGAGAGGTCAATGCGCAGCTGGACCATCTCTGCACCTTGCGCTTTCAGCCTGAGGAGTTGGCCTACCTGCGGAGCCTTCGCTTCATCAAGAGCGACTTTGTGGACTTCCTGCGCATCTTTGAGCTCCAGCGGGAATTCATCAAGGCCACGGCAGACGGCCCTACGCTGGTGATCAAAGCCGTGGGCCCGCAAGTGCACACCATGGCCTTCGAAATCTTCGTGCTGGCCATAGTCAACGAGCTCTACTTCCGCCGCGCGGACCAGGCCGCCGCGCTTGCAGAAGGCCGCAAGCGCCTGCAGGACAAGATAAACATCCTGCGGGCCTTCGAAAAAGAACCCTCACTGCGCAATCCCTTCGAGTTCTTCGACTTCGGCGTGCGGCGCCGCTTCTCGCGCGACTGGCAGACCGAGGTGGTCACCACGCTCAAACAGGAAGTTCCGCAGTATTTCAAAGGCACTTCCAACGTGCTGCTGGCCAGCGAGCTCAACCTGGTACCCATCGGTACCATGGCTCACGAATACCTGCAGACCTACCAGGCGCTCGGCATGACGCTACGCGACTTCCAGCGCGCCGCACTGGAAGACTGGGTGCAGGAGTACCGCGGGGATTTGGGTGTGGCGCTGACGGACGTGGTCGGCATGGACGCCTTCCTCGCGGATTTCGACCTTTACTTCGCCAAGCTGTTCGATGGCCTGCGCCACGATTCCGGCGACCCATTTGCCTGGGGTGAGAAAGCCCTGGCCCACTACGCCAAGCTGCGCGTCGATCCGCAAAACAAGCGCCTGGTCTTCTCTGACGGGCTGGACGTGCCGACCGCGCTCAAGCTCTACCGCGCATTTGCCGGGCGCACCCAGACCGGCTTCGGTATCGGCACCAACCTCACCAACGATGTCGGGCTCACACCGCTGAACATCGTCATGAAACTGACCGGCGCCAATGCCCGGCCGGTGGCCAAACTGTCGGACAGCCCGGGCAAGACGCTATGCAACGACCAGACCTTCCTCGCTTACCTGCGCCAGGTCTTCCGTTTCCCTGCATCGGCTTAAGGACACCATGCTCAAAATCACCGCAGCCCAGTTGAACTTCACGATCGGCGATCTCTCCGGCAACGTGGCCAAGATGGTTACGGCCGCCAGCAAGGCCTGGAGTGACCAATCCGACATCGTTGTCTTCTCCGAAATGTCGCTCACAGCCTACTACCCCGGCGACATGCTGGAAGAAGAAGGCTTCATGGAGCGTGTCGATGCGGCCCTCCACGATCTCCTGCTGGCTTCGCGCCAGATCCCCAACCTCTACTGGGTGATAGGCCTTCCAGCGCGCCGCGAAGCGCCGGGCAAGAAGCTGCGCAACACCCTGTGCGTGATCAAGGGCGGCGAGGTGCTGCTGGAGTATGCCAAGCAGTTGCTGCCCACCTACAACATCTTCGACGAGCGCCGCCACTTTGAACCCGGCCAGGACGTGGCCAAGGTCTTGCGCATCCGCGAAGCCAAGGTGGGCGTGCTGATCTGCGAAGACGGCTGGAACGACGAGGGCCTGGACTACGCGATCAATCCCTTTGACCGCATGCGCGACGCCGCACCTGACCTTGTGATCTCCATCAATGCCAGTCCGTCCAACATCGGCAAGCGCGAGCAGCGCCACCAGATCTTCGCCGCCGCCAGCAAACGCAACCAGTTGCCCATCCTCTACGTCAACCAGGTTGGCGGCCATGACCAGCTTGTGTATGACGGCGCATCGTTCGCGGTGGAGCCTAAGGCCGGCGTGGTGTTTGAGGCCGAACGCTTCGCCGAAGACGTGACAACCCTTCGCTTCGAGAACGGCCGCTTTCTCACGCTGGCCGGGGATGAGCCGGCCGCGGTCCCTGCCCAGGGATTGCCGACCATGGCGTTCTACCGGCGCCAGATCGTGCTCGGCCTGCAGGACTATGCGCGCCGCTGCGGCTTCACCCGCGCCGTGATCGGCTCGTCCGGCGGGATTGATTCGGCACTGACCCTGGCGCTTGCCGCCGAAGCCCTGGGGCCCGCCAACGTGACCGCCATCACCATGCCATCGCGTTTCTCGTCGGCCGGCTCCGTCGATGATTCTGAAACCCTGTGCCGCAACCTCGGCGTGGAATTGCTGCACCATCCGATCGCCGGTATCGTGAGCGAATTTTCCGGTGGCTTTGAAGCCGCCTTCGGCCAGGCGTTGCAGGGCATCGCACTGGAGAATCTTCAGGCGCGAGCGCGCGGCACCATCCTGATGGAATACTCGAACAGCTGCGGGCACCTGCTGCTAACCACGGGCAACAAGTCCGAGATTTCGGTGGGCTACTGCACGCTTTATGGCGACACCAACGGGGGCCTCGGCCTGATCGGCGACCTCTACAAAACCGAGGTGTTCGCCTTGTCAAGCTACCTCAACGAAGCGGCCGGCAAAGAAATCATTCCCCAGGCCATCATCGACAAAGCCCCCTCCGCTGAGCTGGCGCCCGATCAGAAAGACGTGGACAGCCTGCCACCGTATCCGGTGCTCGATGAGGTGCTCAAGCTTCTGATCGAAGGCCGGCGCCTGGCCGCGTGGGAGTACGAGAAAGCGTCGGCTTTCGTCGCGCAGCTGCGTCGCGCCCCTGAGAACATTGCGATGATCGAACGCATCAAGGGCATGATCGCCCGCAACGAATACAAACGCCGGCAGGCGCCTCCCATCATCCGTCTGCGCGCACGCGCTTTCGGTTCCGGCCGGCAGATGCCGATCGCCGCCAAATTCCACTAGGTCGCCATGACATCAAGCCCCCAAAAACACGAGGTCTCGGTCTACATCGGCCGCTTCCAGATCTTTCACAACGGGCAGCTCGCGCTGCTGCGCCGGGCGCTGGACGCGGCCCCGCTCTGCATCGTCGTGCTCGGCTCGGCCTGGCAGGCGCGTACGCCCAAAAACCCTTTTACCTGGCAGGAGCGCGCAGAAATGATCCGCCTGGCGCTGCCCGAGGCGGACCGGGACCGGATCCGTTTTCTGCCTGTGCGTGACTACTATGACCAGGACCGCTGGGTGTCGGCAGTCAAGCACGGTGTGGCGGAACTGACGGGCGGGAAGTCCGGGACATCCCCCGTGCTCATCGGGCATTTCAAAGATGCGACCAGCGAGTACCTGAAGAACTTTCCCGGCTGGACGCTGGATGCCGTCCCATCGCAAGGCAGGATCGACGCAAGCGCTTTGCGTGACGCTTACTTTGGCAATGCCGGCGCGGCGCTGGAACCGGCACTCGCCGCCCTGGTGAGTCAGGCGCCGGCCAGCACCATTGCATTTCTCCGCACCTGGGCGGCCTTGCCTTACTTCCTTGAACTCGCGCAAGAGTGGGAAAGCCTCAGGCTGGAAAAGGCAAAGTGGGCCGGCTCTCCCTATGCGCCGGTTTTTGTGACGGTAGATGCGGTCGTGAAATGCGGTGACCGCGTGCTGCTGATCCAGCGCGGGCGTTCCCCAGGCAAGGGCTTGTTTGCCGTGCCGGGCGGGTTCATCGAGCAGCGGGAAACCGTATACCAATCCGCTTTGCGTGAACTGGAAGAAGAAACCCGGATGCGTTTGCTGGATGGCGATATGAAAAATGCGCTGAAAGCGGTCCACGTGTTTGACCATCCGGACCGCAGCCTGCGCGGCCGCGTGATCACCCATGCCCACTTCTTTGACCTGGGCTTACGCCAGTTGCCGGAAGTGCAGGCGGCCGACGACGCGGCCGCCGCTGAATGGATTCCCGTGGATCAACTGGCCGCCATGGAGGATCGTTTCCATGACGACCATTTCCATATGCTGGATTTCTTCTTCTCGCTGACGGAGCGCATCTGATCAGTGCGCTGAAGACCTCAACCAGAAAACCGAACTTCTTCCATAGACACATCAGGGATCCGATTGCCAGGCCCCGCAAGGCGCCGGGCTTTTTGATGCCTGGAAGATGTTCAAGGCGCCGTCAGGCCGACCTTGCGCACGAAGGCATCGAGTGGCACCGACCACATCTTGCCGCCGTAGGTCAGCAGCGCATGCCCGTCGTGGCCCGGCAGCGGGCCGGTCTGGATGAACTGGGTGTCGCTGCCGCCGGCCTTGAAGGCCTCATGCCACTCCCTGGGAGCCTCTGGGCCCCAGTACTGGTCGTTCTCGGCGTAGAGCCACAGGTTGGGCACCTTGACCAGCTTGCCGAGCTCACCATACGTTTTGGCCATGTTCTCGGGCTTGCAGCTCCTGGTGGGGGAGTCTTCCGGATTACCGCCCGAGCCACCCGCAAAATTGACGGCGCCGATGACGCCCGGCAGGTTGAGCGCGGCGACCGACACCGTCGTCATGCCGCCTACCGACTGCCCTTCCAGCAGCAGCCTGTCCTTGCGCACCCAGGGCTGCTGCAAGGCCCACTGGTGCAATGCGACGACCGTCTGGCCCGCGTGGCTGGCCACACGGGTGAAGTCGGCATCGCCGGTGCACACCTTGCCGCTCCAGCGGATGCCGGAGTCCTCCCTGTCGAAGCCCCCGGTATCCCCGTAGCCGGGCCGCACCGGGGCAATCACGGCCACCCCTTTGCGCAACCAGTAATTGGCATGCCCTATCAACACCGGGTTCTCGAGTTTGGCCCGGTCAACCCGCGACGGGGCGCGCCCGTGCGAGAAGATCACCAGGGGAAAAGGGCCGTCGCCCGCGGGCTTGTAGACATGGGTGACGACGTCGAAGGACTTGCCGTCAATCACCAGGGGCAATTTGATGACCTGCGGCGAGACGCGCTCAGCCTGCTGGGCCCACGCCGTCCCGCAGAGGACGTGTGCCGGCAAACCCACCAGCAACACCAGTTTCCACCATTGCATGTTTGGCTCCTTGTTGGTTGCCGGGCATTCTGACACGCACGGCAATGCTCGCCGGGCCGTTTACGCCGACGTGCTGAAGCGGTACAGCGTGCGGCCGTGGCGGCCCTTGCCGGGCTCATGCACGGCCGACGGAAACGCCGGCAGGTTGGGGGCGTTCGGATAGCCCTGCGGCTCGAAGCACAGGCTTTGCTGCTGCACATAAACCCGGCCGCCCTTGCCGGGCCCGCCGGCCAGCGGCTCGCCGGCCACCAGGCCGGTGTAGAACTGCATCGTGGGCTCGGTGGACCAGACTTCCATCACGCGACCGCTGGCGGCTGCGCTCACACGTGCGCACAGCGCGAGTTCCCCCTCACTGACGGCAGCGCGGTCAATCTCAAAACAGTCGTCGTAGCCTGCCAGGCCCCCCGCGGCCTGTGGCGCTTTCACCCGCGTGTTCAGCACCACCGGCTTGCGCAGGTCAAAGGGCGTGTCTTCCACCGGCAGCAGCTCGCCCGTCGCGATGAGGTCAGGCGTCATGCCGAAGTAGCGCCGGGCACATACCTGCACTTCATGCCCCAGCGCGCTGCGGCTGCCGGCGCCTTCAAGGTTAAAAAAGGCATGCGTGGTGAAGTTCGCCACCGTGGGCACATCCCGCGCGATGGCTTCGTAGTCCAGCACCAGCTCGTTCGCTTCCGTCACGCTGTAAGTCAGGCGCAGCGCCAGCGCTCCGGGGAAGCCCTCCTCCCCATCGGCAAACACATAATTCATTTCAACGCTGGCGTCGCTGCGCTGCATGGCGTCGAACACCCGAAAGCGCGAGCCCTTCACGCCGCCATGCAGGCAGTGCGGGCCGTTGTTGGCGGTCAGCACGTGCTCCTTGCCGTTCAGGGTAAAGCGCGCCTGGGCAATGCGGCCGGCATAGCGGCCGATGAAGGCGCCCACCGAGGCCGCTCCGCCGGTCACGCCGTCCATGCTGTCGTAACCCAGCACCACGTCGTCAAGGCGGCCCTCGCGGTCCGGCACCAGCACCTGCTCGATCTTCGCGCCGTAGTTCGTGACGCACACAGCCATGCCCCGGCTGTTGCGCAGGGTGAACAGCGCGACGGGCTTGCCGTCGATCTCTCGTGCAAAGCGTGCGGGGTCAAGCAGCATGGGCGTTTTCCGGAATGCTTATTTTGAAATGATGGTCAGCAGCTCTTCGCGTGTGGTCGGGTCGGCCATGTATTTTCCATACAGCGGGCCCATGCGGCGAACCATGGGCGACGCATCCTTGACCTTGACGAATTGCGAACCCTGTTTGGCGGTGGCCTCCAGGGCCGCGGCCACCCGCTTGTTCCACAGCTCGCGCATCAGGATGGCGGACTTTGCGCCGGCGTCCGTAAAGGCGGCCTTGTCTTCCTTGCTGAGTTTGTCCCACAGCTTGGTCGACACCACCAGGGCTTCCGGCGAAATGACGTGATTGGTCATGTAGACGTTTTTGGCCACCTTGAAGTGGCCGGTCGATTCGTACGAGGGCATGTTGTTCTCGGCGCAATCGACCTTGCCCTGCTCCAGCGCGCCGAGCACGTCCTTGAAGGGCAAGGCCACCGGTTTGGCTTCCATCAGCTTGACCATCTCGATATAGATCTCGGACTGCTGCACCCGGATGCTCGTACCGGCAAGGTCACGGATATTGCTCACGGGCTTGACGCAGTAAAACGATCGCCCGCCGCCGTCATACCAGCCCAGCACGACAAAACCGGCGGCCTTCAGATTGCCGGCAAAACGCTCGCCCAGCTTGCCGTCGAGGTGGCGAAACATGTGCGCAGAGTCGGTGAACAGGAACGGCAGGTTCAACACCTTGATGCCCGGCACGGCGTCGGACAGCGGGCCTGAGCTGAACTCGGCCACATCGATCTCGCCGCTCTTGAGCATCTGCACGGCTTTGGGCTGGTCGCCCAGCGAGCCGTTGTTGAACAGCTCTATCGAGTAGCGCCCGCCGGTGCTTTTGGCGACCTGCTCGACGAAGCTTTTCATGGCTTCAGAGACCGGGTAGCCGTCGGGGTGGATGTTCCAGGCGCGCAGTTTGGTCTGGGCCATGCCCGTTGCGGCGCACAGGGCGAAAGAAAGGGCGATGAGGCCCTTGAGGGATGCTTGCATGATTGTGTCTCCTGGTCTTGGAATTTGTCCGGCCGCCTCTTTGGGCGGTCTCGGTGGCTGGCGATGGCTGGCTAAAAACGGGATGGCGAGATTTAACTTTTACATGAAAAGTGCCTCCAGCCCTTATGGATCATGGACAAGCAGCTATCAAATCAGGAGCACGTCAGTCGAGCTTGATGTTGGCTTCCGCCACCACTTTGGCCCAGCGGCTGCGTTCCTGGTTGAAGTACGCGTCTTGCTGCGCCGGCGTCATGGTCACCACTTCGGCGCCCTGCCCGGCCAGCTTGGCGCGGATGTCCGGGCTGCGGATGATCTTGATGAGTTCGGTGTTCAGGCGGTTGACGATGGCGGCCGGCGTGCCGTTGGCCACCAGCAGACCCTGCCACGTGCCGGATTCGAAGCCGGGAATGCCCTGCTCCGCCAGCGTGGGCACGTTGCCGATCAGCGGCATGCGCGTGCTCTTGGAAACGCCCAGGATTTTCAGTTTGCCGCTTTGCACATGCGGCAAGGTCGCCAGCATGCCGTTCATCAGCACCTGCGTCTGGCCGGCAATGGTGTCGCTCACCGCTTGCGAGCCGCCTTTGTAGGGGATGTACTGCCACTTGGCCTTGGTGGCCCGTTCGACGGCGACACCGGCCAGGTGCGGCGCGCTTCCCATGGCCGTCACCGCAAAGTTCAGGTCGGACTTGTGCGACAGCGCGATCAGCTCCTTGAGGTTGTTGGCCGGCACGGAAGGGTGCACCACCAGCAGGTGCGGCGAATACGCCAGCATCGTCACGCCGCGCAAATCCTTGGACGGGTCAAACCCCAGCTTGGTGTAGACCGAAGGGCTGATGGCCAGCGCGCCGGTGTCGCACAGCAGCAGCGTGTAGCCGTCGGGTGCGGACTTGGCCACGATGTCGGCGCCCAGGTTGCCGTTGGCGCCGGCCTTGTTGTCGACGATGACCGACTGCTTGAGCGCTTCGGACAGCGGCTGCGAAATGGCGCGGGCAATGATGTCTGATGAGCCGCCCGGTGGGTAAGGCACCACGAGGCGTATCGGTTTGGACGGCCAGCCGGCCTGCGCGCTTGCCGTGCCGGTGGCGGCGCCGGCGCCCAGCGCCAGTGAAGCCGCGATCAGTTCACGTCGATTGATAGCCATGTTTGTCTCCGGATGTTCAAAAAAAAGGAAAGTTGCATCAATCCCTCGCTGCGCCGGGAGCCTCTTCGGGCTCCGCGTTTGCAGCTTTTTTGTCCGCTTACGACGCGGACTTCGCCACTTCGTGGTTGCCCAGCAATTCCAGCGCCCGCACCAGGGCGGAGTGGTCCAGGTCCTGCATGCCGTTGGCGGCGCAGGCCTGCATCAACTGCGCTGCACCCGCCGTTTGCGGCAGGGCCAGGCCCAGGGTGCGAGCACCGCTGAGCGCCAGGTTCAAATCCTTCTGGTGCAGGCCGATGCGGAACCCCGGCGCAAAGGTGCGCTTGATCATGCGTTCACCGTGCACTTCCAGGATGCGTGAGGAGGCAAAGCCGCCCATCAGGGCCTGGCGCACCTTGGCCGGGTCCGCGCCGGCCTTGCTGGCAAACAGCAGGGCTTCACCCACGGCGGCGATGTTCAGCGCCACGATGATCTGGTTGGCCACCTTGCAGGTCTGGCCGTCGCCGTTGCCGCCAACCAGCGTGATGTTCTTGCCCATCAGTTCAAACAGCGGCTTGACCAGGTCAAACGCGGCCTGCGGGCCGCCCACCATAATGGTCAGGCTGGCCGCCTTGGCGCCGACTTCACCGCCCGACACCGGCGCGTCGAGGTAGTCGCAGCCCAGGGCGTTGATCTTCTTGGCGAACTCTTTCGTGTCCATCGGCGAGATGGAGCTCATGTCGACCACGGTCTTGCCCTTGGTCAGCGCTGCGGAAACGCCGCCCTCGCCGAACAGGACCTTGGCCACATCGGGCGTGTCGGGCAGCATCAGGAAGATGATGTCGGCCTGCTTGACCACGTCGGTGATGGAGTCGCAGGCCTTGCCCTTGCCCGTCAACAACTCCGCCGGCACTTTGCCCAGCGTGGTCATGAACACTTCGTGCCCTGCCGCAATCAGGTGTGCTGCCATGGGGTTGCCCATGATGCCCAGGCCGATAAATCCAAGCTTGCTCATAAAAATGCTCCTTGTTCGTAAAAAAAATAACAGTGGCTCCGCACGCGCGGTCCACAAGGTGCATCCCGGACCCGATCCAGGATGACGGGAAAATCAGGCGAGGTATCAGGCGAGATATTTGTCGCGCAGGGCCTGCGTGGCGCCACGGAACACGCCGAGGTCGCTGCCGACGCCGACAAACGTCGCGCCCATCTCCATGTAGCGGCGTGCGTCGGCTTCCACCGGCGCCAGGATGCCGACCGGCTTGCCGTGCTTCTTGGCGGCGGCAAAAATTTTCACCATGGCGGCCTGCACCTCCGGGTGCCCGGCATTGCCGAGGTGGCCCAGGCCGGCGGCCAGGTCGGACGGGCCGACAAACATGCAGTCGACACCGTCGGTGGCGGCAATCTCGTCCGCTGCCGCCGTGCCGGCGATGCTTTCGATCTGCACCATCACGCAGATGTGGTCGTTGATGGACTTGAGGTAGTCCGGCACCGTGCCGTACTTGTTGCTGCGCTGGGACACCGACACGCCGCGAATGCCTTGCGGCGGGTAACGCGTGGCGGCGACGGCGCTGGCGGCCTGCCCGGCGGTTTCGACAAAGGGAATCAGGAAGTTGTAGAAGCCGGCATCGAGCAGGCGCTTGAGCTCCACCGAGTTGTTGGAGGTCGGGCGCACCACTGGCGCGCTGCGGCTGTCTTTCAGGGCCATCAGCTGCGGGATGTAGGTGGCCATGTCGTTGGGCGAATGTTCACCGTCCAGCAGGATCCAGTCGAAGCCGGCCACGCCCAGCACCTCGGTGGTGATGGCGTTGGACAGCGAGGACCAGCAGCCGATCAGTTTTTTGCCGGCCAGCAGGTCGCGTTTGAAGCTGTTCGGAAAGGATTGGTAAGGGGTAACTTGTGTCATGGTGGTTTGCTGTTGATCTCTGAAAGGGGTACGGGCCTATTCGGCCTTGATGTTGGCGGCCTTGATGACCTTGGCCCATTTTTCGACCTCGGTTTTCTGGTACGCAAGCAGTTGCGCGGGCGTCATGCTGGAGGGCTCCATGCCGAACACCTTGAGTTTGGCCTGCACATCGGGCAGGGCCAGCACCTTCATCACTTCGGCGTGCAGGCGGTCGACCACGGGTTGCGGCGTGTTCGCGGGCACGAACATGGCCTGCCAGGACACCATGTCGAAGCCCTTCTGGCCGCTCTCGGCGATGGTCGGCACATTCGGGTAGGCGGGCACGCGCTGGCTGCCGGTCACGGCAATCGGGCGCAGCTTGCCGCTCTGGATGTGGGGGCCGACGATCAGGCTGGTGTCGAACATCATGTCGAGCTGGCCGCCGACCAGGTCCTGCACGGCCGGGCCCGAACCCTTGTACGGCGCATGGGTGAACTTGACGCCCGACTGGCTGGCCAGCAGCTCCAGCGCCATGTGCGGCGAGGTGCCGATGCCCGGCGAGCCCGAGCTCAGGCCGCCGTTCTTGGCGCGGGCGGCCTTGAGCACATCGTCCAGGGTGCGCAGCGGGCTGGCGGCCGGCACCACCAGCAGCAGCGGGCTCACGCCCAGCATGGCGACGGGCGCGAAGGACTTCACCGGGTCGTAGCCGATGGGCGTGCTGTAGAGGCTGACGTTGATCGAGTGGGAGCTGATCGTGCCGCCCAGCAGCGTGTAGCCGTCGGCCGGCGCGCGCGACGCGATGGCCGAACCCACGCTGCCGCCGGCGCCGCCCTTGTTGTCGATGACGATGGGCGTGCCCAGCGCGACGGACAGCGGCTGCGAGATCAGGCGGGCCAGCGTGTCGGTGTTGCCGCCGGGCGGGAACGGCACCACGTAGGTGATGGCCTTGCCGGTGGGCCAGGCGCCTTGCGCCAACGCAGAGAGGGCCGACAGGCCGCCGGCGGCTGCGGCGATGGCAGTGTGAATCAGGGTTCGGCGTTGCATGGTGATGTCTCCTTGCGTGTTTTTGGGCGATAAATCAGGTCACGGGTGCGGGGTTGAACAGCACCAGCGCGTTGTGCAGCTTCCAGTGTTCGGCCCAGGTCTTCTTGCGGCCGCTGGCCACCTCGAGCATGAGGTGGAACATCTCCCAGCCCACCTCCTCGATGCTGGCGTCGCCGTCGGCAATGCGGCCGGCGTTGATGTCCATCAGGTCGTGCCAGCGGCGCGCCAGGTCGCTGCGGGTGGCGACCTTGATCACCGGGCATTCGGCCAGGCCGTAAGGTGTGCCGCGGCCGGTGGTGAACACGTGCAGATTCATGCCGGCGGCGAGCTGCAAGGTGCCGCAGATGAAGTCGCTGGCGGGCGTGGCGGTGTAGGTCAGCCCCTTGTGCCTGAGTTTTTCACCGGGCGCCAGCACGCCGCTGATGGGCGAGCTGCCGGACTTGACGATGGAGCCCATGGCTTTTTCGACGATGTTGGACAGGCCGCCCTTCTTGTTGCCGGGCGTGGTGTTGGCGCTGCGGTCGACCAGGCCTTTTTGCAGGTAGGCGTCGTACCAGGCCATCTCGCGGATCATGGCCTGCGCCACTTCCGGCGTGGCTGCGCGCGAGGTGAGCTGGTCGATGCCGTCGCGGACCTCGGTGGTTTCGGAAAACATCACGCTGGCACCGGCGCGCACCAGCAGGTCGGTGCAAAAGCCCACCGCCGGGTTGGCAGTGACGCCGGAAAAGGCATCGCTGCCGCCGCACTGAACACCGACCACCAGTTCGCTGGCGGGCACGGTCTCGCGGCGGCGTGCATCGAGTTTTTCCAGGTGCAGCACGGCCGCCTGCATGATGGAGTCGATCATGGACATGAAGCCCACATGGTTCTCGGACTGCAGGCAGACCACATCGAGCGGCGCTTCGGCATTGGCGCCGACGTCGGCCACGCTGCGTTCGTCGACGATCTGGATGGTTCCGGGCGGCATCAGGCGCTCGGGCTGCAACTTCTCGCAGCCCAGGCTCACCACCATGACCTCACCACCGAAGTTGGGGTTCAGGCTGATGTTGCGCAGCGTGCGTATCGGGATGATGGCATCAGGCGCGTCGATGGCGACACCGCAGCCGTAGGTGTGTTCCAGGCCGACCACGTCGTCGACGTTGGGAAACTTCGGCAGCAGCTCGGCCTTGATGCGCTTGACCGCGAAGTCGACCACGCCGGCCACACACTGCACCGTGGTGGTGATGGCCAGGATGTTGCGGGTGCCGACCGAGCCGTCGGCATTGCGGTAGCCCTCGAAGGTATAGCCCTCCAGCGGGGCCTGTGGCGGCGGCTTGACGGTGGCCATCGGCAGGCCGTCGAGGCCGCGCGCATCGGGCATGGCGAGCAGGCGCTCGTGCACCCAGCTGCCGGCGGGAATGTCTTTCAGCGCATAACCGATGGGCACGTTGTAGCGCAGCACCGCCGCGCCCTTGGGCAAATCGACCAGCGCCACCTTGTGGCCTTGCGGCACCTTGTCGACGAGGCGCAGGCCGTCAGCAAACACCGTGCCCGCAGGCAACCCGCCGTCATTGGCGACGATGGCCACATTGTCTGCGGCATGCATGCGGATGTGGAGCGGCGCGGCCATGGTCAAAAGCGGGGTTGCGCGCCCGTAAACGCCGGGTCGTATTTACGCATCTGCGCCAGGTCGTCGCGGTTGCGGATGCCGCAATGGAGGTAGTTGTCGTGCAGGCGCGCCAATGCCGTGCGGTCCAGCGTCACGCCCAGGCCGGGGGTGGTCGTCACGCGCAGGCTGCCGTCCTCAAAGCGCAGGCGGCCGCCCTCCACCACTTCCTCGTCCTGCCAGGGGTAGTGGGTGTCGCAGGCGTACGTCAGCAGCGGCACGCTGGCGCACAGGTGGGTCATGGCCATCAGGCTGATGCCGAGGTGGGAGTTGCTGTGCATCGACAGGCCCAGGCCAAACGTGCTGCACAGCCGCGACAGCTGCTGCGTGGCGCGCAGGCCGCCCCAGTAGTGATGGTCGCTCAGCACGATCTTGACCGGGCAGCCCATCTCGGCGTTGCGGCGGAACTCGGCGAAATCGGTCACCACCATGTTGGTGGCCAGCGGCACCTCGCACTCGCGCGCCACGGCGGCCATGCCTTCCAGGCCGGGCGCGGGGTCTTCGTAGTACTCGAGCACGCCGCGCAGCTTTTCAACGATCTTCAGGCTGGTCGCCACGCTCCAGTTGGCATTGGGGTCGATGCGCAGCGGCATGCCGGGGAAGGCCTCGGCCAGCGCCAGCAGGCCCGCAGCTTCCTCATCCGGCGCAAGCGCACCGGCCTTGAGCTTGATGCTCTTGAAACCGTACTCTGCAATCATCCGGCGCGCCTGGGCCACCAGTTGCGGCGGTGTGAGCGCCTCGCCCCAGGGGTCGGCCGGATAACCGGAAGCAGCAGGCTTGTCGATGTGTTCTGCATACTTGTAGAACAGGTAGGCCGAAAACGGCACGCGGTCGCGCGCCGCACCGCCCAGCAGGTCCACCACCGGTGCGCCGGCCAATTGCCCCTGCAGGTCCAGCATGGCGACCTCAAAGGCGCTGATGACCTTGGCCACGGTCTTGGACACATGGGTTCCCGGCGCCAGGGACACCTGCTGGCCGAGAAACTCCGAGGCGGTCTGCTTCGGCGGCGTGACCTGCGCGGCGACACGCGCCTCCATCCCGGTCAGCGACCAGGGCGAGAGACCGACCAGCGTGGGCGCGACCTTGGCCAGCGCCTCAAGCATCGGCAAGTCACCGTAACTTTCGTTGATGCCGACGAGGCCCGAATCGGTTTCCAGCTCGATGATCGAGCGCAGCGCCCAGGGCTCGTGGATGCCGGCCGCGTTCAACAGCGGTGGGTCACGGAAGGCAATGGGCGTGATGCGGATGTGCCGGATGGCGTGCGAAGTGCTCATGATGGGAACGTCAGACAAGCCCGTTCATTTCGCGAACATACCGGGCAGCCACAGCGAGAATGCAGGCACATAGGTCACCAGCATCAGGCAGGCCGTCAGTGCGCCATAAAAGGGCAGGATCGATTTCATGACCTGCCCCACCGATATCTCCCCGATGGCGCACCCCACGAATTGCGTGACCCCCACTGGTGGCGTGTTCAGGCCGAGCGCGCAGTTGATCAGCATCACGATGCCGAATTGCACGGGATCCATGCCGAACTGTGCCGCGATCGGCAAAAAGATGGGCGTGCAGATCAGGATGGTGGCAGCCATGTCGAGGAAGGTGCCCAGGATGAACAGCAGCACGTTGATCATCAGGAAGATCACCCACGGCGTGGCGGACACGGAGGTCATCAGCTCGCCGGTTTTCTGCGGTACCTCATAAAGCGCCATGAAATATCCGAAGGCGGACGAGATGCCGATCAGCAGCAGAACCACGCCGGTGGTTTTGCAGGCCTTCGCGCAGGCCTTCAAAAAGTTTTGCCACGACAGCGAGCGATACACCAGCACCGTGACGATCAGCGCCCACAGCACCGCCGTGGCAGCCGACTCGGTCGCGGTGAAAACGCCGGACAGGATGCCCGCCAGGATGATCACCACAATGAACAGGCCAGGCAGGGAGCCCAGGAAGGCCATCAGCACTTCCTTCCAGCCCGAGAACTTGCCGCGGACCGGATAGCCCCGCTTGACGGCGACATAGTACGCGGCAATCAGGTTGCACAGGGTGAGCAGCATCGCAGGGATGACGCCGGCCAGAATCAGGCTGAACACACTGACCGAGGCAATGCCGGTGGTCGCCAGTGCGAAGATGATCAGGTTGTGCGAGGTCGGCATCAATGCACCGACCAGTGCCGCGTGCGTCGTGACGTTAACGGCGTAGTCTGCGTCGTAGCCTTCTTTCTTCATCAGCGGGATCATCACCGAGCCCATCGCGGACACATCGGCCAGCGGCGAGCCGGCGACACCGCCGAACAAGGTGCAGCCGATCACGTTACTCATGCCCAGGCCGCCGCGCACATGGCCGATCAGGCTGTTGGCAAAGCGCACGATGCGGTCGGCAATGCCGCCGTACAGCATCAGCTCACCGGCAAACACGAAAAAGGGAATCGCCAGAAACGAAAACACCTGCATGCCGCCGACCATCTTCTGGAAGACGATCGCGATCGGCATGCCCGAATACAGCACCGTGGCCACCGAGGCAAGCCCGATCGAGAAGGCCACCGGCACGCCCAGCACCAGCAGCAGCGCAAAGCTCAATGAGAGAACTGTCAGTTCCATATTTTTCTTTCAATCAGTACCAGGATGGAACGACTTCTTCGTCCCTGAGCAACGCAATGATGTGTTCGAAGGAGAACATGACGATCAGCACGCCGGCGATCACCAGCGACAGGTAGTCGATACCCACGGGCAGTTGCAGCATCGGATCCAGCTCGTCCCATTTCATGCGGGTCCAGAGCATGCCGCTTTGCACCATGATTCCGCCGAACAGCGCGACAAACAGATGGATCAGGATCTCCAGCTTCAGGCGCATCGACTCGGGCAGCAGCGAGACCAGCGACTCCAGGCCAATGTGGCCGGCGTCCCGCACGCCGACTGCCACGCCGAGCGCAGTCACATACAGCACCAGCTGCAGTGCCAGCGCTTCAGCCCAGGTCGGCGTGTCGTTGAGGACATAGCGGCCGAACACCTGGACCTGCACCGACACGATGATGCCGGCCAGGCCGAAGATCGCGAGAATCAGGCTGATCTTGCTCAACCAGCCGCACAGGCGTGAATACCAGTGACGCGCGGGTGGCCGCTCGTGCTCCGGGTCCACGCCCAGGGCAACAGAACTGACGGCCGCTGTAGTGGCTGCGGCCGAAACCGACATTTGGGGGGTTGTCATAAAGGTCCTAGAAAGCAAACGCGAAGCCCGGCCGAACGCTCGGCCGGGCTTCGAAAGGTCCGGATTTACTTGTTGTCCTGAACAGCTTTCACCAGGCGCTGCAGGTCAGGCGTGGTGATGAACTTGGCGTACACCGGGGCCATCGCTGCCTTGAACGATGCCTTGTCCACGTCCTTGACGATGGTAGAACCCGCCTTGACGACGATGTCCAGGGCCTTGGCTTCCTGCTCGTCCCACTTCTGGCGCTGGAACGTCACCGATTCTTTGGCGGCAGCGCGGAACATGGCCTGGTCGGCAGGCGACATCTTGTCGAAGATCACCTTGGAGATCACCAGCATTTCCGGCGCCATCGAGTGCTCGGTATGCGAGTAGACCTTCACAGCCTCATAGTGCTTGAAGCCTTCGTACGAGGGAATGTTGTTCTCGGCGGCGTCGATCGTGCCGACCTTCAGCGCGGTGTAGACCTCGCCGGTGGGCATTGGCGTGGCGTTGGCGCCCATGGCCTGCACCAGCGCGACCCACAGGTCGGACTGCTGCACACGGATCTTCAGGCCCTTGGCGTCGGCAATGTTGCGCACCGGCTTCTTGGCGTAGATGGAGCGGGCGCCGCTGTCGTAGAACGCCAGGCCGACCAGGCCCTGGCTCTCACAGCCCTTCAGGATTTCTTCGCCGATCGGGCCATCCAGCGACTTGCGCATGTGGGCGATCGAGTCGAACAGGAAGGGCATGGTGGGCACCAGGCTCTTCGGGCAGATCGAGTTCAGCGAGCTGATGTTGACGCGGTTCATTTCCAGCGCGCCGATCTTCACCTGGTCCAGGGTTTCCTTTTCGGAACCCAGGGCGCTCTTGTTGAAGACCTTGATCGTGTACTTGCCGCCGCTTTGCTTGGCCAGCGTCTCGCTCATGTGGCGCACGGCGGCTACCGTGGGGTAGTCGTCGCTGTTGTGCACATCGGCGGAGCGCAGCTCGACGGCTTGCGCGGAAAAAGCCAGCAGGCCGGCGGCCAGGGCGGTGAGTTTCAGGGTTGCTTTCATTGTCTCTTCCTCTAGGTTGGTGGTTGAAAACTCGTTACTGACTCTTGGTCTTTTTAAAGCGCGCACGCAGGTTCGGGCAGCCCGCGCACGCCGGGGTGCAGCGCGAACACACCGCCGGCCAGCGGCTGATCAGACAGGTCGATGCCTTCGGGGCGTATCGATGTCACGAACAGGGTGTCAAGCCCGGCGCCGCCGAAGGCGCACATCGCGGGCTTCTTCACGGGCACGGCAAGCGAACGGTCCAGCTTGCCGGAAGGCGTGAAGCGGTGAATCAGGCCGGCGTCGTTGCCGCAGATCCAGTAGCAGCCGTCGGCGTCCACGGCCGCGCCATCCGGACGGCCGGGCAGCGGGTTCATGTCGACGAAGACACGGCGGTTGGAGGGCGTGCCGGTGTCGGTGTCGTAATCAAAAGCCCAGATGGTCTGCACCGAGGGATGGGAGTCCGACAAATACATCGTGCGGCCGTCGGGGCTGAAAGCCATGCCGTTGGGCGTGATGAAGCCGTCCAGCAGCATTTTCAGCTGCGCAATGCCATTGCTATCTTTTTGATAGCTATAGATGCAGCCTGCACGTGCGCCAGCGGCCATATTCATCAACATTGTGCCGGCCAGGAAGCGGCCCTGGCGGTCGCAGCGGCCGTCGTTAAAGCGCATGCCGGGCATGGCATGGCTGACGGCGGCAAGTTGTTTGAAACCAAGCTGGCCATCGGCTTGCGGGCTCAGGCGGAAGATGCCGCTTTCAGTGCCGGCGATCCAATCCTGCGTTGTCCCGATGGATGCGACACAGGCCAGCATTTCGGGAGCGGACCATTCAGTCAGCGCGGCGTCTGCCACGCTCCAGCGGCACAGCCTCTTCGCCGGGATGTCGACCCAGTAAAGCGCCTGTTCCGCGGCGCTCCAGACAGGGCTCTCCCCCGTGCCGTTGCGCGCGTCCAGGACCAGTTCGGCTTGGGATTGGCTCATGCTGGTTGTCGCCTGCTCAATCGCCGAAAGGGCCAGCGACGACAAAACCGCCACCCTGGTACTGGGCGACCGGGTCCTTCAGGTCGGGCGCGGGGGTGCGGGCGTAAACGGCCTCGCGGAAGATGTCGGAGCTGTCCTTGGGTACATAGCCGATGTGGCGTGCGCGGCTGTTGTCCCACCAGGTGACGGCGTTGTCGGACATGCCGAACACGATGCTGTGGCCCAGCACCGGCGTCGTCAGGCAGGCGGTGATCAGGCGGTGCAGGTCGTCAAAACTCAGCCAGGTCGCGAGCATGCGGCGGTCTTTGGGCTCGGGGAACGAGGAGCCGATGCGCACGCAGGCGGTTTCAATGCCGTAGCGGTCGAAATACAGGCGCGAAAGATCTTCACCGAAGGCTTTGCTCAAGCCGTACAGGCCGTCGGGGCGCGGCGGGTGGTCGGCGGTGATGGTCTCGTCCTGGCGGTAAAAACCGGTGACGTGGTTGGAGCTGGCGAAGACGATACGCTTGACGCCGTGTTTGCGGGCGGCCTCATACAAGTTATAGGCGCCCAGGATGTTGGCCTGCAGGATGGGCCCGAAAGGCCCTTCCACCGAGACGCCGCCCAGGTGAACAATCGCGTCCACGCCCTCGACCATCTTGTGGACGGCGGCGGAGTCCGCCAGGTCGGCCAGCACCACTTCTTCATTGGCGGCGGCAGCGCCGAAGGCCTGCACATCGGAAAGGCGCAGCACCGAGCAATTGGCCTTCAGCCGTTCGCGCAAGGCCTTGCCCAAACCGCCGGCGGCGCCGGTCAGCAGCAGTTTTTCATGAACTTTGATCGTCATTTTTTGGAGGGAGGCCCGGTGTGGTCGCAAACACTGGACTTTTTTTTGGAGTTTGTTAAAGTCAACCTAGAAACGCATCAGTCATAGGTTGTCTGATGACTCGGAATTCTCCAATTCGCCCCCTAGCTTGTCAATGGTTTTTTAATGGACTCAAGGAAAACCCCTAGTCGCCCTGAAACAGGCCTGACGCTTGCCTTTCACGAGGAGCCGGTGCGCGTGCGGCGCCCGCGCGGGCTGGTCGGCGAGATCGTCGAAAGCCTGGCCACCAGCATCCGCGAGGGCCGCCTGCAACCCGGTGAAAAGCTGCCGACCGAAGCTGAAATCATGGCTCGTTTCGACGTCAGCCGCACGGTCGTGCGGGAGTCCCTGTCCAAGCTGCAGGCTTCGGGCCTGGTCGAAACCCGGCACGGCATCGGCACGTTTGTCCTGCAGCCGCAGGAGTCCGGCAACTTCCGGATCACGGCCGAGGACTTCGCCACCGTGGCCGACGTGATCTCGGTGCTGGAGCTGCGCATCAGCCTGGAAACCGAGGCCGCCGGCCTGGCTGCCCAGCGGCGGACCCCCGAAAACCTCAAGGCCCTGGAAACTGCCCTGCGCGCCTTCCACGACTCCATCAGCCTGGACTCCGACGCGGTGCCGCCGGACTTCCAGTTCCATATGGAAGTGGCCCGCTCCACCGGCAACCGCCACTTTGCCGACCTGATGACCTACCTGGGCACCATGATCATCCCGCGCACCCGGGTGAACACGGCGCACAGCGCGCCCGAGGGCCGCTTCAACTACCTGCAGCGGGTCAACAGCGAGCACGAAAGCATTTACAACGCCATCCGCAACCAGGACGCCGAAGCCGCCCGTGCCGCCATGCGCACCCATCTTTCCAACAGCCGTGAGCGCCTGCGCCGGGGCAACAATGCCCACACCATGCAGCCGCCGGGGAACGCCGCAGACCTTCAGGCAGCCCAGCCGCTAGGGACAAATCTGGTTGCATAAAAAATCGGTGAGTTGTACGATAACTGATAAATTCCTTATCAACCATCCTACACACAAGCCCGGTATGCCCGCTTCCAAAGCCACTCCTGCGTCCAACGTTTCCGCTTCCGCATCCTCACAAACCCCGCGCATCACCCGCGTGCAGGTGATTCCGGTGGCCGGGCAGGACAGCATGCTGCTGAACCTGAGCGGCGCCCACGCACCTTTCTTCACCCGCAACCTGGTCATCCTGACCGACAGCTCCGGCCGCACCGGCGTGGGCGAAGTCCCCGGCGGCGAGAAGATCCGCAACACGCTGGAAGATGCGCGTGAGCTGATCGAAGGCCAGTCGATCGGCGCCTGGAACCACATCCTGAACACCCTGCGCACGCGCTTTGCCGACCGCGACAGCGGCGGCCGCGGCAACCAGACCTTTGACCTGCGCGTGGCGATCCATGCCGTCACCGCGGTGGAAAGCGCCCTGCTCGACCTGCTCGGCCAGTTCCTGGGCGTGCCCGTGGCGGCCCTGCTGGGCGACGGCCAGCAGCGCGACTCGGTGGCCATGCTGGGCTACCTCTTTTATATTGCCGACCGCAAGCAGACCGGTCTGCCCTACGCTTCGGCGCCCGACGCCGAAGACGACTGGTTCCGCCTGCGCCACGAGGCGGCCATGGACGCCGACGGCATCGTGGCACTGGCCGAAGCGGCCTACAAGCGCTACGGCTTCAAGGACTTCAAGCTCAAGGGCGGCGTGCTGCGCGGCGAAGAGGAAATGGAAGCCATCACCGCGCTGGCCGAGCGCTTTCCCGAGGCGCGCATCACGCTGGACCCGAACGGCGGCTGGCTGCTCAAGGACGCGATCCGCATCTGCCAGGGGCGCGGCGATGTATTGGCCTACGCCGAAGACCCGTGCGGCGCCGAAGGTGTGTTCTCGGGCCGCGAGGTGATGGCGGAATTCCGCCGCGCCACCGGCCTGCCCACCGCCACCAACATGATCGCCACCGACTGGCGCGAACTCTCGCACACCATCCACCTGCAGTCGGTCGACATCCCGCTGGCCGACCCGCACTTCTGGACCATGCAGGGGTCCGTTCGCGTAGCGCAGATCTGCCAGACCTGGGGCCTGACCTGGGGCTCGCACTCCAACAACCACTTCGACATCTCGCTGGCCATGTTCACGCACGTGGCCGCTGCCGCGCCGGGCAAGGTCACGGCCATCGACACCCACTGGATCTGGCAGGACGGCCAGCGCCTGACGAAAGCGCCGCTGCAAATCGTGGGCGGCGAAGTCGCCGTGCCCAAGCAGCCCGGCCTGGGCGTGGAGCTGGACATGGCCGAGGTTGAAAAGGCCCACCAGCTCTACCTCAAGCACGGCCTGGGCGCGCGCGACGACGCGATCGCCATGCAGTACCTGATCCCCGGCTGGAAGTTCAACAACAAGATGCCCTGCATGGTTCGATAAGTTCAAGAAGGGCTTTTGGGAAGTTAGAGGCTCCCGGAAGTCCTTTGCGATGGGCTTTTTTGCCCCATCAGGCGCACCGGGGGCGGTATACCCCGGCGCCCTTTTTCCACCAGCGATACCCACTCTGCTATTCCTATTACAAACACCAGGAGACAAAACATCATGAAACGCAGAACCCTTGGCAGCCTTGCCGTCGCAACATTGCTGGCACTGGCCGGCGCGATGGGCGCAGGCAGCGCGATGGCCCAGACCAAATTGAAGTGGGCCCACGTCTACGAGACGTCGGAAACCTTTCACAAGCAGGCTGTGTGGGCCGCTGACGAGATCAAGAAAAAGACCAATGGCCGCTATGTGGTGGAAGTCTTCCCGGCTTCATCGCTGGGCAAGGAAACCGAAATCAACCAGGGCCTGACGCTGGGCACCGTTGACATCATTTACACCGGCGCCGCGTTTGCCGGGCGCGCTTTCCCGCCGCTGTCGATTGCCGCCGCGCCTTTCGTGTTCCGCGATTACAACCACTTCCAGGCTTTCCGCAACGGCCCGGTCTTCCAGGAGCTGGCGCAGGGCTATGCCGGCAAAACCGGCGGCCAGCACATTGCGGGCTACACCTACTACGGCCTGCGCCACATGACTTCGAACAAGGTCATCGCCAAACCCGAGGACATGAAGGGCCTGAAACTGCGCGTGCCCGATGCGCCGCTCTTCACCATGTTCCCCAAGGCCGTCGGCGCCAACCCCACGCCCATCGCATTTGCCGAGGTCTACCTGGCGCTGCAAAACGGCACGGTCGATGCACAGGAAAACCCACTGCCGACGATTGAGGCCAAGAAGTTCTATGAAGTGCAGAAGTACATCACGCTGACGGGCCACATCACCGAATCGCTGATCACCGCGGTCTCCAGCTCGGTGTGGTCCAAGCTGAGCGACGCCGACAAAAAGGTGTTCGACCAGGTTCTGTGGGAGGCTTCCAGCCGTGCGAGCCAGGACATCGTCGACGCCGAAAACCGCCTGGTCGCCGAGTTCGAGAAAAAGGGCAAAACCGTCAACAAGGTAGACCGCACACCTTTTGCCGCAGCCGTGTTGCCGTCGCTGACCGCCGCCGATGCACCGTGGCCCAAGAGCCTGTACGAGCGCATCCAGGCCATCAAGTAAACAAGTTAACCAGTGAACCGGGCAGGCATGGAGCGGCGCGGGCCGCTGCATGCCTTGCCGTCATTCCGGCACCACGCACAGGAGACACCATGAAACGCCGCTCCCTCATACACTTCGCACTGGCCGGCGCCGCGCTTGCGGCGCTGCCGTTTTCCGCAGCGGCCCAAGGCGCGTGGCCCGCAGGCAAGACCGTGACCATCGTTGTGCCCTTCCCGGCCGGCGGCTCCACCGACATGGTGGCGCGCGCGCTGGCGCTGCAATTGCAGACGCGGCTGGGCGGCACCTTTGTTGTCGATAACCGGCCCGGCGCCACCGGCACCATAGGCACCGGCCAGGTCAAGCGCGCGGCGCCTGACGGCTACACGCTGCTGGTGTCTTCGCTGGGTGCGTTCGTCGTCACACCGCACCTGCTCAAAAGCGTGCCTTACGACGCCACCAAAGACTTCGACTACATCAGCGTGCCGGTGCAGGCGCCGAATGTGCTGGTCGCCAATGTGGCGCGGCCCGAACGCACGGTGGCCGATGTGCTCGCGCTGCTGCGCAAGACGCCGGGCAAGGTCTCGTTTGCAAGCTCGGGCAACGGTTCGTCCGACCATCTTTCGGCCGAGCTGTTCTGGCAGCAGTCCAAAACCGAAGGCGTGCACGTGCCCTACAAGGGCGGAGCGCCCGCGGTCAACGACCTGCTGGGCAACCAGGTCGACTTTTCTTTCCAGAACGTGAATGCCGTTCTGCCGCACATCCGTGCGGGCAAGCTGCGCGCGATCGCCGTCACCGGCGACAAGCGCTCGCCCGTGCTGCCCGATGTGCCCACGCTGGCCGAAGCCGGTGTGAAAGGCGCCGAGGTTTATTCATGGCAGGGCATGGCCGCCCCCAAAGGCTTGCCGGCCGCCACGAAGAAGATTTTGAGCGACGCGGTGATCGCCGCCATGCAGGATGCAGAGACGAAAAAGCGCATGCTTGACCAGGGGCTGGAGATCGTTGCCAGCACGCCGGAAGAGTTCACCGCCTTCCAGCTGCGCGAGTGGGAGCGCTGGAAGACCTTGATAGAGACACGCCGCATCACCGCCGATTGAACGTCAAAATCGATTGAAAGATACAGAACCCAAGATGACGCGTATTTCCCCCGAACGGCTGCGCCTGGCCGTCATAGGCGCCGGGCTGGGCTCGGCGCCGCATTTCCGCAGCCTGCAAGACCTTGCGGGCATCTCCGAGCTTGTCTATGTCTATGGGCGGGATGCCGGCCGGCTGGCGGCGGTGCAAGTGCCGGATGGTGCGCGCAAAACCACGCGCCTGGAAGACATCCTCGAGGACGACAGCATCAAGGCCGTGCTGGTGCTGACGCCGCCCAACGCGCACCTGGACATGGTGCAGCGCGCAGCCCGCGCAGGCAAACACGTGCTGGTTGAAAAACCGCTGGAGATCGACCTGAACCGCGCCAACGCGCTGGTGGAGGCGTGCGAGACCGCAGGCGTGACGCTGGCCGTGATGCTGCAGCACCGGCTGCGCGAAGCCGCGCTGGGCCTGCGCGCGCTGATCGCCTCGGGCGAACTTGGGCAGCTGGTCGGCGCCGCTGCTTTCGTGCGCTGGTGGCGGCCGCAAAGTTATTACGACGAGCCGGGCCGCGGCACACTGGCCCGCGACGGCGGCGGCGTGTTGATCACGCAAGCCATCCACACACTGGACTTGCTGCTCAGCCTGATCGGCATGCCGCAGCGTGTGACGGGCATTGCCGGCACCAGCCCCGTGCACCGCATGGAAGGCGAAGACACCGCTGCGGCATTGCTGCACTACAGCAACGGCGCGGTGGCCGTGGTGCAGGCCACCACGGCGGCCTACCCCGGATTTCCGGAGCGCATCGAACTGAATTTCACCCAGGGAACGGCAACACTGGAAGGCGGCGAAATGCGGGCCGCGTTTCACAACGGCAAGACGGCTACGGCCGGCGCGGCCCAAGCCTCGGGCGGCGGCGCGGACCCGATGGCGTTTGATCATGCCGCCCATCGGGCCGTGCTGGAAGACTTCATCCGTGCGGTGCAAAATGGCGCGGCTCCGGCCGTGACCGGCCGCTCCGCACTCGGGGTGCAGCAGGTGATTGAGGCCATCATGGCATCGTCCAAAGCAGGCAGCGCGGTGCCGCTGCATCCGGCTGCGGTGATTCCAGTGATGTAGCCGGCGCGGTTTTGGTGCACGCACACGAGCTGGCCGCATCAGGGTTTTCCAAGGCTGGCAGGCACTAGTAGGCCCTGGACCACATCCAGCGTGGGTTGCTAGCTACAAAACTCGTAGCACCCAGGAATTTGCGTTATATTTGGATGAAGCTGATAGAAGCTTTTTGCTTAACAACCACCTGTGACCAAACTGTGACCGAGGAGATAACCTGATGAGCGCCAAAGAAAATGCAGCAGTAGGCCAATTGCTTGAACTGCTGGAAGCACGCTACGCCCTTCGCGTGCTGTGGGCCTTGAAAGACGGCCACCCCCAGACGTTCCGCCTCCTGCAAGACAGCATCGGCAGCATCACTCCCAACACCCTCAATACCCGCATCAAGGAATTGCGCGCAGCCGGCCTGGTGGCCCACGGCACCGAGGGCTACACCGTCACCACGCTGGGCGGCGACCTGCTCAAGCGCCTGAACGACCTGCAGGCATTTGCCGGCAAGTGGGCTGTGAGCCAGACCAAGAAAAAGTAAAATTTTCCTTTCGCCGGTTTCATCGGCGTCATAAAAAAAGCGACCGCCAGGGTCGCTTTTTTGTTGGCCGTTTATTGGCCGTTTGTTGGCCATGATTGTTGGCCGTGATGGATGGCCGCGTCAGTCGACTGCGGCGCCCGAACGCTTCACCGCATCGCCCCACAGCGTCATGTTGCTGGCGATATGTTTGGCCAGCTCTTCAGGCGTGCCGGGCGCCACTTCAGCGCCGCGTGATTGCAGTTGCGCGCGCAGCTCGGGGTCAGCCAGGGCTTTGTGGATCGCCTCGTTCAAGCGGTTGACGATGGGGCGCGGCGTTCCGGCGGGGACAAAAATCGCGTCCCACGCGCTCACATCAAAACCGGGCAAGCCCGACTCCGCAATCGTCGGTACATCGGGCCAGCCCGCCACGCGCGTGGCCGTCGTCACCGCCAGCGGTTTGACACGGCCGCTTTTGGCCTGGGGTGCGGCGTTCGGCATCACTTCAATCATCATGTCGACCTGCCCGCCCATCAGGTCGGTCATGGCCTGGGCGCCGCCGCGGTAGGGAATGTGCACCACCGCCAGGCCGGCGCGCGACTTGTAGATCTCGCCGGCCAGGTGCGAGGTGGTGCCGTTGCCGGCGGAGCCGAAGGTGTACTTGCCCGGGCTGGCTTTGAGCAGCCTGGTCAGTTCAGCCATGGAATTAACCGGCAGCGTGGGCCGCACCACCACCATGGCCGCGATGCGTGTGAGCTGGGTCACCGGCTCGAAGTCACGCACGCTGAAGCCGGGTGATTTATAGATCGCATGGTTGATGGCGTGTGTGCCGTTGGTGCCGTAGAGCAAGGTGTAGCCGTCGGCTGGCGCCTTGGCGGCGGCGGCGCTGCCCACATTTCCGCCGGCGCCGCCCAGGTTTTCCACCACGATGGGCTGGCCCAGTTCTTTGGCCGCGCGCAGCATGACCAGCCGCGCCAGGGTGTCGCCGCCACCGCCGGCCGGAAACGGAACAATCAGCTTGACCGGTTTGTTGGGATAGGCCGCAGGGGCCTGGGCCTGGGCGGCGGGGGCCAGCAGCGTCATGAGCGCCAGGGCGGCGGTGCCGGCCAGCAGGCGCCGGGAATGGGAACGGGGCGAAGTCATCGTGTCTCCTGTGAAATCCTGTGGGATCCTGTGAAAAGGGGTTCAAGCCTGGCGCATTTCGCCGATACGCCGCCGGCTAAATGCTTAGTCATCTTACATTATTGCGCGCAATCGCCCGCACAATTACCTTGTAAACCCTGATATTGCCATATATTGCATGCAATAATTCAAGCTGTTTGCTTCGAGCTCTATTAAAACCCCTCCCCCATGTCCTCCCAGATCGACTACACCACGCAGGAGTTGCGGCGAAGAATCCTGAGCGGCCAGGTCGCGCCCGGCGAGCGCATGGTGGAGCTCGAACTTTCCGCCCAACTGGCGGTGTCGCGCACGCCCATCCGCATCGCACTGGGTGAGCTGGAAAAAGAAGGCCTGCTGGAACGGCTGCCGACGCGCGGCTTTCGGGTGCGGCAGTTCAGCGTCGACGAGATCACCAATGCGGTCGACGTGCGCGGGGTGCTGGAGGGCATGGCGGCGCGGCAGGCCGCCGAGCGCGGCATCAGCCCCGAAACCCAGGCCGAGCTGCAGGCCTGCATTGACGAAGGCCGCCTGCTGCTGGAAAAAGCCCAGGCCTCGGGCCATGTGATCGACGCAGCGCGCTGGGTGCCCATGAACGCGCGCTTTCACGCCGCGCTGGTGCAGGCCGCGGGCAACAGCACGCTCGTCTCGGCCTTGGCGCATGTGAGCAAAACACCGATGGCCGGCGCAGGCGCCTTAAGCCTCAACGGAACGCTGCCGCTGCTGGAGTTCAGCTTCATCCAGCGCGCACAAAGTGACCACGAAGACGTGCTGGCCGCGCTGGCGGCAGGCGAAGGCGCTCGCGCCGAGGCGCTGATGCGTGAGCACGCCCACCGCAGCCGCGACAACAAGCGTGAACTGATGACGCGCATGCAAAAACTGGCCTCGGCCTGAACCGCAGAAATTCAAGCCTTTTCGGCCTCCAGCCCATACGCTGTCTAGGCTATACGCTATCAATTAGATAGCAGACCGATTTCCCGCCTGCGGCCAGCGCGCAGCCCAGCGCTCCAGCGGAACCCTGGCCGCATTGCACACATAGCTGATCGCGTGGTACCAGCCGGCCAGCATCAGGAGCTCGATCAGTTGCGGCTCCGTCCACACCGCGGCGAGCTCCTGCCACAGCGCATCGCTGACGGTGCTGCTGTCGTGCAGCTCATCGGCCAGGCGCAGTAACAGGCCGTCACGATGGGCCAGGCCCTGGCCGCCTGACAGGGGATCGGCGATCGCGGCGTTGTCGGCATCGGTGAACCCGGCCGCCTGGCCGAACGCGGCCACATGCACGCCCCATTCATATTCAGCGCCGCAACGTGCGCACACGCGGTTGATGACCACCTCGCGGTCGCGCAGCGGCAGGCTGGCCGCTGAGCCGAGCAAATAGCCGCCCCAGCCCGGCATGCGTTCAAGCAGCTTCGGGTTGACGGCCAGCACCCGGAACAGCGCCAGCACCTCGGGCGCGGCAGGCGGCGTGATCTTTTTGAGCAGCGCGTCCTGCTCAGGGGTGTAGGGCGGCCGCAGCGGCGCAATGCGGGGGCCGGCATGGCTATCTATATAGGTATTGGCGTTTGTCATGAAAGCGTCCTGTTGAATCTGGAACGGGGAAACAAGCCCCGTCGCTACGGATTTCGTAGCGACAAGCCACTATATCGCTACGCATTCCGTAGCAACCGTCGCAAACACGACAGCCCCAGCCCCTACAATCCCGGGGATGACTTCAACGCTTCCCCTTCCCGGCAAACCGGTTCGTGGCTCAGCCACAGGCCGGCCGGTGATGGCGCTGCTGGACCTGCTGGGTCGGCGCGGCACACTGCGGCTGCTGTGGGAGTTGCGTGACGGGCAGGCGCAAAATTTCCGGCAACTTGGGGCAAGCGCCGGAAACATGTCGCCTTCGGTCATGAACGACCGGCTCAAGGAGCTGCGCGAATCCCGACTGGTCGAGCTGGGGGACGGCGGTTATGTCCTGACACCCACCGGAAGCGGCTTGCTGCACAAGCTCAAGCCGCTGCACCAGTGGGCCGAAGATTGGGCCACCCGCGATTCATGAGCCCTTCCGGCTGCCGATGCCAGCACCGCAGCCACTATTTCGTCACCCCGTAACCAAAATTGAAGCCCTTGTCTTGAAAAGGGCTTTGCCACCCCAAGCTGGGTCCATTACCAGCTTCAACCTCTTCAACTCTGTCTCCGAGCCATGTCTGACAATACACAACCCGAACAAAATCAACCACTTAGCGGTGAGCCCAGCCCGGAAGAACTCGAAGCGGCGCAGGCGGCCAATGAGTTTGACGCGCTGACCGTCGCGCAGGCCGAGGTCGCCACGCTGCAGGCCAAAAACACCGAGCTGGCCGACAGCTACCTGCGCGCCAAGGCAGAGACCGAAAACGCCCGCCGCCGCGCGGACGAAGAAGTCGCCAAGGCCCGCAAGTACGCCCTGGAAAGCTTTGCCGAAAGCCTGCTGCCTGTGGCAGACAGCCTGGAAGCCGGCCTGGCGATCAAGGACGTCACGCCCGAGCAGATCCGCGAAGGCGCCGAAGCCACGCTCAAGCAGCTCAAAAGCGCGCTCGAACGCAACAAGGTGGTCGCCATCGACCCGGCTCCCGGCACCAGGTTCGACCCTACCCAGCACCAGGCCATCAGTATGGTGCCCGCCGAGCAGGAAGCCAACACCGTGGTCAACGTGCTGCAAAAAGGCTACCTGATTGCCGAGCGCGTGCTGCGCCCCGCCCTGGTCACGGTGGCCGCCCCCAAGTAAAAACCACAAAAAACCTTTGTTGAGGCCCTTGAAGCCGCAGGACTTACCCACAAGTTATCAACATAGTTAATCCACAGCGGCCAGCGGCCTTCAAACGCCCGGCCACCCCACTTTCAATCTTTAACGAATCAAAAAAGCAGGAGTAAATCATCATGGGAAGAATCATCGGCATTGACCTGGGCACCACCAACAGCTGCGTGTCCGTCATGGAGGGCAACACGCCCCGCGTGATCGAGAACTCGGAAGGCGTGCGCACCACCCCTTCCATCGTCGCCTACCAGGAAGACGGCGAAGTGCTGGTCGGTGCATCGGCCAAGCGCCAGGCCGTGACCAACCCCAAGAACACCCTGTACGCCGTCAAGCGTTTGATCGGCCGCAAGTTCACTGAAAAAGAAGTCCAGAAGGACATCGCGCTGATGCCCTACGCCATCGTGGCCGCCGACAACGGCGACGCCTGGGTGGAAGTGCGCGGCAAGAAGCTGTCGGCCCAGCAAGTCAGCGCGGACATCCTGCGCAAGATGAAAAAAACCGCCGAAGACTACCTCGGCGAGCCGGTCACCGAAGCCGTGATCACCGTGCCTGCGTACTTCAATGACGCACAGCGTCAGGCGACCAAAGACGCCGGCCGCATCGCCGGCCTTGAAGTCAAGCGCATCATCAACGAACCCACCGCAGCGGCTCTCGCCTTCGGCCTGGACAAGCAGGAAAAGGGCGACCGCAAGATCGCCGTGTATGACCTGGGCGGCGGCACCTTCGACATCTCCATCATCGAGATCGCCGATGTCGACGGCGAAAAGCAGTTCGAAGTGCTCTCCACCAACGGCGACACCTTCCTGGGCGGCGAAGACTTCGACCAGCGCGTCATCGACTACATCGTGGCCGAGTTCAAGAAGGACAGCGGCATCGACCTGTCCAAAGACGTGGTGGCCCTGCAGCGCCTGAAAGACTCGGCTGAAAAGGCCAAGATCGAGCTGTCCAACAGCCCGGCCACCGAAGTCAACATTCCCTACATCGCACACGACCCGGCCACCGGCCCCAAGCACTTGCTGGTCAAGCTGACCCGCGCCAAGCTCGAAAGCCTGGTCGACGAACTGATCGAGCGCACGATTGCGCCTTGCCGCATCGCCATGAAAGACGCCGGCGTCACCGCCGCCGACATCCATGACGTGATCCTGGTCGGCGGCCAGACCCGCATGCCCAAGGTGCAAGAGAAGGTCAAGGAGCTCTTCGGCAAGGAACCCCGCAAGGACGTGAACCCCGATGAAGCCGTGGCCGTCGGCGCCGCGATTCAAGGCCAGGTGCTCTCCGGCGACCGCACCGACGTGCTGCTGCTCGACGTCACCCCGCTGTCCCTCGGTATCGAAACCATGGGCGGCGTGATGACCAAGATGATCAAGAAGAACACGACCATCCCGACCAAGTTCGCACAGACCTTCTCCACCGCTGAAGACAACCAGCCGGCCGTGACGATCAAGGTGTTCCAGGGCGAGCGCGAAATCGCCTCGGGCAACAAGGCGCTGGGCGAGTTCAACCTCGAAGGCATTCCGCCTGCAGCACGCGGGACGCCGCAAATTGAAGTCTCCTTCGACATCGACGCCAACGGCATCCTGCACGTCGGCGCCAAAGACAAGGGCACCGGCAAGGAAAACAAGATCACCATCAAGGCCAACTCCGGTTTGTCCGAAGCTGAAATCCAGCAGATGGTGAAAGACGCCGAGCTGAACGCCGAAGAAGACAAGAAGAAGGTCGAGTTCGTCACCGCCAAGAACAACGCTGAAGCCATGGTGCACAGCGTGAAGAAATCGCTGGGCGAATACGGCGACAAGCTCGAAGCCGGCGAGAAGGAAAAGATCGAAGCCGCCATCAAGGACATGGAAGAAGCCCTCACCGGTGACGACAAGGCCGCCATCGACGCCAAGAACACGGCCCTGATGGAAGCCAGCCAGAAGCTGGGCGAAAAAATGTACGCCGACATGCAGGCATCGCAGGCAGCAGCCGGTGATGCAGGTGCAGCGGGCGCCGCACAGGCTGAAGCCAAGCCGGCCGCCGACGACAATGTCGTGGACGCCGAAGTCAAGGAAGTCAAAAAGGGCTAAGCGCTTTTCACAAAGCACCCCTGCATTGGCGCGATAACTGCATGCAAAAGCAGACGGCACAGGCAGAAGGCAAAGGCGGAAACCGGGAGCAATTCCGGCTTTCCGCTTTTGCGTTTGCCACCCGTGTGCCCTTCACAACAACGATTTCTGACTGACCTGACTGACCGCCATGGCCACCAAAAAAGACTACTACGACACACTGGGCGTTCCCAAAAACGCCAGTGATGAAGACATCAAAAAGGCGTATCGCAAACTCGCGATGAAGCACCACCCCGACCGCAACCAGGGGGATGCGTCCAAGGTTGCCGAAGAAAAATTCAAGGAGGCCAAAGAGGCCTACGAGATGCTTTCTGACAGCGACAAACGCGCGGCCTACGACCAGTACGGCCACGCGGGTGTTGACCCGAACATGCGCGGCGGCCCGGGCGCAGAAGGCTTTGGCGGTTTTGCCGAAGCCTTCGGCGACATCTTCGGCGACGTGTTCGGCGGCCAGCGCGGCGGTGCGCAGCGCGGCGGCGGCCGGCAGGTGTACCGCGGCGGCGACCTGAGCTACGCCATGGAAATCACGCTAGAAGAAGCCGCCAACGGCAAGGAAGCGCAAATCCGCATCCCTAGCTGGGACGACTGCAACACCTGCCACGGCAGCGGCGCCAAGCCCGGCACCAAGGTGGTGACCTGCACCACCTGCCACGGCCACGGCGTGGTGCAGATGCGCCAGGGTTTCTTCAGCGTGCAGCAAACCTGCCCGCAGTGCAAAGGCACGGGCAAGCTGATTCCCGAGCCGTGCATCACCTGCCACGGCGTGGGCAAGACCAAGAACAACAAGACGCTGGAAGTCAAAATCCCCGCGGGCATCGACGACGGCATGCGCATCCGCTCGACCGGCAACGGCGAGCCGGGCACCAACGGCGGCCCACCCGGTGACCTGTACATCGAGATCCGCCTGAAGAAGCACGACATCTTCGAGCGCGACGGCGACGACCTGCATTGCGCGGTGCCCATCAGCTTCACCACCGCGGCACTGGGCGGCGAGATTGAAGTGCCGACACTCGCCGGCAAGGCCGCGATCGACATCCCCGAAGGCACCCAGGCCTCCAAGCAGTTCAGGCTGCGCGGCAAGGGCATCAAGGGTGTGCGTTCGAGCTACCCGGGCGATCTGTATTGCCACATCACGGTGGAAACACCGGTCAAGCTCACCGAGCACCAGCGCAAGCTGCTCAAGGAGCTGGATGAGTCGCTGAAAAAAGGCGGCGCCAAACATTCGCCGACGGAAGAAGGCTGGGCCGACAAGCTCAAGGGGTTCTTCAGCGCCTGATCGCCTGACGCCCTGCGCGCTCATCACCTCTTATCAAAAATGCCGGGCTTGCTCCGGCATTTTTTTGGCCTCATTACAGCCGCGGCTGAACGAGCCAGATCCAGAGGGCGGCGCCGGCGCCTATCCAGAGCACGACGACGAGGGCCGCACCGGCCCGGCTGCGCGGACTCACCCCCTTCGTCGCTATCCAGATATCCGCCTGCTCGCGGCAATCGGCGAGAACCTCGGCCGGTAACATCCTGACGGCCAGCCAGATGAGCCCGGGAAGCAGCAGTACGTCGTCCACATAACCCAGCACAGGGATGAAATCCGGGATCAGGTCGATGGGGCTGAGCGCATAGGCCACGACAACAAGCCCGAGGGCCTTGGCATACCAGGGCGTGGCAGGGTGTTTGCCGGCAAACCAAAGCGTCACGCCATCGCGTTTGATGCGCTTTGCCCAGTTCCTGATGGTGTCGCGTGTTCCCATGAACGCCAGTATGCGGCACGCGGTTCGCCGCCTGTTGTATAGACATCATCGCCACACACACTGTCACATGCCTGTCGTGATCCGGCGCATACGATCAGCCTTTTAACAAGTAGAGGGATGCACCCATGACCGTATCGACCCGCAAGGCCTTGAACTTGACGATGAAACAAGGCAGCCTGCTCGCCCTTGTTTGCAGCAGCGTAGTGCTGGCCGCGTGCTCGTCCTCAGGCACGACATCGCAAGCCGGCCTCTCCACCCTGGACGGCAAGGCGCCGCTGGTCATCGCCCACCGCGGTGCTTCTGGTTATGTGCCCGAAGAAACGATGGAGGCCTATGTGCGCGCGATTGAACTCGGCGCCGACGTGATCGAGATGGACCTGGTCGTCACAAAAGACGGCGTGCTCGTCACCCGCCACGACCCCAACCTGGCCATCAGCACCGACGTGGCCAAACGCCCTGAATTTGCTTCGCGCAAGAAGACCATCCAGGTCGACGGCGAAACGCAGACCGGCTGGTTCAGCAACGACTTCACGCTGGCTGAAATCCGCACCCTGGGCGCGATCTCGACCGACGCCGAGCGCCCGCAGCAGTTCAACGGCCAGTACAGGATCCCGACCTTTCAGGAGGTCGTCGACATGGCCAAGGCCCAGTCCGCCAAGACCGGCCGCACGATTGCGATCTACCCCGAGACCAAGAACCCGACCTACTTCCGCGAACTCGGCCTGCCGATGGAAGACAAGCTGATTGCCATCATCAATGCCGCCGGATGGAACAGCAAGACCGCGCCCATCTACGTGCAGTCGTTTGAGCCGGGCAGCCTGAAGTACATGAAGAGCAAGGGCCTCAACACGAAACTGATCCAGCTGATCGACGGAGACGGCATTGACCCGAAAACCGGCCGCGTGACCTTCGCCGTGCCGAGCGACCGTCCTTACGACTGGACCAAGGCCGGCGACAAGCGTTTCTTCGATGCGCTGACCACGCCCGCAGGCCTGGCCGAGATCAAAACCTACGCCGACGGCGTGGGCCCCTGGAAGCGCTACATCATCAGCACCACGGGCACCATCGGCGCCGACGGCAAGCAGGTCGACATCAACCGCGACGGCAAACTCAACGACGCCGACTCCACCTCGACGGCCGTCACCAGCTTTGTGGCCGATGCGCACAAGGCAGGCCTCTTCGTGCACCCCTTCACCTTCCGCGATGAGCGCCGCCGCCTGGCCGCCGACTACCAGGGCGACCCCAAGGCCGAATACCTGGCTTTCTACCGCGCCGGCGTTGACGGCGTGTTCACCGACTTCACCGACACGGCCATCGCCGCACGCGCGCAGTACCTGAAGGAAATCGGCCGCTAAGGCTGCTGAAGCCATGCGGGGCAGGCGTCGCCTGCCAGCACCGTTTGCTATCAAATAAGGAGCTGTCTGCCCGTATGGTGATTGGGCTAGACGGCTTTTTTACTTATAAGTCCGAAAAATCCTGCATGGCGGCGCGCCGGCTTGCAACACGCAAGGCACAGGTTTTCTCAAAATGAAACAGCTGAGTACCTGCAGAAGGGACCCAGGTGACGGGCCGGCCCGGGTGCTGGCTTATAGTGGCTGACGCACTGAATCCTTGCTCATCCACCTCAAGCCCAAGCCCCACACCATGAAAACCAAAGCCGCCGTCGCCTGGAAATCAGGCCAGCCCCTGACGATTGAAACCGTGGACCTGCAAGGCCCGAAGTTCGGCGAGGTGCTCGTCGAGATCAAGGCCACCGGCATCTGCCACACCGACTACTACACGCTCTCGGGCGCCGACCCGGAAGGCATCTTCCCGGCCATCCTGGGCCATGAAGGCGCGGGCATCGTGGTCGATGTCGGCCCCGGCGTGACCACGCTCAAAAAAGGCGATCACGTCATCCCGCTCTACACACCCGAATGCCGGCAGTGCAAGTTCTGCCTGTCGCGCAAAACCAATTTGTGCCAGCTGATTCGCGGCACGCAAGGCAAGGGCCTGATGCCCGACGCCACCAGCCGCTTCAGCCTGGACGGCAAGCCCATCTTTCACTACATGGGCACATCCACCTTCAGCAACTACACCGTCGCCCCCGAAATCTCGCTGGCCAAGATCCGCGAAGACGCGCCCTTTGACAAGGTCTGTTACATCGGCTGCGGCGTCACCACCGGCATTGGCGCGGTGCTCTTCACCGCCAAGGTCGAAGCCGGCGCCAGCGTCGTGGTGTTCGGCCTGGGCGGCATCGGCCTCAATGTGATCCAGGGGGCCAAGATGGTCGGCGCCGACAAGATCATCGGCGTCGACATCAACCCCGCGCGGCAAGAGATGGCGCGCAAATTCGGCATGACGCATTTCATCAACCCGAAAGAGACCGAGAACGTGGTCGACGCCATCGTGCAGCTGACCGACGGCGGCGCCGACTACAGTTTTGAATGCATTGGCAACACCAAGGTGATGCGCCAGGCGCTGGAATGCACGCACAAGGGCTGGGGCCGCAGCATCATCATCGGCGTGGCCGAGGCCGGCGCCGAGATCAGCACCCGCCCCTTCCAGCTCGTCACCGGCCGCAAATGGGAAGGCTCGGCCTTCGGCGGCGCGCGCGGCCGCACCGATGTGCCGAAAATTGTGGACTGGTACATGGAGGGCAAGATCAATATCGACGACCTGATCACGCACACCATGCCGCTGGAAGATATCAACAAGGGGTTTGATTTGATGAAGAGCGGTGAATCGATTCGTGGTGTGGTCCTGTACTAATGCAAGCCCCCACGTTCGCTCACTTCGTGTAGCTCTCTGCCCCCTCAAGGGGCGCCCGCCTGCGGTCCGGCAAAGCCGGTTCCGCGGCTCCTGCTTGTGAAGACCTCCCAATGGCAACAACTCTAGAACTCCTCGGCGAACACGGCTGCTTCGGCGGCGTGCAGCGTTTCTACCAGCACGACTCACGCGAGGTTGGCCTGCCGATGAAGTTCTCGGTGTTCCTGCCGCCACAAGCCGTGGCCGGGGAGAAGGTGCCGGCACTGATGTATCTGGCGGGCCTGACCTGCAACGAAGAAACTTTCATGATCAAAGCTGGCGCTCAGCGCCTGGCGGCCGAGCTGGGCCTGGCGTTGATCGCGCCTGACACCAGCCCGCGCGGCGCCAAAATTCCGGGCGAAACCGACAGCTGGGACTTCGGCCGGGGCGCCGGTTTTTATCTTGATGCCACGCAAGCGCCGTGGTCGCAGCACTACCGCATGGAGAGTTACATCACCGCGGAGCTGCTGCCACTGCTGACGGGCGCGCTGCCGATGGATGCAGCACGCATCGGCATCTTCGGCCATTCGATGGGAGGCCACGGCGCGTTGACGCTCGCGCTCAGGCATCCTGATCTTTTCAATTCCGTCTCGGCCTTTGCGCCCATCTGCGCACCCAGCCAGTGCCCCTGGGGACGCAAGGCATTCACCGGCTACCTCGGCAGCGACGAATCAAACTGGGTTGAACACGACGCCACCGCCCTGATGAACCTCATGCCCGCAGCGCCCTACCCGGGCGGCATCCGCATAGACCAGGGGCTGGACGACAAATTCCTGGCCGAGCAGCTGTACCCCGAGCGCTTTGAAGCGGCCTGCGCCAAAGCGGGCCAGCCGCTGACGCTGCACCGCCATGCCGGCTATGACCATGGCTATTACTTCATCGCGACCTTTATGGACGAGCACCTGCGCCACCACGCGCGGCAGCTGGGGCTGCCTGTTCCCGGCTGAACGTCATGAAGCGGCCCTAAGCCACCGTTAAGCCCCCGTTAAGGCCGCCCCAATACAATCCAGCGCTATGCCGCTGCGCCCCTCCTCTTCTGCATCCTCCGCATCGCGGCCCGTCCATCTGCCCACCGTCCGCCAGAACCCCGGCATGCGGCCGCTGTGGCTGGTGGTCATGGCAAGCTTGTGGATCGCGACGGTGTGCAACGTGGCCTTGTGGCGCGAGCTGACCCGCCTGCCGGGCCTGACCGGCGGCCAGGTTGTGGTGATCAGCACGGCCCTGGTGCTGGTGATTGCACTGGCCACCACGGCGCTGCTCAGCCTGCTGGCCTGGCGCTGGACGCTCAAACCGGCCGTCACGCTCTTTTTGCTGTCGGCCGCTTTCGGCGCGTATTTCATGATGGCCTACGGCGTCGTCATCGACAAGACCATGATGGTCAACACGCTGCAGACCGATGTGCGCGAAACGCGCGACCTGATGAACTGGCGCCTGCTGGCCACGGTGCTGGTGCTGGCGGTCTTGCCGATGATTTTTGTGTGGCGGCAAAAAGTCAGGCGCGCCGGCGCCGCGCGGCAAGTGCTCGCCAACGCGGCCACCTCCACAGGCGCCTGCGTGCTGCTGGTGCTGGTGGTATTTTTGTTCTTCCAGAGCATCGCCTCGGTCATGCGCAACTACACGCATGTGCGCTACCTGATCAACCCGCTCAACTCCTTCTACGCGCTGGGTTCCATCGCGGCCAAACCTTTCCAGCGCGACGAATCCATCGTGCTGCCGCTGGGTGAAGACGCCAAACTGGGGGCCCGCTACACCGCGCAAACCAAGCCCCCGTTACTGCTGCTGGTGCTGGGCGAGACAGCGCGCAGCGCCAACTTTTCGCTCAACGGCTACGGCCGGCCCACCAACCCCCTGCTCGCAAAAGAAGACGTGGTGAGCCTGCGCAATGCGTGGTCTTGCGGCACCAGCACCGCAGCATCGGTGCCCTGCATGTTCTCCAATTTCGGCCGCGAGGCTTATGACTCCCGGCCCGCCAACTACGAAGGCATGCTGGACGTGCTGCAGCGTGCGGGCCTGGCCGTGCTGTGGATCGACAACCAGTCAGGCTGCAAAGGCGTGTGCGACCGCGTGCCCAACGTGAACACGGTGGCACTCAAGGTGCCGGGCCTGTGCGACAGCGGCGAATGTTTTGACGAAGTGATGCTGCACGGCATTGACGAGCGCATCGCCGCATTGCCGGCCGAGCGGCGCGCCAAAGGCGTGGTGGTGGTGATGCACCAGATGGGCGGCCACGGCCCGGCGTATTACAAACGCTCGCCGCAAGCCGACAAAAAATTCCTGCCCGAGTGCACCGACAACGCGCTGCAAAGCTGCAGCCGCGAAGGCCTGCTCAATGCCTATGACAACAGCATCGTCTACACCGACAAATTGCTGGCCTCTTCCATCCAGTGGCTGAAAAAGCAGGAAGCGCGCAGTGCACCCGCCCTGCTCTACCTGGCCGACCACGGCGAGTCGCTGGGCGAGAACAACCTCTACCTCCACGGCATGCCCTGGGGCATTGCGCCTGAAGTGCAAAAGCGCGTGCCGTGGATCACCTGGCTCTCGCCCGAATTCGAGCAGCGCAACAAGCTGACCACTGCCTGCCTGAAACAACAGCTGGACACCATGGTGAGCCACGACAACTACTTTCATTCAGTGCTCGGCCTGATGAATGTGCAGACCAGTGTCTACAAACCCGCGCTGGATATCTACGCGAACTGCACCAAGCCCTGAGCCGGTATGCGCCACGCGTGAAGCACCCGGATTCCCTGTAGGGCCTTTGGCCCTCGCCATGCACCAAAGTGGCGGCAGATTTAATATTCAGTTTTCATCTCAATAACAATTCTCTTATGCAAGGGTTGAATATGAATATCCGTAAAGCTGTCGCTTCCACGCTCCTTTTGACACTCGCTTTGGGCGCCAGCGCCGCCGACCTGCTCGACACCGTCAAGCAGCGCGGCACACTCAAGGTCGCACTCGAAGGCACCTACCCGCCCTTTAACTACAAGGAAGGCGGCCAGCTCGCCGGCTTTGAAGTGGAACTGGCCAATGCGCTCGCGCAAAAGCTGGGCGTCAAGGCCGAGTTCTCGACCAGCGAATGGAGCGCCATCCTTGCGGGCCTGCAGGCCGGCAAGTACGACGTGGTGATCAACCAGGTCGGCATCACCGACAAACGCAAGGAGACCTTTGACTTCTCCGAGCCCTACACCATCTCGGCCCCGCAGCTGATCATCCGCAAGGACGAAAAACGCGAGTTCAAATCACTGGCCGACCTCAAAGGCAAAAAGCTCGGCCTCGGCCAGGGCACCAACTACGCCGACATCGCCAAGAAGGTGGGCGGCATCGACGTCAAGACCTACCCAGGCGCGCAAGAGTACCTGCAGGACCTGGCACTGGGCCGTATCGACGCAGCGCTGAACGACAGCCTCTTGATCCCCTACATCGTCAAGCAGACCAAGCTGCCGCTCAAGCCCGGCGCGCCGGTCGGCGACCTGGAAAAGTCCGGCATTCCTTTCGTGAAGAACAACCCGAAGTTCAAGGCCGCCATCGACAAGGCCCTGGCCGATCTGCAGGCCGACGGCAGCTTCGCGAAGATCTCCACCAAGTGGTTTGACCGCGACGTGAGCAAGCCGCCTGTCGCAACGAAATAAGCGAAGTAACATTCGATCAGCCGCGCGCCGCCCTTTGGCAGGTGCCTGATACACCCCGGCTCTGCGCCGGGGTTTTTATTTGTGGAGACCCCGTATGGACCTGACCGGCTTGACCCAGTTGCTGCGCGACGCTTTGCCGCTGATGCTCAAGGGAGCGGCGTGGACGCTGCTGCTGGCGGTAGCGTCTGTTTTCTTCGGTGCCATCATCGGCACCCTCGTGGCCGTCACCCGGCTGGCAAAGGTGCCCGTGCTTTCGCAGTTTGCGACGCTGTATGTCAGCTGCATGCGCGGCACGCCGCTGCTGGTGCAGCTCTTTGTCATCTACTTCGGCCTGCCCAGCATCGGCATCCAGTTCGACCCGATCAGCGCGGGCATCCTGGGCCTGAGCCTGAACGTAGGCGCCTACCTGTCAGAGACGATTCGCGGCGCGATCAACGGCGTGGAACACGGCCAGTGGAATGCGGCCCGCAGCCTGGGCCTGACGCAGGCGCAAACGCTGCGCTACGTGATCGGCCCACAGGCCCTGCGCCTGGCCGTGCCCAGCCTCTCCAACAGCCTGATCAGCCTGATCAAGGACACCTCGCTGGTGTCGGTGATTGCGGTGGGCGAGCTGATGCTGGCGACCAAGGAAGTGATTGCCACGACCTTCCAGCCCTTTCCGCTGTACCTGGCGGCAGCAGGCATTTATTGGGCGATGAGCGCCTCGTTTGAGACGCTGCAGAAAAAGCTTGAAGTGCGGCTGAACCGAAGCTACCTGCGTTAACAGTCGATCACCACCTCGGTGCCGGGCGCCACCAGATCAAACAGTTCAACCACATCGGCGTTGCGCATGCGCACACAGCCATGCGACAAGGGCTCGCCCATGGGCGCATCGTCAGGGCAGCCGTGGATGTAGATATAGCGGCGCATGGTGTCGACCTCGCCAAAGCGGTTCTTGCCGGGCTCGCGGCCGCACAGCCAGAGGATGCGGGTGAGTATCCAGTCCCGTTCCGGATTGGCTTCGGCCAGCTCGGCATTCCACACCTCGCCCGTGGGCCTGCGACCGACAAACACCGTGCCCATCTCGCGGCCCGCGCCTATCTTTGCGCGGACGACATGCAGACCCCGCGGCGTGCAGGCGCTGCCCTGCATTTCGCCTGCGCCGTTGCGGGCGGTGGATACCGGGTATTCGCGCAGCAGCTCGCTGCTGCGGAACAGGCGCAGGGTCTGCTCCTGAAGGCTGATGAGGATGCGGGTGCTTTCCACCTGGGTGAATCCCTGCGCGCTCAGTTGTCGGTGAGCAAGCCGTCCTTGAGCGCCTGCTCCTGGTTGGCAAAGATCGCCATGGCCGTCGCCATGCGCTTGAAGCCGAGCTTGCGGTAGAACGGCTCTTTGCCGGGCACCGCATACAGGATGATCTTTTTGTGGCCCTGGGAAAGCCGCACCAGCGCCGCCACCATCTCCTTGCCCAGGCCAGAGCCCTGGCGGTCGGGTGCAACCGCGATGTCGCAGATGTAAGAGCAGTCTTTTCCATCTGCGACGGCGCGCCCGGCCGCAATCAGGTTGCCCGCGTCATACACAAAACACTTGAACATGCTGTTGGAAAACACAAGCTGGAGGTCGGCGGGCTTCTTCTCGCCGAGCGGCGCAATGCGGTAGAGGTTCGACAACTCTTCCCAGTCCGCAGCGGTCATGCCTTCCGATGAATATTTCCACTCTAGGGCCAAGATGAACTCCTTTTATCTTTAGACGGCATGAGGTGTGATGCACACGTTTTTTGGACTATAGCCTTCCCTCAGAAAAGGCTGCCCTGCCCCGCCGTGCCGGGCGGGCCTGGCGGTTGAAAACGGCTCAGGTCCAGCTCAATGCGCTGGCGGTTAAAGCCGATGCGGCTGCAGGCTTTCTCAAAGCGCTGCTTGATCAGCTCTGCCCACAGGCCATGGCCTTTCATGCGCGTGGCGAAATCGGCGTCGTAATCCTTGCCGCCGCGCATCTCGTGGATGCGGGCCATGATGCGCGCGGCGCGCTGCGGGTAGTGCAGCTCCAGCCATTCCTTGAAGATGGGCGCCACCTCCCAGGGCAGGCGGATCACGGTGTAGAAGGCGCTGCGCGCGCCCGCCTCCCAGGCCGCCTCCAGCACATGCTCCATGTCGTCGTTCACAAACGGGATTTGCGGCGCCACACTCACGCCGACTGGAATGCCGTGCTCTGCCAACGTGCGAATGGTGCGCAGCCGCCGGTGCGGCGCGGCCGCGCGCGGCTCCAGTTTGCGCGCCAGCTCGCCGTCGAGTGTGGTGATGGTCACGTAGGCTGCGGCCAGCTTGTCGGCGGCCAGCGGCGCCAGCAAATCCAGGTCGCGCTCTACGCCGCTGGATTTGGTGATCAGCGAGAACGGGTGTTTCACTTCCTGCATCACCTCGATGATGCTGCGCGTCAGGCGCAGCTCGCGCTCGGCGGGCTGGTAGCAGTCGGTGGCCGAGCCGATATTGAGCAGGCGCGGCACATAGCTGCGCTTGCGCAGGTCGGCGCGCAACACCTCGGCAATGTTGCGCTTGGCGATGATCTTCGTTTCAAAGTCCAGCCCGGGCGAAAGATTGAGATAGCTGTGCGTGGGCCGCGCATAGCAGTACACGCAGCCGTGCTCACAACCACGGTAGGGGTTGATGCTGTAGTCAAAAAAGATGTCCGGCGAGTCGTTGCCGACGATGGCGCTGCGCGCGTCTTCCATCGTCACGCTGGTTTCAATCCGCGGCGCCTCGCCCGCCGCATCGCCCTCCAGCGTGCCCCAGCCGTCGTCCCACGCGCTGCGCACGTCTTTTTCAAACCGGTGCGGCATGCGCGTGGCCGTGCCGCGGCCTTTGATGGCGTGGATGGGGATGGTGGCGTCGGACATGGTGGGTTGCCTGGAAATGGGCGTGTGGAGACTGGAAATGGCCGAGTAAAAACTGTATATATATACAGTATATGCAGTCAAAGCCCCTTTCGCAACACAGCCTGCGCAGGCCGCAAATAATGGGTTCCCAGATCAGCGACAACGCATTTCGCCACCCATGACCCAACGCCCCGAAAACCTCTTCGCCCGCTATCACGCCCATGTTTATTTCGGCCCCGGAAAGACCGAGCAGGCGCGCGCGCTGTGCGAAAAGGCGGGCGAGCTTTTTGGCGTGGCCGTGGGGCGTGTGCATGAGCGCGAGGTCGGGCCGCATCCGCGGTGGAGCTGCCAGCTGGCGTTTGACAGTGAGAAGTTTGACCGCCTCATCCCGTGGCTGGAGAGCGAACGCAAAGGGCTCGATGTGTTTGTGCATGGCCTGACCGGCGATGACCTGGCGGACCACACGACGCATGCCTCATGGCTGGGCGAGCCTGCGGAGTTGAAGCTGGAGATGTTCAGGCGCTGAGCCTGTGCGTTGGGCCGCAACCGGCTGCGCTACCAATTTGATAGCTAGATGCCCAGGTGGCGTCTGGGCTAGAGCCGTTTTTAGTTCGCAAAAATGCGGCGAATCCAGCCATGGCCCTCGAGCACGGGCCGGCACTCTACCCATCGGTAGAGCACGCTGCCAGCCAGCAGCGAAAGCATGAACGCCAACAGCAAACCCGCCACGTTGGCAGCAAGCTGCGTTGGCCAGAAGTAGCCAACGACAGCGTTGACCAACAGGCACACCGGGAAGTGGATGAGGAACACCGAGTACGAGATGCGGCCAAGTTGCACCAGGCGGCGCTGCTGCAGCCAGCGCACCGGCCAGGCGTCGGATTGAAGACTGGAAAGCCCCACCAGCCCGAAGGCGGTGACCAGCGCGACCACGAGGCGGCCCCTGAAATCGAGCGCCAGGGCCAGAGCACCCATGACCGCCATGGTGGCGAACCAGAAGCCGCGCCGTGCGCCCAGATTGCGGGATGCCCAGAAGGCCAGCATGCCGAGTGCGTAGGAGCCGCAGAAATACAGGGCGGTGATGTCGAAGGCCGTCGCACGGTTGAAGAACAGCAGCGAGGCCAGCGCGAGCAGCAAGATGAGGCTTACGCCGAGCTGAGCCGAGGTGGATGTGGGGTGCGCTGCATCGCCATCTTCGCCCTGCTGAAACTGAAACCGCCGTGCAAACGCAAAGACCAGAACCACCAGCGCATACAGCTGAAAGTCGATGGCCACATACCAGACGCCGGCGGAAAGCGCTTCCTGCCCGAGCAGGTCTTGCAGCAAAAACACATGGGCCAGAAGCTGCAGCAGCGTGGGCGCTGCAGGCACGGATGTATGCGCAAACCAGGGCCTGACGAGTGCGGCCACCATCACGCTGACAGCCAGCGCTACCAGGTAAGGCTTGACGAGCCGCCAGTAGCGGCGAAGGATCAGTTGGGCGGGTGAATCAAACACCGCCACGCCCTGCGGCGCCAGCGAGGCGGCCGCCAGGAAACCGCTGACGACGAGGAAGACCTGCACGGCCATGCGGCCGTAGCCGTAAAGCCAGCCCATCAGCGCGGGCGCAAAGGGGTGAACCACATCCGACATCGGGCCGTAAAAGGCCAGGTGATGCAGAACAATGAGGACGCAGGCCAGGCCCTTGAGGGCATCGATGCCGGGGATGCGTGTTGGGGCTGTCATCAAGTCGAGAGAGTCAAGCGCCAACCATCGAAGCCGTTCGGGCTGAGCCTGTCGAAGCTTTGCCCGTAAGGCGAACCCTTCGACAGGCTCAGGGCGAGCGGCTCTGATGGCGGACAAAGCTGCGACCCCTCGACCCCTTCGACGGAGCTCAGGACAGGCAGCTCAGGGCAGGCCAGGCTCAGCCCGAACGGATTCATGAAACGGACAGTAATTAAGCGCAGACCCGCTGGCGCGCCTGCTCATATTCGCGGCTGAGCTGGGCGATGTAGTCCGCAGCGGGTTGCACCTTGCTGACGGAGCCAATGCCCTGGCCGCATCCCCAGATGTCTTTCCAGGCCTTGGACTTGCTGCCTTCGCCGCCGCCGAAGTTCATGGTCTTGACGTCGCCTTCGGGCAAATTGTCCGGGTCCATGCCGGCGGCGCGAATCGATGGCGCGAGGTAGTTGCCGTGCACGCCGGTGAAGAGGCTGCTGTAGACGATGTCGTCGGAGTTGCCGTCGACGATGGCTTGCTTGTAGGCGTCGGCGGCGCGCGCTTCTTCCGTCGCGATGAAGGCCGAGCCGATGTAGGCAAAGTCGGCGCCCATGGCCTGCGCGGCCAGCACGGCGCCGCCGGTAGAGATGGCGCCGGAGAGGGCCAGCGGGCCGTCAAACCACTGGCGGATTTCCTGGATGAGTGCGAACGGGCTCTTCACGCCTGCGTGGCCGCCTGCTCCGGCGGCCACGGCCACAAGGCCGTCGGCGCCCTTTTCAATCGCCTTGCGGGCGAACTTGTTGTTGATGATGTCGTGCAGCACCACGCCGCCGTAGCTGTGCGCTGCCGCGTTGATGTCTTCACGCGCGCCAAGGCTGGTGATGTAGATGGGCACCTTGTACTTCACGCACATCTCCATGTCGTGCTCGAGCCGGTCGTTGGACTTGTGAACGATCTGGTTGATGGCAAAAGGCGCGGCGGGCTTGTCGGGGTTGGCCTTGTTGTGGGCGGCCAGCGCCTCGGTGATTTCGGCGAGCCATTCGTCAAGCTGCGACGCAGGCCGTGCGTTGAGCGCGGGCATGGCGCCGACCACACCAGCCTTGCACTGCGCAATCACCAGTTTCGGGTTGCTGATGATGAAGAGCGGCGAGCCGATGATGGGCAAAGGCAGCTTGTTCAATGCGCCGGGCAGTCTGGACATGGTGGCTCCGTGTGTCTCTTGGTTTTAAGTAAAAACGTGCTCCAGCCCAATAAGCACCTGGGCTGATAGCTATTTATTTGATAGCAGAAGGCGGCGGCCGGAAGCTCAGAATGCTTCCAGCGCCAGCGCCGTCACGCTGTCTGCGCCTTCCACAATGCTGTCGCGCACGCCGGGCGCCTTGGTCAGCAGGTGGTCGGCGTAAAAGCGTGCGGTCGTGATCTTGGCCTGCATGAAGGCGACGTCAACGCCTTGCGCGATTTGTTCTTGTGCCACCAACAGCGAGCGCGCCATCTGCCAGCCGGCCACCACATTGCCCGCGAGCATGAGGTAAGGCACGCTGCCGGCAAACACGGCGTTGGGGCTGGCCTTGGTATTGCCGGCCACAAAGTCGACCACGTCAATGAACGCAATGCGCGCAGCCTTCAGGCGCCTGGCCACGGCGACGGCATCGGCACTGCCCTGCTTGATCAGCTCGTTCTCGGTTTTTTCAATCTGCGCGGCAATCGCCTTGGCCGTCTGGCCGCCGTCGCGCGAAGTCTTGCGGCCGATCAGGTCGTTGGCCTGGATGGCCGTCGTGCCTTCGTAGATCGTCAAAATCTTGGCGTCGCGGTAGTACTGGGCCGCGCCGGTTTCTTCAATAAAGCCCATGCCGCCGTGCACCTGCACGCCCAGCGATGTCACTTCAAGGCTCATCTCGGTGCTGTAGCCTTTGACCAGCGGCACCATGAACTCGTAAAACGCCTGGTTCTGCTTGCGCACGTCGGCATCGGGATGGTGGTGCGTTGCGTCGTAAGCGGCAGCGGCGACTGAAGCCATGGCGCGGCAGCCTTCAATGTAGGCGCGCATGGTCATCAGCATGCGTTTCACGTCCGGGTGGTGAATGATGGGCGCGCTCGCCTTGATGGAGCCGTCGACCGGGCGGCTCTGCACGCGGTCTTTGGAAAATGCCACAGCCTTTTGATAAGCCCGCTCGGCAATCGCGATGCCCTGCATGCCGACGGCGTAGCGCGCCGAGTTCATCATGATGAACATGTACTCGAGGCCGCGGTTTTCTTCACCGACGATGTAGCCGACGGCGCCGCCGTGGTCGCCGTACTGCAGCACAGCGGTGGGCGATGCCTTGATGCCCATCTTGTGCTCGATGCTCACGCAGTGCACGTCGTTGCGCGCGCCGAGGGCGCCGTCTTTGCCGACCATGAACTTGGGCACGACAAACAGGCTGATGCCTTTGACGCCTTCGGGCGCGCCGGTGACGCGGGCCAGCACCAGGTGCACGATGTTCTCGGCCATGTCGTGCTCACCGTAGGTGATGAAGATCTTGGTGCCGAAGACTTTGTAGGTGCCGTCGGGCTGCGGCTCGGCACGGCTGCGCACCATCGCGAGGTCGGAGCCGGCCTGCGGCTCGGTCAGGTTCATGGTGCCGGTCCATTGGCCGCTCACCAGCTTTTCGAGGTAGACCGCCTTGAGGTCGTCGGAGCCGGCTGTGAGCAGCGCTTCGATGGCGCCGTCGCTTAGCAGCGGGCACAGCGCAAAACTCATGTTGGCGGAGTTGAGCATCTCGCCGCAGGCCGCGCCTATGGTTTTGGGCAGGCCCTGGCCGCCAAAATCAGCCGGGTGCTGCAGGCCCTGCCAGCCGCCTTCAACGTATTGGCGGAAGGCATCCTTGAAACCGGGCGTGGTGGTGACTTCACCGTTCTTCCAGCTGGAAGGATTAATGTCGCCGTCGCGGTTCAGCGGCGCCAGCACCCCTTCGTTGAACTTGGCGCATTCTTCAAGCACGGCCTGCGCGGTGTCGAAGCCGGCTTCTTCAAAGCCCGGGATTTGTGCGATCTGTTCGATGTTGGCCAGGTGCTTGATGTCAAACAGCATGTCCTTGAGGGGGGCGATGTAGCTCATTTGTCTCTCCACGTAGTCGATGGCTGCCGTCGGTGCGCGGCAAGTCCGGATACAAAAAGGGCGTCAAGAAGACGCCCTTTGCTGACTGCAATTACAGTGCTGCGACCAGCTCAGGCACGGCCGTGAACAGGTCGGCTTCCAGGCCGTAGTCGGCGACGCTGAAAATCGGCGCTTCAGGATCCTTGTTGATCGCGACGATGACCTTGCTGTCTTTCATGCCGGCCAGATGCTGGATCGCGCCGGAGATACCGGCGGCGATGTAGAGCTGGGGCGCCACGATCTTGCCGGTCTGGCCCACTTGCCAGTCGTTGGGGGCGTAGCCCGCATCGACCGCGGCACGTGAAGCACCGAGGGCTGCGCCCAGCTTGTCGGCCAGCGGCGTCAGCACTTCGTTGAACTTCTCGCTGGAGCCCATGGCGCGGCCGCCGGAGACGATGATCTTGGCGGCCGTCAGTTCAGGGCGGTCGCTCTTGGCGATTTCGGAGCCGAGGAAGGTCGACTTGCCGCTGTCGGCCACGCCTGCGGGCGTTTCAATCGCAGCGGAGCCACCGGTAGCGGCCGCGGCATCAAAGCCGGTGGTGCGCACGGTAATCACTTTGGTCGCGTCCAGGCTTTGCACGATGGCAATCGCGTTGCCGGCGTAGATGGGGCGCTCGAAGGTGTCGGCGGCATCGACTTTGGTGATGTCGGAGATCTGGCCGACATCCAGCGTGGCAGCCACGCGGGGGGCGATGTTCTTGCCCGAGGCGGTGGCGGGAAACAGGATGTGCGAATAAGCGGAGGCGATGGCTACGACTTGCGCGGCCATGTTCTCGGCCAGGCCGTGGGCGAAGTGCTCGCCTTCGACGTGAATGACTTTGGCCACTCCGGCGATGGCGGCGGCAGCCTTGGCGGCGGCTTCGGCGCCCTTGCCGGCCACCAGCACGTGGACGTCGCCGCCGCACTGGGCGGCTGCGGTCACGGTGTTCAGCGTCGCTGGCTTGATGCTGGCGTTGTCGTGTTCTGCAATAACGAGTGCGGTCATGTCATCAGTCCTTAAATTACTTTGGCTTCGTTCTTGAGCTTGTCCACCAGGGCGGCCACGTCGGCCACCTTGATGCCGGCGCTGCGCTTGGGCGGCTCGCTGACCTTCAAGGTCTTGATGCGCGGCTTGACGTCGACACCGAGGTCTTCGGGCTTGATGTTGTCGAGCTGCTTTTTCTTGGCCTTCATGATGTTGGGCAAGGTGACGTAGCGCGGTTCATTCAGGCGCAGGTCGGTCGTGATGATGGCCGGCAGCGTGAGCGAGAGGGTTTCCAGGCCGCCGTCGACTTCGCGCGTGACCTTGGCGCTCGTGCCTTCGACTTCAACCTTGGAGGCGAAGGTGGCTTGCGGCCACCCCAGCAGCGCAGCCAGCATCTGGCCGGTCTGGTTGCAGTCGTCGTCAATCGCCTGTTTGCCGAGGATGACGAGCTGCGGTTGTTCTTTTTCGACCAGCGCCTTGAGCAGTTTGGCCACGGCCAGCGGCTGCAACTCTTCGGCGGTTTCGACCAGGATGGCGCGGTCGGCGCCGATGGCCATGGCGGTGCGCAGGGTTTCCTGGCACTGCAGCACGCCGCAGCTGACGGCGATGACCTCGGTCACGACGCCTTTTTCTTTCAGGCGGGTCGCCTCTTCGACGGCGATCTCGTCAAACGGGTTCATGCTCATCTTGACGTTGGCGATGTCGACACCGGTGCCATCGGATTTGACGCGGACTTTGACGTTGTAGTCCACAACGCGTTTGACGGGAACCAAGACCTTCATGAGAGGACTCCAGAGTTGATGGATTGAGTACTAATTGAAATCGGATGAAATCGAAACGAAATCGGGATCGAATTGACGTTGACGTAAACGTAAGCTTTGCATTCTATGCTGCGGCGCCCCGGGTGCGGGGCGCTGGACTGGTTGCCGGAGGGTATTCAGGAGGACCAGGCAGAAAAAGAACGGTCGTTCTATTTTTCATTATAGAGGGCCGGACACAAGGAATTAGAGCATCCTGCCCAACCCCTGTCCTGCAGGTGTCTTTCAGGCGTCAATTGGGGCGGAGGAAAGGCAGAAACAGCCCTGCTCAGGATGGTTTGGCCGGGGTGGCGTGGCCGGCCTTGCTGCCGCCGGCGTCATCTTTTCCTTTTGCCTCTTCGGCAACACTCACACGGGTATGCACCACCCGCTGAGGGTAAGGAATGTCAATGCCGTGCGCCCGCAAGGACGCCAGGACGGCCAGGTTGACGCGGGAGCGCAGGTTTTGCTGGCCGTTTTCCGGGTCTGTCATCCAGTAATTGAGGGTGAACTCCAGCCCATCGGCGCCGAAATTGGTGAGGTTGACGCCGGGACCGGGGTCACGCATGACGCGGTCCTGTTTGAGCGCTGCCTCGGTAAGCAGGCGCATCACCAGTTCGACGTCGCTGTCATACCCCACCGAGATCACGGTGGACTGCAAGACCTGCGTGTCGCTGAGCGAGAGGTTTTCAATACGCGTGCTGATGAACATTTCGTTGGGTACGATGGACTCTCGCCCTGAAGGCGCGCGCACCACGGTGTAGCGCGCATTGATGTCGGTGATACGCCCCTCGAAGGTATCGACGCGAACGTTGTCGCCGATGCGCACACTGCGCTCGGCCAGCATGACAAAGCCGCTGACATAGTTGGCGGCGAGCTTTTGCAGGCCGAAACCCACGCCCACACCGATGGCGCCGCCCAGTACCGACAAAGCCGTCAGGTCGATGCCCACCGAGGACAGCGCCATCAGCAAACCGACAAACATCAGCACGACACGCACCGCATTGGCCACCGCCTTGCGCAGTGAAAGCTCGTTGCCGGTGGCCTTGCGCAGCAGGCGCGCCTCGATGGCCGAAGAAATCCAGAGCGTGATGAGCAAGACCACGCCGGCCGTCACCGCACCTTCAAGCATGGTGCGCACCGACAGGTTGGAATTGCCGACCTTCCACTTGATGTCGTCCAGTTCATCAAGCACGACGGGCAGCAGGCCGCTGACCCACAGCACCATGGCGATCCAGGCCAGCCAGGAGATGGTGCGCTCCAGCGCACGCACCACCGGCGCGTCCTTGAAGGCAACCTGCAGCACCTTGACGCCCAGGCGTATCACCGCCAGCGACAGCAGCACCGGGATGGCGACCTTGAACACGGCCGTGGGGAAAATCCTGGCCAGAAGCGCCTGCGCCGTGTACGCAAAGAACAGCAGCAGCAAGGGAAACAGCACGCCGTCAATCACGCGCCGCCCAAAGAGGATGGACGTGCCGTCAACCGCCATGCGCGCACGGCCCGCCACGCGCACCACCAGCCAGGCCAGCAGCGCGCAGCCAATCAGGGTGGCGAGCTCCGTCAGGGAGCTGGGCTGGGCCAGTGCGGCAAACCAGCCGTCCAGGGTGTCGATGCGGGCAGGGGGACGGTTCGTCAGGGCGCCGGCGGCCATTGGGGTTTCCTTTTTTCGATGAAGGCTTGCACGCCCTCCTGTGCAACGGCATCGGCCATGTTGCAGGCCATGGACTGGCCCGCCAGCTGGTAGGCGGCCTCGATGCCGGTTTCACGTTGCTGGTAAAAAAGCGCCTTGCCCATGGCCAGCGCTTCGCGCGGTTTGAGCAGCAGCGATTGCAGAAGTTGTTCGACCTCGGCGTCCAGCGAGTCGAGCGGCACGACACGGTTGACCAGCCCGCGCACGCGCGCTTCGTCGGCGGTGATGAAGTCGCCCGTCATCAGCATTTCCATGGCCTGCTTGGCCGGCATGTTGCGCACCAGCGGCACGCTGGGCGTGGCACAAAACAGGCCGACGTCGATGCCGTTGACGCCAAAGCTGGCATTGCCGGCCGCCACCGCCAGATCGCATTGCGCCACCAGCTGGCAGCCTGCCGCCGTCGCAAGGCCCTGCACCTGCGCGATCACCGGCACCGGCAACTTCTGGATGCTGAGCATCATGCGCGTGCATTGGGCAAAAAGCTTTTGGTAGTACGCCAGCTCCGGCTGGGCGCGCATGTCCTTGAGGTTGTGGCCGGCGCAAAACGCCTTGCCTTGCGCCGAGATGACCACCGCACGCGCCAGGGGGTTAAGCGCAATCGCGTCCAGCGCGGCCTGCAGCGCCGCCAGCACGTCCTCGCCCAGCGTGTTGAAACTGGCAGGCCGGTTGAGCACCAGGCGGTGCACGCCACGTGCATCCTGTGTGTGAAGCACGGGAGCCGACAGGTCGGCGGTCGCAGCACTCATCAAGCGGCCCCTACAGGTCGGCCAGGACGCGAATGTGCGCTTCCACGCTGCGCGCCAGCGCGTTGAGGTTGTAGCCGCCTTCCAGCGACGAGACGATGCGGCCTTGCGAATGGCGCCGGGCGACGTCTTTCAGGCGCTGGGTGATCCAGGCATAGTCCTGCTCGACCAGGCCCATCTGGCCGAGGTCGTCGTCGCGGTGCGCGTCGAAACCGGCGCTGATAAAAATCATCTCGGGCTTGAATTCCTCGAGCCGCGGAATCCACGTCGCCTCGATCAGCTCGCGCACCGCCATGCCCTTGGTGTAGGCCGGCACGGGCAGGTTGAGCATGTTGCCGGCGTGGCTTTCGGTGCCGGTATAGGGGTAGAACGGGTGCTGGAAAAAGCTCGCCATCAACACCCGCTCGTCGCCGCTCAGGATGTCTTCGGTGCCGTTGCCGTGGTGCACGTCGAAGTCAATCACCGCCACGCGCTTGAGGCCGTGGCGCTCCAGGGCATATTTGGCGGCAATCGCCACGCTGTTGAAGATGCAAAACCCCATAGACCTTCGATGGGTCGCGTGGTGGCCGGGCGGGCGCACGGCGCAAAACGCGTTTTCCATCTCACCCGCCATGACGGCGTCGGTGGCCGACAGGACGGCGCCCACGGCGCGCACGGCGGAGTTCCAGCTGTGTATGTTGAGTGCGGTGTCGGGGTCGATCTGGGCGTAGGCAGGCCCACCCGCATTGATGTCGTCGCCCAGGCTGTCGCTCAGGCCGCGGATCGCCGCCACCATCATGCGGTCATGGCCCAGTTCGATGTCGCCGATCGACGCCAGCGGCGCCTCGCGGACGTCCAGCGCGTCCTTGACGCCGGTGGCCAGCAGCCAGTCTTCAATGGCGTCAAGCCGCTCCGGGCACTCGGGGTGGCCGGGGCCCATTTCGTGTTTATGGCAATCGGGGTGGCTGAAATAACCAGTCGTGCTCATCGGGAAATAATTTGTAAAAAATTACGGTATGGTTGACGCCCATGAACGTCAAAGAAAAACTTCAATCGCTCCTGAATCAGCTTAACACGGTCATTGTCGGCAAGCCCGCGCAAGTGCAGGATTGTGTCGCCTGCCTGCTGGCCGGCGGCCACCTGCTGATTGAGGATGTCCCCGGTGTGGGAAAAACCACCTTGGCCCACGCGCTGTCACGCTCTTTCGGCCTGCAGTTCTCCCGGGTGCAGTTCACCGCCGACCTGATGCCCAGCGATTTGTCGGGCGTGTCGATTTACGAGCGCCAGAAGGAAAGCTTTGTGTTTCATCCCGGGCCGGTTTTTGCCCAGGTGCTGCTGGCCGATGAAATCAACCGTGCCAGCCCGAAGACCCAGAGCGCCTTGCTCGAAGCCATGGAAGAAAAACAGGTCACCGTGGAAGGCGAAACCCGTCCCCTGCCCTTGCCGTTTTTTGTGATCGCTACCCAGAACCCGCACGACCAGCTGGGCACCTATGCCTTGCCCGAATCGCAGCTGGACCGCTTTCACATGCGGATTTCGCTGGGTTACCCCGACCGCGCGGCTGAGCGCGAGCTCTTGCGGGGTGCCGACCGCCGCGACATGGTCGAGCAATTGCCCGCCCTGCTGACGCCGCACGACCTGCTGGAGCTGCAGCAAATGGTGGCGCAAATCCACGCGGCCGAGCCCTTGCTCAATTACCTGCAGGACCTGGTGGCAGCGACCCGTTCGGGCCGCTGGTTTTTGCAGGGCCTGAGCCCGCGCGCCGGTATCGCCATCATGCGGGCTGCCAAAGCGCAGGCCTTTCTGAGCAAGCGGGACTACGTGGCGCCGGACGATATCGCCGCCGTGCTGCCGCAAACCGCTGCGCACCGGCTTATCCCCGTCAGCGATGCCGGGCGCGGATCTGTGGAGCAGGTACGGGCAATGCTCGAAGCCGTGCCCCTCCCCTAATCCCTGATCCGCCCGAAAGCCGTTTTCCATGGCCGCCCCGGCATCCATCCCGAATCCTTTTGCCTTCATTCGCGGGCGCTTCCAGGCATGGTGGCAAAGCAAGCTGCCCTTTACCGACAGCGTCGCGCTGACCCAGCGCAACGTCTACATCCTGCCGACGCGGCCGGGCTGGATGCTGGGCGTGACCCTGCTGACGTTGCTGGTCGCATCCATCAACTACCAGCTCAACCTGGGCTACATGCTGACCTTTCTGCTGGCGGGCAGCGCACTGGTGGGCATGCACGTCTGCCACGGAACGCTGCGCGGCCTTGCTATGAACTTGATAGCACCAAGCGCACAATACGCGGGGGCTACAGCCGTTTTTGACGTAAAGCTCATGAATGCCCGGCGGACCGCGCGCCACGGCATAGGCCTGAGTGTGCTCAACCCCCATGACGTGGACGCCGAAAAAGGCAGCGAACGGCATTGGGCCTGGACGGATGTACCGGCCCAGGGAAGCAGCGTGGTGCAGATCGCTTTCACGCCGCCGCGGCGCGGCCTGCACCGCCTTCCCACACTCACCGCCGAGACGCGCTTTCCGCTGGGCACCTTTCGCGTCTGGACGGTGTGGCGGCCGGCCGCGCAAATCCTGGTGTACCCGGCGCCTGAGCTGCACCCGCCGCCGCTCCCGCCGGGCGAGCCCCGCTCCGGCGGGGCCGCTGCGGCAGCCCGCGCGCAAAGCACCGGGGAGTTCGACGGCGTGCGCGGTTACCGCCGCGGCGACCCGATGAAGCTGGTGGTCTGGAAGAAAGCCGCCAAGGCCGACGAGCAAGGCAACGGCCTCGTGGTGCGCGATACCCAGCAGGCACAGCGCCACGAGCTCTGGCTGGACTTCATGCAGGCCGGCTCCGCGGGTGTCGAGCAAAAACTCTCGCGGCTGTGTGCCTGGGTCTTGCTGGCCGACAAGCTCGCCCTGGACTACGGCCTGAGGCTGCCTTCGCTGGAGATCAAGCCGTCCAGCGGCGAAGCGCACAAACGGCTTTGCCTGGAGGCGCTGGCCGTATGTTGAACCGCCTCACCGCCCTTCCCCGCGACGCCCGCGACACGCTGTTCCTGCTGCTGGTGATCGCCTGGGTGCTGCTGCCGCAAGTGGGCAACCTCCCGCTGTGGTGCAGCGCGCTGGCGGGCGCCGTGCTGCTGTGGCGGGGATGGCTGGCGGTGCAGGCGCGCCCGCTGCCGGGCAGGTGGTGGCTGCTGGCCCTGCTGGCGGTGACCATCGCCGCGACGCTGGCTACGCATAAAACCTTGCTGGGCCGCGACGCCGGCGTGACGCTGCTGGTGGTGTTACTGACCCTCAAGACGCTGGAGCTGCGCGCCCGGCGCGATGCTTTTGTGGTGTTCTTCCTCGGCTTTTTCTGCATGCTGAGCAATTTCTTTTATTCGCAATCCCTGCTGACGGCCTTCAGCATGCTGCTGGGGCTGTTGGGGCTGCTCACCGTGCTGGTCAACGCGCACCTGCCGGTCGGCAGGCCGCCGCTGTCACAGGCTGCCCGCACCGCCGGCTGGATGGCCCTGCTGGGTGCGCCCATCATGCTGGTGTTGTTCCTGCTGTTCCCGCGGCTGGCCCCGTTGTGGGGAATCCCCAGCGACGCGATGACGGGCCGCAGCGGCCTGAGCGCCAGCATGGAGGTCGGCACCATCACCAGCCTGGCACTGGACGAAAGCGTGGCCATGCGCATCCGCTTCGAGGGTGAGCCGCCGCCCCAACGCGACCTGTACTTTCGCGGCCCCGTGATGTCGAGCTTTGACGGCCGCGAATGGAGGCCGCCGCGCTTTGACACCGCCCAGCGCTTTGGCGTCACCGCCAGCTTGAACGTACTCGGCGCGCCGGTGGGCTACGAGGTGACGCTGGCGCCTACCAGCCGGCCCTGGCTGTTTGTGATGGAGGCAGCCGCCGAGGTGCCCCAGTTGCCCGGCTACAGCCCCACCATGCGCAACGACCTGCAATGGATGGTCAACCGCCCCATCGTCGACCTGGTGCGCTACAAGGCGCAAAGCTACCCGGTCTTCAAGCATGGGCCGCAGCAGCGCGTCCCCGGGCTGCAGGAATTTGTGGACTTGCCCGCCGGCTTCGACCCGCGCACCCGCGCGCTGGCGCAGGAAATACGCAACGACCCGCGCAATGCCGGCGCGGGCAGCGAACGGCTGGTACAGGCTGCGCTCGACCGCCTGCGCACGGGCGGCTACACCTACACCCTCGAACCCGGCGTATACGGTACCCACACGGCAGATGAATTCTGGTTCGACCGCAAGGCAGGCTTTTGTGAACACATCGCCTCGGCCTTTGTGGTCCTGATGCGCGCGATGGATATTCCCGCCCGCATCGTCACCGGCTACCAGGGGGGTGAACGCAATTCGGTCGATGGATACTGGGTGCTGCGGCAAAGCGACGCCCACGCCTGGGCCGAAGTCTGGCAGGCAGGCCAGGGCTGGGTGCGGGTCGACCCAACGTCGGCAGTCTTTCCCGGCCGCACCGGCGCCTTCCAGCGCCTGGCCGCACCGCAGGGCGTGGTGGCGCAGGCGCTGGGAAACTTCAGCCCCACCTTGGCGGCCCAGTTGCGCGCCACGTGGGAGGCCGTCAACAACGGCTGGAACCAGTGGATCCTCAACTACACCCAGGGCAAACAGCTCGATCTGCTCAAGAACATCGGCTTTGAATCACCCAGCTGGGAAGACCTGAGTTACGTCCTGCTCGGCATCGTCGTGGTGGCTGCACTGCTCGGCGCCGGCTGGACGCTGTGGGACCGCGCGCAGCACGACCCCTGGCTGCGCCTGCTGGCACGGGCGCGCAAGCGGCTGGCGCCGGCCGGCATTGAAAGCACGCACGCAACCTCACCGCGCCAGCTGGCCCTGCTGGTGCAGCAAAAATACGGCCTCGAGCGCGGCAGCCCGGGCCAGGCCCTGCACGACTGGCTGGTGCGGCTGGAGCTGCAGCGTTATACAGGCGCCTCCGGCAACCGGCTTGAACTGAACCAGCTTCGCCGGGAATTCGACCGCCTGGCATGGCCCGCCTAAAATCGGCCTTCCCACCTTTTCACTTCTACACCTGACTGCCCAATGCCCTTTCAACGCGCCGGATTTGCTCTTTTATTGATAGCAGCTACTGCAGGCGCCGCCTGGGCTACAGACGCAAAACCCGCAAAAAAACCCGTGTCCGCCAAGGCGGCGCCGGCGCAAGGCCCGCTGTATTCGACCCGCCCGGAAGCCATGCAGTTTGCCGACGACATGGCCGCCCGGCGTGATCTCGACCCCGACTGGGTGCGCGACGCCATCGGCCAGTCGCGCTACAACGCCACCGTCGTGCGCCTCATGCAGCCGCCGACAAAGGCCTTCGTCAAGAACTGGCGCGTGTACCGCAGCCGTTTCATCGACCCGGTGCGCATCGAGGCCGGCCGGCGGTTCTGGCTGGAGAACCAGCAGACGCTGGAGCGCGCCGAAAAAGAATACGGCGTGCCGGCTGAAATCATCGTCGGCATCATCGGCGTCGAAACCATTTACGGCCGCGACACCGGCAGCTTTCGCGTGATCGATGCCCTCACCACGCTGGCCTTCGACTTCCCGGCCAACCATCCGCGCGCCAAAGAGCGCAGCGAATTCTTCAAAGGCGAGATCGAGCAGTTCCTGACGCTGCAAAGCCGCCGTGAAGCCAGCCCCTTCGACGCACGCGGCAGTTTTGCCGGCGCCATGGGCATGCCCCAGTTCATGCCCTCCAGCTGGATCAAGTACGCCGTCGACTTCGATGGAGACGGCAACATCGACCTGTGGGCCAGCCCGGCCGACGTGATCGGTTCGGTCGCGAGTTATTTCAAGGCCTTCAACTGGCAGCCCGGCATGCCCACGCATTACCCGGTGAGCTTTGACAAAAGCCGCCTCAATATGGATGCGCTGATGGCGCCCGACATCCTGCCGACCTTCAGCGTCGCCAGCTTCACCGACAAAGGCGCGGTACTCGAAGGCCCCGCCCTGCAGCACCAAGGCCCGCTGGCACTGGTTGAGCTGCTCAACGGCCAGGACGCCCCGCAATACGTCGCGGGCACCGAGAACTTCTATGCCATCACCCGCTACAACTGGAGCAGCTACTACGCGATGGCGGTGATTGAGTTGGGGCGGGAAGTGGCGGCGCGGGTCAGGTAGGGCCCAAAGCCGCTCACACCGGCTGAATGGTGATCTCCACCGTCATCGATTCTTCCCCGCCGCCCTGCCGCACGCCCTTGATGGGCGGGCAGGCGTTGTAGTCGGTGCCCATGGCCAGGCGCACGTGGCGTTCGTCGATCAGGCAGCTATGGGTCACGTCGATGCTGACCCAGCGGCGGGTGGCAACGTCCAGGCAGACATCGCACCAGGCGTGGCTGGCCAGGTCGGGCTCATTCGCCGCATAAAAATAACCGCTGACATAGCGCGCCGGATAGCCCAGGCTGCGGCAGATGGCGACCATGACATGGGCCTGGTCCTGGCACACCCCGGCGCCTGACCTGAAAGCTTCGAGCGCGGTCGTGGTCACGCTGGTGCTGTTTTTGCGGTAGCTCACCGCATCCGCCACGCCCCGGCTCAGCGCCAGCAAGGCCGGCAGGCTGGCGGTGCCGTCCACGCTTTGCGGGATAAAGCGGCGGCCGAATTCAGCGAGCTCAAAGTGCGGCTCGGCCAGGTGGGTGGCGCGCAAAAAGAAGTACGGGTGCGGCAGGGTTTGCGGGTCATTGAACTCGGCCACGCCGAAAGTCTCTACATCGCCCGCCGCATTGACCAGACTCCAGCGCACGTTGTCAACGGCCTTGCCGACAAAGGTGTAGGCGCTGATGGTGTTGCCGAAGGCGTCGCGCTGGGTAAACAGTTTTTCGGGTGCGCCCAGGCTCCAGAAGTTCACCGTCTGCGCCGGGCCGGACTGCGGCGTGAGCCACAGGGTTTGCAGGGCGTAGCGCAGCGGCTCCGTATACCGGTAGTCGGTGATGTGCCGAATATGAAGTTTCAATGCGTCGCCGGTACAAGAAACTCGCGGCTGATGTGCGCGCCGATCTCGTTGACGCGGTCCAGGAACTGGGTCAAAAACGCATGCAGGCCGGTTGCGAGGATTTCGTCGATGCGGGCGTACTGCAGGTCGGCGCGCAGCTTGCCGGCGCGGCGCTGGGTTTCGCTGGCGGTGTCGCTGGTCACCATGGCGAGGTTGCTCATGAGCTCGTTCAGGCAGGCCAGCAATGAGCGCGGCATGTCAGGCCGCAGAATCAGCAGCTCGGCCACACGCTCGGGCTTGATGACGTCGCGGTAGACCTTGCGGTAGACCTCGAAGCCGGAGACGCTGCGCAAAATCGCGCTCCAGTGGTAGAAGTCGTACTCCTGGTCTTTCTCGCCGTCGGTACCGAGGAAGTCGTTTTGCACCGCATGGAATTTCACGTCCACCAGGCGGGCGGTGTTGTCGGCCCGCTCCAGGAAGGTGCCCAGGCGCAGGAAGTGAAAGGCTTCGTCCTGCAGCATGGTGCCGGCCGTCACGCCGCGCGAAAGATGCGAGCGGAACTTGACCCATTCAAAGAACTGGCCGGGGTCGCGCTCGAAGTCGCCATTGCGCAGCATGCGGATGACTTCGAGGTAGGTCTGGTTCTGGGTTTCCCAGACTTCGGTGGTCAGCGTGCCGCGCACAGCGCGGGCGTTTTCACGGGCGTTCTGCAGGCACGAGACGATGCTCGAGGAGTTCTGCTCGTCGCGCACCATGAAGTCCATCACTTCACGCGGGTTGACGCTGTCGCCGTATTTGGCGGCATAGCTGGGCTTGAGCTCGCTGATGCTCAGCAGGCTTTGCCAGCCGCCTTGCACGACGGCGGCCGATTGCGGCAGCAAGGATGTCTGGTAATTGACATCCAGCATGCGCGCCGTATTCTCCGCACGCTCGGTATAGCGCGACATCCAGAAAAGGTGGTCAGCAGTGCGAGACAACATGATTATTTCCCTCCTTGGGACTGCGACTGCGATTGAGACGCGACGGGTGATGACGGGCCCTCAAGAATCCAGGTGTCCTTGGTGCCGCCGCCTTGCGAAGAGTTGACCACCAGCGAACCGTCTTTCAGCGCCACGCGCGTGAGGCCGCCGGGCACCATCTGCACTTCCTTGCCGCTCAGCACAAAAGGCCGCAGGTCGATGTGGCGCGGCGCAATGCCGCTTTCAACGTAGGTCGGGCAGGTAGAAAGGCTGAGCGTGGGCTGGGCGATGTAGCCCGAGGGGTTGGCCAGCAAGGCCGCACGGAAGTCTTCGATCTCGGCCTTGGTCGCAGCCGGGCCGACCAGCATGCCGTAACCGCCCGCACCGTGCACTTCCTTGACGACCAGGTCTTTCAGGTTGGCCAGGGTGTACTGCAGGTCTTCGTTGTTGCGGCACATGTAGGTGGGGACGTTTTTCAGGATGGGTTTTTCACCGAGGTAGAACTCGATCATCTTGGGCACATAGGGGTAGATCGACTTGTCGTCGGCCACGCCGGTGCCGATGGCGTTGCACAGCGAGACATTGCCGCTGCGGTAGACATTGAGCAGGCCCGCACAACCCAGCGTGGAGTTGGGCCTGAAGGCCAGCGGATCCAGGAAGTCGTCGTCGACACGGCGGTAAATCACATCCACACGTTTGGGGCCGCGTGTGGTGCGCATGTAGACGAAGTTGTCCTTGACAAAAAGATCCTGGCCTTCGACCAGCTCCACGCCCATTTGCTGCGCCAGGAAGGCGTGCTCAAAGTACGCCGAGTTGTACATGCCGGGCGTGAGCACCACCACCGTGGGCTCGGCCGTGGCGGGCGGCGCCATGCCGCGCAGGGTTTCGAGCAGCAGGTCGGGGTAGTGGGCGACGGGCGCCACGCGGTTCTGGCTGAAGAGCTCGGGGAACAGCCGCATCATCATCTTGCGGTCTTCCAGCATGTAGCTCACGCCGCTGGGCACGCGCAGGTTGTCTTCCAGCACGTAGTATTCGCCCTCGCCCTGCGCATTGGGCGCACGCACGATGTCGATGCCGCTGATGTGCGAATAGATGTTGCCGGGCACGTCCACGCCCATCATCTCGGGGCGGAACTGCGCGTTCTGGAAAATCTGCTCGGAAGGAACGACACCGGCCTTGATGATCTCCTGGCCGTGGTACACGTCGTGGATGAAGCGGTTCAGGGCCGTGACGCGCTGGATCAGGCCTTTTTCCATGCTGGCCCATTCGTGGGCAGGGATGATGCGGGGAATCAGGTCAAAAGGAATCAGCCGTTCGGTGCCGGCGCCGTCTTCGTCTTTGGCGCCGTACACCGCAAAGGTGATGCCGACGCGGCGGAAAATCATCTCGGCTTCGGCGCGGCGCGCCTCCATCACGTCGGCAGGCTGTTTGGCCAGCCAACGCTGGTAACCCTGGTAATGCTCACGGACGCTGGATTCCGTGGCGTTCATCTCATCAAACATCGGTCGGCTCATTGGCTTGATCTCCAGCAAGTTATGCGCATGGCTTTTCACGTAGCTTAGCAAGTAATGCGCCAAGGCGGTGCACCTCACCCTGTTTTTAAGGCACATGATGCCAGTAGCGCTTGCCCTCTTCCCGCTGGCATTGAAAAATTTCCGGCTGCTGGCTGCTCCATGAAGCTGCCCCGCACTGCGGCGACTTCACCAGGCGTATGCCGCGTGCTTCATAGCGCGCCACCACCGAATCGACCGGGTGGCCGAAGCGGTTGCGGTAACCGGCCTGGGCTACGGCCCATTGCGGCTTCACGGCATCCAGGAACACCGCGCTGGACGATGTCTTGCTGCCGTGGTGGGGCATCAGCAGCACGTCGGCTTTCAGGCCGGCCGGGTTCGCCGTGGCCAGCGCCAGCTCCTGCGGCGACTCGATATCGCCCACCAGCAAGGCGGTGCGGCTGCCGTTGCCGATGCGCAGCACGCAGCTCATGGCGTTGGACTTGCCGCCAACAACGCCATAGTCCGCAGCCGCCGGATGCAAGACCTCAAACGCCACGCCATCCCATTCCCAACGCTGGCCGGCGACGCACCGGCCGGCCTTGCGCAAAGCCTGCAGCGGATGCGTCTCTTCAATCGAGCTGATCAGGCGGGCCTCAGGCTGCATGGCCAGCACCGTGGCCGCCCCGCCGATGTGGTCGGTGTCGCGGTGGCTGACCATCAGCACATCCAGCCGCTCCCCCAGCGCGCGCAGTAGCGGCACCAGCACACGGTGGCCGGCATCGCTTTCGCGTGAAAAGCGCGGGCCGGCGTCGTAGAGCAGGCTGTGGCTTGCCGTGCGCACCAGCACCGCATTGCCTTGGCCGATGTCGGCGGCCAGCAGCTCAAACTGGCCGGGCGGCATGCGCGCCGGCTGCCACAACACCACCGGCAGCAGCAGCGGAAAGCCCAGCGCACGCCAGCGCCATGGCAGCCGGGTGGCCAGCAACCCGCCGCCTGCCACGCCGGCCACGGCACACCACAGCGGCGCCGCCGCCACGCTGACGGACGCCCAAGGCCAGCCGGCCAGCCCTTGCAGGAAAGCAGCCAGCACCCCCACCACCCACGCAGCCGCCAGCCAGACCGGCGCCCACACGACGCCCAGCAAGGCCAGCGGCGTGACGACCAGGGTCACCAGCGGAATCGCCACGGCATTGGCCACCAGCCCCACCAGCGAAACCTGGTTGAACAGCAGCAGTGACAGGGGCGTGAACGCCAGCGTGACGACCCATTGCTCCCGCAGGGCGCCGGCCAGGCCCGCCAGCCAGCGAGGCAGGTGCCGCCGCCAACGCACCGCCGGCGCTGAATCTTCAATGCCAAATTGGCCTCCAGCCCATACCCCACCTTGGGTTGCCGCTCCTGAATTTGTAGCAAACAGCACACCGACGGCCACGAATGAAAGCCAGAACCCGGCCTGCATCAGCGCCCACGGATCCAGCGCCACCACCACAGCCATGGCCAGCACCCAGGTTTGCGCCCACGGCCACTGCCGCCCGCCATGGCGCAGCAGGATCACGACGGCCAGCATCCAGATCGTGCGCTGCGCCGGCACACCCCAGCCGGAAAAGAGCGCGTACAAGGCTGCCAGCAAAAGCCCGCCCAGCGCGCCTGCAGCGCCGGCCGGCAAGGCCAGGCACAGCCGGGGCGTCAGGCGCGCCGACCGCCGCCAAAGGCCGCCGATGAGCAGCGACGCAGCCCATGCAAACATGGTGATGTGAAGGCCCGAAATGCTCATCAGGTGCGCCACGCCCGTTGCGCGAAACACATCCCAGTCGGCGCGCTCGATCGCGTTCTGGTCGCCCACCACCAGGGCGGCGATCACACCCGCAAGCTGCCGGTTTTCCACCCGCTCAAAGATCGCCTCGCGCACCGCCTGCCGGGCCTGCTCGACGGGATGGTGCCAGCTGCCGGAAAGCCTGGCGGGCGGCGCATCGTGCACGCCGGCGCGCACGTAACCGGTGGCCTGCAGGCCCTGCTCCCACAGCCAGAGCTCGTAGTCAAAGCCATGCGGGTTGCTGTTGCCGTGCGGGGCCTTCAACCGCACGGTCATCTGCCATCGCTCCCCTGCGCGCAGGGGTTGCGGCTGGCGCTGCAACGCCAGCACCACCTCGGAGGGGTCGGCGTCCTGCGCCGGCAGAGCCGCTTCACGGCCGCCAAAACCCGAATACCAGCCGAGCAGGATTTGCGGCGGCAAGGTGACGGCGCGGCCATCCAGGCGTGCCGACTCCACACCGAGCCGAAACCGCACGCCGTCTTCGCCCGGCTGCGGCATCGCCAGCACACGGCCAATGACCTCGATATCACGGCCTTCCAGGGCGGGGTCCAGCCCGGCAGACTGGAAAACGCCGGCCCGCCAGCCCGTTGCGCCAAAACCCAGCATGGCGGCCAAAACGAAGGCGAGCCCAACACGACCCCACGATGCCATCCGCACACGGCCACCCAGGCACCAAAGCAAGCCGGCAAGCGCACAGGCCGGCAGGACAGCCGCCGCGTACCAGGTGGCGGGCCACAGCGCAGGCTGTTGAAGTTGCAGGGCAACGCCCGCGATGAAACCGGCACAGGCCGGCCCGGGGCCCATGGCGCTGTACGCTGGCCCGTTTGATCCTGGTCGCGTCAAGGCGCCCTCCCCTTTTTCGGCTTGTTTTTATCGGCAAGCCGCGACCTTGCCAGCAAGAGCACTAAAGCGCCAGAGAAATATCCATCGGATCGATGGCGCAGCTCTTGCTTTCAGAACATCACCAAATGCGGGTAAGCTGCTCGCATGGTGTTTCCCCAGGCCGCAAGATGTGGCGGCCGTATTGTCATTATTTAAAGCGAGGCTGCCTTGTCCATCCACGTCGCCCTGAGCCACATCACCCATTACAAATACGACCGCCTGGTCAAGCTCGGGCCGCAGGTCGTCCGGCTGCGGCCCGCGCCGCACAGCCGCACCCAGGTGCTCTCGTACTCCCTCAAAGTCGAGCCCGCCGGGCACTTCATCAACTGGCAACAAGACCCGTTTGCCAACTACCAGGCCCGGCTGGTGTTTCCGGAGCCCACGCGCGAATTCAAGGTCACGGTAGACCTGGTCGTGGAGATGGCGGTGTTCAACCCGTTTGATTTCTTCCTGGAGCCCGCCGCCGAAGAATTTCCGTTTACCTACAACGCGCTGCAGGCCCGCGAACTGGCGCCTTACCTGGCCACCCAGCCGGTCACACCACTGCTGAAGCGCTACCTCGAGAAAATCGACCGCACGCCCAAACGCACCATCGACTTCCTGGTGGGCTTGAACCAGGGCTTGCAGTCGGACATCAAGTACTCCATCCGCATGGAGCCCGGCGTGCAGACGCCCGAAGAAACCCTGCGCCTGGCGTGCGGCTCCTGCCGCGACACGGGCTGGCTGCTGGTTCAACTGCTGCGCCACATGGGCCTGGCCGCGCGTTTTGTCTCGGGTTACCTGATCCAGCTCAAGGCCGACGTCAAATCGATTGACGGCCCGAGCGGCGCAGAGACCGACTTCACCGACCTGCATGCCTGGTGCGAGGTCTTTTTGCCCGGCGCCGGGTGGGTGGGGCTTGACCCCACCTCCGGCCTGATGGCGGGCGAAGGCCATATCCCGCTGGCCTGCACACCCGAGCCCTCGAGCGCCGCGCCGGTCGAAGGCGGTGTCGACAAATCCGAAGTCGAGTTCGAACACCACATGGCGGTGCAGCGGATTTACGAGTCACCGCGCGTAACCAAGCCCTATACCGAGGCGCAATGGCAAGAGGTGCTGTCGCTCGGCGAAAAAGTCGACAAAGACCTGGCCGCCGGCGACGTGCGCCTGACGATGGGCGGCGAGCCGACCTTTGTGGCCACCACCGACCGCGACGCCGCCGAATGGAACATCGACGCGCTGGGGCCCACCAAGCGCGGCTACGCCACCGAGCTGGTGCAAAAGCTGCGCGCCGAATACGGCGAAGGCGGCTTCCTGCATTTCGGCCAGGGCAAGTGGTACCCGGGCGAGCAATTGCCGCGCTGGGCACTCAGCATTTTCTGGCGCAAGGACGGCCAGCCGATCTGGCAGAACCCGGAGCTGTTTGCCGACGAGCGCCAGCCCTGTAACTACACCAGCGCCGACGCGCAACGCTTTGTGCAGACGCTGGCGGGCAAACTGGGCCTGGCCACCACCTACATCACGCCGGGCTATGAAGACACCTGGTACTACCTCTGGCGCGAGCGCCGGCTGCCGGTGAATGTGGACCCGTTTGATTCGAAGCTGGACGACGCGATGGAGCGTGAGCGCCTGCGCCGCGTCTTCATGCAAGGCCTTGATTCGGTGGTGGGCTATGTGCTGCCGCTGCAGACCAAGGAACAGCTCAAACAACGAAACGCCGGTGCATCACCCTCGCTGGCCGGCCCGAAGTGGACGACCGGCCCCTGGTTTTTCCGCGACGAGCGCATGTACCTGATGCCGGGCGACTCGCCCATGGGCTACCGCCTGCCGCTCGATTCAGTGCCCTGGGTGTCCAAGACCGACTACCCCTACATGATCGAGTCCGACCCGTTTGCGCCGCGCCAGGATTTGCCCGCCGCTTCGGCGATGGCCGCGCGCTACAACGGCAGCTTTACCGCCGCCCAGGGCGCCACGCCGGCTGCCCCGTCGGCAGGCGGCAGCGCGAGTTCACTGGCGCAATACATGGCGCGCTACCTGACGGGCAACACCGCGCTGACGCAAGCCAGCCGTATCCTGCAGTTCCGCCCGCTGGGCAATGCGGGTGCGAACGGGAAACCGGGCGACAAGCCGGCCGCAGAAACCGCCGCACCGGCCGATGACCGCGCACCCAAGCCTTTTGAATCGGCCGCCTGGCTCACGCGCACGGCGCTCTGCGTCGAGGTGCGTGACCCCTCACGCGCCAACGGCCCCAAAGACAAACCCAAGGCCGACCCGGACAGCAAGGCCAACAAATCCGGCCGCGGCGAAGTGGGCGCGATTTACGTCTTCATGCCGCCCATGGAGCGCCTCGAAGACTACCTCGACCTGCTGGCTGCGGTGGAAGCCACGGCGCAATCGCTGGGCGTGAGCATCGTGCTCGAGGGCTACCCGCCGCCGCGCGACCCGCGCCTGAAGATGCTGCAGGTCACCCCGGACCCGGGCGTCATCGAAGTCAACATCCACCCGGCCTACAACTGGGGCGAACTGGTGGAGCACACCGAGTTCCTCTACAAGATCGCGCACGAAACGCGCCTGTCGGCCGAGAAGTTCATGACCGACGGCCGCCACACCGGCACCGGCGGCGGCAACCACTTTGTGCTGGGCGGCGCCACGCCGGCCGACAGCCCCTTCCTGCGCAAGCCCGAGGTGCTGGGCAGCCTGATCGCCTACTGGCACAACCACCCGTCACTGAGCTATTTGTTCTCGGGCATGTTCATCGGCCCGACCAGCCAGGCGCCGCGTGTGGACGAAGCCCGCAACGACCAGTTGTACGAGCTGGAAATCGCCCTGCGCGAGATCGAGAACAACCGCAAGAAGTACGGCGCCGACATGCCGCCCTGGCTGGTCGACCGCACGCTGCGCAACATCCTGGTCGACGTGACCGGCAACACGCACCGCAGCGAGTTCTGCATCGACAAGATGTACTCGCCCGACTCCACCACGGGCCGCCTGGGCCTGCTGGAATTGCGTGCCTTTGAGATGCCGCCGCATGCGCGCATGAGCATTGCCCAGCAACTGCTGCTGCGCGCGCTGGTGGCGCGCTTCTGGAACAAGCCCTACCACGGCCGCGTCACCCGCTGGGGCACCGAGTTGCACGACCGCTTCCTGCTGCCGGGCTTTATCCGCATGGATTTTGAAGACGTGCTGACCGAGCTGCGCGAAGCCGGCTACGCCTTCGACATGGCCTGGTTCGAGCCGCACTTCGAGTTCCGCTTTCCGCTGATCGGGCGGGTCTTGTCCAACAGCATCGAACTGACATTGCGCAGCGCGCTGGAGCCCTGGCATGTGATGGGCGAAGAAGGCTCAGCCGGCGGCACCGTGCGTTATGTCGATTCGTCGCTCGAGCGCATCGAGGTGCACGTGACAGGCCTGAACGACAACCGCTATGTCGTCACCGTCAACGGCCGCGCGCTGCCGCTGCAAAGCACGGGCCGTGTCGGTGAATACGTGGCGGGCGTTCGCTACAAGGCCTGGAACCCGCCTTCCGCGCTGCACCCTTCCATCGGCGTGCATGCGCCGCTGACGTTTGACATCGTCGACACCTGGATGGAGCGCTCTTTGGGTGGCTGCCAATACCATGTGGCGCACCCCGGCGGGCGCAACTACGACACCCTGCCCGTCAACTCGTACGAGGCGGAAAGCCGCCGCCTCACACGCTTCTTCCGCATGGGCCACACGCCCGGCAAGATGCGCGTGGCGCCGGCACAGCCTAGCCGCGAGTTTCCGTTCACGCTCGACTTGCGCTAGGGGCGCGGGCGGGGTGCCTGCGGCGCCCTGCCAGAAGTGCCCATCAGTCTGTCTTATGGGTGCAACATTTGCATGCCGAGGCGGCATAAATAGCGCTTTGCCGGGCCCTTGGGCCTGCCCCGCGCCTTGGGACGCACAGGCCGCAGGCATACTTGCAGGACGTGGAAAATAACACCGAGTCACTTTTTGCCGCCCAGGCGCTCGAATCCCCCTGCGCCCTGGCCTCTGCGCTGGCGCCGCATGCGGCGGCGGGGCATTTCGACGAGTTGCGGGGCCGTGTGTCTGAGGGCCCTGCGGAAGCGGCCGCGCCGGCGCAGCCCGTACTGCGCGCCGCCGGCAGCGCCCCGGAAGCCGCCGCGCCTTCTGCTGAAGCCCCGCCCTCCGCTGACGACAGCTTGTCGCCCGAGTGGACGCGCTTCTTCAATTTCCTGGGCACCGACGGTTTTTACGACCTGAACCACCGCACCGCCAACCTGCGCCGCCAGATCCGCGACAACGGTGTGACCTACAACGTCTACGCCGACGCCAACGGCCCGCAGCGGCCTTGGGCGCTGGACCTCTTCCCCATGATGGTGTCGGCCAGCGACTGGGCGCACATCGAGGCCGGCATCCAGCAGCGCGCCCGCCTGCTGGACCGCGTGATGGCCGACATTTACGGCCCGCAGGAACTGCTCTCCAAAGGCCTGCTGCCCAGCGCGCTGGTGCACGCCCACCCGGGCTACCTGCGCGGCATGCAGGGTGTGAAGCCTGCCGGCGGCACCTACCTGCACATTGCGGCCTTCGACATCGCACACGGCCCGGACGGCCGCTGGTCGGTGGTGTCGCAGCGCACGCAGGCGCCTTCCGGCCTGGGCTACCTGCTGGAAAACCGCCTGACTATCTCGCTGCTTTTTCCCGAAGCCTTCCGCGAAATGAAAGTGGAACGGCTGGCCGCGTCGTACAAGGCGCTGGTAGACGGCCTCAAAGCCATGAGCCCGGGCGACAGCCACGAAGAAAGCCGCGTGGTGCTGCTCACGCCGGGCCCCTACAACGAAACGTATTTTGAGCACGCCTACCTCGCGCGCTTCCTGGGCCTGACGCTGGTCGAAGGCAGCGACCTGCTGGTGCGCGACGACAAGCTTTACCTGAAGACCCTGCGCGGCCTGGAGCGTGTGCATGGACTGCTCAAGCGGCTGGACGACGAGTTCCTCGACCCGCTGGAGCTGCGCTCCGATTCCACACTCGGCGTGCCCGGCCTGCTGCAGGTCATTCGTGCGGGCAATGTGCTGGTGGTCAACACGCCGGGCTCGGCCTTCCTCGAATCGAGCGCGCTGCTGGGCTTTCTCCCGGCACTCTCCAGGCACTTGCTGGGCGAAACGCTGGCATTGCCTTCGCTGGCCACCTGGTGGTGCGGTGAGCAGGCCGTCATGCAGGATGTGCTGGGCCAGCTCAAGAACTCGGTGATCAAGCCGACCTACCCGGGCTCGGGCATGGAGTCGGTCATCGGCCACACACTGTCGCGGCGCGCGCTGGACGAATGGGCCGGCCGCATCTTGCGCCGCGGCGAGGACTACACCGTGCAGGCTTACCTGCCGCTGCCGCAAACGCCGACCTGGCAGGGCGAGCGCATATCGCCGCGTTCGGCCATGCTGCGCGTGTTTGCGGTGGCCGACGGCAATGGGTCGTGGCAGGTGCTGCCCGGTGGCCTGGCGCGGCTGGCCGGCAAGAACGAAAACATGTCGTCGATGCAGCATGGCGGCAGCAGCGCCGATGTGTGGGTGCTCGGCGACGCCTCCGCCGGCAAGGCAACGGCTGCGCGCAGCGAGCAACCCGCACTCGCATCCGCCTGGGCCACAGCGCCGCTGCGTCACCGCCCGCCAGTCACCAGCCGCGCGGCCGAAAATCTTTTCTGGCTGGGCCGCTACACCGAGCGCGCCGAAAACTCCACCCGCCTGGCGCAGATCACGCTGCAGTGCCTGGGCGGCGAAGACCAGACCTCGCAGCCGCTGCTGGCCTGGGTGACCAGCATGGCGGTCGGCAACGCGCTGGTGCTGGACACCGTGCCGCCGGCCACGCAGGCGCGCCGCGTGTTCGAGCGCGCGCTGATCGCCAACCTGGCCGACACCGAACAAGCCGCCAGCGTGGGCTACAACCTGCGGGCGCTCAAGAGCGCCGCCTCGGCCGTGCGCGAGCGCCTGTCGCAAGAGCAGTGGCACATGATCGTGCGCACCGAGGCCGACTTCTTCCAGCGCTGCGCGATTTTCAGCGCGGCCTCCAGCACCAGCCAAAGCCAGCATCAAACCGGTCAGAGTCAAAGCCAGAGCGCTCTCACCGCTTATCCACCCGAATACTCCTCCGTCGAAGCCCTGCGGGCACTCGAATCGGCCAGCGGCTTTCTCTCGGCCATGACGGGCGCGCAAACCGACCGCATGACCCGCGACGACGGCTGGCGCCTTTTGAGCATGGGCCGGCTGATCGAGCGGCTCAACACCCTGGCCGGTGCGCTGGTGCGCGGCTTTGAGACCGGGTCGGTCTTTGAAGAAGGCGGCTTTAACGCGATGGTGGCGCTGTTTGACAGCACCATCACCTTCCACGCGCAATACCAGCAGCGCCGCGACATCCCGGCCCTGCTCGATTTGCTGGTGCTGGACCGCGACAACCCGCGCTCCCTCGGCTGGGTGGTGCAGACCCTGCGCGGGCGCCTGGCCAAGCTGGCCGGCAGCGCCCCCGGCGATATGCCCGACCTGGCCATGGAATTGCCCGACCCCGGCAGCTGGGCGCTGGCCGATCTGTGCCAGGACTCGCCTGCACGTGAAGATGCGGAAGGCGATGAGGACGCCGGGCACGGCAGCCGGCAGTATGGGCATCTGGTCCAGCTACTGGAGCAATGCTGCGACGCGGCGCTGGACCTGTCGGACACCTTGAGCCGGCGCTATTTCAGCCACGCAGCGTCGGGCAGCCAGAGCCTGGGCGCTTAGCCCTCGCTGAGCAAAGTCATCCCATGCTGCTTCACGTCGTCCACGAAACCCGCTACCGCTATGCCCCCGCGGTCGTCAACGCACACCACGTGGTGCACCTCAAACCCGCCAACCGCAGCGGCCAAAGCCTGCTGAGCTACGACCTGCGCATCAACCCGGCGCCTGTGCAGTTGCGCGAAACGGTGGATGTCTATGGCAACACACGCAGCTATTTCTCGTTGCAGACGGCGCATGAAAGCCTGACCGTGGTGGCCGACAGCGTTGTGTCCACCTCGGTCGCCAATCCGCTGCAATCCGAAGCATCGCTGTCTACCGGCAGGCCGGCATCGCCGCCCTGGGAGCAGGTGCGCGACCAGTTCCGCTACCGCGCGGGCGCGGCCTACGACAGCGCCTCTGAATTCCTCTTCGCGTCGCCGTACGTGCCGCGCGACGAAGCCTTTGTCGAATTTGCCCGCCCCAGCTTTCTGCCCGGCAGGCCCTTGCCCGAAGCCGCGCGCGACCTGATGGAGCGCATCCATACCACCATGACGTATGAAAGCGAAAGCACCGAAGTCAACACGCCGGCGCTGGAGGCACTCCAGCAAGGCAAAGGTGTGTGCCAGGATTTCGCGCACATCATGGTGGCCTGCTGCCGCGCGATGGGTTTGCCAGCGCGTTATGTCAGCGGCTATTTGCTGACCAGCCCGCCACCGGGCCAGCCCCGCCTGGTCGGCAGCGACGCCTCGCACGCCTGGGCCTCGGTCTACTGCCCGGGCCTGGGGGCCTGGCTGGATTTCGACCCGACCAACAACCGCGCGCCGGGCGAAGACTACGTCACGCTGGCCACCGGCCGCGACTTCCTGGACGTCTCGCCCATGCGCGGCGTGATTCGCGGCGGGGCGCAGCACATCCTGGATGTGGCTGTGACGGTGGAGCCCCTGCCCGCGGCGCAAGCCCAGCCCGGCACGGCGGACCACTGAGCCTCACCGCCCGGCCTTCCATCACTTCCTTTCATGCCGCTACAGGCCCCGCCGCCAGAGGGCCTGTCCTACAATTCCCTGCACCACCGGCCTTCCCAACCTCGCAACTGCTATCAAAAACATAGCTGCCTGCCAAGGTGGATATTGGGCTGGAGACCTTTTTCATCATCAAAGGATTCCCCATGAGCGCCCATGACAAGCTGAAAGCACTGAACATCACCCTGCCCCCTGTGTCCGTCCCCGTCGCCGCCTACCTGCCCTTTGTGCAGACCGGCAAGCTGGTGTTCCTCAGCGGCCACATCGCCAAGAAGGACGGCAAGCCCCTCGTCGGCCAGCTGGGCAAGAACATGACGACTGAAGAAGGCAAGGCCGCGGCGCGCTCCATCGCCATCGACCTGATGGGCACGCTCGAAGCCGCCGTCGGCCTGGCCAAAGTCAAACGCATCGTCAAGCTGATGAGCCTGGTCAACTCCACCGGCGACTACACCGAGCAGCACCTGGTGACCAACGGCGCCAGCGAACTCTTTGCCGAAGTCTTCGGCGACGCCGGCAAGCATGCGCGCAGCGCCTTCGGCGTGGCGCAAGTGCCGATGGGCGCTTGTGTTGAGATCGACCTGGTGGTGGAAGTCGAATAAACCCGGCCACCGCAGCCGAGCAGCCGCAATGGCTGTGGGGCCGGCAAACCGGCGACAAGCGCCGGCTTGCGCTGCGGCTTAAACTCAACCCGCTCCGGCCATTTCGCCGGGGCAGCGTTCTCAGGGCGGGGTGAAATTCCCCACCGGCGGTGTTTGCAGGCAACTGCATCAGCCCGCGAGCGCCTTGTTACCGTGCTTCACGCGGCAACAAGGGTCAGCAGATTCGGTTCAACTCCGAAGCCGACGGTCACAGTCCGGATGAAAGAGAGCGCGATGTCGACGGCTGTGCCGTGGGCGCCTACGACTGGCGGCGGGTTTTCCGCTCCGGCTGTTTGCGCGTTCACGTGCAAAGCCGCAGGCTCGTGCGCCCTGATTCTGGTAACACCTCACTAAAGGCCATCCATGAGTCAGTCAACCCAATCCCCGGTTTCCGCCAGCCAGTCCGGCGGCTCCCCTCCCAAGGCGCGTTTCGCCTTTATCCAGTCGTCCTGGCACGAAGACATCGTGGACCAGGGCCGCGGCGCCTTCCTGGCCGAGATGGCCCGGCAAGGTGTGGGCAGCGATGCCATCGACACCTTTGAAGTGCCGGGCGCGTTTGAAATCCCCCTGCACGCCAAAAAGCTGGCGCAGTCGGGCCGCTACGCCGGCGTCGTCTGCTGCGGCCTGGTGGTGGACGGCGGCATCTACCGCCATGAGTTTGTGGCCGATGCGGTCATCAGCGCGCTGATGGGCATCCAGCTGGAAACCGGCGTGCCGGTGTTTTCAGCGGTGCTGACGCCGCAGCATTTTCATGAGCATGAAGAGCACCGCAAGTTCTTCACCGCGCACTTCCTGACCAAAGGCAAGGAAGTGGCGCAGGCCTGCCTGGAGACGGTGGCCGGCCTGAAGAAGCTGGAATCGCTGCTCGTGGCCTGATGCGGTGGCCGGGCCCGGCAGCCCGATAGCCCGGTTGCTACCAAATTGATAGCTATAAGCCCAGGCGCTGCCTGGGCTGGAACCGTATTTTCTACTTAAAGCTCTACTCAACCCGGGTGATGCCGCTCGGCTTGAAGCCGAGGTCGGCCGCCTTGCCCTTGCGGGCGCGCGCGGCACGGGCGTTGTTCAGCGATCGGATTTCCAGCGTCTCTTCACGCGCCTTGCCGCCGCGGCCTATGCCTTCGATCTTCACGCTGCGGGTGTAGGCCGCAGCGCCCGCCAGGGTGTCTTTGGCTTCGAGGTCGATCAGCATCAGGCCGCGCCCGCCGGCGGATTGCATCTTCAGCTCGCCAATCTCGAACGTCAGGATGCGGCCGCCCGTGGAGGCGCAGGCCACATGCGTGGCGGGCACCAATGGCACCGCACCGCTGCTGAAGGCGGCGTGCGACGGCCTGCAAATGGTTTCGCCTTCGGCGCAGCTGATGAAGGCCTTGCCGGCTTTGAGGCGGGAGGTCATGTTTTCGACCGTGGCGAGGAAACCGTAGCCACCGCTGGCGCTGAGCAGCAAGGCGGCGTTGGCCGGGCCCGCAAAGTAATGCACCAGCTGCGTGCCGGACTCCAGGTCGATCAGGGTGGTGAGCGGCTGGCCGTCGCCGCGCGCGCCGGGCAGCGCAGACACCGGCACCGAATAAATCCGGCCGCGCGAGCCGAAGGCCAGCAGCGTGTCGACGGTGCGGCATTCAAAGGTGCCGTACAGCCCATCGCCGGCCTTGAAGGCAAAACCCGCCGCATCGTGCCCGTGGCCGCTGCGTGCGCGCACCCAGCCCTTGTCGCTGATGACCACCGTCACCGGCTCGTCCAGCACCTTGACCTCCAGCACGGCTTTTTTCTCGGCCTGGATGAGCGTGCGGCGCGCGTCGGCGAACTGCTTGGCATCGGCCTCGATCTCCTTGATCAGCAGGCGGCGAAGCGCGGCCGGGCTGCCCAGGATTTCCTCGAGCCTGCCCTGTTCTTCACGCAGGTTTTTTAGTTCCTGCTCGATCTTGATGGCTTCGAGCCGCGCCAGCTGGCGCAGGCGGATTTCAAGAATGTCTTCAGCCTGGCGGTCGCTCAGTTTGAAGCGCGCAATCAGCGCGGCCTTGGGCTCGTCCGACTGGCGGATGATGGCGATCACTTCATCGATATTGAGCAGCACCAGCTGGCGCCCCTCAAGGATGTGGATGCGGTCCAGCACCTTGTCGAGCCGGTGCTGCGAACGCCGCTGCACCGTGGTCTGGCGGAACTCGATCCACTCCGTCAGCATCTGGCGCAGGTTTTTCTGCGTCGGCTTGCCGTCCAGCCCGACCATGGTCAGATTGATGGGCGAAGAGCTTTCCAGGCTGGTGTTGGCCAGCAGCGTGTTGATCAGTTCGGACTGGCTGATCTTGCTGGTCTTGGGCTCGAACACCAGGCGTACCGCGGCATCCTTGCTGGACTCGTCGCGCACCACATCGAGCACGGCCAGCACGGTCTGCTTGAGCTGGACCTGGTCCTGGCTCAGCGCCTTTTTGCCGGTCTTGATTTTCGGGTTGGTCAGCTCCTCAATTTCCTCGAGCACACGCTGCGTGCTGACGCCGGGCGGGAGCTCTTGCACCACCAGCTGCCACTGGCCGCGGGCGAGTTCCTCGATCTTCCAGCGGGCGCGCACCTTGAGCGAGCCGCGGCCCGTGCTGTAAGCCGCCGCGATTTCGGCGCTGCTCGAGATGATCTGCCCGCCGCCCGGGTAGTCGGGCCCGGCGATCAGCGCATACAGCTCTTCGTCGGCCAGCTTCGGTGTCTTGATCAGTGCAACGCAGGCATCGGCCACTTCGCGCAGGTTGTGGCTGGGTATCTCGGTGGCCAGGCCCACGGCAATGCCGCTGGCGCCGTTGAGCAGCGTAAACGGCAGGCGCGCCGGCAACTGGCGCGGCTCTTCAAAGGAGCCGTCGTAATTCGGCACAAAGTCGACCGTGCCTTCGTCGAGTTCATCGAGCAGCAGTGTGGTGATGCGCGCCAGCCGCGCTTCGGTGTAACGCATGGCGGCGGCACCGTCGCCGTCACGTGAGCCGAAATTGCCCTGGCCGTCGACCAGCGGGTAACGCTGGCTGAAGTCTTGCGCCATGCGCACCATGGCGTCGTAGGCAGCCTGGTCGCCGTGGGGGTGGTATTTACCCAGCACGTCGCCGACCACGCGCGCGCTCTTGACGGGCTTGGCCCCGCTGGCGCCATTGGCGCCGCCAAAGCCCAGGCCCATGCGCTGCATGCTGTAGAGGATGCGGCGCTGCACCGGCTTCTGGCCGTCGCAGACGTCGGGCAGGGCCCGTCCCTTGACGACGCTCAGCGCGTATTCCAGGTAGGCACGCTGCGCGTACGCAGCCAATGAATCCTGGTCGGCGGGTTCGGGGATGGGGGCAACGGCGTCGGGGGTAAAGAGGTCCATCTTGGAATTGCTTTGCTTGGCTTTGCGTGATTGACGGATAAGGGGATGGAAATTGTGCGGCAGCGCGGATTATCGGACCAGGCCTCAGCGGCTCATGGGGGGCAGGAATGAAAAGATCGAGTCGCGCTTTGAGTTCGTGGAGCCCTTGGAACCGTTCGTACCATTGGGGCCACCTGGGCTGTCTGGATTGGTCAACTGGTCTTCAGTCACCACCAGGATGCTGCGGTTGCGGTGGCTGCGCGGCCAGTCCCTGAAGATATCGGCCATGCGGCCCAGCCATTCATGGGTCTCGGGCAATGTCATCGGTTTGCTGTTCTTCAGCAGGCTCACGATGACGCGAAACTTGAATTCCACACCTTGCAGCAAAGGGCTGTCAATGCGCAGCCCGCTGACCACGAGCCGGGTGGCCAGGGAGTTGACCTCTTCCGCGCCCTGCAGGCCCTGCGCCACTACGGCAAAGTGCCCACCGGAGATACGGGCGGCCAGGTCGTTGTCGCCGACGGTGCGGCGCAGTCGCATGGCCGCTTCGAGCAGCATTTTTTCGTTGAACTCAGCCCCCAGTTCGTTGAGGAGGCCTTGCCAGTTCTGCACCTCGATCAGGAACAGCGCGTTGCTACCCGGCGTCTGGTGCACGCGCGACATCACACGCATCAGGCGCTCGACCAGCACACTGGTGGTGGCCAGGCCGGTCAATGGATCAGTGACGTTGGCAGAGAAACTGCGCAGGCGGCTTTCATTGAGGAGGCGGCTGCGCCAGACCAGCGACAGGTAGATGGGCGGCACCTGCAACAGGAGCATCAACACCACCGGCCAGTAGGGCTGCCGGGTATCGGTCCATCCGGCGAGGGAAGACACGGAAATCACCAGCCCGGCCAACAAGCCAAACAGCAGCCACCATTTCCAGGGCCCGGCCGAGTCCCATGATTGCTGCATGAGGTAAGCATGGAACGCCAGCAGCAAAACGCCCCACACCAGCGCGGCGATTTGCGAAATCGAAGGCGATGCCACGCCGGCGACAAGGCCCAGCAATACCAGACTGGCCAAGACGACAACGGCGATGATCACTTTGGCCGCCGTGGAGAAGTGCCGGTTTTTCAGGAGCCAGGCCTGCAGCCCCGCCAGCAAGGAGGGGCCGGCCACCAGCAACAGGTCTTCCACCCGCCCGGTATCGTCTGCAAACTGCTGGCCCGCGATCACCGCCGCCACCATCAGCGACACGTAGGCGCCCAACGCCAGCAGCGTGCGCTCGTCATAGGCAAAAGCGATGATCAAACTGAGAAGCAGCACCAGGCCCAACACCCCGACCGCCACACCCAGCGCAAACATCCCGGGATTGAACACAAGGTGCATGGGCGTCAGTTCTGCTCGGGCTGAACCTCTGGCGTGACGGTGGATGCCACCGTGGTCGCGGGCACCATGTTGCCGCGGCCGGTGCCGCCCATCATCTCCATGCGCACCCGGCCACCGGAAGACGCCATCATGCTGGGCGGCTTGAGGTGGTTGTAGAGCTGCATCACGGTCTTGACGTAGTTTTTGGTTTCCGGGTAGTTCGGAATCTTGTTGCCCGCACGTTGGACGGCGCCCTCGCCCGCGTTGTAGGCGGCGATGGCCAGCTCGAGCTGGCCCGGGAACATGGCGATCAGGTCGCTGAGGTAACTGGAGCCGGCGCGGATGTTGGTCTTGGGGTCGGTCAGCCTTTTGTGGACGGTGGAGTCCTTGGTGGCCCGAACGCCATAACGCTCCGCCGTGGGCGGGATCAGCTGCATCAGCCCGACCGCGCCCTTGGGCGATACCGCCTGGGTATTGAAGCCCGACTCGGTGGCAATCAGCGCCTGCAGCAGTTCGTAGTCGATGCCGTGCGTGGCCGAGGCCTCGCGCAGCAGGTGCTTGACGGCCTTGTAATTGGGCGACACATCAAAGTAGGCCAGCAGCTTGGGCGGCGCGGCGGCCACACCCGTGGCACGGTTGGCGCCGCTGCCCACGGCCTTGCCGCTGCGCCCGGCGTTGCTGCCGCCCGCGCTGAAGCTTTCGGCGCCGCGGAAAAAGAGCTCATAGCGGTCGTCCAGCCGCGCGGCGGAGAAATGCGCAATGCCGTCCTTGTCGACATAGCCCCAGATGTCGGCATGGGCCGGGGCGGAAAACAGTGCGGCCAGCCCCAACACCATGGCGGGCAGGCCGGCGGTGCGCAAAGGCCTGCGCAGCAGCGAAATAAATGCGGGAAATGGGAGGCGCAAGGCCAAAGGCAGTTTCATCAAATGTCAATTTCCACGGCGTCGCCGTGCAGCTCCATCAGTTCGCGGCGCGCCGCAGCTTCGCCTTTGCCCATCAGTTTGGTGATGAGCGTCTCGGTTTGCAGGAAATCCTGGTTGCCCAGTTGCACGGGCAACAAGCGGCGGGTATCAGGATTGAGTGTGGTTTCCCATAATTGTTCCGCACTCATTTCGCCCAGCCCCTTGAAGCGGCTGATGCTCCAGGCCCCCTCTTTTACGCCATCTTTGCGTAACTTGTCCAATATGGCGGTCAATTCGCCTTCATCAAGGGCGTAGACCTTGGAGGCCGGCTTTTTGCCGCGCGCCGGCGCGTCCACCCGGAACAGCGGCGGCCGGGCGACATAGACATTACCCGATTCGATCAATTTGGGGAAATGGCGGAAAAACAGGGTCAGCAGCAATACCTGGATGTGCGAGCCGTCCACATCGGCGTCGCTCAGGATGCAAACCTTGCCGTAACGCAGGCCCGAAAGGTCGGGCGTGTCGTTCGGGCCGTGCGGGTCGACCCCGATGGCGACCGCGATGTCGTGGATTTCGGTGTTGGCAAAGAGGCGGTCGCGCTCGACCTCCCAGGTATTGAGCACCTTGCCGCGCAGGGGCAGGATGGCCTGGCTTTCCTTGTCGCGGCCCATCTTGGCGCTGCCGCCAGCGGAGTCGCCCTCGACCAGGAAGACTTCGTTGTGCGCCAGGTCCCGGCTTTCGCAGTCGGTCAGCTTGCCGGGCAGCACGGCCACGCCGGATCCCTTGCGCTTTTCGACCTTCTGGCCGGCTTTCTGGCGGGTTTGGGCGGCCTTGATGGCCAGTTCGGCCAGTTTGCGGCCGTAGTCGACGTGCTGGTTAAGCCAGAGCTCCAGCGTGGGGCGCACAAAGCTGGACACCAGCCGCACCGCATCGCGTGAATTGAGGCGCTCCTTGATCTGGCCCTGAAACTGCGGATCCAGCACCTTGGCGCTCAGGACATAGCTGGCGCGGGCAAAAACGTCTTCGGGCAGGAGCTTGACGCCCTTGGGCAGCAGCGAATGCAGGTCGACAAAACTCTTGACGGCATTGAAGAGGCCGTCGCGCAGGCCGCTTTCATGCGTGCCGCCGGCGCTGGTCGGGATCAGGTTGACATAACTTTCGCGCACCGGCTGGCCTTCTTCGGTGAAGGCCACGCACCACTGCGCGCCCTCGCCTTCGGCAAAACTTTCGTGCGAGGCGTCGGCAAACCCTTCGCCCTCGAACATCGGGATCACCGGGTCGCCGGTCAGCGTCTGCATCAGGTAGTCGCGCAGGCCGCCCTTGTAAAGCCAGGTCTGGACGTCTTTGGTTTTCTCGTTGGTCAGCGTCACCGTGACGCCGGGCATCAGCACGGCCTTGCTGCGCAGCAGGTGCGTGAGCTCGGCCATGGGCAGCGTGGCCGACTCAAAGTATTTGGCATCGGGCCAGGCGCGCACGGTGGTGCCGGTCTTGCGGTCGCCCTCGCCGTTTTTGCGCAGGTGCAGCTTCTCGATCACGTCGCCGCCCGAGAACACCAGGTGGGCGACCATGCCTTCACGGTAGGACGTGACTTCGAGCCGCTTGGACAGCGCATTCGTCACGCTGACGCCCACGCCGTGCAGGCCGCCCGAGAAGCTGTAGGCGCCGCCCTTGCCCTTGTCGAACTTGCCGCCGGCATGCAGCCGGGTGTAGACGATCTCGATGACCGGCACTTTTTCTTCCGGGTGCAGCCCGAACGGGATGCCGCGGCCGTCGTCTTCCACGCTCACCGAGCCGTCGGTGTGCAGGGTGACCTTGATTTTTTTGCCCTGGCCGGCCAGCGCTTCGTCGGCCGAGTTGTCCAGCACTTCCTGGATGATGTGCAGGGGGTTGTCGGTGCGGGTGTACATGCCCGGGCGCTGCTTGACGGGCTCCAGGCCCTTGAGCACGCGGATCGAGCCTTCGGAATAGTCGGTGGGTAGTTTGTCAGCCATGGCAGATGAAAGAATTGCCGCAATTGTAGTCGGGGCTGCGAAAGTCACTGTATGGACGTACAGCTCCACGCTATTGCTGATCGTTTTCGCGGGATCGGTCCTAGGCCTTCGCTGCGCACGAACAGCGAGCCCGGCGGCAGCGTTTTGCCATTTTCGTTACAGTCGGCGGATAGCTACTTTTCGCTTTCTTTTGCGCCGTCCGGCGACCCACCCATGACCTCCGACACCAAAAAACTCTCGATGCTCCAGGTGCTGATCTGCGGCGCCACCATCGTCACGCTCTCCATGGGCATACGCCACGGCTTCGGCCTCTGGCTGCAGCCCATCACCCAGGCGCAGGGCTGGACGCGCGAGACATTTGCCTTTGCGCTGGCGGTGCAAAACCTCTCCTGGGGCATTTTCGGCATCTTTGCCGGCATGGCGGCCGACCGTTTCGGCGCCTTCCGTGTGATCGTGGTCGGGGCCCTGCTCTATGCACTGGGCCTGGTCGGCATGGCCTTGTCGCCGACCGGCTTGCTGTTTACCCTGACGGCCGGCGTGCTGATCGGCGCGGCACAGGCCGGAACGACTTACGCCGTCATTTACGGCGTGATCGGGCGCAATATCCCGGCTGAAAAACGCTCCTGGGCCATGGGCGTGGCCGCGGCGGCGGGCTCCTTCGGCCAGTTCCTGATGGTGCCGGTCGAAGGTTTCCTGATCAGCGGCCTGGGCTGGAAGGAAGCCCTGCTGGTGCTCAGCGGCGCCGTGCTGCTGATCGCGCCGCTGGCGCTGGGCCTGCGTGAAGGCGGCTTTACCGGCGGCCAGCCCGCCAAGCGTGAGCAAACCATCGCCCAGGCGCTGCGCGAAGCCTTCAAATACCCGAGCTTTCAATTGCTGATGGCGGGCTACTTTGTCTGCGGCTTCCAGGTGGTGTTTATCGGCGTGCACATGCCCAGCTACCTGAAAGACAAGGGCCTGTCGCCCCAGGTGGCCAGCTACGCGCTGGCGCTGATCGGCCTCTTCAATGTTTTTGGCACCTACATTGCCGGCTCGCTGGGCCAAAAAATCGCCAAGCGCAAGATCCTGGCATTTATCTACCTCGCGCGCGCCGTGGTGATCGCCGTGTTCCTGGCCGCGCCGCTCAGCCCGCTGAGCGTGTATATCTTTGCCAGCCTGATGGGCCTCTTGTGGCTGTCGACGATTCCGCCGACGAATGCGGTGGTGGCGCAGATCTTCGGCATCCAGCATTTGTCGATGCTGGGCGGCTTTATCTTCTTCAGCCACCAGATCGGCTCCTTCATGGGTGTCTGGCTGGGCGGCTATCTATATGACCGCACCGGCAGCTACGACATCGTCTGGTACATCGCCATTGCGCTGGGCGTGTTTGCCGCGCTGGTGAACCTGCCGGTACGCGAGACGCCGATTGTTCGCGGCGGGCTCGGCAAACTGCCGCAAGGGGCCTGACATGGCCAAAACCATCGGCCTGTGGGCGCTCGCGATCATCGCGTCGCTGGGGGTGTTTGCCCTCTACACACGGCCCGATTTCCTGGTCACACTCGCCAACCAGATCTGGGCCTGCTTCTAGCCTTTGCACTCTTGCGTTCCAAGTAAGGCCGGCCCGGAATTTTTAAGTTATTTCGGGCTCCAGCCCAATAAACACGTGCACTAGCTGCTATGAAAACGATAGTAATTACAGGGGCTTCCGACGGCATAGGCGCCGAGATGGCGCGGCAACTCGCCCAAACCCACGGCGCCGGCGTGGCGCTGGTGCTGGCCGCGCGCAACGAAGCGCTGCTCCAGGAGGTCGCTGGCCAATGCGCCGCGCGCGGCGCACAAACACTGGTCGTCAAAACCGATGTCTCCATCGAGGCCCAATGCCGCCACCTGATCGACGCCGCCGCCGGGCGCTTCGGCCACATCGACGCGCTCATCAACAACGCCGGCATGTCGGCGCAGGCCCTGCTGGAAGACGTCAAAGCCGAAGATCTTGCCTGGTATGAGCAGCTGATGCGCATCAATTTGTGGGGCAGCGTGTGGTGCACCCATGCCGCCTTGCCGCACCTGAAACTGCGCCGCGGCAGCATCGTGGCCGTGTCCAGCCTGGCCGGGCTGATCGGCGTGCCGGGCCGCACAGCCTATAGCGCCACCAAATTTGCCATGGTGGGCTTTTTTGAGGCGCTGCGCGCCGAAATGAAGGGTGCCGGCGTCAGCGTGACCACGGCCTACCCGGGCGTGGTCGCCACCAACATCCGGCACCGCGGCTTCAATGCGGCCGGCGTGCCGGCGGGATCCAGCGGCCTGAAAGAAGACGGCGCCATGAGCGTCGAAGAATGCGCCCGCCTCATCCTGCAGGGCATGGCGAGCCGGGACCGCGAAGTCGTCATGACGGCCAAGGGCAAGCTGGGCCGCTGGCTCAAGCTGATTGCGCCCGGCCGGGTGGAAGCGATGGCGCTGGCGGCGCTGAAAGACGACGTCAAACCAACATGACGGGAGCTTTGCACGGAACGGAGCCGCCCTCCGCCTGGGTGCAACGTTGGTCACACCTGGTGCCCAAGCGCGGCGTCGTGCTGGACGTCGCCTGCGGCCACGGACGCCACGCACGCTGGTTTTATGAACGAAATCACCCTCTGGCCCTTGTGGATCGTGCACAAGACGCTATCGATTTCATAGCAAACCAGCTTCCCGCCACGGCCTTTGAAGCCGTGGTGGCGGATATCGAAGGCGGCCCCTGGCCTTTTGCGGGCCGCCAGTTTGACGCCGTCATCGTCACCAATTACCTCTGGCGCCCGCTGCTGCCTACCCTCGTGGCCAGCCTCGCGCCGGGCGGCGTGCTGATTTACGAAACTTTTACGCAGGGCAATGAAACGGTCGGCAAGCCGTCGCGGCCCGACTTTTTGCTGCGGCCCGGTGAATTGCTCGAGGTTTGCCAAGGCTTGCGGGTGGTGGCTTTCGAAGAAGGTTTCCATGAAACCCCGCCGCGCTTCATCCAGCGCATCGCCGCCGTGCGTGACGCCCCCGCGACTGCGGGTTTGCCCGCCCCGGCCCGGTATTTACTGCCCTAGGCTCTGGGTAGAATGCAGGATTGGCTTTCTGGAGCCGGCCGGCAGTCATGCGGCCAGACCCTCCCCAGGCCGCGAACGATTACAAGCAAAGCATGAAACCCATTACTGGCAGCATCGTTGCACTGGCAACGCCCTTGCACGAAGACGGCAGCGTTGATTACCCCACATTGCGCAAGCTGGTCGACTGGCACATCGCCGAGGGAACCGACTGCATTGGCGTGGTGGGAACCACTGGCGAGTCCCCTACCGTTAATGTCGAAGAGCACTGCGAAATCATCCGGGTGTCGGTCGAGCAGGCCAAAAAGCGCGTGCCCATCATGGCCGGCTGCGGCGCGAACTCCACCGCCGAAGCCATCGAGCTCGCCAAATTCGCCAAAGGGGTCGGCGCCGACTGCCAGTTGCAGGTCGTCCCCTACTACAACAAGCCCACCCAGGAAGGCCAGTACCGCCACTTCAAGGCGATCGCCGAGGCCGTGGGCGACCTGCCGACCGTGCTTTACAACGTCCCCGGCCGCACCGTGGCCGATATGGCGCATGCCACCGTGCTGCGCCTGGCCCAGGTGCCCGGCATTGTCGGCATCAAGGAAGCCACCGGCAACATCGAACGTGCGCAGTGGCTGATCAAGGAAGTGCCCAAGGGCTTTGCCGTGTATTCCGGCGACGACCCGACCGCCGTGGCGCTGATGTTGTGCGGCGGCCAGGGCAATGTCAGCGTGACGGCCAACGTCGCGCCGCGCCTCATGCACGAACTGTGCGTTGCCGCCGTGGCAGGCGACGCCCGGCGCGCCATGGAACTGCAACTAAAGCTGCTGCCGCTGCATCGAAACCTCTTTGTCGAAGCCAACCCGATTCCCGTCAAGTGGGCCATGGCCCGCATGCGCCTTTGCGGTGGCACGCTGCGCCTGCCGATGACGCCGCTGGAAACTTCGAACGAAGCTGCCGTCGAAGGCGCGCTGCGCGCCTGCGGCCTGATTTGACTTGCCTGATCTGATTTTTAAGGGAACCCAAGTGAAGATATCGTCAACACGTCCTGCATTTTCAAAAGCCCGGAGCACCGCAACCGTGTCTGCACTGGTTGCCCTCAGCCTGCTCGCCGGCTGCTCCACCCTCAGGGATGTCATGGACGGCGAGCGCGTCGACTACAAGACGAGCGGCGCGAAGGGCCCATCCCTGGATGTTCCTCCCGACCTCACGCAGCTCAGCCGTGAAACCCGTTACGTGGTGCCCGGCACGGCGGTGTCCGCCAGCAACTACCAGGTGGGGCAACCCGCCCAGGCGGTGCAAACCGCAGCGGTGAGCGTGGGCGACGTGCGCATTGAACGCGCGGGCAGCCAGCGCTGGCTGGTCGTGAACCGTCCCGCCGACAAGCTCTGGGGCCCTGTCCGTGATTTCTGGCTGGAGAGCGGCTTCCTGCTGTCGCAAGACCAGGAAAACCTCGGCATCATGGAAACAGATTACGCCGAGAACCGCGCCAAGCTCCCGCAAGACTTCATCCGCAGCGCCCTGGGCAAAGTGCTTGACGGCCTTTACTCGACCGGCGAGCGCGACAAGTTCCGCACCCGGCTGGAGCGCCGCACCGACGGCGGCACCGAAATTTATGTCAGCCACCGCGGCATGGTGGAAGTCATCACCGGCGCAAAAAGCGGCGCGTCTACCGGCGACAGCACGGTATGGCAGCCCCGCCCCGCAGACCCTGAACTTGAGGCCGAATTCCTGCGCCGCCTGATGGTCAAACTGGGCGTGACGCAAGAGCAATCAAAAGCCCTGGTGGCGGCCGGCACGCCAAGGCAGACCTCCCGCATCGCCACCGTCAACAACCAGCCTGTCGTCCAGATCGACGAAGGTTTTGAGCGCGCCTGGCGCCGGGTCGGCCTGGCCCTGGACCGCACCGGCTTCACCGTCGAAGACCGCGACCGCAGCAAAGGTACTTACTTCGTGCGTTATGTCGAGCCCGTCGCAAACAAGACCGAACCTGGTTTCTTCAGCAAGCTGTTCAGCGGCTCCCCTGCTGCCGTACCACCTTTGAAGTACCAGATCACCGTCAAGAGCCAGGGTGAAAGCACCACGGTGGCGGTCCTTAACGCCCAGGGCGCGCCTGAAGCGTCTGCCAATGCGCAGCGCATTGTGCAGGTGATCGCCGACGACCTGAAATAAGAACCCGCTCGCGGCCCGGCTCCCCAGACAGAGGTCTTCCACCGCGGTGTTAAGGTTCAAAAGCCTGGGCAGCGGCAGTTCGGGCAATGCCACAGTGGTCGAAGCGGTGGGGACCGCTCCCTTGCGTGTCCTCATCGATTGCGGGCTGGGCCTCAAGCACCTGCTCTATCGCCTGGGTGAAGCCGGCCTGCAGCCGCAAGACATCCACGCCGTATTTGTGACACATGAGCACGGCGACCACATTGGCTGCGCGCGGTCACTGGCCTTGCGCTACCGCATCCCGGTCTGGATGAGCCGCGGCACCCACGCCGCCATTGGGTCGCCGGATTTTGACGGCTTGCTTCGCACGGCACGCGATAACCAGGTCATCGACCTGGGCGGCATGCAGCTCACACCCTTTACCGTGCCCCACGACGCGCGTGAACCACTGCAGCTCAGTTGCACCGACGGTTCGGCCAAGCTGGGCATCCTGACGGATCTTGGCCACGCCACCGCCCACGTGATGGCGCATCTTGCCGCTTGTGATGCCTTGCTGCTGGAGTGCAACCACGACACGGACATGCTGGCCCAATCCTCTTATCCGCCCTTCCTGAAACGCCGGGTAGGCGGCCAGTACGGCCATCTTTCGAATGTGGCGGCGGCGGACATCGCACGCCTGGTCACCCATAAGGGCTTGAAGCACGTGGTAGCAGCGCACCTGAGCGCGCAGAACAACCGGCCGGCGCTGGTTCAAAGCCTGATGGCTGAAACCCTGTCTTGCGGTGCGGAAGACATCGTCGTGGCAAAACCCGACACCGGCACCCCCTGGCTCAGCGTCTGAAGGCCTGAAGACCGGACGCTACACGCGTAAAAAAACAAACAGGCATAAAAAAAGCCGCCATGAGGCGGCTTTTTCGAATCGCTGAAGAAATTACTTCGCGGCGCTGGCAGCAGCAGTGGCGGCAGCAGCAGCTGCGTCGGCTGCAGGAGCAGCAGCGGCTGGTGCGGATGCGTCAGCAGCAGGTGCTGGAGCAGCGGCAGGTGCTGGAGCAGCAGCTGGTGCGGGTGCTGGCGCAGGAGCTTCTTCCTTCTTGCCGCAAGCAGCCAGAGCAACAGCGGCAACGATAGCTGCCAGGACGAGTGACTTGTTCATTTTTACGATCCTTGATGATATTTAAGAAAACAATTTCCGGAAATTGCCAAAAAAAAACCTGAACCGGAATTCAAGTGTATTTTTGACCGGGGAAAGGACTCGAGCTCTTTCTACCCAGCTTTAAATTATATGCCGGATATTAGAAACATGAATGCAAGCCTGAAAACCCTTAGTCGGCCAATCGCTACCGCAAGGCGGACCCCTGTGCACCAATACCCGGCTTAGAGCCCGAGCGTCGTTGCAGGAAAGGCCGGTGAGCTTTTCAGCATGCGTTCATTCAGGCGCTCCTTCAGCGCAACCCGCCTGGCGACCTCGGAGCCGGCAACCCCGGTGCAGCGTTGCGGGTCGAGGCGCTCGAACACCCATTGGGGGCCCAGCAGCGCGCTGGGCATATCGTCGGCCGGCGCCGATGCGTTGGCACGGCACTCCACAATGTGCGCCCAGGTTCGCCGCCAGGTAACGAACCTTGCGTGCCGGCGAAGTACTTCGTCGTAGTTTTTGGCCAGCATGGTGAACTTGCGCCCGGTCCTGGACCAGTCATTCAAGGCCTGGACCACCGCGCGCTCGCCCAAGGGCCAATCGCCAAAATCAGGATCGCAGACGATGATCTCGCGCCATCCCTGCGCGGCCGCCGCCGAGAACGCCTGGCGGATCAGCGCTGTAAAGTCCGTGAGGCCGCTGAAGCGGCCCTCCAGCAAGGCAAAAGGCGGGGTCGCTGATTTTTCGGTGTCCATGAGGCTTCTCCCGGAGTCAGTGGCAGCAGTTCAGGATTCAGCGGGCGGCAACTCCTGCCGCAGCCAGCCGGCATCATGCCAATCACCCAGCAAGGCCAGCGCGGCCGCGCCGGCTTTTCGCAGTTCACGCGGCGCCAGGCTGCGCTGGTCGGCCAGCCGCCGCATAAGGCTTGCATCCGCTCCCTTGGCGCGATAACTCTCGCCGTTGATGAAGACGTGGTCGCTGTCATACATCATCCGGGTGCGGGGATCAAGCCGGACACCGGACTGCCCTGCCTGCGCGGAATCGGCGTCCCACTCGTGAACGGCCTCGTCAAACCACACGGAAGCCTTTGGCTCGGTCATGTATTCGCCCAGGACACAAGCCAGCGCCAGGGGGTCTTTGAGCGCCTCCTGGACAGCCTGTCCGGCAAAAACGGCCAGGCTGGCCGGCAAGGCGGCCGGCGTGGCCGTGGCGGCTTGCCCGGGATCACGGTAGAGAACCGTCGCCTTCGCGCTACGGCCACCGCCGGATGCAGGGTCATCGCCGCCCTCTTCGCTGAATTCGGCCAGGCGCTGCAGCAGCTCCGATGCCAGCTCGCTGTGCCCCGGTGACCTGAAGCCGATGGAATAAGTCATGCAATCCGCCGCCTTGCCGTCCGCCTGCATCGCGGTTTCTGCAATGCCGTCATGCGCATAACGCGGGGGCAGGTACAGCATGTCGCCGGCTTCCAGCACAAATTCTTCCTCGGGTTCAAAGTTCTGCAAAATTTTCAGCGGCACGCCTTCCTGCAAGCTCAGGTCTTTTTGCCGCCCGATCTTCCAGCGCCGCCGGCCGCTGGCCTGCAGCAAAAATACGTCGTAGCTGTCAAAGTGCGGCCCCACGCCGCCGCCCGCCGTGGCAAATGAAATCATCAGGTCGTCCAGCCGCGCATCAGGGACAAAACGGAATTTCTGCAGAAGCGCATGCGCCGAAGGCTCATGCAGGTCCACGCCCTGCACCAGCAAAGTCCATGCTTTCTGGCTCAGCGGCGGCAGGCTGCGCGGGGCAACGGGGCCTTGCGCCATGCGCCAGCCCTTGAGCTGCTTCGTGATGAGGCGAGACTCCACCTGCTCACGCGAGGCCAGCTTGAACAGCGCGCTGCGGCTGAGCAGTGGCTTGAACCCGGGGATCGCCTGGCGCACGAGCAAGGGCTTTTTTTGCCAGTGCCGGCGCATGAATTGCGCCGGGCTCAGGCCGGCGAGAAGCGCTAGAGGTTCATTTACATCCATGGGACAATTGTCGGATGAAAATCACCCCGCAATGCGTCGTAGCCCTCACATGGACGCTGAAAGACACTCTGGGCGATGTGCTGGATGAACTCGATGAGCCGATCGAGTTCCTGCTGGGCGGCGACGACCTGCTCGCCAAAATTGAAGAGGCTTTGCAGGGACATGAGGCCGGTGACCGGCTGGAGCTGCACCTTGAGCCGGAAAACGCCTTCGGTGACTATGACGAAAACCGGGTCTTCCTGGAACCCCGCCAGGTTTTCCCGGCGGAGCTGGAAGAAGGCATGACGTTTGACGGTGCAGCCCTTCCCAAAGGCACAAGTGGACTGGCGCCTCATGACCATATTTACACAGTCACAGAAATCTACCCAGAGCACGTTGTGCTTGACGGCAACCATCCCCTGGCGGGCATTGCGATCCGCCTGGCCATCAAGGTCGAAGCGGTACGCGAAGCCACCGAGGACGAAATTGGCCAAGGCTCCCTGGGCACGGGTTTCTTCAAACTCGAACCGATTACGCCCGGCAACAACACCCTGCACTGAGGCGGCGGCAGCGCATTCTGCCCGCCACTCGCCTCTGCGTGTTTACATCCGGTAGAGCAGGCCGTTTTCAATCCTGACGCGGTCGCCGATACGCAGGTCGCCGGTGGACGGCACGTCATAAGCACGGCCGGTTCCGTTGTCGAGCTGTACGGATACACGGTAGGTTTCACGGACCGTCGCGTTGCGGTTTTTCTCGATGGCATTGCCTGCCATCGCACCGCCGACTGCACCGGCTACCGTGGCAATATCCTTGCCGGTTCCGCCGCCGATCTGGTGGCCGACCACTGCACCGGCCACACCGCCGAGCACGGCACCTACGCCTGAGCCCCTGGCAGGTTCCTGGGTGCGGAACACTTCGACGTTGCTGACGCGCCCGTATTCCACATAGCGGTTCTGCTGGTTGGCAGGGTAGTTTGCAGCGGGATAGCTGGGATTCGGGTAGCTGGCGTTAGGGTAGGTGGCGGGGTAGTTGGCATCAGACACCGGTGGGCTCATGGGAGCACACGCTGCCAGGCCGGCAATTGCCAGTACGGCACAGGTCGATGAAATAAGGCGGGATGTGTTTCGCATGAGTCTCTCCTGTTAATAAGTTCATGAGATCCCGCCACCTGCAACTGCTTGTCTTGCGAGAAGCTGTACCAGGGGCCAGGGACTCCCATGGCTCATTAAGGACACACCGCCGCGAATTCCGGGTGGGGTTTGCGCCCATCAGGACGTGGGAGTCCTGTTGCAGGGAATGTAGGAGAAGCCCCACTGATCGCAGGAAGCCCGAGGGTCAAGCCTTGCCAGTGGAGCCGTAGCCGCCCTCGCCCCGCTCGCTCGCGGGAAATTCGGCCACCACATTGAACTGCGCCTGCACCACGGGCACGATCATCAACTGCGCAATGCGCTCCATGGGCTCAATGGTGAAGGGCACGTCGCTGCGGTTCCAGGCGCTGACCATCAATTGCCCCTGGTAGTCGCTGTCGATCAGGCCGACCAGGTTGCCGAGCACGATGCCGTGCTTGTGGCCCAGGCCGGAGCGCGGCAGGATGAGCGCCGCATAGCCGGGGTTGTGCAGGTAGATGGCGATGCCGGTAGGCACCAGTTGCCAGGCATTGGCCGCCAGTGTGAGGGGCGCATCCAGGCAGGCCCGCAAGTCGAGGCCGGCGCTGCCGGGCGTTGCATATGCGGGGAGGTTGCCTTGAAGCCGTGAGTCGAGGACCTTGACGTCGATTTGCATGAACTACTTTTTCCTGGATGGTTGATTTTTTTGGGCTTCTTCCGCCGCCTGGCGGGCCAGCTCACGCAAGCGCTGCACCAGCGCGCCCGAAGAATTGCGATTGACCTTGAAGATCACCCAGGCGGCATAAACCAGCAGCGCGGGAATAAACAGGAAGCCGGCGCCCGGCACAAGCCGGCTCAGCGCCTGGGTGGCGATCCACAGGCCGACCACCCACTTGATGTGCGTCAGCAGCGAGATACCGGCCAGGGGCGCCGCGGCTGGTTTCACGGAGGGTGTGCCCGAACTCGCCGAAAACCGGGATGGCGGCGAAGACTGCGTTGCGGCCTCCTTGGCCCCCTGAGGCTTGAGCAGGTCTTCGCGGGCGCCCGCCGAGGCATTGGCGCCGGTCAGGCGCTCGACATAGCTCGCAAAGTCGCCATCAGGTGGCGTGTCCGAGGGGTGATTCATGCCGCCGCCGCTTTTTTACCAGGCTGCGCGCGGGGCGCCATCCTGCCGGCAATTTCCTGCACCAGCCGCCGCGCGAGCGAGAGTTTGGAGGCCCTGGGCAACTCGGTGGCGCCCTTCTCGTCGATCAGCAGCAAGGCATTGTGGTCTTGCCCAAACGTGGCGGGGCCGATATTGCCGACCAGCAGCGGCACCTTTTTGCGAAGCCGTTTGGCTTGTGCGTTCTCCAACAGGTCATGGCTTTCCGCGGCAAAGCCCACGCAAAACAGCTTCCCCGACTGGGCGGCGGCTGACTGGGCGACTGTGGCCAGGATGTCCGTGTTCTCCGAAAACGTCAGTTGCGGCGTCTTGCCCGAGCCGTCCTTTTTGATTTTCTGGGCCGAAGGCGCAGCCGGCCGCCAATCGGCCACCGCCGCCGTTGCTATAAAAACAGTAGCAGCATGTGCATGCACCGTAACGGCTTCAAGCATATTTTGTGCTGATTTAACGTCGACGCGTGTGACACCGCGCGGCGTGGGCAGCCCCACCGGGCCGGCGACCAGCGTCACATCAGCGCCGGCTTCCCGGGCCGCGCGCGCAATGGCAAAACCCATCTTGCCGCTCGACAGGTTGGTGATGCCGCGCACCGGGTCGATGGCTTCATAGGTGGGACCGGCCGTGATCAGCACGCGCTGGCCGGCCAACACCTTAGGGGCAAAAAAAGCGATGAGGTCTTCGAGGATCTGCTCCGGCTCCAGCATGCGGCCATCACCCGTTTCGCCGCAGGCCTGGAAGCCGCTTCCCACGCCCAGCACCGTGGCGCCGTCGGCGTCCAGCTGGATAAAGTTGCGCTGCGTGGCCGGATGCGCGTACATCTCGCGGTTCATGGCCGGCGCCACCAGCAAGGGCACCTTGTCGATGGGACGGGCCAGGCACATCAGGCTGAGCAGGTCGTCCGCGCGGCCGTGCAGCAGCTTGGCCATGAAGTCGGCGCTCATGGGCGCAATCAGGATGGCGTCCGCTTCGCGCGACAGGTTGATGTGTGCCATGTTGTTGCTCATCCCGCCGGAGGGGCGGCTGTCCCACTGGCTGGTATAGACCGGGCGGCCGCTCAGGGCCTGCATGGTGACGGGCGTGATGAACTGCTCGGCCGCTTCGGTCATGACCACCTGCACCGCGGCGCCAGCCTTGATCAGGGCCCGGCACAGCTCGGCCGCCTTGTAGCAGGCGATACCGCCGGACAGGCCCAGCACGATGTGTTTTCCTGCCAGGTCCAGGGCTTCATCGCGGCCTGCGCCGCTTCCGAGGGGACCGGGGGAGTTCGCTTGATTCGTCATGTTCCGCAATGTATCAGCTAGCCAAGCCCCCACACCGCTCGCGGCCGCCCGGCGGGCCCGGAATGGCCTTGAGCCGAAATTCAATGGCCCTGGCGGCGGCCTGCCGGCACTCAACCCGTATAATCTCCGTTTACCACCTCTACGAACTTGCGGTTCGTACCTGACATGACCAAATTTGTCTTCGTCACCGGCGGTGTGGTGTCTTCCCTGGGCAAGGGAATCGCCTCAGCCTCCTTAGCTGCGATCCTGGAATCGCGAGGCCTCAAAGTCACTTTAATCAAGCTCGATCCCTACCTCAACGTGGATCCCGGCACGATGTCGCCCTTCCAGCACGGCGAGGTTTTTGTGACCGACGACGGCGCCGAAACCGACCTGGACCTTGGCCACTATGAGCGTTTCATCGAAACGCGCATGCGCAAGGCCAACAACTTCACCACCGGCCAGATCTACAAAAGCGTCCTCGAAAAGGAACGCCGCGGCGACTACCTCGGCAAGACCGTGCAGGTCATCCCGCACGTCACCAACGAAATCCAGGAATTCGTCAAACGCGGCGCCGGTTATGAAACCCCCGACGCGGTCGACGTCGCCATCGTCGAAATCGGCGGCACCGTCGGCGACATCGAGTCCCTGCCCTTCCTTGAGGCCGTGCGGCAGATGAGCCTGCGCCTGGGCGCCAACAACACGGCTTTTGTGCACCTGAGCTATGTCCCCTGGATCGCCGCTGCCGGCGAGCTCAAGACCAAACCGACGCAGCACACGGCCAAGCAACTGCGCGAGATCGGTATCCAGGCCGATGTGCTGCTGTGCCGCGCGGACCGCCGCATCCCCAATGAAGAGCGCGAAAAGATTTCACTGTTCTCCAACGTCCCTGAATGGGGCGTGATTTCGATGTGGGACGTCGACACGATTTACAAAGTCCCCCGCATGCTGCACGAGCAGGGCCTGGACGGCCTGATCTGCGACAAGCTGCGTCTCAATACCCCGCCGGCCAATCTCCGGCGCTGGGACGACCTTGTCTACGAGACCGAGCATCCGCAAACCGAAGTCAATATCGCCATGGTCGGCAAGTACGTCGATCTTTCCGACAGCTACAAGTCGCTCAATGAGGCCCTGCGCCACGCCGGCATGAAAAACCACGCCAAGGTGGTCATTGAGTACGTCGATTCCGAAACCATCACGCCCGACAACGTCTCGCGCCTGGCGCGCTTCGACGGCATCCTGGTGCCGGGCGGTTTCGGCGTTCGCGGTGTCGAAGGCAAGATCTGCGCGGCCCGTTTCGCCCGTGAGCAAAAGATGCCTTACCTCGGCATCTGCCTGGGCATGCAGGTCGCCACCATCGAATTTGCACGCCATGTTGCAGGCCTCAAAGATGCCAACAGCACCGAGTTCGACCCGGCCACACCGCACCCCGTGATCGCGCTGATCACCGAGTGGAAAGACGCCGACGGCACCATCAAGACACGCGATGCCAAGTCCGACCTGGGCGGCACCATGCGGCTGGGCGCGCAAAGCTCGGACGTCGCCAAGGGCTCGCTGGCCCACAAGATTTATGGCGACGTGGTGACCGAACGCCATCGCCACCGCTATGAAGCCAACGTCAACTACCTTGACGCCCTGCGCGCCTCGGGCCTGGTCATTTCCGCGCTGACCCAGCGCGAGCAGCTCACCGAAATCGTTGAACTGCCCCAGGACGTCCACCCCTGGTTCGTCGGCGTGCAGTTCCACCCCGAATTCAAGTCAACGCCCTGGGACGGCCACCCGCTGTTCAATGCCTATATCGCGGCCGTGCTCCAGCACCGCGCCACCGCCGGGCAAGGCGGAAAACCAGCCGCCAAGCCCCTGAAGGCGGTAGCCTGACCATGAAACTTTGCGGATTCGACATTGGCCTGGACCAGCCGTTTTTCCTGATTGCCGGCCCCTGTGTGGTCGAGTCCGAGCAATTGCAGATGGACACCGCCGGCACCCTCAAGGAAATTACCGCCTCGCTGGGCATCCCTTTTATCTTCAAAAGCAGTTTCGACAAGGCCAATCGCACCAGCGAGACGGCCTTTCGCGGACTCGGCACGGAAAAAGGACTGGAGATTCTGGCCAAGGTCAAAAAGGACATCGGCGTGCCGGTGCTGACGGACATCCACTCCGAAGACCAGATCGCCCAGGTCGCCAAAGTCGTCGACGTGCTGCAAACACCGGCCCTGCTGTGCCGCCAGACCGACTTCATCCACGCCGTCGCGCTGTCCGGCCTGCCGGTCAACATCAAGAAGGGCCAGTTCATGGCCCCGGGCGACATGAAGAATGTCATCCTCAAGGCGCGCGCGGCCGTCAAGGCGGCCGGCCTGCCGGAAGACAACTTCATGGCCTGCGAACGCGGCGCCAGCTTCGGCTACAACAACCTGGTCAGCGACATGCGCAGCCTGGCGATCATGCGCGAGACCAACGCGCCGGTCGTGTTTGACGCGACCCACTCGGTGCAATTGCCCGGCGGCCAGGGCACCAGCAGCGGCGGCGTACGCGAGATGGTCCCGGTGCTGGCGCGTGCTGCAGTGGCCGTCGGCGTTGCCGGCCTGTTCATGGAAACCCACCCGGACCCGGCCAGGGCCTTGTGCGACGGCCCCAATGCCGTGCCGCTCAAACACATGAAGGCGCTGCTGGAAACATTGCTGGCGCTGGACCGCGTGACCAAGAAAAACGGCTACCTCGAGAACAATTTCTCCGCCTAGCATCACCATGAGCAGTTCCAGCAAGGAAGCGCAGCTGTATCGCCTGGACGAGTGCCGCCACGGCCGCTTCCTGACCAATGTGAACGACACCTATATCGGCCATAGCCTGAGAACCTACGGCGAATGGTCGGAAGCCGAAGTCAGCCTTTTTTCCCAGATCGTGCGGCCCGGCGACACGGTGCTGGAGGCCGGCTCCAACATCGGCTCGCACACCACCTGGTTTTCCCAGGCGGTGGGCGATACCGGATGCGTGCTGGCTTTCGAAGCCAACCGGCACACTCACCAGTTGTTGTGCGCGAATCTTGCACTCAATGAATGCCTGAACGTGCATGCGCACCACGCAGCCATAGGGGCTGCCGGCGGCACGGTCGACTTCCCGGTGCTTGACCCGAACGCCATCAACAACTTCGGCTCCGCATCGCTGGTCAGGCGCACCTACGACAAAACCGAACGCGTCACGCAAAAAAGCGTGGATGAACTTCAGCTGCCACGGCTGGACTTCCTCAAGTCGGACATCGAAGGGTACGAGCCCGAGTTGCTCAAAGGCGCGCAGGACACCCTCACGCGCCTGCGCCCGCTGCTCTTTCTTGAAATAACCCCCCTGCCCGGCAGGCCCGCCGGCAACCGCGACGACCTGGTCGGCTTCCTGGCCCCCTTCAATTACGCGTGCTACTACTATGTGGCGCCCATGTTCAACGCTGGCAACTACCGCAGCCAGGCGGAGGATGTATTCCGGGGCGTGTCCCTCGACATGCTGTGCGTACCGGTGGAAAGGGTATTGGTAGAAGGACTGACGCAAGCGACAGTCGGCGACAAGCACATCGAACTCAGGGAGGACAGCCTGACCTATACACTCTTGACTTGGTCAGGTGCACAGGTCCGGTTTCTTTAACACCCACCTTCAGAACTCAAACAAATCGACGGCCGGGCAGACCCGGGCCGGACGGCAAAAAAAACAGCCCGCACCGGCGGGGCCTTTCAAAGAACCTTCGGAGCCGACATGCCCAGCGCCTACATCATTGCCAACGTCACAGTTACGAACCCCGAACAATACGAACAGTACAAAAAACTGTCTAGCATTGCCATGCAGGCGCACGGTGCCGAGGTCTGCGTACGCGGCGGCAAGCTTGAAGTGCTGGAAGGCGACTGGACGCCCAATCGCATCGTGGTGCTGAAGTTCCCGAGCATGGAGCAGGCCCGTGCTTTCAATGAATCGGCCGAATACGATGCGGCCCGCCAATCACGCCAAGGTATCGCCGTCATGCGGATGGTGTTGGTCGAGGGTGTGTAGCAAAAGTTTTTAGTTTTAGTTTTATCTTCTGATTTTGAAAGAACCTAAATGAGTGCAATTGTTGATATCGTCGGCCGCGAAATTCTCGACAGCCGTGGCAACCCTACCGTTGAATGCGACGTGCTGCTGGAGTCAGGCGTCATGGGCCGCGCAGCGGTCCCGTCCGGTGCATCCACCGGCTCGCGTGAAGCCATTGAACTGCGCGACGGCGACAAGTCGCGCTACCTCGGCAAGGGCGTGCTCAAGGCCGTCGAGCACATCAACACCGAAATCTCCGAGGCCGTACTCGGCCTGGACGCCAGCGAGCAGGCCTTCCTGGACCGCACGCTGATCGACCTGGACGGCACCGACAACAAATCCCGCCTGGGCGCCAATGCCACGCTGGCCGTCAGCATGGCCGTGGCACGTGCGGCGGCTGAAGAAGCCGGCCTGCCCCTGTACCGTTATTTCGGCGGCAGCGGCGCCATGCAAATGCCCGTGCCCATGATGAACGTGGTCAACGGCGGCGCGCACGCCAACAACAACCTGGACCTGCAGGAGCTGATGATCATCCCGGTCGGCGCACCGAGCTTTCGCGAAGCCGTGCGTTACGGCGCTGAAGTTTTTCACGCGCTCAAGAAAATCCTGCACGACAAGGGCATGAGCGTGGCCGTCGGCGACGAAGGCGGCTTTGCCCCCAACGTGACCAACCACGAAGCCGCCATCCAGATGATCCTGGAAGCCATCGACGCCGCGGGTTATGTCGCAGGCGAGCAAATCGCCCTGGGCCTGGATTGCGCCGCGTCGGAGTTCTACAAGGACGGCAAATACGTCCTGGGCGCGGAAGGCCTGAGCCTGGACGCCACCGAATGGACCAACATCCTGGCGACCTGGGTCGACAAATACCCCATCATCAGCATCGAAGACGGCATGGCCGAAGGCGACTGGGACGGCTGGAAAATCCTCACCGAGCGCCTGGGCAAAAAAGTGCAGCTGGTCGGCGACGACCTGTTTGTCACCAACACCAGGATCCTCAAGGAAGGCATCGACAAGCAGATCGCCAACTCCATCCTGATCAAGATCAACCAGATCGGCACCCTGACCGAGACCTTTGCCGCCATCGAGATGGCCAAGCGCGCCGGCTACACCGCCGTCATCAGCCACCGTTCGGGTGAAACCGAAGACTCCACGATTGCCGACATCGCCGTGGGCACCAACGCGGGCCAGATCAAGACCGGCTCGCTCTCGCGCTCGGACCGCATGGCCAAGTACAACCAGCTGCTGCGCATCGAAGAAGACCTGGGTGACATCGCGTCCTACCCAGGCCGCGATGCTTTTTACAACCTGAAGTAAATGGCCCCCACGCTCGTCGCTTCGCGTACTTCGCTGCCCCCCGAGGGGGCGCGTTTTTTCTTGAGGCGGCCCGGCGAAAAAACCTTGTCCTTTAACCATCACTTTCAAGCATAGGCATGGGAAACCGCCTCGTCCCCGCCATCCTGATTGCGCTGCTGGCGATATTCCACGCGCAGCTCTGGGTTGGCCGGGGCAGTATTCCCAGCGTGCGCGAAATGCAGCACCGGCTGACTGAGCAGCTCGCCAAAAACACGCAGGCCCAGGCCGCCAACGACCAGCTCGCGGCCGAAGTCAGGGACCTGAAGGAAGGCCTGGAGATGGTGGAAGAAAAGGCCCGCACCGAGCTGGGCATGGTCAAGCCCAATGAAATCTTCGTGCAGATCACCAAATAGGCGCTTGTGATGAAGATCGCCATCGCGGGCGCTCCGTCTTCCGGAAAAAGCCCGCTCGCCGCCGCATTGGGGCATGCCCTGCAGATGTCGGGGCGCCAGGCTGAGGTGACGGTGGCAACACCTCCTTTTGCGCCCGACCTGGCCCGCCATGACCTGGTGCTGCTCACAGGCCTTGAGGCCGCTCCGCGGGCCGCCGCGGCCCAGTTGGACGCCGACCAGGCCATTCGCGCAGCCTTCGCATCGGCCGGCATTCCCTATCGTGTGATGTATGGCACCGCGGACCAGCGCCTGGCGCAGGCGCTGGACGCGGTGAATCCGCCCTTACCCGACCTGCGACGTGCCAGTGCGGCCCGCCGCGGCGGCAAGGGCGCCTGGACCTGGGTGTGCGACAAATGCAGCGACCCGGTCTGCGAACACCGCCTGCTCAGCGACCTGCTGGCACAGCGCAACAGCGCTGCGGCCTGACGGAACGCTGCTTCGTCCCAGGCGCAGGGCTACTGCACCGTCGAAGTCGGCGGCTGCTGACGGGTCTGGCTGGTAAAAAGCTGGGCGGCATCGACCGGGTCGAAGTCGTACTGCGCACCGCAGAACTCGCAGCCCACCGCCACCTTGCCACGCTCCGAAATAATGCTTTCGATCTCACCCGTGCCCAGGCTGCGCAGCATGCTGCCCACGCGCTCGCGTGAGCAACTGCAGGCAAAGCTCGGCCTCAAGGGCTCAAACCGCGTGACCTGCTCTTCCCAGAACAGGCGGCGCAAAATCGTGTCGGCATCCAGCGTCAGCAGCTCTTCCCGCTTGAGCGTGCCGGCCAACATGGCGATTCGTTTGTAGTCTTCGTTCACGCCGATCTGGTCTTCATTGGCGTCGCGGTCGATCGTGCCCTCCAGGTTGCCCTGGCCCTTGACCGGCAGGCGCTGGATCAAGAGGCCCGCCGCTACATTGCCGTCGGCGGCCAGGATCAGCTTGGTGTCCAGCTGTTCGCTCTGCAACATGTAGTGCTCCAGCACTTCCGCCAGGTTTTCGATTTTTTCGTGGTGGTCGCCAAACAGCGGCACCACGCCCTGGTACGCCTGCTGCCCCGGCAGCTTGTCTTTGGGGTCCAGTGTGATGGCGCATCGGCCCTGGTTGCTCACATTGACGAGCTGGCTGAGGGTACTGCCCGGGTCCACCGTGCCGGTGACGGTGGCCGTGGCACGCAGGGTCAGGTCGGGCTGCACCTCGGCCACGGCCAGCTTGACCGGGCCGTCGCCGAAGATTTGCAGGATCAGCGCGCCGTTGAACTTGATGTTGCTTTGCATCAGCGCGCCCGCAGCCGTCATTTCGCCCAGCAAGTGCATGACCTCGACCGGGTAGCCGCCGCCGGCCTGCCGGCGTTTGAGGATTTCCTGCCAGGAGTCCGTCAGGCGCACGAGCATGCCGCGCACAGGCAGCCCGTCAAAGATGAATTTATGCAGTTCGGACATTGAGCCCCCTGACTGGGATGGGAGCACTGGCGCCAGCGCTCTGTATGTACTTGTTTTGTTGGGTCATTTTGGGTTTCAGGCGATCTTCTTGAGCCCGGTCTTATAACGGCCGGCATTCTCAATATAGTGCTTCGCGATCGTTTTTAAACCCTCGATCTGCTCGGGGGACAGCTGCCTCACCGCCTTGGCCGGGCTGCCGATGATCAATGAGCCGTCGGGAAATTCCTTGCCTTCGGTGACCACCGAGCCCGCACCGACCAGGCAGTTCTTGCCGATCTTCGCGTGATTGAGCACCACCGCCTGGATGCCGATCAGCGAGCCGTCGCCGATGGTGCAGCCGTGCAGCATGACCTGGTGGCCGACGGTGACGTCTTCACCCAGGGTGAGCGGCACGCCCATGTCGGCATGCAGCACGCTGTTGTCCTGCACATTGGTGCCACGGCCCACGGTAATGGTTTCGGTGTCGCCACGGATCACCACGCCAAACCAGACGCTGCAGTCCTCGCCAAGCCGCACATCGCCGATGACCTGGGCGTTGTCGGCCACCCAGGCGGATGCGGGAACGGCGGGGGTCAGCTTGTCCAGTTGGTAAATAGCCATGATTTGTTGTTTGGGTTTAAGGGAGGGGAGGAAGGCGGGGCGGGTCCATGAAGGACAAAGGCCTTGAAGCCCCGATTGTAAGGAGCGCCCTGCCCCGTGTCTGCCCGTACAGGCGTGAGCCCCGCCCCGCTATCGCCGACAATTCCTCCATGACGACGACACCGCCTCCAGCCGAACTGCGCCAGCAAGCGTTGCAGGCGTTGCTGCAGGCCGATTCAGGGCAAAAAGTGCTTCTAGCCCAGGCACTGTATAGGCAAGCAGCTACCATTTTGATAGCAACCGACCTGCCGCTCCAGGCGCCGGCCGGCCTGCCCGGCTGCCCGCAGAAGCCCGAGCTGCGCTCCCACCTCGACGTGCCCAAGCGCTCCCCCTTCACCCATGAAGGCCTGGCCGCCCTGCTCCACGCGGTAACGCACATCGAATTCAACGCCATCAACCTGGCCCTGGACGCCATCTGGCGCTTTCCCGGCATGCCGCGCGCCTACTACCTCGACTGGCTGCAGGTGGCTGCCGAGGAGGCCCACCACTTCAGCCTGCTGCGCGCCCACCTGCAATCCATGGGCTACGACTACGGCGACTTCCCGGCCCACACCGGACTCTGGGACATGACCGCCAAAACCGGGGGCGACGTGCTGGCGCGCATGGCGCTGGTGCCCCGCACGCTGGAGGCCCGCGGTCTGGACGCCACCCCGCCCATGCAAGCCAAACTGCGCAAAGTCGGCACGCCCGAGGCGCTGGCGGCCGTGGCCATCCTGGACATCATCCTGCGCGACGAAATCGGCCATGTCGCCATCGGCAACCACTGGTACCGCCACCTGTGCGCCCAGCGCGGGCTGGACCCGGTGGCGACCTACCCGGTGCTGGCCCGGCAGTACGGGGCGCCCCGCCTGAAGGGCCCGCTGAACCTGGATGCCCGGCGCCTGGCGGGTTTTGACGAGGCCGAATTGGCCTTCCTGAATTCCTAGTCCACGACGGGGCGTTCTCCTACATTCAACGCCGGCAGGGTTTTTGGAACCTCGCTAGACTGCAAAACCACCTGAAAAGGAGTTTGCGCATGATCAGGCACCTCGTTCCAGACATCCCGCCGCAACTGCCGCGCCTGCCCGCGGACATCGCCCTTCAGCTGCCACAAGGCCAGCGTCTGGGCTCGGCCAACGCACCCGTCAAGCTGGCGTTTTCCCATTGGTCCAGCATCGCCCGCCTCAAGGCCGGCCAGATCGGCGCGCTGGCGGAGGAATACGTCGAAGGCAAGCTCCAGCTCGAAGGCGCCATGCGCGACGTGATGCGCGCCGTCACCAAGCTGCTGCCGGGCAACCCGGTGCACAGCGACACCGGCTGGTGGTCCGGACTGCTGCACCGCGCCAAATCGCTGGCCGCCCATACCCACGCGCGCGACGCGGCGCAGATCCAGTTTCACTACGACGTTTCAGACGCCTTCTATGCCCTGTGGCTGGATCCGCGGCGGGTTTATTCTTGCGCCTACTACAGCGACAACGCCATGACGCTGGCCCAGGCGCAGGAGGCCAAGCTGGACCACATCTGCCGCAAGCTGATGCTCAAGCCCGGTGAGCGCTTTCTCGACATCGGCGCCGGCTGGGGTGGCCTGCTGCTGTGGGCCGCAGAACATTACGGCGTTGACGCCACCGGCATCACGCTGTCAAAAAACCAGCATGCCCATGTGAATCGCCTGATTGAAGAAAAAGGCCTGGGCGGACGCGTACGCATGGAGCTGCGCGACTACCGCGACCTGCCGGAAGAACAGCCCTTCGACAAGGTGTCTTCCGTCGGCATGTTCGAGCACGTGGGCCACGCCAACATGACCGCCTACTTCCAGAAAATCATGCGCCTGCTGGCGCCGGGCGGCCTGGTGATGAACCACGGCATCACCGCCGGCGGCCTGGAGAATCGCCAGCTCGGCGCCGGCATGGGCGACTTCATCGAAAAGTACATCTTCCCCGGCGGGGAACTGATGCACGTGAGCGCGGTGCTTGAGCACATGTCGCGCGCAGGCCTGGAGATGGTGGACACCGAAAACCTGCGCCCCCACTATGCGCGCACGCTGTGGAACTGGTCGGATGCGCTGGAGGCGAAGCTCGAAGACGCACGTCGGGTGCTGGCTGCGGATGGCGGAACCGAGCGCGCCGAAAAAACGCTGCGTGCCTACCGCCTCTACCTGGCGGGCAGCGCCATGAGCTTTGAGCAGGGCTGGATCTCACTGCATCAAATGCTGGCGGCGCGGCCTTCGGGCGATGTGCACAACACGGCCGTTACCGGCGCACAGTCCAGCTATCCCTTCACCAGAAAATATATGTACACCCCCGTCCAGGCTCACTCCGTGTAGCCTGTTCCCCCCTTGCAGGGGGCGATGCCTGCGGCCTGGCCAAGCTGGTTCCGCGGCACCTGCTGGTGAGATACCCCCGGATAGTTACGCCTGAACTCTTCTCCGTTCGGGCTGCGGAATCGAAGCCTCTCCCTCTAGCACGCCGGCCCTTCGATACCTCAGGGCGAACGGAGAGAAGAGTTCCAATACCAGCACAGTGGACAACTGTGACGGCCTCATCCTCTCGGGTGATGTTGTGCATGCAAGGCTTTGAGCCGCTCACGCGCCACATGGGTGTAAATCGTGGTGGTGGAAATGTCCGCATGCCCCAGCAGCATTTGCACTGCGCGCAGATCAGCCCCGTGGTTGAGCAAATGCGTGGCAAACGCATGGCGCAAGGTATGGGGTGACAGCGGCGAGTGAATACCCGCCAGCTGCGCATACTTTTTCACCAGCATCCAGAACATCACACGGCTCATGCCTTTGCCGTGGCCGGTGACAAACAGGTCGTCGGTCTGCTGGCCGCCCAGGATGGCCTGGCGGGCGTCGGCAATGTATCTCACGATCCATTCCCGCGCGACCTGGCCGAAAGGCACCAGCCGCTCCTTGCTGCCTTTGCCCATGACGCGCAGCACACCTTCATTGAGGCTGACGTGAAAGGTTTTGAGCCCCACCAGCTCGCTCACGCGCAGGCCGCTGGCGTACAGCACCTCCAGCATGGCGCGGTCGCGCAGGCCCAGCGGCGTGTCGACATCGGGCGCATCCAGCAGGGACTCGACCTGCGCTTCGCTCATGGTCTTGGGCACGCGCAGCGCCTGTTTGGCCGACTGGAGCTTGAGCGTCGGGTCGGCCGTGATGAAACGCTCGCGCAGCGCCCAGCGGAAGTAGCGTTTGAAGACCGTCAGGCGCCGGTTGGCCGATGTCGCCTTGGTCGCCGCGTGCCGCGCTGAAAAGTAATTGTTGAGGTCGGCCTCGGCCGTCTCGTCGAGCTTGCGCCCGCCCTGCTCTTTGGCTGCCAGCCAGACGGCGTACAGCGAAAGGTCGCGGCGGTAAGCCGTCAGCGTGTTTTTCGACAGGCCGTCTTCCAGCCATAAGGCGTCGATAAACCCATCAATGCTGGACTGGCTTTCTGCATGCATGGGGTGACCATAACAAAAAAGCCGCCGGGCATTCAAATGCGCGGCGGCCCGTGAAATGGTGAGCCGGATTGGACCGGCCCCGAACCCAGAGATCAGTCCAGCTTGAGCTTGGCCGAATCCACGACCTTTTTGTAGACGTCAAATTCAGCCTTGATCTGCGCTGTGAACTGCTCGGGCGTATTGGCGATGATCAGCGAACCCGTGTCTTCGATGCGCTTGCGAATGGCCGGATCTTCCAGCGACTTCTTCACGCCGGCGCTGACCTTGTCGACCACTTCCTTGGGCAGGTTCTTGGGGCCGATGATGCCGTAGTAGGCCATGCGGTTCACCGGCTCCAGGCCGACTTCCTTGAAGGTCGGCACATCCGGCAGCACGGCCAGGCGCTGGGGCGCCGCCACCACGATGGGGATCAGGCGCTTTTGCTGGATGAAAGGCAAGGCCGACGGCAGGTTGTCAAAAATCATCGGGATCTGGCCGGCGACCGTGTCGTTCAATGCCGGTCCTGCGCCGCGGTACGGGATGTGCGTCACGAAAGTGCCCGACATGCTCTTGAAAAGCTCCATCTGCAGGTGGCCGATGCCGCCGGTGCCCGACGACGAGTAGGAATACTTGCCGGGGTTCTTCTTCAGCTCGGCCACAAACTCCTTGTAGTTGCGGGCCGGAAAGCTCGGGTGCACCGCGATGATGTTCGGCGTGGCGGCGATGTTGATGATGGGCGTGAAGTCCGTCAGCGTGTTGTACGGGATCTTGGGGTTGATGGCCGGGTTGGCCGCGGTGGTGGACACCGTGGCCACGCCCAGCGTATAGCCGTCGGGAACGGTGCGCGCGATTTCCAGCGCACCGACCACACCACCGCCACCGGCCTTGTTCTCGACGATGACGCTCTGGCCAAGGGCTTTGCCCAAAGGCTCTGCAATCACGCGGGCCACGATGTCGGTCGTGCCGCCCGGCGCGAAAGGCACCTGCAGCTTGACCACCTTGTTGGGGTATCCCTGCGCCAGAACAGGGCCTGCAACGGTACCCAGCGCAAGCGCAGACACCACAGAGCAGGCAAAGAGATAACGTCGTTTCATAGTCAGGTCCTTCAGATAGAGAAAACAGCAGGAATGGTAAGCGCAAGAGTCATGCCCGCGGGTTGTGGATTACGCATAAGGGCAAACCCGGAGGGATTACGGTTATTCTCGGCGGGTGAATTACGCGCAGCTTCTTTTCCCCGATTTTTCCCTGATCGTTTGCGGCTATCTCGTCTGCCGCTACACCGCCCTCAACCGCACGGTCTGGGAGCAGGTAGAGAGCCTGGTTTATTACTTCCTGTTTCCAGTCCTGCTCTTTCACTCCATTGTGAAAAGCCCCTTGGACCTGGGCGCCACCTCCAGCCTGATCAGCGCCGGTGTGTTGATGGGCGTGGCCGGCATTGCCATGGCCTACAGCCTGCCGCACCTGCCCTGGCTGCGCCGCCACATCGATACGCGTGAACACGCCGCCGCCGCGCAGGTGGCCTTTCGCTTCAACTCCTTTATCGGCCTGGCCATCGCCGACCGGCTGGCCGGCGCACAGGGCCTGCAGCTGATCGCGGTGCTGATCGGCGTCTGCGTGCCGCTCTTCAACGTCGCGGCGGTGTGGCCCATGGCCCGCCACGCCCAGCGCGGCTTCATGGGAGAGCTGCTGCGCAACCCGCTGATCCTGGCCACCGCCACCGGCCTCGCCGCCAACCTGCTGGGTTTCACCCTGCCCGTCTGGCTCGAGCCCACCGTCACCCGCATAGGCGCCGCCTCCCTGGCACTGGGCCTGATGGCCGCAGGCGCCGGCATGCAGTTCGCCCACCTGACACAAGCCAAGACCTTGGCCGTTGCCGTTCTCTCGATACGGCACTTGCTGACACCCCTGGTGGCGATGGGTCTGGCCAAAGTGTTTGGACTTTCCGTCACACAGACCACCATCCTCCTCGCCTTCTCGGCACTGCCCACCGCCTCCAGCGCCTACGTGCTGGCCGCGCGCATGGGCTACAACGGCGGCTATGTGGCGGGTTTGGTCACGCTTTCCACGATGCTGGGCGTGGTCAGCTTGCCGTTTGCGCTGGGCATCCTGCGCTAGGCCAAGCCCGCGGATCTTCGGCTGTCCGGTATTCGATTCCCGATCCCGCCCCCGATTGCCCCTTCTGGATGCGCCGAGGAGCGGAGGACCAGACGGATCAGGGCAAAAACTTGTTTGAGCCGAAGGCGAGTTGTTTTTGACCCCGTCTGGGCCGAGCACCGCAGGTTGCCCGCAGCGAAGCGAAGGGACGCAGCCAGCAGGGTCGCCTTTTCTTTGGTGACTTTCTTTTGGCGAAGCAAAAGAAAGTTACTTGCCGCCGGGCAACCCCCGGCCAGCAAGCGTCAGCAGATATCAAGAGGCGTTTTTCCTTGCGATGTACTCATCCATGCGACTCAACAAGCGCCACCACTCCGACCCATCCTCCCGATAAACCCGAATCGCCCCCGCCCGCACCAGAATCCTGCGCAACTCCTCCTCGTCAAACCCGCCCAAATGAGATTGCAGGGTTTCAAACGAGCGGTCGGTGTAGCCCTTGTGGTTAAGAAAGTGGCGCGCCGTTTCTTCGGCCATGAACTCCGTCTTGTGCTGCTCATGCGCCAGCGCCAGCTGGTGCCGGTGCTGCTGGCGGTTCAAAAAGTAAGTGATGCTTCCGCCGACGGCGGCGCCGAACAGCGACGCCAGGGCGCCTGAAATCGTTGGGTCCATGCGAGTCTTCCTTTCATGCGCAAGGCACAGTGCGAGTCAATAACGTGTCAATGCCAAATCAAATTTACAGCCGGTTGCTATCAATTCAGTAGCTACATCCCTATACACCGCCTGAGCTAGAGGCCGTTTTTATCATCAAACTGGCCCAGCGCCCAGTTCACGTGTTCCGCGACCAATTCGCCCGAGCCCGCCGCCCGCGCCTGCAAGGCCGCCCGCACAGGCAAGCTGTGCGCCTCATCCAGCACGCGCAGCGCGTTGCCCATCGCCACGGCGATGTTGCGCAGCCAACGCTCATGGCCGATGCGCCGGATCGGGCTGCCTTCGGTGAAGCGCAAAAACTCGTCCTCCGTCCAGGCGAACAAGGTCGCCAGCTGCTGGCCTGTCAGGCCCTGGCGCTCATCAAAATCCGGCAGCGCGCTGCGCTGGGCAAATTTGTTCCAGGGGCAGATGAGCTGGCAGTCGTCGCAGCCGTAGATGCGGTTGCCGATCAGCGGCCGCAGCTCCAGCGGGATGGCGCCCGCATGCTCGATGGTCAGGTAGGAGATGCAGCGCCGCGCATCGAGTTTGTGTGGCGCGATGATGGCGCGCGTGGGACATACGTCGATGCAGGACTGACAGGTGCCGCAGTGCGGCGTCACCGGCTCGCTGGGCGGCAGGGCGATGTCGACATAGATCTCGCCCAGGAAAAACATGGAGCCGGCTTCGCGGTTGAGCAGCAGCGTGTGTTTGCCGCGCCAGCCCTGGCCGCTGCGCGCCGCCAGCTCGGCCTCCAGCACCGGGGCCGAGTCCGTGAACGCGCGGTGGCCCATTTCCCCCACGTGTTCAGAGATGCGCTCGCTGAGTTTTTGCAGGCGGCTGCGCAGTATCTTGTGATAGTCGCGGCCGCGCGCATAGACCGACACGATGCCTTCGTCGGGCCGTTCCAGGCGGCTGAACTCCATGGCCTGCCATTCACCCGGCGCCGCGGCTGTCGAGGCCGGCAGGTAGTCCATGCGGGCGGTGATGACGCTCACGGTGCCCGGAATCAACTCGGCCGGCCGGGCGCGTTTGAGGCCGTGCGCGGCCATGTAATGCATGTCGCCATGAAAGCCCGCCGCCACCCAGGCCGATAATCCAGGCTCAGCCGACGATAAATCAACGCCGGCAATGCCAATTTGCGAAAATCCAAGCTCGCGCGCCCAAGTTTGAATTTGAGAAACGAATTGATGACTGCTCAAAGAGTTGCTGGCGGACACCCGCTGATTGTAAAAAACATTGCCTGGCCCGACGAAGCGGCCACGGCAGCGTTCGCGCAGGCGCTGGCCAGGCGCCCGGCCACCGGCCGCGCGCTGATCGAATTGAAGGGCGACCTGGGCGCGGGCAAAACCACCTTTGTGCGCCATTTGCTGAAAAGCCTGGGCGTTGAAGGCCGCATCAAGAGCCCCACCTACGCGGTGGTCGAACCCTACACGCTTCCCGGCATGAACATCTGGCACTTTGACTTCTACCGCTTCAACGACCCACGTGAGTGGGAAGAAGCCGGGCTGCGCGACATCTTTGCCAGCACCGGCCTCAAGCTGGTCGAATGGCCGGAAAAGGCCGGCCCACACCTGCCGCAACCGGACCTGCTGCTGCACCTGGAAGTCCTGCCGGACGACACCCGCGCCGTCACCCTCACAGCCCACACGCCCACAGGCGCGGAACTGCTCGCATGAAGCGGCAGGCCCTTACGACCCTGACCCGCCGCAATGCCCTGCAACTGGGCAGCGTGGTGCTGCTGCTGGGCGTGCAGCACATCGCACGCGGCGCCACCATCGTGGCGGTGCGCGTCTGGCCGTCCAAGGATTACACCCGGCTCACCATCGAGTCCGACGGCGAGATCAAGGCGCGCCAGTTTTTCGTCGCCGAGCCGCCGCGGCTGGCCGTCGACATTGAAGGCATAGACCTCATCCCCGCGCTGCGCGAGCTGGTGGCCAAGGTGAAGTCCGACGACCCCAATATCTCGGGCATACGCGTCGGGCAAAACGCGCCCGGCGTGGTGCGGCTGGTGATAGACCTCAAGCAACCCATCCTGCCGCAGGTCTTTACCCTGCCCCCGGTCGCGGCCTACCAGTACCGGCTGGTGTTTGACCTTTACCCGACACAGGTGGCCGACCCGCTGGAAGCGCTGATCGCCGAGAAGCTGGCGGACAAGCAGGCCGGCGCTTCTTCGTCCCCCTCTCCCACGACCGGCAGCGACCCCATTGCCGACCTGATTGCAAAACAGTCCGGCAAGCAGGAAGGCAGCAAACCGCCGCCGGCAGCCGTTGCAGAAAAAGACAAGGACAAAACCCCGGGCCCGGGCGGCGCCAGGCCATCACCCGAAGCGGCCCTGATCGCCAGGAACAAGACCGACCGCCTCGTCATCGTGGCGCTGGACCCGGGCCACGGCGGTGAAGACCCGGGCGCCGTCGGCCCTGGCGGCACGCGCGAAAAAGACGTGGTGCTGCAAATCGCCCACCGCCTGCGCGACCGCATCAACTCGCAACCCAATATGCGCGCCTACCTCACACGCGACGCCGACTTTTTTGTGCCGCTGCACGTGCGCGTGCAGAAGGCGCGCCGCGTGCAGGCCGACCTCTTCATCAGCATCCACGCCGACGCTTTCTTCACCGCCCGGCCGCAAGGCGCCAGCATATTTGCGCTCAGTGAAAAGGGCGCGTCCAGCAGCGCCGCACGCTGGATCGCCGACAAGGAAAACTCGGCCGACCTTGTAGGCGGCATCAACGTCAAGGCCAAGGATGCGCAGGTGCAAAAAGCCCTGCTGGACATGAGCACCACCGCGCAGATCAACGACAGCCTGAAGCTGGGCAGCGCCATGCTGGGCGAGATAGGCAATGTCGGCAAGCTGCACAAACCCAAGGTTGAGCAGGCCGGCTTCGCGGTCTTGAAAGCGCCGGACATTCCCAGCGTGCTGGTGGAAACCGCTTTCATCAGCAACCCCGACGAAGAAGCCAAGCTGCGCAGCGACGAGTACCAGACCCAACTGGCCGACGCACTGATGCGCGGCATCTCGCGCTACTTCGCCAAAAACCCGCCGCTGGCCCGCAACCGCACGGTGTAGACAACGGCGCACCGGGTGCGAATCACCGCAGGCCGCCAGACCGCCTGAGCGCCGGGATTACCACTTAAGACTGCAGCGGGCCGACAGTCTGCGGCGACCTTCTCCTACAGCCCTGGAACGGCTGCCCACCTACATTGAGGTCACAGGCAGGGCCGGGACTTCACAGTGAATGTCATCAGCAGGAGCCTGAAACTCTTAGCAAAGGTAAACAACCATGAACACGAAACTTATCCTGTCGACAGCAGCAGCAGCGGCACTCATCGGCCTCGGCGGTTGCAGCACAAGCCCGACGAATGCACAAATCGGCACCGGCGTTGGCGCAGTGGCCGGCGGCCTGGTGGGCAATGCCGTCTTGGGCGGCACGCTCGGCACCGTGGGCGGTGCAGCAGCCGGCGCCCTGATCGGTAATGAAGTCGGCAAAAAACGCTGAGCTTCGGTAAAAAAAGGTAAGTAGCTTCGCAGAGTGGTTCCAACCACTCTGCGAACCCGTTTCACACTGTTCCGCCCGCTTAAGATCCGCCGGTCAGTCACAACATCAACAACCAGTGGCTTCACCATGAAGTCCGCAACCGGTAAACCCAATGATTTCAAAATTTTCGATGACAGCTGCGGCCTGTGTTCTTGCTCTTGCCACCATGACGGGTTGCGCCAGCCACCCGACCAACGCCCAGATCGGCACCGCTGCAGGCGCTGTGGTAGGCGGTGTCGCTGGTAACGTGCTGCTCGGCGGTCCGCTTGCCACCATTGGCGGTGCGGCAGCCGGTGCGCTCATCGGCAATGAGGTCGGCAAGAAAAGATAATCAGACGGGATAAATCAGCGAGTTGAGGATCATCTCGCTGTCATACACACAAAGACGGCTCCTGAATTTCAGGAGGCCGTCTTTTTTAATGAGCTCGTCGATATAGCGGCCTACGTTGTAGACCTCGCTCACGCTGCCCGGTTTGGTGCGAAAGACTGCGTAGTTGGCTTCGGCCTTGATGACCTCACCTTCTTGCGACACAACACGCGCCGCACCGATGATGTGGCGCATGTAATAAGGCCCGTGATAGATCGTCTGCGTGACGCCGTAGACCCGGTCTTTCATCATGCCGCGGCTTTCCAGCGCCATCAGCGCCAGCGGCAGCCCCCGGTCAAAGTTCTCGCGGGCCTGCACCTTGTAGCGGCCGTCTTCCACAAAAAAATCCGGCCACGCTTCAAACCGCTTTTCGTCCAGCGCCGCCGCGTATGCCGCGTTGAGCTGGTCGACCTCTTGCTGCAGCAGCAGGCGCTGCAGTCCTTGCTCGCTTGTTGTCATAAGCCCATGACCTTCTTCCAGTAGGCATACATGCTGCGGATGAGAGTCTCGGTGACCATGTGTTCGGTCATCTCGGTGCCGGTTCCGCCCAGCTCACACAAGGTAGAGCCACTGTCGCCCGCCTGCGCAAAACCGGCCTGGCTGAATTCGATCACCTCGCCGTCATCGGCACTGACAAAACCCGCCGGGCCGAACAGGTTGGCCTGGCGCAGGCGGCGCTGCGTCATCTCGGGCGTGTCGTCGGCAAAGCCGAAGTGCGTCCAGATGAAATCAAACTCGCCCTGGCCGCGCGGCACGATGTGGCGGGTGCTCAGCGAGTTGACCTGCTGCTGGATGATCAGGCTGGGGAACAGCGTGATCATGGTGACGGTGGGCATGATGTCGCTGCCCGGATTGGAAGGGTCAGGCACTTTCCACCAGGGCTCGGGCACCACGTCCAGCAGGCGGTCGTCGTGCAGGGCCATGTTGGCCTTGAAGGACGTCACGCCCTCGGTGACTGCGGCGTTCTGCCCGCCCTCGTTGCGGCGCGAAATCATCACGGCATGGCGGCCATCTTCGTCCATCACCATGCGGCTTTTCTGGTCGGCGCGCCACAGGCCGAAGGTGACGAACCAGGTGTGCAGCAGGCCGGGGTGATATGGGTCCTTGATGTTTTCCATCATCAGCTTCCAGTTGCCCGGAATGCGCTGGCGGTTGTAGCCCAGCAAGGTGAGTTTGCGTGCGCCTTCCGGGCCTTTGAAGATGCGGTTGAGCCAGGGCATGACTTGCGGGCCCAGGTAGTCCTCGAGCGGCTCGGTGTCTTCGCTGAAGGTGGCAAACACCAGGCCGTGCAGCACCGCCACACGCAGCTTGGTCAGGCCGTGGTCCTTCAGGTCAAAGCCTTCCGGCATGCCGCCGTTGACGCAATCGGCCTCTTTGACGCCGTCCTTGAAGGGCAGGCCCGCCAGGTCGCCGTTGAGCTTGTAGGTCCACTGGTGGTAGGGGCAGACAAAACTGCGGGCATTGCCCTGCGGGTTCTGGCAAAAGCGCACACCGCGGTGGGCGCAGCGGTTTTCCACCACGCGTATGCCGTGGTCGGTGGCGCGGTCTTTGGGTGCGATGCGGTCGCGCACCATCAGCACCTGGCGCTCGCCCACATGGGTGAGCCGGTAATCGCCCACGTTGGGGATCTCGGCTTCCAGCCCGACATAACACCAGTGCGCGCCGTAAAAGATTTTCTCCAGCTCGCGCTGGTAAAGCTGCGCATCGGTGTAGGCCCAGAAAGGGACACGGCTGGAGCCGGGCTGCGTCCAGCGGGAGAGTTCGGTGCTTGAAAGGGGCGGCGCGTTCATGGGACCTCGCACAGGAATGAGGGTGCAGGATAAATAATACGCTTACTTACTAACTCCCACACACCGGGTTATTCCCGCCCCGTGCGGGATTCAGGCCGGGGGAACGGCCGACATGGCCTTGCGCCTGGCTTTCCACGCGCCAAAAATCACGATCAGGCCGGGGATCAGGATCATGGCCCAGATGATTTTGTCGAGATGGGTTTTGACAAACGGGATGTTGCCGAAGAAGTAACCCACCGTCACGATGCCGCCTACCCACAAAGCGGCGCCTGCCACGTTGTAGAGCGTGAACTTGCTGCGCGTCATGTCCGACACACCCGCCACAAAAGGCGCGAAGGTGCGCAGGAAGGGCATGAATCGCGCCGCAATGATGGTGACGCCGCCGTAACGTTCGTAAAAGGCATGGGCCTGGTCAAAGGCCTTTTTGTTGAACCAGCGGGAGTTCTCCCACTGAAAGACCTTGGGCCCAAGCGCCCGGCCTATGGTGTAGTTGCACTGGTCGCCCAGCACGGCGGCCACAAACAGCAAACCCACCGCGACCGGAAAGCTCATCAGGCCCACGCCGCACATGGCGCCCACCACAAACAGCAGCGAATCGCCCGGCAAAAACGGCATGACGACCACGCCGGTTTCGACAAAGATGATGAGGAATAAAAGCGCGTAAACCCAGGCGCCGTAGCTGGTGACAAAGGCCTCGAGGTGCTTGTCGACGTGAAGGATGAAATCGATGAGAAATGCGGCTAGTTCCATATCGCCGATTTTGACAGGTGCCCGCACGCTTTCCCGAATGCCCGTTCCGCGCTCAGGCCATGCCGCCTGGCATCCGTTCGTCAGTTCGCGCGCACCCGGGTCATCACGTGTACCAGGCCCTGGCCGGGCGCATAGACGTAGCCGTAGCTGCTGCCGCTCGTCTTGTAGCCGTACTGCATGGCGCCGGGAATGCCCTGCCAGACGCAGGAAAGTTTTTCTATTTCGAGGTGCGAAGGCTCGTAGCGCGTGCCGCGGGGAAATTCGTAATACGTACCGTAGGTGCGCTTCTGGCCCTGGGTCCACAGGCCGATCGGGTATTTGCCTTCGTTGGTGATGTTGCCGATACGCTGGTCAAACACCCGGCCCATGCCCGTGCGGTCTGCCGTCATCGCGTAGCGCTCGAAGGCCCGCGGCACTTTGCGCTCGTAAACCTCGTAGTTCTTGCCGCCCTGCCCTTGCCATGCGACAGGCCCCTTGAGCGTCACGTCGCCGCCGGCGAGCGAGCCGTCCGGCAGCTCGTCGCTGAAGGTGTAAGTGCGGTCCACCGGGACCATGACCAGCTCGTTGCCGGCGGGCATGGGGCTGCCGGTGAAAAGCTCCACCGGCAAAAATCTCTCTTTGACACTTTCATCGTGCACACACACAGGGGCTTGCGTGCCCTGCGCCTGGGCAGCACTGAACAGGGACAAAGAGCCCCAGACAGACAAAAGCAGAGGTATTTTTTTGAATGGCATGGCTTCCTTCAAGTGGCGGGCAAATCGGCGGGACCTGGCGCAGCGCCTATGCGCAAGCAACAGAATATTACAAGTTCGGGACGCAAACCCATGGCTCCCACCGGGCTCTGCGCAACTTTTGATCGCCAAAAAGGGCAAACCCCTAAAATCCCCAGCAATGATCACCACGACCACCCGCCGCCCTATCCGCGAGCTCCCCGACGAACTGATCAGCCAGATCGCGGCCGGCGAAGTGGTGGAGCGCCCGGCCTCCGTGGTGCGCGAGCTCGTCGACAACGCGCTGGACGCCGGCGCCACCCAGGTGACGGTGCGCTTGCTGGCCGGCGGTGTGCGGCTGATCCTGGTGGAAGACGACGGCTTTGGCATTCCGCGCGAAGAGCTGCCGGTGGCGCTGCGGCGCCACGCCACCAGCAAGATCGCCTCGCTGCAGGACCTGGAAGCCGTGGGCACCATGGGCTTTCGGGGCGAGGCGCTGGCCGCCATCAACTCCATTGCCGACATGAGGCTGCTGTCCCGGACCGCCGCCGACGACCACGCCTGGCAGCTTGACGGGCGCACCGGCGAGCTCAAGCCCGCACCGCGCAGCCGCGGCACCAGCGTGGAAGTGCGTGAGCTGTTTTACGCCACGCCGGCGCGCCGCAAGTTTTTGAAAACCGACGCCACCGAGCTGGCGCACTGCATCGAGGCCGTGCGCCGTCATGCGCTGGTGCGGCCCGATGTGGGCTTTGCCATCTGGCACGAAGGCAAGCTGGTAGAGCAGTGGCGCGCCGCCAGCGGCGACAAGGCCCACCAGCAGCGCCTGGCCGATGTGCTGGGCAGCGAGTTTGTCGAGCAATCCGTCGCCGTCAGCTACGAAAGCAGCGCCCGCCGCGCCGACGGCCTGCCTGCCGTGCGTGTGTGGGGCGTGGCTGGCATCCCGGATGCCGCCCGCTCACGCGCCGACCAGCAGTTCGCGTATGTCAATGGCCGCTATGTGCGCGACAAGGTGCTCACCCATGCGGCACGCAGCGCGTATGAAGACGTGCTGCACGGCCACCGCCAGCCGGTGTATGCGCTGTATGTCGAGATCGACCCGGCCCGCGTGGACGTCAATGTGCACCCGACCAAGATCGAGGTGCGCTTTCGCGACAGCCGCGAGGTGCACCAGGCGGTGCGCCACGCGACAGAGAACGCGCTGGCCGTGCCGCGCTCGGCAGTGACTACCGCTGCTGCGGTGGCCGGGGCGCCCAACGGCGATTTGGAGCCAAATCGGTCTTTCGCCCAGGCGGGATGGGCACAACCCGCTATTAATTTTGTAGCAAACGGCGGTAACCGCGTGTCGGACTTTGAAGCCATGTGGCCTGCAAAATCTTCCGTTCGCCCTGAGCCGCCCGTCCTGAGCCCTGTCGAAGGGGTCGAAGGGGTCGAAGGGCTTGATACCACAGCGGCGTCGACCCTTCGACAAGCTCAGGACAGGCAAAGCTCAGCCCGAACGGTGATGGAAAACGAGCAACTGCCCGCCGGCGACTGGCCGCTGGGCCGCGCCATCGCCCAGCTTCAGGGCATTTACGTGCTGGCTGAAAACACCCAGGGCCTGGTCATCGTCGACATGCATGCCGCCCACGAGCGCATCGTGTACGAGCGCCTGAAAACCCAGATGGACGCCGGCGACGGCGCCGGCATCGCCAGCCAGCCGCTGCTGATTCCCGCCACATTCCCTGCCAGCCCGCAGGAAGTGGCCACAGCCGAAGCCAGCGCCCAGACCCTGGCCACGCTGGGCCTGGAGATCACCCCCTTCTCGCCCAAAACCCTGGCTGTGCGCGCCGTGCCCACCAGCCTGGCGCAAGGCGATGCGGTCGAGCTGGCCCGCAGCGTGCTGGCCGAACTGGCGCAGCACGACGCCAGCACCGTGATCCAGCGGGCGCAAAACGAGTTGCTGTCGACCATGGCCTGCCATGGCGCGGTGCGCGCCAACCGCAAGCTCACGCTGGACGAGATGAACGCCCTGCTGCGCCAGATGGAAGCCACCGAGCGCTCCGACCAGTGCAACCACGGCCGGCCGACCTGGCGCCAGGTCAGCATCAAAGAGCTCGACGCCCTCTTCATGCGCGGGCGCTAAAGCCGCCCGGCTTTTCAAAACTTCACGGCACGGATACGGCCTGGAGGGCGTACAGGCGCAAGAATTGCATGCCCGCAGCTGGTACAGATCGGGCAAGCGGCGCGGCGTAAAACCGCCCCTGAGAACTTTTTCAGCCGAATTCACTCAGTCATGACCATGAAACGCTGGCACTTCTTCATCACCTTTTGCACGGCGCTGGCGTTGCTGGCCGGCTGCGCCACCCTCGACGAAAAACAGCGCGCCTGGATCTTCCAGCCCAGCGACCGGACCTGGAGCGGCGGCGCCGCGGCGGCCGTGGGCATGGAGGACGTATGGATAGACTTCACTTCGTCTGCCACCGAAAAACCCGTGCGCCTGCACGGCCTCTGGCTGGCCAGCGACAAACCCGATACTGCCCAGGCGCCTGTGCTGCTCTACCTGCACGGCGCCCGCTACAACGTCACCGGCTCCGCGCCGCGCATGCGCCGCATGCAAGAGCTGGGCTTTTCGGTGCTGGCGATTGACTACCGCGGCTTCGGCAAAAGCACGAACGAGCTGCCGTCCGAAAAATCCGCCTATGAAGACGCCCGCGCCGCCTGGGACTGGCTGGCCAAAACCTACCCCAACCGCCCGCGTTATATCTTCGGCCACTCGCTGGGCGGGCCGATTGCCATCAACCTGGCCACCGAAGTGGCCGATGAGCGCGGCACCATCGTCGAAGGCACCTTCACCTCGATTGCCGACGTGGTGAGCAGTTCGCCGCAATGGGGCTGGATGCCGGTGTCGCTGCTGATCACCCAGCGCTTTGAGGCCGTGCGCAAGGTCGACAAGATCGGCTCGCCGCTGCTGGTGGTGCACGGCGGCGAAGACCGGCTCATCCTGCCCGACCTGGGGCGCAAGCTCTATGAGGCGGCGGCCGAGCCCAAGCTCTTCATGCTGGTCGAGGGCGGCTCGCACCACGACACCAACATGGTCGGGCAGCCGCAGTACCGGCAGGCGCTGGCCCAGCTCTTTCAGCTGAAGTAGCCGGCCCGAGCGCGCTGCCCCGGCTGGGGCAATCTGATAACCTCAGCCGGATGCCCTCCCCTCACCTATCGCCGGCTGCCGCTGCCGCCTCGCCGACCGGCATGTCCACCGGGCTGATCGTGCTCATCCTGTCGATGCTGCTGGGCATACAGCCCGTCACCACCGACCTCTACCTGCCCGCGCTGCCCGCACTCACCGAGGGTTTTGGCGCGGCCATGTCACAGGCCCAGCTCACGCTCAGTGCGCTGCTGCTGGCCTTCGGCTCCTCGCAGCTCATCTGGGGCCCGCTGTCCGACCGCTTCGGGCGCCGCCCCATCCTGCTGTGGGGCCTCACGGCCTACACGCTCGCCTCCATCGGCAGCACGCTGGCGCCGTCGATGGCCCTGCTCATCGTCTGGCGCATCGTGCAGGGCGCGGCCATGGGCGCGGTGGTGATGTGCGCACGCGCCATCGTGCGCGACCTGTACCACCCGCTGGAAGGCGCACGCGTCATGTCCAAGGGCCTGAGCGGCCTGGGCGTGCTGGCCTGCATCAGTGCGCCGCTGGGAGGCCTGCTGTCCGAACTGTACGGCTGGCGCATCGCGCTGGCGGCGCTGGCGGTGTTCGGCGCGGCCGCGCTGGCGCTGGTCAGCCTGCGCTTTGAAGAATCCCTGGCGCAGAAAAACCCCAACGCGCTGCAGCCGGCCACGCTGTTTCGCACCTGGCTGCACATCGTGCGCAACCCCACCTTCCTGGCCTTCTCGGCCCTGACGGCGGCGTCGTACGGCGGACTGTTCACCTTTTTGGCGACGTCGTCGTTCGTCTTCATCAAGGTGCTGGGCCTGAGCAAAACCGGCTACGGCCTGGTGATGTTTTCGATGTGCTTTTGCTACCTTGCCGGCACCTTCATCTGCCGTCGCCTGCTGCCGCGCTTCGGCGTGCGGCGCTCGGTAGCCATTGCCGCCTGCCTGAGTCTGACGGCCGGCACCACCATGGGCGTGCTGGCCTTGTTCGGCGTGCAAAACGTCTGGGCCATCATGCTGCCCTACTACCTCTTCATGCTGGCCCACGGTGTGCACCAGCCCTGCGGGCAAAGCGGCGCCGTGGGGCCTTTCCCGCAGGCAGCGGGCGCGGCGTCGGCGCTCAACGGCTTCTTCATGATGCTGGTGGCCTTTGCCATGGGCGGCTGGCTGGGCACCCACATGGACGGCACGGTGCGGCCGCTCACCCACGGCATCTGGCTCTGGAGCGTGCTGATCGCCACGGCGGCCTGGACGGTGGTGCAGAAATACGGCGAGCCTGCCCATGAGGCCGCCGCCAAACCCTGAGCCGCCGGTGAGCACGTGAGCGTCCCCTACATCTGCATCGCCGGGCCCACCGCCTCGGGCAAGACCGCCGCCGCCATGGCCATCGCACGGCAGTACGGCGTGGAAATCATCAGCGTCGATTCAGCGCTGGTGTACCGCGGCATGGACATCGGCACCGCCAAACCCACGCCGGACGAGCTGGCCGCCGTGCCGCACCACCTGATCAATATCCGCGACCCGCTGCAGGCTTACAGCGCCGCCGAGTTTGTGGCCGACACCCATCAACTGATCGGCCAGATCACCGCGCGCGGCAAGCTGCCGCTGCTGGTGGGCGGCACCATGCTGTACTTCAAGGCCCTCTTTGACGGGCTGGACGACATGCCCAAGGCCGACCCCGCCGTGCGCGCCGCGCTGGCCGAGGAGGCGGCGGCCAAAGGCTGGCCTGCCCTGCATGCCGAACTTGCCCGCGTGGACCCGGCGACAGCCGCGCGGCTGGCACCCAATGACTCGCAGCGCATCTCGCGTGCACTGGAAGTGTTTCGTGTCTCGGGCCAGCCACTGTCCTTCTTCCACCAGCAAGGCGCTATTAAAAAGATAGCTACAAGCCAAGGTACACCAATGGCTGGAGGCCTTATTTCCCTTGAACCGCAAGACCGGGGCTGGCTGCACGAACGCATTGCCCAGCGTTTTGACGCCATGCTGGCGGCGGGCTTTATCGACGAGGTGAAGGCCCTGCGCGCACGCGGCGACCTGAACCCCGACCTGCCGTCCATGCGCTGCGTGGGTTACCGCCAGGCCTGGGAAGCACTCGATAACGTTTATCCGATGAGCGAGCTGCGCGACAAAGGCATCTTCGCCACACGCCAGTTGGCCAAGCGCCAGATCACCTGGCTGCGCTCCATGCCGCAGCGGCAGGTGGTGGCTTGTGATAGTGAGGAGCCGGTAGCGCAGGTGCTGCAAACCATCGAACGCCTGCTCCACCCAGCCAGTCGCGGGTAGCATCCACTCATGCTTCAGGTCCGCAACCTCACCAAACGCTACGCAGACACGCCCGTCTTTGCCGGTGTGTCACTCGATGTCGCACCCGGTGAGTTCGTCGCCATCGTCGGTGAATCGGGTGTGGGCAAATCCACGCTGCTCAACTGCATGGCCGGGCTGGACAGCTGGGATGAAGGCTCTGTGCGCCTCAACGGCCAGGACCTGGATGCCCTCAGCGACGATGAACGTGCGCTGCTGCGCCGCCGCCATGTGGGTTTTGTGTTCCAGGCTTTCCATGTATTGCCGCACCTGGATGTGGCGCAGAACGTGGCGCTGCCCTTGCTGTTGCTCAACGAGCCCGACGATGCCAGGGTCCAGGCCATGCTGGGCGCGGTAGGCCTGGCCGGCCTGGGCGCGCGCCTGCCGCAGCAGCTCAGCGGCGGGCAACTGCAGCGCGTGGCGATTGCGCGGGCGCTGGTGCACAGGCCCAGCCTGCTGCTGGCCGACGAGCCCACCGGCAACCTGGACCCGGCCACCGCCGCGCTGGTGATGGACGCGCTGATTGCGCAGACGCGCGAGCAAGGTGCGTCGCTGGTGCTGGTCACCCACTCCGAAGCCGCCGCTGCGCGCGCCGACCGCAGGCTGCACCTGAGCGCCAGCGGCATCACCGCCTGAATTTTTCAGCGCCCCGCCAGCAACTCGGCGTAGCGCGCCATGTCGACGTTGCCGCCGCTGACGATCACACCGATGCGCTCGCCCTTGCCCGCGCCGCCTTCCAGTGCGGTGCAAGCCGCGGCAAACGCCAGGCAACCGGTCGGCTCGACCACCATCTTCATGCGCTCGGCAAAAAAGCGCATGGCTTCCACCAACTGCGCATCGCTCACGGTGAAGATGTCGTCCACATCGCGGCGGATGATGCCGAAGGTGTACTCGCCCAGGTACTGCGTCTGCGCGCCGTCGGCAATGGTTTTGGGTGTTTCGATGCGCACGATGCGGCCGGCCCGCAGCGACTGAAGGCCGTCGTTGCCTGCTTCGGGCTCGACGCCGTAGACCTTGCACTTCGGCGCCAGCGCCCGCGCGGACAACGCCGAGCCGCTGGTCAGCCCGCCGCCGCCCAGGCAGATATAGAGGCGGTCCAGCGGGCCGGTTTCTTCGAGCAGCTCTTTGGCGGCCGTGCCCTGGCCGGCAATCACGTCCGGGTGGTCATACGGCGGGATCAGCGTCATGCCACGCTCGGTCGCCAGGTTTTTTGTCAGGGCCTCGCGGTCTTCGGTGAAACGGTCGTACAGCACCACTTCAGCGCCGTAGCCGCGTGTGGCAGCCAGCTTGGCGGCCGGTGCGTCCTGCGGCATGACGATCACTGCGGGCATGCCCAGCATGCGCGCCGACAGGGCCACCGCCTGCGCATGGTTGCCTGACGAAAAAGCGATGGCGCCGGCCTTGCGCTGCGCCGCGTCGAACTTCGACAACGCATTGAAGGCGCCGCGAAACTTGAAGGCGCCCATGCGCTGGAAGTTTTCGCATTTGAAGAAGAACTGCGCACCCCACCGGGCATCGGCGGTGGCGGACTGCAGAACGGGTGTGCGGTGCGCGTGGCCTTCAATCCGGGCGGCTGCGGCAATCACGTCGTCATAGGTGGGGAGTTGCATGGAAGGCTCAGGCTTTCTTCGATAAGGGCGGTTCAAAAAACGGTTCAGGGATGCGATTCATGATAGCCGACACCCTGCGCCGCAGCGCCGCCCCGCAGGTGCGCGAGGGGCACAGTTATAGTCACCCTTGCCATGCCTGAAACCCCGTCGACTCCCCTGGAAATCACGCCCAGCCACATCCCCGCGGACCTGGCCACCGTGCAGCACCTGCTCAACCAGTCCCAGCCCCAGGCGGCGCAGGCCGCACTGCGCAGCGTGCTGCAGCAGCGCCCAAAAGACGCGCTGGCCCACGTGTTTGCAGCGCTGGCGGCGCGCATGGGGCAGCAGCTTGCACAGAGCCGCACGGAGGTTGAGCACGCGCTGCGCCTGAACCCGAAATTTTTCCCGGCATGGATAGAGCTGGCCCGGCTTGAACGGGCCACCGGGCACCTCGATGCGGCCGCGCAGGCCTACAGGCAGGCCCACGAACTGCTGCCGCAGGCCATCGACGGCCTGCAGGAGTGGCATGCGGTGCTGTATGACAGCCGACGGTATGCCGAGGCGCTGCCGGTGATTGCGCGGCTGGCCGAACAGCAGCCCGGCGATGTGGCCGTGCAGCTTTACCTCGCGTCCACCCTGCAGCAGCTTGAGCGCCATGCCGAGGCGATTCCGATTTATGAAGCGCTGCTGGCGCACGCGCCGAAGTTTCCCCTGCTGCTGAACAACTACGCCGCCGCACTGATGAACACGGGCCGGCAGGACGAAGCCCTGCCGATTTTCCAGCGGGAGGTTGCGGCCCACCCCGACAACGCGCTGGCGCGCGTGAACCTCGCCGTACTGCTGAAGAACCGCTTTGACATCGACGGCGCGCAGGAGCAGTTGCGCATCGCCTGCGCGCAGCTTCCCAACTACGCCATCGCCCGCAACAACCTCGGCCTGCTGCTGAAGGAATACCAGCAGTGGGACGAAGCCGAAGCCTGCTTCAGGCAGGCGCTGGCGCTCGATGCGGACTACGCCGGCGCGCGCTGGAACCTGGCCATGCAGCGCCTGCTGCGCGGCGATTTTGCCGAAGGCTGGCCCCTGCATGAATCGCGCTGGAACGGCGCCCCCGAACTGCGCAACCAGCGGCAGGAGCTGTCGCGGCCGCGCTGGCAGGGTGAGCCGCTGCAGGGCAAGACGCTGCTGGTGTGGACCGAGCAAGGCGCCGGCGACATCCTGCAGTTTGTGCGCTACCTGCCGCGCCTGGCCGAGCGGGTGCATGCGCAGGGTGGGCGCCTGCTGCTCAGTGCGTTCAAGCCTTTGAAGGCGCTGCTGGACGCCAGCTTCAAGGGTGTACTGGACGGGCCCGTCATTGACGACGTAACGCCGCCCCCCGACTTTGACTGCCACTGTCCCTTGCTGTCGCTGCCCCTGCACCTGGGCCTCGGTGCGGACGACCTGGCCGTGCCGGCGCCCTACCTCAAACCCACACCGGCGCGGGTGGCGCACTGGAAAAAGCAGCTGGCAGAAGACCACCCGGACCGCCAACTGCGCGTGGGCCTGGCCTGGAGCGGCAGCCTCACGCACCAGCGCAACGCGCTGCGCGCCGTGGGCATTGAAGCCTACACCCGTTTTGCCGATGTGCCGGGCGTGCGCTTTTACAACCTGCAGTTCGGCGCGGCGCACGATGTGGAAAAGGCCCGCGCGGCCGGCCTGCCCCTGGTTGACCTGACGCCCGGGATCGGCGACTTCAATGACTCGGCCGCTTTCATGACGCAGCTGGACCTGGTCATCAGCGTCTGCACCTCCACCGCCCACCTGGCGGGCGCGCTGGGCAAGCCCTGCTGGGTGCCGCTGGACGTGAACCCGCACTGGGTCTGGCTGCTGGAGCGTGAAGACAGCCCCTGGTACCCGCACACGCGCCTGCTACGCCAGTCGCAGTTCCACGAGTGGGAACCTGTCTTGCAGCGCCTGCATGCGGACTTGCGCGAGTGGGCCGCCAACCCCCCCGGCCTGGCCAAACCCGCCAAAACGCGCCAGCCCCGCAAAGACTGAGCCGGCACGCGTTCAGCCATGCGTGCCCTGCTCACAAGCTTTTCCTGGCGCGAGCTGCAGCACCACCCGTGGCGCAATGCCGCGGCGGCCGTGGCCGTGACGCTGGGTGTGGCGCTGGCGTTTTCGGTGCAGCTCATCAATGCTTCCGCGCTGAGTGAGTTCTCGCAGGCGGTGCGCGCCGTGAACGGCCAGCCCGACCTGGAACTGCGCGCCGTGCAAGGCAGCTTTGACGAAAACCTGTACACGCGTGTGGCCAACCACCCGCAAGTGGCGCTGGCCAGCCCGGTGCTTGAAATCAGCACCTACGCGGTGGACGCCAAAGCCGGCCGACTTGCCCTGCGCATCATCGGCGTGGATGTGCTGGCGGTGGCGCCCATTGCGCCGGCTTTGATGCCGGTACCGTCTTCACAAGCGGAGCGCTTTGCCCTGTTCACACCGGGCAGCGTGTTTTTGAACCCGGCCGCGCGGCAGCTCTTTACCGGCGATGCGCTGGCTCTGCAAAGCGGCCTGGAACTGCGCCGCGTCAAAGTAGCGGGCAGCGTGGGCGCCGGCGGCGGGCCGCTGGCCGTGATGGACATAGGCGCCGCGCAAGACCTGTTCGGCAAGGCCGGCCACCTCTCCCGCATCGACGTGCAGCTCAAACCCGGCGCCGACGCGCAGGCTTTTATCGCGTCGCTGCAGCTGGCGCCCGGCATCACCGCTGCCGCGCCCGGCGACGCGGCCGAGCGCGTGAGCAACCTCTCGCGCGCCTACCGCGTCAACCTGACGGTGTTGGCGCTGGTGGCGCTTTTTACCGGCGCGTTTTTGGTGTTCTCCGTGCTGTCGCTCAGCGTGGCCAAGCGCGCACAACAGTTTGCCTTGCTGGGCGTGCTCGGACTGACAGGCCGCGAACGCCTGCAGCTGGTGCTGATGGAGTCGCTGTTGCTGGGCCTGGTGGGCAGCGCGCTGGGCATTGCGCTGGGCACCGCCCTGGCTGCGCTGGCGCTGCGGCTGCTGGGCGGCGACCTGGGTGGCGGCTATTTCACCGGCGTGGCGCCCGGCCTGCAGTGGAGCGCCTGGGCCGCGCTGGCCTACGGTGCACTCGGCGTGCTGGCCGCGTGTGTGGGCGGCTGGTGGCCGGCGCGTGCCGCGCAAAAACTGCCGCCGGCGCAAACCCTCAAAGGCCTGGGCATGGCCACCGGCACCGGCCGCACGCACTGGCTCAGCATGACCCTGGTGGCGGCCGGCGCACTGCTGGCGCTGGCGCCCCCGGTGTTCGGCGTTCCATTGGCCGCGTATGTGTCGGTCGGCCTGCTGCTGGTGGGCGGCATCACCGCGCTGCCTTGGCTGATTGCCCTGCTTTACGACCGCCTCAGCCCCTGGGTTGCGCACCGGTTGCTGCCCTTGTTGGCGGTAGAGCGCGCACGCCGTGTGCGTGAAAGCGCGGCGGTGGCCGTCAGCGGCGTGGTGGCCTCGCTCAGCCTGGCGGTGGCGCTGACGGTGATGGTCGCCAGCTTTCGCGAATCGGTGACGCGCTGGCTGGACGTGGTGCTGCCGGCCGACCTGTATGTGCGCACGGCGCTGGGCACCTCGGCCAGCGACACGGCGTATTTTTCGCCGGAGTTCGTCGCGGCGCTGGGCAGCCTGCCCGGCGTGGCGCGGGTGGGCGCCTTGCGCACCACGCCGCTGCTGCTCGATGCGGCGCTGCCCGCCGTCACGCTGATCGCGCGGCCGCTGGACGAGCCGGCCACCGCGCTGCCGCTGGTCGGCCAGGCGCTTGAGGTGCCGGCGGGGCAGATCGGCATCTATATCAGTGAGCCCATGGTGGACCTGTACGGACTGCGCCCCGGCCAGGGCTTTCCCCTGCTGTCGCAGGCGCTTTCACAATCTTCACAGTCTTTTAGCCCTCCAGCCCAGGTACAGCCTGGGCAAGCAGCTATTGATTTGATAGCAAAATCATCCGTAACAACAACGCCGCAGTTCTACGTCGCCGGTGTCTGGCGCGACTACGCCCGCCAGTTCGGCGCCATCGCCATGGCCCAGCGCGACTTTGAGCGCCTGACCGGCGATCGCCGCGCCAACGAGCTGGCGTTGTGGCTGCGCGCTGGCGCGGGCGACAGCGACGTGCAGCAAGCCGTGCGCGGCCTGGCCGAGCGCCAGTCCGGCGCTGGCGCGCTGCTGGAGATGGCCTCCGTCAGCCAGTTGCGCGCCACCTCGCTGAAGATCTTTGACCGCAGCTTTGCCGTGACTTACTGGCTGCAAGGCGTGGCGATTGCTATCGGACTTTTCGGCGTGGCCGCCAGCTTCAGCGCGCAGATGCTGGCGCGCCGCAAAGAGTTCGGCCTGCTGGCGCACCTCGGGTTGACGCGCCGGCAAATCCTCGCCGTGGTGGCCGGCGAAGGCGCGGCCTGGACGCTCATCGGCGCGCTGGCCGGCATGGCGCTGGGGCTGGCCGTGTCTGCCGTGCTGGTGTATGTGGTCAACCCGCAAAGCTTTCACTGGACCATGGACCTGATGGTGCCCTGGCAGCGCCTGGGCCTGTTGTGCGCGGCCGTGGTGCTGGCCGGCACGGTGACGGCCTGGCTGGCGGGCCGCGCGGCGGCGGGCAAGGATGCGGTGCTGGCGGTGAAGGAAGACTGGTAAAGCTATCTCCAGCAGAAAACGCTGAATCTTTCGCCCCTTCAATCGAAATCAATTGGTAGGCCCCATCGGCCAGAAGACTTTTATGCTTTCGCGCTTTCAACCCGGAGCCAATTCATGACCTTTTCATCCTTTTCGCGCTGGGCTCTTCTGCTGCTCATGACGTCATTCAATGCTCAAGCCCAGATCACGTGGCCCGACCCCTACCTCTCAGGGGTAAGAAACCTCCCCGATTCGAAACTGGTGGAGCTCATCGTATCCGGCAGCGAACCTGCACACATCCAGCACATCATCAACCTTGCCCCCAAAGACCCCGCGCTCGCCCTGGAGCGGATGAGAACATTTGCCGACCTCAAAATTCCCACGGCGATGTATGTCACGGGACTTTGGCTGCAGGTAAAGGATCCCGCCGCCGCTTTTGAATGGCTCAAACTGGCAGCGGATGCCGGACATCCGGTGGCCCAGGAGGCCGTGGGCGCCCAATACAAATCCGGCAAAGCGGTTGCGCGCAATGACGCCGCCTCCTTCGACTACTACCTGAAGGCAGCCACCGGTGGCATACGGCCGGCCATGCTCAATGTAGCGACGGGCTACTGCCTGGGTGATGGTGTTTCAAAAAACGTCAAAGAAGGCCGGCGCTGGGTGGATACGCTGAATAAGGGCCAGCCCAAAGCAAAGGCCTTTAGCTATGGGGATCTGGAGTGCGAGTAAGCAGGTAAGTGCTGGTTTGGCTTTCCTGATACACCTGCGCCGTCCTACAGGGGCCGGGGCCTGATTCCCACGTCTTGCAGCAGGGCTGCGCAGCACACTGGATCCACGTCACCCTGCACGTGGAGCCCCCTATGAGCACCAGCACTTTTCCCAACGTTCCCAATACCGTCATGCCGCGTGCACACAGCACCGGCGCACAGGCAGGCGCGGCCTCGATTGAAGCGCGTGCGCCGCAGGCGCCCGTGCGGCTGGCCCATGGCCTGCTGGCCTTGCGCAACGACGATGGCAGCGTGACGCTTCAGCCCACGCAACCGCTCACGCTGCAAGCCGAAGAACTGGAAGCGCTGGTGACCGACCTGGCCGGGCTGCGCGCCTCCATGGACCCGCCCTACCCGCTGGACTGCCCGCCGCTGTGCGCGCTGGAGCCCTGCTACAGCCCGCGGCACTGGGTCGCCTGCGACCCATTGACCGGAAAGATTTTGCTGTTCCTGCGCCACCATCTTTTCGGCTGGCTGGGCATTGTGCAGACACCCGAAGCCGCGCTGGAGATGCTGAAGTCGGTGGCCGTCGAGATGAAGAACCTCGAGTGGTCGGAGGACGACCCCAAGCGCGAGTTGCACTGACTTCGCAAACCATCTTCGCCAGTTGGGGAAGCGCTACTTGGGCTCTGGCGAACTTTAGAAGTATTTAGTTTTTCCCAATGGCGGTGAGGCGCCGGCAAGGCGCTTTCGTTTGCTTACTCACCGTCACGCTTTTGACCCGCAATTGTCATCACGCAAGCGCGCGGCGCTCATACCATGGAGGCATCACTTCAAAGAGGTCTTCACCATGGCATCTTCAAAAGCACCGCCACATGACTACCGCATTGAAAACGTTGACCCTGTGCAAGGCAGCCTCTTGCATGCCAATTCCCAGCATCTTTATGCCGACTACTCGCTGGCGGTAGCCGTCGCCGTCAAAAGCGTGGCCGACCCCACGCGCCAGGAAGTGCGCGTTGTGCACATTCCCAGCGGGGAAGTTGTGTTTCGCACCTCCGGTGCGGGCCAGTCGTTTTGAATTTATCGTCAAGCCAGCGCTCAGGCCAATCGAATACTGGCCGCAAAGTGGTCGTACACCGCCGAGATTCTTCGCAGGTGGCGCGACTCGGGGTGCGCCAGCAGCCACAGGTCTGATTCGCAGTCACTCAGCGTGCCGCCCAATGGCACCAACGCAGGCTCACTCTCCAGCATGAAGACGGGCACGATGCCCACCCCCAAGCCCGCCTTGATCGCATCCATCACCGCCACAATGCCGTCCGCATGATGGCGCGGCGTGAGCTTGGGAAACTGCTTGCGCCGCCACAGCACCGACGGGTGTTCGGGCAGCGATTCGTCGGGTGCTATCCAGTCGGCGCTGGCCAGGGTGTCCATCAAGGCGCTGGTCTTTTTGGATGACGCGGCCTTGGCTTGCGCCTTGGAGCCACACACCACAAAACGCACCGTGCCCAGCTTTCGCCCCACCAGGTGATCGGGCGGCTTGCGCGTGGCGCGCAAGGCCAGGTCGGCGTCGCGTCGGCTGAGGCTGAGGAGTTCGTTGCCCGTTCGCATATCGAGCTGCAGCAAAGGATGCTGCGCGAGCAAGGGCTTGAGCGAAGGCAGCACCAGCCCGCGCAGCACGGCGTCGGTCGTGGTGAGCCGCACCCGTCCCGACACGCCTTCATGCGGCCGCTGGGCGCTGGCGCGCGCAGCCTCCAGCTCGGCTTCGATGCGCTCGGCATGCTGCACCAGGGCCAGCATGGGCTCGGTCGGCAAATAACCCTGGCGGGAGCGTTCAAAGAGGCGCTGGCCCAGGCTTTTCTCAATGCGCTGCACCGAGCGGAACACCGTGGAAGCATCCGCCTCCAGCCGCCGCGCCGCTTCGGCCAGCGTGGCGCCACGCACCAATGCCAGCAAGGTTTGCAGGTCGTAGGCCGTCAAGGCGTATTGCGATTTTGCAGTGAATGTTTTCATGTACGCCAATTTACATTGCTTTTTTGCAATCGTAAAGTGGCGGCCTCTTTCACTTTATTGCGAGGTTTTCATGAACACGACAACGCATTCTTCTGCATCCACCACCCCTCAAGACTGGGGCGCGACCCTGCTGCGCATCAGCCTGGGCCTCATGTGGGTTACCCACGCACTGCTCAAGATCGTGGTCTACACGCTGCCCGGCACGGCGCAGTTTTTCGGCTCCGTGGGCCTGCCCGGTTTTATGGTCTACCCCGTGGTGGCGATGGAACTGGCCGGCGGGGCTGCGTTGCTGCTCGGCTTTTACGGCCGCCAGGTGTCGCTGCTGCTGGCGCCAATTCTTTTGGTGGCGGCCTGGGTGCACCTACCCAATGGTTGGGTGTTTACCAACCCCAAGGGCGGCTGGGAATATCCGGTGTTCCTGCTGGCGGCAACGATGGCGCACTGGCTGCTGGGTGACGGCAAACTGGCGCTGCGCCGCAGCCGTCTCTTCGTTCCAGCTTGAAAGGGAAGCATCATGCAAATGACCCTCATCAGCCACACCCTGTGCCCCTACGTACAACGCGCCGCCATCGTGCTGGCCGAAAAAGAAGTCGCGTTTGAACGCCGCTATGTCGACCTGGCAAACAAACCCGACTGGTTCAAGGCCGTGTCGCCACTGGGCAAAACGCCGGTGCTGATGGTGGACGATGACACGATTTTTGAATCCGCCGTAATCTGCGAATACCTGGACGACACGCTGCTGCCGCGCCTGCATCCTGCGGATGCGCTGAAGCGCGCGCAGCATCGTGCGTGGATGGAGTTTGGCTCTGGTGTGCTCAACACCATTGCGGCCTTTTACAACGCGCCCGATGCGGCGGCGCTCGCCCGGCAGCGTGAAAACCTGCAGCAGCGGTTTTCCCAGATCGAGGCTGTGCCGCCCGAGCAAGGGCCCTACTTCGCCGGCGCTGCTTTCAGCATGGTCGACGCCGTGTTCGGACCAGTGTTTCGTTACTTCGATGTGCTGGAGAGCGTCGGTGAAACGGGGTTCTTTGACGGTCTGCCGAAAGTTCGCGCCTGGCGCGCCGCTCTCGCTGCGCGCCTGTCAGTCCGGCAAGCGGTGGGCAGCGGTTATGCCGCAGAGCTGCACCGCTTTTTCCTGGCTCGCGGCTCTGAGCTCTCGCGCCGCATATCGGAGCATGAAGGTTGAGCCTGATGCTATAAAGCGGATGGCTGCATTCGGCCAGAAGCGGACATTCGACAAAATTCAAATGCCTGTAAAAAGCTTTTCAAATGCGGGGGAGTGCCATGGATGTAGATGCCGAAATTCGCAATGCAATTGAAGTCGGCGAGCGACAAGGTCTGGCGTCTCTCGCGGGCATGCGCCAGCAGGTCTTTGCGATCTCCGAGGCGGAGGTTTACTGCGACAAGGACGGCATTGACGCGTTAGTCCATCGATACGGGTTTTCCACGATGCACATATTTGCCGAAGCCTACAGGGCAATAGGGGCTGCAGACATCGCAAGCGCATTGTTGGAGTTACATGCCGCAGGAACCCCGTCTCGGAAGCTGATGAGTCGGGCGAATACCCTGATCACGCGCCGCGAAGGCTACTCGTATGAGAACCTGGAGACCTTGGTTCGTCGTTCAACCTGAACTTCCGCCTTGGGCCCAATGCAGATACGGAAATTACGCCGCTCTGCACCGGCGTCTTGAACCGCACAAATCGCGCAGCAGCTCAAGCCTGACGAAACGTCGCCAGGGTCTTGAGCAAGTTGCGCGTAGCGCCATCCAATGCATCCAGCGGCCTGTGCACCATGGCGGTGTGACGTGTCAACGCGGGCTTGAGCGGCACCAGTTGCACGTCGTGCCGCACATTGGATTCCTCCACTGATTGCTCCCTCGGCAACACCGCCGCACCGTAACCCGCTGCCACCAGGCTCTTGATCGCCTCGGAGTAATTGAGCTCGATCCGCGCACGCGGCGTGAAACCCGCATCGGCAAACCAGGCCATGGTCATGCGGTACATGTGGGTGGGCGTTTCGTTGAAGATCAATGGGCGTGAGGCGAGCCACGCCGGTGTGGCGTGTTTGGGCGCCTTCCAGCGTTTGGGCACAAAGGCCATCATCGGGTCGCTGCGCCAGTGCGTGATCACCATGCCGCGTTGCGCGGGTGGGGGCGTGGCAACCAGGCCGACATCGAGCGTGCCTTCAATCAAGCGCTGCAGCGTGTCGGCCGAGCCCAGAATGCTGACCTCGACATCGATGTCGGGATGGGCCTCTTCCATCGCCTTGAGTACTTGCGGCAAAAAGTACACCAGCACACCGGTGGTGGTGCCCAAGCGCACACGGCCGGTGCGGCCCTCGACGTGACGCTTGACCGCATCCACCGCATCGTCGGCGTCGCGCAGCAGGCGGCGGGCGCGCTCGACCAGCATGGCGCCTGCGGGTGTCGGCTCGACGCGCCGGCCGCCGCGCACCACCAGCGGTGTGCCCAGCCGGCTTTCAAGCTCGCTCACATGCAGGCTGACGGTGGGCTGCGCCAGGTGCAGGCCCTGCGCCGCGGCGGAGAAGGTGCCGAGGTCGGTGATGGCCACCAGCGTTCTTAATTGGTCCAGGTTCAGTTCTCGCATAAAAGCTCCCTTACCGGGGATTATCAGCAATCCTGATAGTTTTAATCAGAAAACTCAACTTCCACAATACCAGAATAAATTGCACCATGGGCGCCTGGCTTCATTTCAGACCTTCCGACCCCACAAGGAGAACCCCATGCCTTCCGCCGCCATTCCCACCGTCAGCCCAAGCTTCAGGCCGTTCGCAGACTTCCTGCGCCGCCTCGCGGCTTTGCCGGCGGCAGTGCGCAGGCTGGGCCGGCAATTGAGCAACGCCTGGTTCAGGGAAGCGCCGTGCGCAGCCGCGCCTTATGAGCAGGTGCCCACCCGCCTGCAGCGCGACGAGCTCATGGCCATGAGCAGCCACGAACTCAGCGACCTGGGCATAGGCCGCAGCGAGATTCCGGCCTTGTTCAGTGAGCCGTCGTCATGGAACGCCGGCTGGTATTGAAGGCCCGCTTCGCCCACGTTGGCGGATGCGGGTCTTGCTGCGAGAATCGGGGCCATGACCGCACCCCACTCCAGCAGCCCCTGGCTCAGCGCCGCCATCGCCCGCATTGAGGCCGACTACCAGCGCAGCGCCGACACCCATCTCATCCCCCTGCCTCTGCCGGAATTTGCGGCGCGCGGCATCGACTTCTACCTCAAGGACGAGTCCACCCACCCTACCGGCAGCCTCAAGCACCGGCTAGCGCGTTCGCTCTTTTTGTATGCGCTGTGCAATGGGCTGATCCACGAGGCCTCCACCATCGTCGAGGCCTCCAGCGGCTCCACCGCGGTGAGTGAGGCCTACTTTGCGCGGCTGCTGGGCCTGCCCTTTATTGCCGTGATGCCGCGCAGCACCTCGCCCGAGAAAGTGGCGCAGATCGAGTTTTACGGCGGGCGCTGCCACTGGGTGGACAGCGCGGCGCAGGTGTATGACGACGCGCGCAAGCTGGCGCTGGAAACCAGCGGCCACTACATGGACCAGTTCACCTATGCCGAGCGCGCCACCGACTGGCGCGGCAACAACAACATCGCCGAAAGCATGTTCAGCCAGATGGCCCACGAGCGCCACCCGGTGCCGCGCTGGATCGTGGTGGGCGCGGGCACGGGCGGCACCAGCGCCACCATAGGGCGTTATGTGCGCTACCAGCGCCATAACAGCCAGCTGTGTGTGGCCGACCCGGCGGGCTCGGTGTTTGGGGCTTATCACCGTACGGGTGATGCCAATATCACCGGCGTCGGTTCGCGCATCGAGGGCATAGGCCGCCCGCGCGTGGAGGCCAGTTTTATCCGCACCGTGATAGACCGCATGGTAGAAGTCGCCGATGTCTCATCCGTGGCTGCCATGCAGGCGCTCTCGCGCCTGCTGGGCCGCCGCGTCGGGCCTTCGACCGGCACCAACCTGGTGGGCATGCTGACGCTGGCGCATGAGATGCTGGAGCGCGGTGAGCAGGGCTCCATCCTGTCGCTGCTGTGCGATTCGGGCGAGCGTTACCTGCCCACGTACCACAACGCCGAGTGGGTGGCCGACAAAATGGGCGACTGCACGGCGGCCTGCGAACAGGTAGAACGCTTGATGCGGCCCGCGCCGGCCCGCTGAAGAAACCTCATGCAATTTCCCCCGCTGCCTGTGAGCTTGCTGCGACGCCAGTTGCTGCTGGGTGGCGCGGCCACGCTGGCTGGATGGGGTGCCCCGGCCCACGCGCTGCCCGCAAAGGCATTGGTGTTCCCGCGCGACCGCGGCGCCCACCCCAGCTTTCGCACCGAGTGGTGGTACATCACGGGGCAGGCAAGGGCCAAAGATGCCGGCGACCGCGTGTTCGGCTTTCAGCTGACCTTCTTCCGCTCACGGGTGGATGCCACGCAAGGCATGGCGTCGAAATTCGCCGCCAAACAATTGCTTTTTGCCCACGCCGCCATCACCGACGTGCAAGGCAAAAAACTCTGGCATGACCAGCGCATCGCGCGCGACGGTTTTGGGCTGGCTTCTGCCGATGAGCAAGACATGGACCTGAAGCTGCGCGACTGGTCACTCAAGGCCGATGGGACGACCTACACAGCAGAGCTGCCGGCCACCGACTTCGCGATCAAGCTGCAGTTTGAGGAGACGCAAGCGGTGCTCTTGCAAGGCAACAAGGGCCTGTCACGCAAAGGCCCTGATGAAAAACAGGCCAGCTACTACTACAGCCAGCCGCAACTCGCCACACGCGGCAGCCTGCAGGTCAAAGGCCAGAGCTTTGACGTCACCGGCAAGGCCTGGCTGGACCACGAATGGAGCGAAGAAATCCTGCACCCCGACGCCCTGGGCTGGGACTGGATCGGCATGAACCTGCTGGACGGCAGCGCCCTCACCGCCTTCAGGCTGCGTGACAAGGACGGCAATGCGCTCTGGGATGGTGGCTCATTTCGCTCACCCAAGGGTGGGCTCTATACCTTTACCCGCGGCGAAGTGATCTTCAAGCCGGTGCGACGCTGGAAGAGCCCGCTGACGCAGGCCACTTACCCGGTGGAATGGATCGTGCGCACGCCGGCTGATTTTTATACCGTGCGCGCCGTCATCGACAACCAGGAGCTGGACAGCCGCCAGTCGACCGGTGCGATTTATTGGGAAGGCCTGAGCGAGCTGATCGACAGCAACGGCAAGCAGGTGGGGATGGGGTATCTGGAGATGACGGGCTACGCCCAGCGCTTGAGGATGTAGCGCCGGCGCCGGCCGCAGTAGCGGCCTGCGCCCCCAAGAGGATTAATAGTCGGCGCGGATCAGGCGCTGGCTGCGCGCGCTCATGTTGCGGCGGATGTGCGCCGGCAGCCATGGGTAAGGCTGGCCCGCGGCAGACTTTGCCTCAACGCCGGAAGGCGCGCCCGGCAGCAGGAATTGCGCGGCGCCCAGCACCTTGCTCAGGAAAGACGAAGACGAAACGGACGCCGGCGACGAACGGCCGCCGACAGAGGCGTTGGCGGAAGCGGGCTCAGTGAAAAATGCGGTGCGTGTCATGGAAGGGCCTTTCGAGGTGACTTGAGTGGCGACAACTGCCAAAACCAGAGGTCATGACGAGAATATAGGGTTAACGAGTATAAAAGTAAAACGACTAATATTGCGTTTCAATGCAATAAAACTGCATATAGAGCGTACCCTCCAGAGTGAGCGCCATTCAGACAAAAAGCGGACAAAAACCGCCACGCCGGGAGACAAGCCATGGATATCAACCTCGCCCGTACCTTTCTCGAGATCGTGTCCTGTCACAGCTTTGTCCAGGCGGCGGAGCGCCTGCACGTCACGCAGACCGCCGTGAGCGCCCGCGTGAAGACGCTGGAGGAACTGTTGGGGCGCACCCTGTTCGTGCGCAACAAGGCCGGCGCCTCGCTGACCCCCGCCGGCGAGCAGTTCGTGCGGCACGCAATGACGCTGGTGCAGGTCTGGGAAAGGGCCCGGCACCAGATGGCTGTGCCGCCCGGGCGGCGTGCGCTGGTGACGGTGGGCTGCGAGATCAGTCTCTGGCAGCCGCTGATGCTCGACTGGCTGTTCTGGATGCGCAAACACGCGCCCGACCTGGCGCTGCGCACCGAAGTCGGCGTTGCGGATGACCTGCTCGAACGCGTGGCGCACGGCACGCTGGACATCGTGATTGCGTATGCGCCCCGGCAACGCCCCGGCCTCAGGATCGAGTTGCTCATTGAAGAGAAACTGGTGCTGGTCACCACCTCCCCCGGCCTTGAAATGCCAAAGCCCGCCGATTACGTCTACGTGGATTGGGGCCGCGAATTCTCGGCGCAGCACAGCCTGGCATTTCCCGATCTCTCCAGCGTCGGCGTGTCCTCCAGCCTGGGGCCGCTGGGACTGGAGTACCTGCTGGCGGTGGGTGGCTCGGGTTACTTCCGGCAAAACGTGGTGCGCCAGCACATCAAGGAAAAGCGCCTGTACCGCGTGCCGGGCAAGCCGGAATTTTTGTACCCGGCGTATGCCGTCTATTCAGGCAACGCCGACATGAAGGTGCTGGAGCCGGCGCTGGCCGGGCTGCGCCTTGCCGCAGCCGGCGGGCCCAACAGCAGGCCCCGCACGGCCAAGCTGCCGACAGCGCCCGGCAACGATGGAAAAGGCAAACAAGCCGCGCCGTGACGCCGCAATGCACTGCGTACGCGTGGGGTTGATCACACGGCACACCACGCAGGATGACTACACTGGGTGATTGCCCAGCCGGCCTCCCCGACCTCCCCCTTTTCAACATAAAGCAACGATGGATTTCTTTCTTCTGGTGACTTTTGTCGCTGTCGGCACTTTTCTTCTCAAACAAAAAGACGAGCGCAGGCGAATCGCCTTGCTGGGCAGCTGCCTCGGCCAGTACCAGATCGAAAAGCTGATGGAGACCCTGACCGAGGGCTACCTGCGGGCGCTCGGCGAAAACGATCCGGAGCGCCGCGACCAGATCTGGAACCAGCTGGCCAGCTCCGAAGTCAAGTTGTGCGGCCAGTTCACCAGCTTTGTTGCCGCGTTTGCCAAGGTGGATGAAGCCGATGCGCGCGTCAGCAAGTTGCCGATTTTTTTTCCCTACGCCGACCGGCTGCTCCCCGCCCTCACCTTCGACATGCGCAAAGCCCTGGCCATCCATGCGCAAGGGATCCTGAACGCGGTCGAGAACAAGGCAGGCCACTCCCTCAAAACCAAGGCCTTCACCATGTCGGCCGAGTTGTTTTTGATGCAGCACAGCTGCCACTGGTTTTGCAAATCAAAAACCGTGGCGTCCGCGCGCGTGCTGGTGCGGCACAAGACGTCTTACGAGCAGCTGCTCGCAGCCGTCTCGCCCGAAACGCGCAATGCCTATAGCGCCGTGGTCGGCCGCTGACGCTAAGAATCAGGCGGCTTTGGCCGTTTCGGCGCCAGGTGCGGCTTCCTGCCCCAGCAGCTTGTGCGCCTCAGCCAGTGGCGCGGCGTCAATCCAGTCGGCCACAGAAAAATCGTTCTGGATAAAACCGTGCTGCAACAGGAAATCCTTGCGGACCTCCAGGGCATCGACAAGCTCAGGCCGCAGGCTGGGTTCCAGGTCGCCGTAGAGCGACTCATCGAAAGCTTCAGGCACCCATTCCTCCGCCACTGACACCTCGCGCGCCACAATCGCGGCGGTCTCTTCCCGGTGCGTTTTGGCCCAGCGCGCTGCCCGCAACACCTGCGCCAGGTAACGGGCCACGATGGCGGGGTGCTTGCGCAGCAACTCACCACTGACCGTCAACACGTTGGGCGTGCCGTTGTTGATGGCGACTTTCTGGTCGGCATGGTGGTTGATGTCCAGCACCACATGCGCGCCGAGGAAGGACTGCAGTGCCGGTCCGGCCGCGCCGTAGTGGTAAATCGCGTCGACGTCACCGCGGATCAGCGCAAAGGTTTCGGCCCGCGCCGACTTGGCAAACTGATGCGCGTCAAACAGCGGCCCGGAGCCGGAGGTCGACACGTTGCCGATATACGGTTCATCCACCGGCAAATCGACCAGCGTCACATCAGCCTCAGTGAGCCCCTCAAGCGCCAGCGCCTGCAGATAACCCTGCAGGGCCGAAGCCCGCCAGAAATCGATCTTCTCATTGACGCGGCGCGGCAGCGCCAGCCGCTTGCCTTTCAAGTCGCCCAAAGTCTGGATGCCCGAGCCGGGTAACGCAAGGATGGACTGGTATTGCGGCAGCCAGGTCAGCCCGACGACCACCACATCTTGCCCTTGCGAGCGCGACCAGATGGGTGGTGCATTGCCCCCCTGGCGGAAAGAGTTGGCCTGGCGATGATCGAAATGCGACTCGCGCACACTGCGATCCGCCGAGGCGCGCAAGGAAGAAACGGCAATGCCGTCTTTGGCGAACTCCTGGTTGATCCAGCCGTGGTGGATGGCAATGCCGGAGGCCGTCGGCACCGGGCAGCGTGTGTACCAGAGCTGATCCAGCGGCTTGGAGAAAGGAGTGATGGTCATGAAGAACTTTCTTTAGTCAACACGGATGTCGTTGGCGCGAATCACTTTTTCCCAGCTGCCGATCGAGTCCACGATCACCTTGCCAAAGGCCTCAGGCGTGCCGCCCACCGGGTCGAAGGCTTGCGCCAACAGCTTGGCCCTGACTTCGGGGTCTTTGAGCACGGCGTTGATTTCACGGTTCAGGCGCTCCAGCACCGGCTTGGGCGTGCCTGCGGGCGCAACAAAACCCTGCCAGGAATCGAACTTGAAGTTGGGCAAGCCTTGCTCGGCAAATGTGGGCACGTCCGGCAACGCCGCCGAGCGTGTAGCGGTCGACACGCCCAGCGCGCGCAGCTTGCCTTCCTTGATAAAGGGCAGCGCCGGGGCGATGGTGACGATGATGCCGTCGGCATGTTTGCCCAACACGTCGGTCAGCGCGGGCTGCGCGCTGCGGTACACCACCGGCTTGATCTTGATGTTGGCCTGGTTCTGCAGCAGCAGCACGCCCAGCTGGCCGGTGGTGCCGATGGCGGGAGACGCCAGTGCGTATTTTCCAGGCTCGGCTTTGGCCAGCTTGAGGAAGTCCTGCACGCTGCGCGCCGGCACGTCGGCGTGCACGGCAAACACCTGGGGGGAAGAGATTGCATGCACGATGGGTGCGAAGCTGGTGCGTGCATCAAACGGCAGGTTGCTGAAGAGCGTCTGGTTGATCGACAGGCCGTCGGCCGCCACAAAAATCGTGTAGCCGTCCGGCGCCGAGCGGGCCACATGGTTGGCGGCGATATTGCCCGCGCCGCCAGGTTTGTTGTCCACACTGACAGGCTGGCCCAGGCGCTGGCTCAAGGCCTGGCCGACGATGCGGGCCAGGATGTCCGGGCTGCCGCCAGGCGCGGCCGACACCACGATTTGCAGGGGTTTGGAGGGATAGGCGTCTGCGGCGATGGAGGCGGCAGGCGCTGCGGCCCCGATCAGCGCAGCAAGCGCCAGGGCTGGGGGAAAGAGCTTCATGAGACGGGCTTCCTGAACTTCCTGAGGAGGGGAAGCGAACTATAGGAAGCCCCGCCCCAAACCGGAAGGAAGAAGTCCGGATGTGCTTATCCGTTTTTCAACTACTGCCTTTAACCTACCCCCTGCACATCCCGAACCGGCTTGTCGCCCACGGTACAGCGCGCCGTCGCCACCCGTCCTATATTTCCATTCATGACAGACCCAACACTCCTGAAAACCCTGCAGGCCGTGAACCAGAGCGCATCGTTTAACCGGTGGGCCGGCTTCAAGGTCACGCATACCGCAGCCGGCGAGGCCGAGTTGCGCATGGACTGGCGCAAGGACGACATGGGCCAGTACTCGGGTTACCTGCACGCCGGCCTCATAGGCGCGATGCTGGACACCGCCTGTGGTTACGCTGCCGCCACCGTCGTGGGCCGGGTGCTGGCCTCCAACTTTTCGGTGAACTGCCTGGCGCCGGCCGTGGGCCGGAGTTTTGTAGCGCGTGGGCGCGTGGTGAAGGCCGGGCGCAAGCAGGTGTTTGCGAGTGCGGAGCTTTTTGCCGAGCAGGAGGGTGGTGAGTTGCTGCTGGTGGCTACTGGCAATGCGATTCTGGTGCCGGTGGAACCATTGGCAGCGCCAGCCGCTTAAGGCGCTTGACGACCTCTGCTGCCGGTGCTTCAGCGCTCAACCTTGCCGGGTGAGATGGTGCGCTGAATTCAGCCTTCACCTGGTTTTTTCACTCAGCTCTTTGAAGTCGCTGGTGATCACTGCAAGCGCACTGCCTCCGTCAGACTCTTTCGCTGTCCATGATCTGCCATCGCCATATAGGGACAAGTGAATAACCTGCCCTTTGCTCAATGAAATGGTTTTAGTAATGTCGGAAGTCGACCAGGAGCGCGAGCCACCGCCCCGGTCATCCGAGAACCCCATGGTCAGCGTGTGCACACCGGGCAGCAAATGCAGTTGATAACGGCCGCCCGAATAGAAACCAGAAGTCTTGAGCTCTGTGTAGCTGGAGGCCGGCAAACCGTCCACTGATCTGATTTTGATCAACCCATCGGTTGTGACGATGCCTACATCCTCGATGGGTCTTGGCTTGCCCTCGTAACCAAGATAGGCGTATTTTGAATACATCTTGCCCATCGTCGGCGGAGCGTCTGTGTAGTTGTAGCTGGCACAGCCCGCAAGGATGGCGGGGACAAGCAACAGGGCTGTGATGATTTTTTTATTCATGTTCGTTATCAGGTTGAAGATCAATGAGTGACCGGATGGCTAACCCGAACGAGTGTAAACAGTCCATAAACGGATACGACTTTGCACTGAAGGAAAGCGACCTCCGGAGCAAGCACCCCCGTCGAATTGGCGAAGAATTGCATGAAACCGCCATTGCATATTTCGGATTGACACCAATGCACAGCAAAGAGATGCCGAGACGGTATAGGCGCATCCTTGAACTGCTTGAGAAAAACCCGAACGCCTTCGTAGATGGAAATTGACTCCCAAACGGGTTCGACGAGATCCCAGTAAGCAGTGCTCTTTTTTTTTCTTTGTCATCTTGCCAGTCTGATGTAGCCGAGAACCTTGCGGCTCCGGCGGATGGTTGCGATTGTGTTTAGGCATCAAAAACTCGTGTGAGCCAGCCCGTACTGGACCTGGCAGCCTACGCGTTGGTCCGGCTGTGATGGATGTAGAGGTAGAGGAGGCCAATTGGGGCAATGAAGATGGCGGCAACCCAGCAAATGGCCATGGTCATGAACTTGACGACCAGCAGAGAAAACGCGCTCACAAAGAAGACGTTGTCACCCATGATGAACCCAACCGCACTTTCATATACGAAGCGAGAGTAGGGATACAAGAGGGTATTGACTGCAAGCAGGAGATACGCCAGAAATGGAACAGCAAGCGGGCGAGACCCTGCATTGCACATTGCAATAAATAGAACCGGAAACAGCAATCCGAAGAAGAGCTGACGAAAGTAGTAAGCCGTTGAAAGACCGCCGAAGGTCTTTGCGATCACAGGATGCATGAAAATCTCCTTGAGGTTTTTTTTGAAGCATTCACACCGGGAGGCTGACGGTGGCAAATCCCGCTCAGACATCAAATTACCGTGCCGCCCGATTCCGATTCGGTGAGCGCCAAGAGCCCTGCATCTATTTGTTCGAGCGTGGCTTCAAGTGCGTGGGCTCCCTGACTCACTGGATGAACCCTTTGCTCTCGCTGCGAAGCAACAAGACCTTTCCGTTTCTGCGAATCAGGGTGTCTGTACTGCGAGAGCGAATGTTCATGATGGAGCCTGCCACGTCCAGTGAACTGCTGATATCAACTGTCGCAGTCTTGTTGTCGGGCGAGATTGCTACGCTGTGAACCGTGTAGCTGAAATCAAGTTGGAGCGTTCCGCCCATCTTTTCGCCGAGTTTCTCCCAGCTTTCATAGAGGCCTTGATAAGCTGCACAGGCTCCGGCCTTGTTCTGCGTCTCTGTGTGACTTTGGCCGCCGATTGTCACGGTTCCGGTGGACTCGAAATTGTCGGCAAGCAACGCGCACAAGTCTTGCGGTTTTCTTTCGAGCGTGGCCACCTCAACGCCGCGATAGAAGGCCCTGACGTGCTCGTCGGATAACTTGCGCCCTCCGGCGAAGTACCACCAGGCGCCGGCCGCGACGAGTGCAAGGAGAATGAGTTTTTTCATGGAGTGGTGACTTGTGGGTGCTAACGTTGAGAATGACAGGCCACAACGCGTAGCGGCGAAGCCGCTTCCTGGTGTCGTGGGTCCGTATGCGTGGAAGTGTTTGACCACCGGCCTCGCCGTGGAGAGCTATGCGTTGGCCTCGACCCGATCCCTGATGCTCCAGTCGCGGATGAGCGCGATCATTACAGCGATGCCGGGCACTCCGGTCACCCCGTACTCACCTCGCGCAAGGGCGCTGGAGATCAAAAACATCATGAACGCGAACAATGCCCAGTAGGTCATTCGATAGCCCGGTGTCAGCGGGTATACAAGCTCCTTCCTGCACTCCGGACACGACAGTTGCTGGAAGCCGAGAAAGGTTTTTTTCGGAAGCGCATTGAAACGTGTTTTGCAGTGCGAACAAACTGCATCAATTGTGGTGAGTGCCATGAATTTATTTCGTTGAGATGGCTGGAGTACCTAGACCGCACACCTGCGGAACAGCCCGATGGCTGGCATTCAACTCAAGCATCAAAACGCTCGTTAGCCAATCGCGTATTGGACCTCCAGGAAATTTACGGAACTCATACGAATAGCAAAATTCCGGGGAAACCCGCAGCATGGCGCCACTGGTGGATGATGGGCCGCGTTGGTCAAATGCCACCTGATCGACCGCAAATTTTTGTATTAAATAGGCCTGTAGCCCAATATCCACATGCACGAGTAGCTATTGATTTGATAGCACAAAGAAAAAGGCGCCCAAGGCGCCTTTTTGATTGAACCGAGTTGCAACTGTCTCAGTGCGCTCCGGCCGCAGCATCCGCACTCCCCGCCCCGGCTTTGGCGTGCCTGGTCAAATACACCAGCGGAATCAAAAGCAAGAAGATCAGTGCCGAGACATAAAACACATCATTCGCCGCCAGCATGTAGGCCTGCTGGTCGACCAGGCGGTTGATGGTGCCCAGGGCCTGGTCGGGGGAAAGGCCCGCGCCGGCCAGGCCTGTGAGGGCGCTGTTGGTGGCGACGCTCCCCTGATTCACGTATTCGCTGATCTGCGCGTGGTGCATGGCGGCGCGGTCTTGCCAGATGGTGGTGGCGATGGACGTGCCGAAAGAGCCAGCGGTGATGCGCACGAAGTTGGACAGGCCCGAGGCGGCCGGGATCTTGTCGGGCGAGATGCCTGACAGCGTGATGGTGACCAGCGGGATAAAGAAGAAGGCCATGGCCACACCCTGGATGATGGTGGGGATCATGATGGTGGTGAAGTCGGCCTGGGTGTTGAAGTTCGAGCGCATCCACAGCACCAGCCCGAACACCATGAAGGCAAACGCGGCGAAGCGGCGCGGGTCGACCCTGGCGATGTTTTTTCCGACGATGGGCGACAGCAGCAAGGCAAAGGCCCCGACAGGCGCCAGCACCATGCCGGCCTGCGTGGCGGTGTAGCCCATGTACTGCTGCAGCCACAGCGGCAGCAGCACCACGTTGCCGAAGAAAAGGCCGTAGCCGACGGACAGCGCCAAGGCACCGGCCCAGAAGTTGCGCCGCTTGAAGAGCGTCAAATCCACCACCGGGTGTTCTTCGGTCAGCTCCCAGATCACGAAGGCGATCAGGCCGACCAGCGCGACGATGCCCAGCGCAATCACCTCGCCGGAATGGAACCAGTCCAGCTCCTGCCCCTTGTCGAGCATGATCTGCAGCGCACCGACCCAGATGACGAGCAGCGCCAGCCCCACGGAATCAATCGGTAGCTTGCGCGTCATGCTTTCGCGCTTCCTGAAGATGCTCCAGGTGATGAAGGCCGCGGCAAAGCCGACCGGGATGTTGATGTAAAAAATCCACGGCCAGGAAATGTTGTCGGTGATCCAGCCGCCCAGCAGCGGCCCCATCACGGGCGCGATCAGCGTCGTCATGGACCACAGCGCCATCGCCAGCCCGGCCAGCGCTTTCGGGTAGCTGGACAGCAGCAAGGCCTGCGACAGCGGAATCATGGGCCCGGCGACCAGGCCCTGCAGCACGCGCAGGAAGATCAGCGTGGTCATGTTGGGCGCCAGGCCGCACAGCCACGAGGTGATGACGAACAGGATGACGCTGGTGGTGAAGAGCCGCACCTGGCCGAAGCGCTGCGACAGCCAGCCGGTCAGCGGTACGGCAATCGCGTTGGCCACGCCAAAGCTCGTGATGACCCAGGTGCCCTGGTTGGGACTGACGCCCAGGTCGCCGGCGATGGCCGGCAGCGACACGTTGGCGATCGAGGTGTCCAGCACGTTCATGAAGGTCGCGGCGGAAAGCGCCAGCGTGCCCCACAGGCGTGCCGAGCCTGTCAGCGGCGGCGGTTGGATGTAGTCGGAAGCAGTTGCGGAGGCCATGGGAACCTGGAGGAGTTTGAGCCGGTGAATGAGCCGATCAGAGCCGGAGCAGCGCGATCAAAGAACGATCAAAGGCGCGGCAACCGGCAACGGGTCTTAATGCGCCTGGCCGGTGGGCGCTGCGGCCACGCCGTGGCTGGCGACCGACAGCAGATGCGGCGCGCCTGCGCCTGGCGCTTCGCGGCGCACGGCGGGCACGGCCTCGGCTGCGGCATCGCGGGGCCTGGCTGCGGCATCCGCCTTGGCGGCCTTGACCGGCTTGCCGGTGTTGGCGGCAATCACGCGCTGCACATCTTTATCGGCCGCATCGTCCTGCGCGCCGTAGGTTTGCGTGTGGGCCAGCGCAGCGTCGCGCGGAGCGTCGGCCAGCGTCTTGCCGTCCTTGTTGCTCACGTCAACTTCAGCGTCCATCGACAGGCCCACGCGCAGCGGGTTGTCGGCGAGCTGTTTGGCGTCCAGCGCGATGCGCACGGGCACGCGCTGCACCACCTTGATCCAGTTGCCGGTGGCGTTTTGTGCGGGCAGCAGCGAAAAGGCCGCGCCGGTGCCGACGCCCAGGCCTGACACCGCGCCTTTGTATTCGACCTTTTTGCCGTAAAGGTCAGCCACCAAGGTCACGGGCTGGCCAATGCGGATATTGCGCAGCTGCACTTCCTTGAAGTTGGCGTCGACCCACACCTGGTTCAGCGGGATGATGGACATCATGGGCGTGCCGGCGGCCACACGCTGGCCGAGCTGCACCGTGCGTTTGGCGACGTAACCGTCGACAGGCGCCAGCAGGCCGGCGCGCTGCGTGGCCAGGTAGGCTTCGCGCACTTTGGCGGCAGCGACCTGCACGCTGGGGTGCTGCTCGATGCTGGTGCCTTCGGTCAGCGCCTGGTTGCTGGTGAGCTGCTCGCGTGCGGCGACCACACCGGCCTGCGCCGCGGCCAGCGCGCTCCTGGCGTTGGCCAGTTGCGTCTGGGCGTGGTTGAGTTCTTCTTTGGACACCGCTCCGTTGCCGGTGAGCGACTGGCGGCGGTTCAGGTCGTCGCTGGCGCGGGCGATGTCGCTCTGCGCCTTGGCCACGTCGGCGTCGCGCAGCGCGATCTGCGCGGCGAGCGTGCCGTTGTTGGCGTACAGCGTGCGCACCTGGCGCACGGCTTGGGCCAGTGCGGCCTCGGCCTGCTCGAGCGCGACCTTGGCGTCGGCCGGGTCGAGTTGCACCAGCGTCTGGCCGGCTTTCACAAAGTCGGTGTCGTCGGCCATGATGGCCATGACGGTGCCGCCGATCTGCGGCGTGATCTGGATCACATTGCCTTGCACGTAAGCGTTGTCGGTGGACTCATAGTGGCTGGCGACGAGGTATTCATAGGCCGACCAGCCCAGGCCGGCGACGACCACGACGGCGGCCAGCGCCGTGAGGGCTTTTTTGCGTTTGGGGTTGCCGGCGGGCTGTGCGGTGGCGGCGGCGGAAGCGTTGGTGGATTCAGGTGTGCTCATGGTGTTTGCAATCCGTTTGTGATGTGTTCGTTATGCGTTGCTTGTTTGCGTGATGTCTGCGTGATGGCGGCCCGATAGCGCAGGGGGCCGGCAGAAAGTTATTAATGAAATGTGGCTCCAGCCAAGGCAGCGCCTTGATAGTCAGCTACTTTTTTGGTAGCACCGTCCGTAGGCGGGGCAGATGCCGTCGCCACCGGGGCGGCCGCGTAGCCACCGCCCAGCGCGCGGATCAGCGCGACCTGCGTGTCCAGCGCGCGGGCGGCCAGGTCTACCGCCTGGCGGCGCTGGGCCAGCACGCTGGTCTCAGCCGTAAGCACATTGAGGTAGTTGCCCAGGCCGGCCTTGTAGCGCTGCACGGCGATTTCATAAGCGCTTTCAGCGGCTTCCTGTGCGGCGCGTTGCTCGGTTTGCTGGCGAGCAATGGCTTGCGATGAGGCGACCTGGTCGGCCACGTCGCGCACCGCGTCGATCACGGCGGCGTTGTAGCTTTCCACCGCTGCGTCAAGGTCGGCGGTTTTGCCGCGCAGGTTGGCGCGCAGCCGGCCGGCGTCAAAAATCGGCAGGCGCAGCGCGGGGCCGACACCCCATTGCTGGCTGCCCGAATTCGTCAATTGGCCCAGGCCAATGCTGGAAAAACCGGCGAAAGCGACAAGGTTGATGTTGGGATAGAACTGGGTCTTGGCGTTGACCACGTCTTTGGACGAAGCCTCAACGCGCCAGCGGGCGGCAGCGATGTCGGCGCGGCGGCCCAGCAGGTCGGCCGGGATGCTGGCGCCGATTGCTACATTTTTGATAGCGGACTGTGCAGGCGGTGTCTGGGCTAGAGCCATATTTGGCTGTCCAACCAGCGCGCCCAGGGCGTTGCGCGTCAGGGCCATCTGCTCTTGCAGCGTCTCCAGCTGCAGGCGCGCTTCGGGCAGGCCGCCTTCGCTTTGGCGCAGTTCCAGCCGGGTGTCCAGGCCGGCGTCCACGCGGTCGCGCACCAGCTTGAGCGTTTCTTCCCGCTGGGCCAGCGTGCGGCGCGCCACATTGGTTTGCTCATTCAGGCGCACCAACTGGAAGTAAGTGCGGGCGACGTTGCTGGCCAGCAGCACGCGCGCGGCCTGGGCGTCGGCTTCGGCGGCGTTGGCGCTGCCGAGGGCTGCGTCGAGCGCTGCGCGGTTCTTGCCGAAAAAGTCGAGCTCCCAGCTGGCGTTGAGCTGTGCCGTGCCGCTTTCGCGGATGGACCCCGCAAGCGGCGGCGGCACCGCGCCGTTGGCGGTGTAGCGCTGGCGGGTCGCATCAAGCTGGCCGGTGAGCTGCGGCAAGGTAGCGGCGTCGGCCACTTCCGTCACGGCTTGCGCGCGTGCCAGGCGCGCCTGCGCGAGCTTGAGTGTCGGGCTGGTTTGCAGGGCCTGGGCTACAAGCGTGTTGAGCTGCTCGTCGCCGAATTCGCGCCACCATTCGGCGGCCAGCGGCGCCTGGGCCGTGGTGGCTTCTGCACTCAGTCCCAGCGAAGGCGCATCGCGCAAGGTGGACTGCGGCGTGATGCCGGACATGTCGGCGCAACCAGTCAGGCCGGTCGCCATCAGGCCCACGGCCACCACACTGGCGGCGGCCACCAGGGCCATGCGGAAAGAGGCGCGCCACACGGGCAGGCGCTCAGCTTGCTCTATGGGGTCGACGTGGCTGGAACATGCGCCAGCGGAGGCGCCGCAAAGTGTGTTGCTGTTATTTGTCATCTTTTTCATTCGCTGCTTGAAGGGTGTGCGCGGTTTCGAGAATGCGGCGCAGATAGCCTTTGAGGCTTTGCCACTCCTCCACCGAAAAGCCGGCCAGGTGGGCGTTTTGAACGCGGCTGAGTACGGCGGGGATTTCCTTGGCGGCTTCACGGCCCTCGGGCGTCAGCTCGATATTCACGACGCGCCTGTCGTCGCTGGAGCGGATGCGGCGGCAAAAGCCCTTGGCTTCCAGCCGGTCGAGCAGGCGCGTCATGGAGCCGGCGTCGAGCTGGCATTGGCGCGCCAGCTCCGCCACGGTCGAGGCCTTTCCGAGGTACAGCTTGAGCATGGGCACCCACTGCGCGTTGGTCAGGCCTTTCGGCTCGAGCTCACGCGTGACCTGCTGCGAGACGCTGTTAATGATCTGGCGCATCAGGTAACCGGTGCTTTGGCCGGCGTCGTAGTCGGAGGCGCAATAAAACTCCGCCGGCAACCCGCACAAAGGGGTTTCCAGCGTGGCTGGCGATGGCTGGCCGGCTTGGGGACCGGATGGCGGGCTGGCGGTTTTGGATTTCATGGAGACGAATAATACATGCCTAAGCAATTAATGTCAAGGCGGTGTTTGTTTGGGCTTTTGTTGCTTGGGATGCCTTTGTTAAGGCAATGGGTTGGCTGGCTTTGTGACTAAACTCGTGCAATGGCTACCTCTTCTGCTTCCCCTTCTTCGCCCATTGCCCCTTCCGCGCCTCCTGCAGTCGCCTCCCCCGGCGCCCTTGGCGCCAAAGGTTCGCCCCGTTCGCTGTCCGGCCTGCTGCCCTTTTTGCGGCCTTACCGCGGGCGCATCCTGCTGGCCATGTTCTTCCTGGTAATGGCTGCCGTCGCCACGCTGGTGTTTCCGCTGGCCCTTCGCAGCCTGATCGATGGCGGCCTGAGTGCGGCCGACAAAGGCCAGCAGCTGATGGCGCTGCGCACGCACTTCTTTGAGCTGTTTGCCGTCGCCGCGGCACTGGGGCTTTTTTCAGCGGGCCGCTTTTATATGGTGAGCTGGCTGGGCGAACGGGTCACGGCCGACCTGCGCAACGCGGTATACGGCCATGTGCTGCGGCAAAGCCCCGAGTTCTTTGAGACCACCCAAACCGGCGAGGTGCTGTCGCGCCTGACCGGCGACACAACGCTGGTGCAGACGGTGGTGGGTTCGTCGCTGAGCATGGGCCTGCGCAACGCGGTGATGGGCGTGGGCGCGCTGGGCATGCTGGTCTACACCAACCCCTATTTGATGGTGCAGGTGCTGGGCGGGCTGGTGCTGATCGTCGCGCCGTCGGTGTGGTTTGGCCGGCGCGTGCGCAAGCTGTCGCGCGCCAGCCAGGACCGCGTGGCCGACTCCAGCGCGATTGCCGCGGAGGTGCTCAATGCGATCCCCGTCGTGCAAAGCTATACCGCCGAAGCGCGCGAATCGGCCCGCTTCGACCAGTCGACCACCAACGCCTTCAACACCGCGATTCGCCGCACGCGGGCGCGCTCGGTGCTGGTGGCCTTCATCATCATCGCGACATCGGCGGGGTTGCTGTGGGGGCTGTACCAGGGCACGCAGGCGGTGATGCGCGGCGACATCTCGGCCGGACACCTGGGCCAGACCGTGGTGTACGTGATCATCCTGGCCAGCGCGGCCGCCGTGCTGGGCGAGGTGTACGGCGACCTGCTGCGCGCGGCCGGCGCCACTGAGCGGCTGATGGAATTGCTGCAATCGCGCTCACCGGTCGTTTCACCCTCAAATCCGCTACCAGCCCAGGTAATACAAGGAGGTAGCGCTATCAAATTTGAAGCAGTGACCTTTCATTACCCGTCACGCCCGACACAGCCCGCCCTGCAGGATTTCACCTTGAGCGTGGCGCCCGGCGAGACCGTCGCCATCGTGGGGCCCAGCGGTGCGGGCAAAAGCACCGTGTTCCAGCTGCTGCTGCGTTTTTACGACCCGGCATCAGGGCGCATCGAGCTCGATGGCGTGCGCACAGCCGACATGACACTGGAAGACCTGCGCCAGCGCATCGGCATCGTGCCGCAGGACGCCGTGATTTTTTCAACCAGCGCGCTGGAAAACATCCGCTACGGCAAACCCGGTGCGACGGATGACGAGGCCAAGGCGGCAGCAAAGGCAGCCTTTGCACATGAGTTCATCACCGCCCTGCCCGAAGGCTACGACACCTTCCTGGGCGAGCGCGGCGTGCGGCTGTCGGGCGGGCAGCGCCAGCGCATTGCGATTGCGCGCGCGATGCTGAAAAACTCGCCGCTGCTGCTGCTGGACGAAGCCACCAGCGCGCTCGATGCCGAAAGCGAACGCATGGTGCAGGCAGCACTTGAATCGGCGATGAAGGACCGCACCACGCTGGTGATTGCGCACCGCCTGGCGACGGTGCAGCAGGCCGACCGCATCCTGGTGCTGGACCACGGCCGGCTGGTGGAGCAAGGCACGCACACCGAACTGGTAAACCGCGGCGGTGTTTATGCGCGGCTGGCGACGCTGCAGTTCACCGTTTGACCGCTCTGCGGAAGCGGTGCTTTCAGTCCCTGCCACCGCCTGCAAAGGGGTAGCGGAATTCAAGTCCATGCATATGCATTATTTGCATAGAGTTTGGTTCACAATGCCTTGGACTAATTAAAGGCCGGCTTTTAAGCTCCGTGCATTGAGTTTTTTCGCAAGAAATCCCACAAGGAGTTTTGTCAATGTCACACGCAGCCCCATCGAGCCCCATCCCCAACGGCTCCCACCCCCTTCCTTCCTACCTTCAGGCCGACAACCTTGGCCCCTGGGGCAACTACCTGCAGCAGGTAGACCGCGTCATCCCCCACCTGGGCAGCCTGGCGCGCTGGGCCGAAACGCTCAAGCGGCCCAAGCGCGTGCTGATCGTCGACGTGCCCATTCACATGGACGACGGCACCGTGGCGCACTTTGAAGGCTACCGCGTGCAGCACAACGTTTCACGCGGCCCCGGCAAAGGCGGTGTGCGCTTCCACCAGGACGTCACGCTGTCTGAAGTGATGGCCCTGTCGGCCTGGATGTCGGTCAAGAACGCCGCGGTCAACGTGCCCTACGGCGGCGCCAAGGGCGGCATCCGCGTCGACCCGAAGAAGCTCTCGCGCGGCGAACTCGAGCGCATGACGCGCCGCTACACCAGCGAGATCGGCATCATCATCGGCCCCAACAAAGACATCCCGGCGCCTGACGTCAACACCAACGACCAGATCATGGCGTGGATGATGGACACGTATTCGATGAACACCGGCTCCACCTCGACCGGCGTCGTCACAGGCAAGCCGGTGGACCTGGGCGGCTCGCTGGGCCGGCGAGAGGCGACCGGCCGCGGCGTCTACACCGTGGGCGTGGAAGCAGCCAAACACATCGGGCTTGATATTGCGACCGCGCGGGTGGCCGTGCAGGGCTTCGGCAATGTGGGCGGCGTGGCGGGCAAGCTGTTTGCCGAAACCGGTGCGCGCGTGGTGGCCGTGCAAGATCACGGCGGCACCATTTACCGCGAAGCGGGCCTGGATGTGCCGGCGCTGCTCAAGCATGTGGAAGCCACCGGCAGCGTGGGCGGCTTTGCGCAGGCAGAAGTCATCGCCAACGACAAGTTCTGGGACGTGGAGTGCGACATCCTGATCCCCGCCGCGCTGGAGCAGCAGATTACTGAAGCCAACGCCGGCCGCATCAAGGCACGCATGATCATCGAAGGCGCCAACGGCCCCACCACGCCGGCCGCCGACGACATCCTGCACGACCGCAATGTGCTGGTGCTGCCGGACGTGATCGCCAATGCCGGCGGCGTGACGGTGAGCTACTTTGAATGGGTGCAGGATTTCTCCAGCTTCTTCTGGGACGAAGAAGAAATCAACAAGCGCCTCGTCAAGATCATGAAAGACGCTTTTGCCGCTGTCTGGCATGTGGCGCAAGACCAGAAAGTCAGCCTGCGCACCGCGACATTCATCGTGGCCTGCAAACGCATCCTGCATACGCGCGAATTGCGCGGCCTGTATCCCTGATCCGCTGATTCGCTGATTCGCTGAACCCTTCAATTGCCCGGTGGCCTGCAAGCCCCGGGCTTTTTTTATGGGCGGTGCACAAACACATGCGGCACTTTTGCAGGGTGCATCTTGGTCCGCTCAAGCCCGCCTCGTTTAAATCAACGAATTCCCAACGGCGGCAGACCGCACCGCTCATCACCCTCTGAGCCACTTCTGTCAGACGAGTCCCGCCGACTCATTTCAATCCGCATAGGTAATCCATGTGTAGTACAGCGATACCTAGAATTTTCTTCAAGTAATCAAAACGCAGCACAACAGCGCCTTGTTCGCGCGCCCACTTCACCACTGAAAACTCACGGGAAAGCAGCGCGCCCACGGCACCGCCTCCATATAAATAAACAACTTTGCAGTCGTGAAGACCCCGAAAAAAAATTCACTCATGCCGCGCGCCCGAAGCAACCGCAATGCGCGGGCCCTGCGCCCATCCCGGGGGTTTTCACTTCTGGAGGTGCTTATCTCCATGGTCATCCTGTCTTTCGGCTTGCTCGGCATGGTCGGTTTGCAGGCCTCGGCCTTGCAATCCAATCGCCAGGCCCGGATACAGGCCACCGCAGGAAGCCTGGCGCACGAATTGGCCGAAATGATGCGAAAAAACAAGGAGGTCGGGCTGCTACCGGCAGCAGACAACCCCTACCTTGGCCACTATGACCCGTCCGATGTGCTACCCAGCAGTCCGTCCTATTGCCTGAATGTGGCTCCTGGTGCGACGCCCTGTTCCAGCGCTGCCGAAATTGCCAACGCACAGCTGACCGAGTGGCTCACCCGCGTGCGTGCGGAACTGCCCAACGCCTATGTAAATATCTGCGTGGACTCCGCGCCGTTTGATGCGAATGGAATGCCTCGTTTTGCTTGCACTGGTACAGGCGCAGGTGCGACAACCGTGATCAAGATCGGATGGTCCCGGCTCTCTACCGACCGATCGGCAACAGGTGCAAATGCGATAGAGCAAGGCACAGTCCCGTCGCTGGTGCTTCCCGTCACTCCAGGCAATTCGACCTAGCATGGAACAGCATCGCGTCACCCTTCAGCTTCGCGCTAAGGGCTCATTTCACACTTCAAAATCGCGGGGGCAATCGGGGCTTACGCTCGTGGAACTGCTGGTCGCGCTGGTGATCAGCCTTGTCATTGCCCTCGCGGCAGTCTCCTCACTGATTGTCAGCCGGCGCGGCTTGACCACTGTCGACGCGGCCGCGCAGCTCGGAGACAACGCCCGCTTTGCAAGCGCCCTTTTGCTGCGGCTCGGTGCCCAGGCCGGATTCCGGGATGTTGAATACGCGGCAACACCGAGGTCGAACAATACCGTTGGCCTGGCCGGCGCCGGCGCCGCGAATCCCGATGTATCCGGCGTCAACAACGCATATCCCAGCGCTACCGACCCGTATAACAGTTCCACGGCGTGGCGAACCAGTTCTGTCGGCTACGGCAGCGACATCCTGATCTTGCGCCACCAGGCGGTCGAAACCTTTCCGGGATCGGGCCGGTCAGACATGACCATGATCGACTGTTCCGGCACCCCGTCCACTACGGTGCCGGTTGATCGCGACGACCGCATGGTCAGTGTTCTGTATGTCGACGTCAGCCAGGGTGAGCCATCGCTGATGTGCAGTACAGGCCCCTCCACAGCGCAACCCATCATCTCCGGTGTGGAGAACTTCCAGGTCTTGTATGGCGTCGCAGGCGTGACCCCCAATACGGCGCCCACGGCGACTCCAGTGGCCCCCAACGTTGCAGACCGCTATTTGCGTGCCGATCAGATGGTGGTTGCCGGCAACACGGCTGCCACCAATGCCAACTGGAGCCGCGTGCGCAGCCTGCGCATCGGGATGGTGCTGCGAGGCGCGGAAGGCTCGACTCAACAAAAAGAGGCGCAAACTTTTTATCCACTCGGGCTCGCCAAAGCATCGGTGACAGGCACAGCCGGCTCCGCCATGTCTTCCGCCCGCGACGACCCAGGCACGATCTTCACCTCGCCTGCGGACACCCGGCTGCGTCAGGCTGTGACGTTCACGATTCAACTGCGTAACAAAGAGGGACTTTGAGATGAAGAAAAAAGTCTTTTCAACGCAAGCTTTTCGTGGCGCGGCCAATCAGCGCGGTGCGTCGCTCATCATGATCATGATCATCCTGACGATCATCTCCATACTGGGAATCGCAGGCATCAAGATCTCAATGATGAGCGAAAGAGGGGCCCGCAACGACCGGGACCAGCAAATGGCCTGGGAGGCTGCAGAAGCCGCTCTTCTTGATGCTGAGCAGGACATATCCAGCCCGTCTTCGACACGGAGCAGCATATTCTCCCCGGTCACCAATGAGCAGGCATTTATAGAGGGGTGTGGCAAAAGCGGAAACAGTCGCGGCCTTTGCGCAATGGCAATCACCGGACGCCCCGTCTGGTTGACCGCCAATTTTGATTTCTCGGATTCGTCAAACGATGCGCCGTCCACAGCCTACGGCACATTTACCGGCCGCACCTTTGCTGCGGGCTCCACCGGGATACAGCCTTTTAAACCTCCCCGCTATGTGATCGAGGCGATCAGAGATCCTGCGCACAGGGACGCCAGCGATCTTTCCCCCCGCTATGTCTACCGCGTGACCGCGATGGGCTTTGGCCCCCGCAAAGACATACAGGCGGTTATGCAAATGATTTACCGCAAATAGTCGTTAGAAGAGCACCAGCAACATGCAGATCAACCCAAAAACTTTTATCGCCTGTTTCCGTGTGGCGCTGCCAGAAAGATTCTCCACCGCATGCAGTCAAGCTTCGCTGTTGCGGCAAGGGTATTTGGCGAAGCATCCGCGCAAGGGCTGGCTGCTGGCTGCCTCCTTCTTTGTGACGGCTGCACTGGTCTCGCTGATCGCATCAGGGCAGGCTTCCCCACCGAGTATTCCTGCGATCACGCTGGCAACAAGTCCGCTCTTTGCAGCGACCGGCGGGGATAAACCGGCCATCACGCTCGCCTTGTCTGTGGAAGCTCCGACAGTAGGCGCCCAATACCTGGCGGGTGTTCACGCCGTAACTGACGACACGTACACCAATGCCAAGGAATACCTGGGGTACTACGACGCGGAGAGCTGCTACACCTACAACAACGCGCCAACGGAAACGCCCCAAACCGGCCAGACCACGGCTGACTACAAACGATTCGATCGCAGCGGCCCCGCTACCAGCAGGATGTGCACCAACGCCTTCAGCGGAAATTTTCTGAACTGGGCCAGCAGCTCAGCCATCGACATGCTGCGACTCTCCTTGACCGGAGGCGATCGTTACATCGACAGGCCCGACTTGACGATATTGCAGCGCGCGGTGCTCCCCAACGGAGGGGTCGCGGGTTGCATGTGGAACACGGAGTTTTTTCCGGCCAAACAATTGCAAAGAGACGGCGGCAGCGCCAACAACTATTGGGGCGCCATTCCTGCGGTCATGAAAACCCAGGCGGCAGGAAGCGATGTCTGGATTGCCAACACGCTTGATCGCATTTACTTCGGCACCCAGAGAGGCGGCAATTGCGGAGACACCGGCACGTACACCTTGGGCGTCGCAACCCCGACCAGCAATCTTGGGCCTGTCACCCAGGTTTCAGGCGACCGGCCCGCCGACACCGAGTCTTGTGCGCCTCAGGGCGGCATCTGCAATTTTTCAGGAACCAGGGAGGTCTGGTACGGCGCTCCGGGGGGCTGGAAGGTAGTGCCCGCTGCTAACACGGCTCCATGCGATCACAACGTATTGGGTGATCCGCTCTTTGGCGTTGCGAAGGCCTGCTATTCCAGGCCCTACACCGGGCCGTGGGCGCCGGCGTCCAACAGCGCCAGTTTAAGTACCGACAGCTTTTTTTATAGCCGCGTACAGGTATGCGAAACCTCAGCAGGTGCGCTGCAAGACAACCGTGACTACGGGCTTTGCACCCAATACCCGAACGGAAATTACAAGCCTGTTGGCGCCATCCAGAAATACGGCGAACAGATGCGACTGGCCGCCTTCGGCTACCTCATGGACTCAGGTAGCAGGGTTGGCGGTGTCTTGCGTGCACCCATGAAGTATGTGGGCGCCAAGACATTTAACACCAATGGTGTTGACAACACGGCCACCGGCGGCAACCCCAACGCGGAATGGAATGCAAATACCGGTGTGTTCGTGTCGAACCCCGACGGGGACACCACGCAGGCCCCAGGGATCAGCGGCGTCATCAATTACGTGAATAAATTTGGCCGGACCGGACCCGTGCCGGGCAGATACAAGAGTTTCGACCCGGTGGGTGAATTGCACTATGAAGCGCTTCGGTACCTCCAGGGCTTGCAGCCAACCCGTGAGGCTGTAGCCCTCCCCTTAACTACCGAGATGCTGGACGGTTTCCCAATCGTTACAACATGGACTGACCCCTACGGCGGTGACCGGCTGCGGACGGCAGATTACTCATGCCTGAAAAGCAACATCGTCACGATTGGGGATATTGAAACCTGGGACGGCAACAGGTCAGGCAGCCGCCTCCCCACTCCCAATGAAGCCAACAACATCCTGAACATCGGTTACTGGCGCTCTGTGGTCCAGGCCTTTGAAAAAAACGAGGTGCGAACCTACCTGGATGGAAAAGGTGTCGGGCGTAGCACGGGCAACCCCAACGCCCCCAACCACAATGTGGCCTCCACTTCATACGCCAGCCAGGTTCTCGGAACCAGTTATTGGGCCAATACCCACGACATACGCGGCACCACCTGGACGAACGAGACCGCCAAGCAACGCCCCGGTTTGCGGGTCAAATCATTCTTCTTTGATGTCGACGCCTACGGGAGAGCCTCTGACGAGACTGACCGGCGTTACAAAAACCAGTTTTTTACTGCGGCCAAGTATGGTGGCTTCGAAACTGACCCGTCCAACATCGGCGGCAAGCCCTACAACACCTATGGCAATCCGTTCCAGCGACAGGACGGCACCACCGACAACAACGTTTGGCAAGATCCCTCAACACCGGGTGAAGCCAGCACCTATTACCGTCAAAGCGATGGCCGCGCCGTTCTTCGTGCATTCGACAACATCTTCAGCCGGGTGCTTAGCAGCGCCAGAAGCATCGCAGGCAGCGCCACCTCCAGCAAAAACATCACCCAGGCCGGCAGCACGATTTACCAGGCTGCGTTTGACACGACAGACTGGAGCGGGGACGTACTGTCTCTTCCACTCACGGTAGACAGCAACAATGTCGCCTCCGTCGGGACTCAGCCCAACTGGAGCGCCGCGGAAAGACTGTCAACGCGGGCAACACCGGCCACCTCTCGCAATATCGTTGTCGGTAAGGCTGGCGCCACGGCCGACCCGGTAGCCTTGTCATTTACCTGGAGCGAAATAAGAGGCACCCCACTTGAAACGCACCTGGCCAAAATCACTCCAAGCTCCACTGCAGATGCGCTGGCTGAGGACCGGTTGAATTATCTTCGGGGCGACAGGTCGAAAGAAACGGGCATCTTCCGAAAACGCACCAAACTCCTGGGCGACATTGTTAACTCCGGCATCGTTTATTCAGGCGCGCCCACCGGCAATGTGGGGCCCAGCAGCACCTACCCTGGGTTTGTGACAGCCAATGCAAGCCGGACGGCAGCCATCTTCGTTGGAGCCAACGACGGCATGCTCCACGCCTTTAACGCAAGTACGGGCGACGAGCTTTTCGGCTACATCCCCAGCTGGATGGGACCCAAATTGGCCGCATTGACAAGAACAGATTACAACCACCGGAGTTATGTTGACGCGACACCCGCAGTGGCCGAAGCACAGGTCGGATACGCCGGGGACTCAACCGACTGGAAGACCGTATTGGTTTCAGGCACAGGCGCAGGAGGGGCCGGTGTGTTTGCACTCGATGTGACCAATCCATCCGCTTTTTCCGCGTCCAAAGTCATGTGGGAATTCACCCACGCGGACGATCCCGATCTGGGGTATGTCGTTGGGCGCCCCAAAATCGTGAAACTGCGGACCAGTGCACCCAACGCTGCAACCCCGACCTATCGATGGTTTGCGATGGTAGCCAGCGGCGTGAACAACTATGTTCCCGACGGCACCTTTGGAGGGATTTTCAGTGACACCGGAAAACCGGCACTGTTCTTGTTGGCCTTGGACAAACCCGCAGGCGCGGCATGGACCGCGACCGGTGCATCGCCCAATTACTACAAAATTTCTCTACCCATCAACGCGACGCTCAGTGCAACGATGGCTACGGGTCTGATCAATTTTCAACCCGTTTTCGGCGTTGCGGCAGAAGTCACGCAGGTCTATATGGGCGACTTGCATGGCAACCTCTGGAAGCTGAATTTCTCTTCGCGTGGTTCCACGGACTGGAACATGAACAAGCTCTCGGCTTACAACAAGGGCACCACGGCTTCTCCCCTGCCCTATCCGCTTTATATCGCCAGCACCGGGGGAAGCACACCTGTTCGCCAGCCCATTTCAATGGCGCCCAGTGTGGTGGCGGGCCCCATGGTGGGAGGTGTCAGAACCACCTATATCGCGTTCGCCACCGGGAAATACCTCGAAACCGCAGACAACACGGCAACCGGTACCAACTCGCTGCACGTCATTCACGACAACGGGTCAACTGCCGCAGACAGCAGCCCTGCAGCCGCCAGCGTCATCTCCGGCCGCGGTCGACTTCAAAGCGGCAGCATCAACGCGACAACCGGTGCAGTAACGGTGCCGGCGTTCATCTGGGGGCGTGCAGCCAGTGACCTGGATGCCACTCAAAGGTCGGGCTGGGTGGTTGACTTCCCCGAAACGGGAGAGCGCGTCGTGAATAGCGCGACAGTGGCCGGCGACAACCTGATATTTGGCAGTCTCATTCCCGGCTCAACCGCGGCTGCGGAGCCGTGCCCCAAGGCCGGAGGAGGAGGCAAGGCATACGTCATCAACATCGACACCGGACAAGGCAACGCTACGGCCTCAACCGTAGGACTTCTTGGAGAACCTCTGGTTTTTGAGATCACCTCCGGAGCGACGTATGCCACCAACGCCACAACTGGCGATCTGACAAAGACTGACCTCCGGCAGGTTGTGCAACAAGGCTCTTCCGGCGTAGCCGCCAGCGGGGCAGTCCGCGGCAATTTGCGAGCCGCAAGATTGAGCTGGCGACAGATCAATAACTACCAGTACCAGAAAAACGCATCATGAAGAGAATACGCAACAAGGGTTTTACGCTGATTGAATTGATGATTACGGTCGCGATCGTTGCGATGCTGGCGTCCGTTGCCTATCCGTCGTACATGTCCTCAGTTCTAAAAGGGAAACGCGCCCAAGCCAAAACGGCGCTGGCTGAATTGCTACAACAGCAAGAACGCTTCATGACGCAGAAGAACTGCTACCTGGCATTCACCACCGATACCGCAGGCGTCGCGACGGCAACAGCAGCATCTGCTTGCGGCTTTACCGCATCAACCGCAGTGCCGTTCAAGACCTTTTCCGGGGAGAACCTGGCGACTTCTGCCTATCTGTTAATGGCGGATGCCTGCCCACAAAGCAGCACCTCGACGACGCCCGTCATGTCAACGCAGGATTGCATCCGGGTTATCGCCAAACCCATTGGCAATGACCCAGCCGTTGGTTCGCTACGAATGACCAGCACTGGCACAAAGGATTGCACGGCGCCGGGCAGCAACACCGACGCGCTGGCCATGGCGTCATCAAAACTGTGCTGGTAATGATCCGCATCCGATCGCAAGAGAAGGGTTTTACCCTCATCGAGTTAATGGTCACACTGACGATCGCCGCCGTGCTCGCCTTGGTGGCCGTACCCAGCTTCACTGCGTACAAGCGCAATGCCGAACTCACCTCAGCCATCAACACACTGCTGTCGGCCATCAATGCGGCACGAGGCGAGGCCATGAAGCGTGGAATGCAGGCCATGGTTGTGCCCGCCGATGGCAGATCCTGGATCAAGGGGTGGATCGTCTTCGTCGATAAGGACGGGAACAAGGCCTATAGCGAGGCAAACGACATCACAATACTGACGCAGGAACCCCTTGAGAGCTACTTCAGCATATCCGGCACCGGCAGCGCGGCGGTTGCAGCGCCTTACATCCTGTACGATGGCTCGGGCTATTCCAGGCTGAAGGACGATGGGTTCAGTGCGCTAACGTTAAGTCTGAGCCGCAACGACCTGTCCGGCCGCTCTATGTACGAACAGACAAGGCGAATTGTGATCGCCAAAACCGGCCGGGTGAGAGCATGCAAACCTGCGAGAGCAACCGACACCAGTTGTGCTGAAAGCGCCACTCAATGAGTGCGCTGTGAATCCACGATTAAACCAAGACAGGAGCCTTGGTTTCTTCGTGCTTCCAGTGCCTGCTTTGATGGCTCAGATTTTTACTGCAAAGGCCCATTACCGCCGGGCAACAAGGGCAGCGGAATGACGTCGATACCTTCATCCATCAACTCTGCAGCTTCGCGCACACTTGCCTGCCCGCGAATATTTCGCGCTTCAAGCTCGCCATAGTGCATTCGGCGAGCCTCTTCGGCAAAACGGGGACCGACGTCCTCCGAGTGCGCCAACACTTTGCGCAAGGCTTTCAAGAATTCCGCTTGTTCTGCACGACTCCGTTCGGCGGGGGTCACCACGGCAACCGAATTTGATGTCTTTACGCCTTTCGCGGTTGATACAGCAGGATCTGAAGAAGCCGTCTGCTGACTGCCTTGCCCGGATGAACCCTGGCCTGCATGGCCACCCAGGTTCAGCCGTGGTGCACTGGGAAGTTTTTGAATGAGTTTGTCCGCGCACATGGGACATTCAATAAGACCGCGCGACAGCTGGTTGCGGAAATCTTCTTCGGACGCAAACCAGCCTTCAAACGAATGCTGGTGCGCGCACTGGAGATTCAAGACCTTCATGGCCGAATTATCTACCCGGTTCTACGAGCCGGCAGGCCGCCAGTCCAAAGCCCACGCTCCGGACAGCACGTTTTGAAGCCACAGCGCACCCGTCAGCGTTTTCGCGTCTGTCACCTGGCCGTTGGCACACCAGGCCAGTAGTTCCGCCGGTGTGGCAGTGAAGACGTCCAGGAACTCGCCTGCATCGAGTTTGCGCGGGCCGAGCGTCAGTCCGCGCGCAAACCAGATGTCGATGAACTCCGTCGAATAGGAAATTACCGGGTGCATCACACCAGCCCGCGCCCACTCGCGTGCAACGTAGCCGGTCTCCTCCAGCAGCTCACGTTGCGCGCATACAAGTGACTCCTCACCGGGGTCTAACTTGCCTGCGGGAAATTCCACCATGACAGACTGAACCGGATACCGGTATTGACGCTCCAGTATCAGACGGCCGTCATCAAGCTGGGCCACGATCATCACAGCCCCGGGATGGATCACATATTCACGCGTCGCCCGCGCGCCATCAGGAAGCCTGACGGTGTCACGCATCGCATGCAGAAAATCCCCTTTAAGAATTTCCATCGAGTCGAGCCGGGTTTCCACAAGATGGGCATCCGCCATCTTGCCTGACTCATCGGGACTCGGTTCCGCTTTCATGCACGATGCTTGAATAGATAGCGCCAGGTAAATCCGGGAAAAGCAAAGGTAATGAAGAGCGTGCCGGTGACAGCGTAAAACTCCCATCCCTGAGGTGCTATCTGGCCGGTTAGCTGTTCAAGGTACAAGCCCACGCCGCCGATGATGAAGTACCAGATCACCAGCTCCCCAACCCTGATGGCCAGGTTCTTGGAGGATTTGAGGGCGTAAACCGCAAACAGGCGATTACTTACAAAAGGCAAGTTGGCGGCCAGCAAGGCCAGCAGCACGACCAGCCAGACTGACGCAGTTTGGGTCATGGGACGGGAGAGAACGAAACCGGGCTAGGTGCCCAGGGATTTGACGATGCTGTTGATCGACTGGGCGCAAAGTGTCATCAAACCACCAGGCATCATGCCCAGAACAAGGATAAGTACGCCATTGATCGCCAACACCACTTTGGCATCCGTCGGTGCAGAGACGGGCTGGGCATTGTGAGCGAGTGGTGCGTCGAAGTACATGACCTTCACCACGCGCAGATAGTAGAACGCACCAATCAGCGACATGAGCACCGCAAAAACGGCCAGCACGACATACATGGTTTGCTGCGACGAAATGAGCGCCTGCAGAACAGACAGCTTCGCATAGAACCCCACCAGCGGCGGCAGGCCGGCCAGCGAGAACATGCCGATAGCCATCACCCCCGCGTACAACGGGCTGCGCTGGTTCAACCCAGCCAGGTCGGTGATTTCTTCAGACTCGTGCCCTGCGCGTGACAGCAGCATGATGATGCCGAAAGCGCTCAAAGTGGTGAGCACATAGGTCACCGCGTAAAACATGGCGGCACTGTAAGCCGATTCGGTGTTGAGCTGGTTGCCGTTCACCACGCCGGCCAATAAGCCCAGCAGCAGGAAGCCCATTTGTGAAATGGTTGAAAACGCCAGCATGCGCTTGAGGTTGGATTGGGCTACAGCAGCGAGATTACCCACCAGCAAGGAGCCAATAGCCATCAATCCCAGCATTTGCTGCCAGTCAATCGCCAGCGGCAGCAATCCTTCCACCAGCAAGCGGATGCAGATGGCAAATGCGGCCAGCTGCGGTGCACCACCGATCAAAAGCGTCACCGCGGTAGGTGCACCCTGGTAAACGTCAGGAAGCCACATGTGGAAAGGCACGGCACCCAGCTTGAAGGCCAGACCGGCCACGATAAACACCAGACCGAAAACCAGCACCTGATGCTTGACCTGGCGGCTGGCAATGGCGTTGAACACCTCATTAAGATCCAGTGAGCCGGTCGCACCGTACAGCATCGAAAGACCGTATAGCAGGAAACCGGAGGCCAATGCGCCCAGGACGAAATACTTCATGGCCGCTTCAGTTGCAGTGGCGTTGTCACGGCGCAATGCGACCAGGGCATAACTGGACAGCGTCAGCAGTTCCAGTCCCATGTAGATCACGAGGAAGTTGTGGCCCGAGATCATCACAAACATGCCTAGCAGCGCGAACAGGCTGAGCGTGAAGAATTCACCACCGCGCAGCATGTCGCGATCCGCCGCATAAGGGCGGCCGTAGACCAGCGTAATCATCAAGGTGATGCAGGCAAAGCACTTGAGCCAGCCGCCCATGGGATCGCTGACCACCATGTTGCCGAAACCGTAGAAAGTCTGCCCACCCACTGCGTAAGCTGCTTCCATGGCGGCCACCACAGCCAGTGTCAGCAAGGTGAGCACGTAGGTTAAGGTGCGCTGAGGCGACTTGACGCCCAAGTCCACCAGCGCGATCACGCAGGCCATGATCAGGAGAACGATTTCGGGATAAACCGTGATCCAGGATAGTTTGTCAATCATCTGAATTCTTTGTAGTTGCTCAGTTCAGCTTCAGTTCAGCTTGGAGACTGCGACATGCTTGAGCAGGTCCGCCACCGAGGTATTCATCACATCCGTAAACGGCTTTGGATAAATGCCCATGTACAGAACGGCAATGGCCAGCATTGCAAGCATTAGAAACTCGCGGCTGTTGATGTCGGCAAGTGCCTTGACATCGTCATTCGCCACAGGACCAAGGTAGACGCGCTTGTACATCCACAAGGTATAGGCTGCACCAAAAATAAGTGCTGTCGCCGCCGCGCCGCCTATCCAGAAGTTGTATTTGACGGCCCCCAGAATCACCATCCACTCGCCCACGAAACCAGCCGTGGCCGGCAGACCGCAGTTAGCCATGGCAAACAGCAGTGCAAAGGCCGCAAACTTGGGCATGGTGTTCACCACGCCGCCGTAGCTGGCGATTTCGCGCGAATGGACACGGTCGTACAGTACGCCGATGCACAGGAACATAGCGCCTGAAACAAAGCCGTGGGCAATCATTTGCACCAGGCCGCCCGATACACCCAGATCATTGAAGATAAAGAAGCCGAGAGTGACAAAACCCATGTGAGCCACCGACGAATAGGCCACCAGTTTTTTCATGTCCTGCTGCACGAGAGCAACCAAGCCCACATAGACGACAGCAATCAACGACAGCGCGATCATCAGCCAGGCCCACTCATGCGATGCATCCGGAGCGATCGGCATGGAAAAGCGCAGGAAACCATAAGCGCCCAGCTTCAGCATGATGGCGGCCAGAACAGCTGAACCACCAGTTGGAGCCTCAACGTGCACGTCGGGCAGCCAGGTGTGTACCGGCCACATAGGCACTTTCACCGCGAAGGCCGCAAAGAAAGCGAAGAACAACAGTGTCTGCACCGTGCTTCCCAAAGGCAGCTTGTGCCAGGTCAGGATGTCGAAGCTTCCGCCCGATTTGTTGTAGAGAAAAATTAACGCGACCAGCATCAGCAACGAGCCGAGCAGCGTGTAAAGGAAAAACTTGAACGCCGCATAAATCTTGTTAGGCCCACCCCAGATGCCGATAATCAGATACATCGGGATCAGCGTGGCCTCGAAGAACACGTAAAACAAGATTCCGTCGAGCGCCGTGAACACACCGATCATCAACCCGCTGAGAATCAGGAACGACGCCATGTACTGATTCACCCGCGTCGTGATGGCTTCCCAACTGGCGATGATGACCACCACATTAATGAAAGCGGTCAACAACACGAACCAAAGGGAAATACCGTCGACACCCAGGTGGTAATTAACATTAAAGCGCTGGATCCAGCTGCCCTTTTCCACAAATTGCATGGCCGAGGTGCCCAGCTCGAAGCCGCCGTACAAAGGCAGCGTCACCAAAAGGCTGACCACCGCACCGATCAGCGCAATCCAGCGAACGCTGCGCGCCTGCTCGTCACGGCCCAAAGCCAGCAGGACCACCCCGAAAACAATCGGTGTCCAGATCGCAAGACTCAACAAACCCATTCTTGTTCTTCCTTGTATTTGTTGAACTGATCAGCGGTTGAGCCAGACGAAATACGTCATCAACACAAAAACGCCAATGATCATGCCGAAGGCATAGTGATAGATGTAGCCGGACTGCAACCGTCTCACAACACTTGAAACCCAGCCAACCAGCTTCCAGGAGCCGTTCACCAGCGCGCCGTCGATCAGCTTCTGGTCGCCACCCTTCCACAGTGCGGTGCCCAGCGCACGTGTGCCGCGCGCGAGCACGTTTTCATTGAACCAGTCGAGGTAATACTTGTTCTCGAGCAAGGTGAAGACCGGCATGAACATGCGTTTGATCGCAGCCGGCAGAGCCGGGTTGACCATGTACATGTACCACGCCAGTACGGAGCCCGACAAAGCCAGCCAGAACGGCGCAGCGGTAAGGCCGTGCAAGGCCATCTGGGCGGGCCCATGGAACAACTTGGCCAGCTCTTCCATCGCGGGATGCTTCTCCAGATTCACCAGAATCGAATCCTTGAAAAACTCGCCGTACAGCATGGGTTCAATGGTCATGAAACCGATGACCACGGACGGAATTGCCAACAGGATCAGCGGCACCGTCACAACCCAGGGGGATTCGTGCGGTTCATGGTGCTCGTCATGGTGACCATGGTCGTCGTGGCCATGATGATGTGCATCGGGGTTTTGATCAAAGCGCTCCTTGCCATGGAACACCAGGAAATACAGGCGGAACGAGTAAAAAGCCGTCACAAAAACGCCTGCCAGCACCGCGAAATAGGCAAACCCGGCTCCCGCCAGATGGCTTTCGTGCACAGCTTCAATAATGCTGTCTTTGGAATAAAAGCCTGCGAACAAAGGCGTGCCGATCAAAGCCAGCGTGCCCAGCAGCGAGGTGATCCAGGTGATCGGCATGTACTTGCGTACGCCGCCCATCCAGCGGATATCCTGGTTGTGATGCATCCCGATGATGACCGAGCCTGCAGCCAGGAACAGCAGCGCCTTGAAAAAGGCATGCGTCATCAGGTGAAAAACAGCCACTGAATAGGCCGAAGCGCCCAGCGCCACTGTCATATAGCCCAGCTGCGACAGCGTGGAATACGCGACAACGCGCTTGATGTCGTTCTGGATGATGCCCAGAAAGCCCATGAACAAGGCAGTGATGGCGCCTATCACCATGATGAAGCTGAGCGCGGTGTCGCTGAGTTCAAACAAGGGCGACATGCGTGCCACCATGAAGATGCCGGCGGTCACCATGGTTGCCGCGTGAATCAGCGCAGAGATCGGGGTTGGGCCCTCCATGGAATCCGGCAGCCACACGTGCAACGGGAATTGCGCGGACTTGCCCATGGCGCCGATGAAGAGGCAAATGCAGATCACGGTCACCAGCATCCAGCCGGTACCCGGAAGTGTCAGTTTGGAGAGTTCGTCAGCCTTGGCAAAAGCCTCGCCGTAGTTCAGTGTGCCGGCGTAGGCGGCAATCAGGCCAATGCCAAGTATGAAGCCGAAGTCACCCACACGGTTGACGAGGAAGGCTTTCATGTTCGCGAAAATGGCGGTCGGCTTGTTGAACCAGAAACCGATCAGCAGGTAGGACACCAGGCCGACGGCCTCCCAGCCGAAGAACAGCTGCAGCATGTTGTTGCTCATCACCAGCATCAACATGGAGAAAGTGAACAGCGAAATGTAGGCGAAAAAGCGGTTGTAGCCCTCGTCCTCCTCCATATAGCCGATGGTGTAGATATGCACCATGAGGGAGACAAAAGTCACCACACACATCATCATGGCCGTGAGGCCGTCGACCAGGAATCCGACTTCCATCTTCAAGCCACCGACGCTCATCCAGGTATAGAGCGTCTCGTTGAAGCGCGCGCCATCAATTGCCACGCTCTTGAGCGTCATGGCCGAGATGATGAACGCCACCAGCACACCCAGAATGGTGAGCGTGTGCGACAGGCGCCGGCCTATCCAGTTGCCGCCGAACGAGGTACCAAGGATACCGGCCGCCACGGCGCCGGCCAGCGGCGCCAGCGGGACGGCCAGCAGGGCCGATGCGGAAAGGGTTTGACTCATCTTGTTTTTAGCCCTGGAGCGTGTTGAGTTCGTCTACGTTGATACTGGATTTGTTGCGGAACAGCAGCACCAGGATGGCCAGGCCGATAGCCGACTCGGCTGCGGCGACGGTCAGAATAAAGAACACAAATACCTGTCCGGCCATATCGTTCAGATAGTAAGAGAAGGCCACAAAATTCATGTTGACCGCCAGCAGCATGAGCTCAATGGCCATGAGCAGGACGATCAGGTTTTTGCGATTCAGGAAAATACCGATGACCGATAGCGCGAAAAGCATCGCGCCCAGCGAAAGAAAATGTCCGAGGGTGAGCGTCATGATTTCTTTTCCTCGGCGGGTGCTTCGGCTGCGGCAATAACCGGCGCAGCGACGACTGATTTCATCTTGACCAGGCTCACACGATCTGCGCGCTTGACCCGGATTTGTTCTGAAGGGTTCTGGTATTTGGAGTCTTTGCGTGCTCGCAAAGTCAATGCGATGGCGGCAATGATGGCCACCAGCAAAATCACAGCGGCGACTTCCAGCGGATAGATATATTCGGAGTACAGCAGCTTGCCGAGCTCTTTGGTATTGGAAACCTGTGCGCCGATCTGGCCGGCGACGCCCGAAGTCTTAGGAGGCTCACGGAAACCACCCATCAGAACATAAGACATTTCAAGTGCGATGATGGCGCCCACAGATCCGGCAAGCGGAAAATGCTTCCAGAAGCCTTTTCGCACGCTATCGATATTGATGTCCAGCATCATCACCACGAAGAGAAATAGCACCATCACGGCGCCCACATAGACCAGCACCAGAGTGATGGCCAGAAACTCGGCCTTGAGCAGAATCCAGACAGCGGATGCCTGGAAAAAAGCCAGCACGAGGTAAAGCGCCGCATGCACCGGGTTGCGCGCGGTAATCACCTTGAATGCTGCAAACAGCAGCACCGCAGCGAAAACATAAAAAAGACCTGTTTTAGCGTCCATGTTCTTGTGGGTTCTTTCTTGAGCCAGCAGCCTGGTCTATGAATTCAGCGGTACTTGGCATCTGCCGCACGGTTGGCGGCAATTTCCGACTCATAACGGTCGCCCACGGCCAGCAGCATCTCTTTGGTGAAATACAGGTCACCACGTTTTTCGCCGTGATACTCAAAAATATGGGTTTCAACAATTGAATCCACCGGGCAGCTTTCCTCGCAGAAACCGCAGAAGATGCATTTGGTCAAATCGATGTCGTAGCGAGAGGTACGGCGGCTGCCGTCTTCGCGCACATCGGATTCGATGGTGATCGCCATCGCCGGGCACACCGCTTCGCACAATTTGCAGGCGATGCATCGCTCTTCGCCATTTTCATAACGGCGCAGCGCGTGCAGACCGCGAAAGCGCGGGCTCAACGGCGTTTTTTCCTCGGGGAACTGAACCGTGATCTTGCGGCTGAACATGTACTTGCCGGTCAAGGCCATGCCCTTGAACAACTCGGTGAGCATGAAGCTCGAAACAAAATCCTTGACGGAAGCTACTGCGGAAGACATGTTTTATTTCCAGATGTTGTAAGGGGTCTGCATCCAGGCCCCAACGACCACCAGCCAGACAAGCGTGACAGGGATGAAGATCTTCCAGCCCAAACGCATGATCTGGTCATAACGAAAACGCGGGAAAGTGGCGCGAACCCACAGGAACATGGTGACGACCACAAAGGTCTTCGCACCCAGCCAGATCCAGCCCGGGATGAAACTCAGGGCTTCGACAGGCGGCAACCAGCCGCCAAGGAACAGCAGCACAGCGAGGATCGCTACCAGCCACATGTTCGCGTATTCAGCCAGGAAGAACATTGCGAAGGCCATGCCCGAATATTCGACCATGTGCCCGGCCACGATTTCAGACTCGCCTTCGACCACGTCAAACGGGTGACGGTTAGTCTCGGCAAGGCCGGAGATGAAGTACACAACAAAAATCGGCAGCAGCGGCAGCCAGTTCCAGGACAGGAAAGTCCAGCCATGGCTCGCCAAAGTACCCTTACCCTGGCTCATCACGATATCTGTCATGTTGAGGCTGCCCGACACCATGAGCACCACCACCAAGCAGAAGCCCATGGCGATTTCGTAGCTCACCATTTGCGCCGATGCGCGCATAGCGCCCAGGAAGGCGTATTTGGAGTTGGAGGCCCAACCCGCAATGATCACGCCATAAACTTCCAGCGACGTGATGGCCATGAGGAACAGCAAGCCGGCATTGATGTTGGCCAGCGCGATCTCAGGCCCGAAAGGAATCACGGCCCAGGCGGCCAGTGCCGGCATGATGGTCATGATGGGACCGAGGACGAACAAGCCCTTGCTCGCCGCCGTGGGGATGATGATCTCCTTGGTCAGCAGCTTGAGCGCGTCGGCGATCGGTTGGAGCAAGCCAAAAGGCCCGACGCGGTTAGGGCCGAGGCGAATTTGGGTGAACCCAATGGCCTTGCGCTCCCATAGTGTGAGGTAAGCCACCAGTCCCATCAGCGGCGCCAGGACACAGACAATCTTGATGAGAGTCCACAGCACGGGCCAAATCGTCGCCGGCCAAATACCGCCCATCAATCCTTGGCCGAAGACGTAGATTCCGTCAATCATGCGACCACCCCTTCAAGCTTTGCTTCAACGCCGGCACTGCGACGGGCATCCGCCGTCAGCTGTAACGATGTCGCACGCCTGACCAGTCCGTCTAACTGGTAAATACTGGCCACAGCAGGTGCATGAGCAGGAGTCGCAGAAAGTTCGATGCCGGTCTGGATACCGTTGCCCAGTTTGCCCGGCGGAAGTTGCGCAGCATCAGCATCGCCGATCTGTTTGAGTACATCTTGCGACGACTCGAAATCAAAACCAGGCAAGCCCAACAGGTTGGCAAGCACACGCAATACCTTCCAGGCAGGCCGCGTATCGCCCAACGGTTTGACGACGGCGTGAAAGCCTTGCACCCGGCCTTCGGCGTTCACAAAGGTCCCCGGGGTCTCGGTAAAAGGCGCGATTGGCAGCAACACATCGCTAAAGCCCATGTTGGCCTTGAAGGGACTTAGCGTCACGACCATTTGTGCGGTATTGAGCGAGGCTTTCGCCCGAGCGCCCGCAGCGGAATCAAACTCAGGTTCGTTGTTGAGCAGGATCACCGCCTTGAGCTGGCCGTCCAGCATCTGGCCAGCATTGAGCCCCTTGCCAGCAGGCAACGCACCGGCCAGTTGAGCCCCAACGGTATTGGCGGCCTCGGTAAGGTAGCCAACGGTCGCGCCGGTCTGCTCGCCTATCCAGTTGGCGAGCGCCAGCAAGCTGGAGGCCTTGGCATGATGGGCTGCGGCATTGCCCAGCAAAATCGCTTTGCGCTCGCCGCCCTGCAGAGACTTGGCGATCGCCTTGGCAGCATCGCTAGCTTGGCCGGCGGCCGGCGCAGGAACGCCCTTGTCAGCCGCGATAGCTGTTGCCACATCAGCCAAGGCTTGGGCCCAAGCCTCAGGCGCTGCCAGCAACGTATTGGCGACCGGCATGGCCCAGGCGTCCGGGCTTGCCAGCTCAATGGCAGAGTTGATGGTGCTGAGCGCCCCGCCCTTGCGCAAGGACTGGCGAATGCGCTGTGCAAAGAGAGGATGGTCCTTGCGCAGGTTGGATCCGACCACCAGCACGCGCTGCAACTGCGACAGAGATGCGATAGAAGTGCCCAGCCAGCGGATGGCCGACGGCGTAGCGAATTCCGCGTTGCGCAGGCGATAGTCGATGTTCTCGCTGCCCAATCCGCGCATCAATGACGCGGCCAAATAGAGCTCTTCCAGGGTACTGTGCGGACTGGCCAGTGTGCCGATGCTGTTGGCTCCATGGTCGGCTTTGATCTGCTTGAGGCCGTTGGCCACATATTCAAGTGCAGTCTGCCAGTCGACCGTTTTCCATTCGCCGCCCTGCTTGAGCATGGGGCTGGTCAGGCGTTCGTCGCCGTTGAGCGCTTCGTATGAAAAACGGTCGCGGTCAGCAATCCAGCATTCGTTGACGTCTTCATTCTCCAGGGGCACGACGCGCATGACCTTGTTGCTCTTGACCTGAACGATCAGGTTGGCGCCGGTCGAGTCGTGCGGGCTGACCGACTTGCGGCGCGAGAGCTCCCACGTGCGGGCGGAGTAACGGAAAGGTTTGCTGGTCAGTGCGCCAACTGGGCAGATGTCAATCATGTTGCCGGACAGTTCGGAGTCCACCGACATGCCCACGAAGGTTTCGATCTCGGCGTGCTCGCCGCGATGCGACATGCCGAGTTCCATCACGCCGGCCACTTCCTGGCCGAAACGCACGCAGCGGGTGCAATGGATGCAACGGCTCATTTCCTGCATGGATATCAGCGGGCCGACGTCCTTGTGGAAGACGACGCGCTTTTCTTCTTCGTAACGCGATTCGCTGCCGCCATAACCCACTGCCAAATCCTGCAGTTGGCATTCACCGCCCTGGTCGCAAATCGGGCAATCCAGCGGGTGGTTGATCAGCAGGAACTCCATCACGCCCTTCTGGGCCTTGATGGCTTTGTCGTTCTTGGTGCGCACGATCATGCCTTGGGTGACAGGCGTGGCGCAGGCCGGCATGGGCTTGGGCGCTTTCTCCACGTCGACCAGGCACATGCGGCAGTTGGCGGCAATGCTGAGTTTCTTGTGATAACAGAAGTGCGGAATGTAGGTGCCGGCTTTTTCGGCCGCATGCATCACCGTGCTTCCTTCAAGCACTTCCACCTTCTGGCCGTCGAGTTCTATTTCAACCATATTTTTTTCTTTCGGCGGCTTTAGGCCTGAGCAGCAGCCTGAACCGGGGCGTGGGAGACTTGTGGTTTGATCATGGCTTCAAACTCGTGACGGAAGTGTTTGATCATCGCGCGCACAGGCATGGCCGCGGCATCGCCAAGCGCGCAGATAGTGCGGCCCTGGATGTTGTCGGCCACCGAGTTCAGCAGGTCCATATCGGTCTGCTTGCCGTGGCCGTTGTGGATACGGTCTACGACACGCCAGAGCCAGCCCGTGCCTTCGCGGCAGGGCGTGCACTGGCCGCAGGATTCGTGCATATAAAAATAAGACAGGCGCTTGAGCGACTCGACCATGCAACGGCTGTCGTCCATAACGATCACAGCACCCGAACCCAGCATGGAGCCGGCCTTGGCGATGGAGTCGTAGTCCATGGTGCATTCCATCATGATGGAGGCCGGCAGTACTGGGGCCGAGGAGCCGCCGGGAATCACGGCCTTCAGCGTACGACCCTTGCGCACACCGCCCGCGAGTTCCAGCAGCTTGGAGAACGGCGTGCCCATGGGCACTTCATAGTTGCCCGGCAGCTCGACATCACCCGACACCGAATAAATCTTGGTACCACCGTTATTTGGCTTGCCGCACTCGAGGTAAGCCTGGCCGCCGTTGCGGATGATCCAGGGCACCGCGGCGAAGGTCTCGGTGTTGTTGATGGTGGTGGGCTTGCCGTAGAGGCCGAAGCTGGCCGGAAACGGCGGTTTGAAGCGCGGCTGGCCTTTTTTGCCTTCGAGCGATTCGAGCAGTGCGGTTTCCTCACCGCAGATGTAGGCACCGAAGCCGTGCGAGGCATGGAGCTGAAAGCTGAAGCCGCTGCCGAAAATGTTGTCGCCCAGCAATCCCGCGGCGCGCGCCTCTTCCAGCGCTTCTTCAAAGCGCTGGTAGGTCGCAAAGATTTCGCCGTGAATGTAGTTGTATCCGACGCTGATACCCATGGCATAGGCGGCAATCGCCATGCCTTCGATCACGCTGTGAGGGTTGTACTGCATGATGTCGCGGTCTTTGCAAGTGCCCGGCTCACCCTCGTCCGAATTGCAGACCAGGTATTTCTGTCCCGGGAACTGGCGCGGCATGAAGCTCCACTTGAGGCCGGTAGGAAAACCGGCGCCGCCACGGCCGCGCAGGCTGCCGGCCTTGACTTCAGCAATGACCTGATCGGGCGTCATGCCCTCACCGCCATCCTGCTTGAGGATCTTGCGCAGGGCCTGGTAGCCGCCACGCGCCTCGTAATCCTTGAGCCGCCAATTGCTGCCGTCGAGGTCGGCCAGGATTTGCGGATTGATGTGCCGGCCGTGGAAGCAGGTCTGCACCCCGGTGGCCGCGAACTGGGACAGCACGCTTTGCGCGGCCGCGCTGTGAGGGGTCAGGTGTGCGAGCGTCATGGTTGCTTTGCCTCGGCGGATTTGAGACCTTCGATGAGCTGGTCCAGCTTCTCGTTGCTCATGAAGCTGCACATGGTGAGGTCGTTGACGAGCATCACCGGCGAATCCGCACAGGCGCCCAGGCATTCGGACTGCTGCAGCGTGAACAGGCCGTCGGCGCTGGTCTCGCCCATGGCGATGCCCAGCTTGTGCTCCAGGTGCTTGAGCGCCTTGGCGCCGTCACGCAACTGGCAAGGCAGGTTTGTGCACACATTGAGCTTGTACTTGCCAACCGGGCGCTGGTTGTACATGTTGTAGAAGGTGGTGACTTCATGCACAGCGATAGGCGCCATGCCGAGATATTCGGCCACGATCTTCTCGCTCTCGGCGCTCACATACCCATGCTCTTCCTGCAGGATGGTGAGGCATGCCATGACGGCGGACTGCTTTTGGTCAGCCGGGTATTTGGCTACTTCGCGGTCGAACCGCACTCTGGTTTGTTCAGAAATCATGGGGGAAACCATCCGGTTTAGCGATCAATCTCACCGAACACGATGTCCATGGTGCCGATCACGGCGACAGCATCGGCAATCATGTGGCCGCGCGACATTTCGTCCATGGCCGCGAGGTGCGGGAAACCCGGCGGGCGGATTTTCAGGCGGTAAGGCTTGTTGGCGCCGTCGCTCACGATATAGATGCCGAACTCACCCTTGGGGTGCTCAACCGCTGCGTAGGCCTCGCCTTCCGGAACGTGGAAACCTTCGGTAAAGAGTTTGAAATGGTGGATCAACTCTTCCATGTTGGATTTCATGGATTCACGGTCCGGCGCGGCAACCTTGTGGTTGCTGGTGATCACGGGGCCGGGATTTACGCGCAGCCAGTCAATGCACTGCTTGATGATGCGATTGGACTGACGCATCTCTTCAATGCGGACCAGGTAGCGGTCATAGCAGTCGCCGGTCTTGCCAACCGGGATGTCGAAGTCCATCTTGTCGTAGACGTCGTAAGGCTGCTGCTTGCGCAAGTCCCATGCAAAACCCGAACCCCGAAGCATGGGGCCCGTGAAACCGAGATTGAGTGCGCGCTCTGGAGAAACGACACCCACACCCACCGTGCGCTGCTTCCAGATGCGGTTGTCCGTCAGCAGTGTTTCGTATTCGTCAACATAACCCGGAAACTTGTTCGAGAAGTCTTCGATGAAGTCGAGCAGAGAACCCTGGCGGTTCTCATTCAGCGCTTCAATGGCCTTGGCATTTTTGACCTTGCTGACGCGGTACTGAGGCATGCTGTCGGGCAGGTCGCGATACACACCGCCCGGGCGGAAATAGGCTGCATGCATGCGCGCACCCGAGACGGCCTCGTACATGTCAAACAGCGCTTCGCGTTCGCGGAAGCAGTAAATCAGGATATTCATCGCGCCGCAGTCGAAACCGTGCGCACCCAGCCACAACAGGTGATTGAGCAGGCGCGTGATTTCGGCATACATCACGCGGATGTACTGTGCGCGTACCGGCACATCAACACCGAGCAGCTTTTCAATGGCCAGGCAATAGGCGTGCTCGTTGGACATCATCGAGACGTAATCCAGCCTGTCCATATAGGGCAGCGACTGGATGTAGGTTTTGCTTTCGGCAAGCTTCTCGGTCGCGCGGTGCAGCAGGCCGATATGCGGATCGGCGCGCTGAATGACTTCCCCGTCGAGTTCAAGCACCAGCCGCAGCACACCGTGCGCGGCAGGATGCTGTGGCCCAAAGTTGAGCGTGTAGTTTTTGATTTCAGCCATGGGGTATCTCTTGTCGACGCTGCTTACTGCAGGCCACCGTAGTTGTCTTCGCGAATCACGCGGGGGGTGATCTCACGCGGCTCGATGGTGACCGGCTGATAGATCACGCGCTTCTGCTCGGAGTCGTAGCGCATTTCCACATGGCCTGAAGTCGGGAAATCCTTGCGGAAAGGATGGCCGATAAAGCCATAGTCGGTCAAGATGCGGCGCAGGTCGTTGTGACCTTCAAAGATGATGCCGTAAAGATCGAAAGCCTCGCGCTCAAACCAGTTGGCTGAGTTCCAGATGTCATTGAGAGAATCCACCACCGGGAAATCGTCATCGGGGCAGAACACCTTGAGGCGCACGCGTTGGTTCAGGCTGACCGACAGCAGGTGCGACACCACGCAATACCGCAAGCCGCCGTATTGGCCGTCCTTATATTCGGAATAGTCGACGCCGCAAAGGTCGATGAGCTGCTCGAAGCGGCAACCGGGCGCATCGCGCAACTGGGCTGCGGCTACAAGGTAGTCGGCAGCAGTCACCGTGAGGGTGATTTCACCGAGCGCGGTGTTCAGGCTTTTGACTTTGTCGCCAAGCACTGCACGAATCGTTTCGGCGAGTTGCTCCATGGAAACAGGAGAAGAGGACATTTTTATGCCCTCGCAATCGTGTTGGTGCGGCGGATTTTCTGCTGCAGCTGGATGATGCCGTACATCAGCGCCTCCGCCGTGGGCGGGCAACCGGGCACGTACACGTCGACCGGCACGATACGGTCGCAGCCACGAACCACCGAATAGCTGTAGTGGTAATAACCGCCGCCGTTGGCGCAAGAGCCCATGGACAATACCCAGCGCGGCTCGGACATCTGGTCATACACCTTGCGCAGCGCCGGTCCCATCTTGTTGCACAGCGTGCCGGCCACGATCATCAGATCGGACTGGCGCGGACTGGGACGGAACAACATGCCGAAACGGTCGATGTCGTAGCGCGCAGCACCAGCATGCATCATTTCGACGGCGCAGCACGCGAGGCCGAACGTCATGGGCCAGAGCGAACCCGTCTTGGCCCAGTTCACCACCGAGTCGTAACTCGTGGTCATGAAGCCTTCGTTGAAAACACCTTCAAGTGACATACCCGTACCTTTGTGGCGAGATTCGCCTAGAGAACCCTCGGGATCTTCTTATTCCCAGTCCAGCGCACCTTTTTTCCACTCGTAGACAAAGCCCACGACCAGAATGCCCAGGAAAATCATGACGGACCAGAAACCGACAGGACCGATTTCCTTGAGCGCAACGGCCCAGGGAAAAAGGAACGCGATTTCGAGGTCAAAAAGAATGAAGAGGATGGCGACCAGGTAGTAGCGCACATCGAATTTCATGCGGGCATCTTCGAAAGCTTCGAAGCCGCATTCGTAGGGGGAGTTTTTTTCACTGTCGGGCCGCACGGGCCCCAACAAACGACCCAGGACCTGAGGCACCACGCCGACACCCACACCGACCAGAATAAACAGGAGAACAGGAAGGTATTGATCGAGGTTCATCGTGGATTCAACTTCTGAAAAGCCACTTGCGCGGTTTGCTTCAGTTTGCCGTTTGAGCCGACAGCACTGCCGGAGCGCTGCTGCCGATGCATGTCAATCTGGTGCGGACGGCGAGACTCGAACTCGCACACCTTTCGGCACTACCCCCTCAAGATAGCGTGTCTACCAATTTCACCACGTCCGCGGTATTTATTGTCTGGATGGCATGAGGAAACCTTGCGGTTTTGGGCTTTCCAGACAGTCTCAGAGTTTACCCTGAAATCCCGCTTCCCCCATGAGGAAGCAGCAGCAATAAGCGTTATTTCGTCGGGATTTGCGCAGCACCCGATGCAGCCGGCGCAGGAGCGGCGGGAACTGCAGCGCCGGTGCCGGCGGGCACCGTGGTGCCGGGGATTTGGGTCGCGCCGGAGGCCGATGCCGCGGGGGCAGGAGCCGTCACCGCCGCACCTTCCAGAACGCTGGAGCCGGCGCGCGGCTGCGTGCTGCCGCCAAAGTAAGCGAGCAGCAAGGTGCAGGCAAAAAACAACGCGGCCAGGATACCGGTGGTGCGCGACAGAAAGTTGGCACTGCCGCTGGCGCCAAACAGGCTGCCGGAGCCGCCGCTTCCAAACGCCGCACCCATGTCGGCACCCTTGCCGTGCTGCACCAGGATCAGGCCAATCATGCCAAGCGCCGAGAGCATCTGCACTGCAAGGACAATGGTTAATACAACGTTCATATCTACTCCTAAATTAATAGCGTGCTGTGCTTGCTAGTTGCGGGCTGCAGCAATAATTGTCAAAAAATCGGGGGCTTTGAGCGACGCGCCGCCAATGAGGCCGCCGTCAATGTCGGGCTGGGCCAGCAGCGACGCCGCATTGGCAGCGTTCATGCTGCCGCCATACAGAATCTTCACGCGCGCGAACTGGTCCGTCGCCGCTTTCAATTGGGCCCGCAGCACGGCATGCACCGCCTGGGCCTCTTCCGGCGAAGCTGTCTTGCCGGTGCCGATGGCCCATACAGGCTCGTAGGCCACCACGATTTCGCTGATGCAATGGCCGTTGGTGTGAATCACCGCGGCCAGTTGGCGCTTGACGACTTCTTCGGTGTGGCCCGCTTCGCGCTCAGCCAGCGTTTCGCCGATGCAGACGATGGGCGTGATGCCCGCGGCCAGTGCGGCTTTGGTTTTGTCGGCGACCAGTTGATCCGTTTCGCCATGGTATTGGCGGCGCTCCGAATGGCCGACGATGGCAAACCGGCAACCGAACTCCTTGAGCATGGCGGCACTCACCTCGCCGGTGTAGGCGCCAGAGGCATGTGCTGAGACATCCTGCGCGCCCAACTCAACGGGAGCAAGACCTGCTTTCGCAGCGCGCATGGCCTGGACTTGTGCCAGATATGGCGCGGGCACGCACACGGCCACTTCGCATGCTGCAGGATTGGCCAAACCTTGCGCCAGCGCGTCCAGCAAGGCGGTGTTGGCCGCCAGGCTGCCGTTCATCTTCCAGTTTCCCGCAATGAGTTTTTTCATCTTTGGCTTACCAGGTCAAAACGATTTTGCCGACGTGCTGGTTGGACTCCATCAGCGCGTGCGCTTTGGCAGCATCCGCAGCGGCGAACGTACTGTGAATCACCGGCTTGACGGCGCCGCCGGCAATCAGCGGCCAGACTTTTTCTTTCAGCGCTTTCGCAATACCGGCCTTGAACTCGACAGAGCGCGGACGCAAGGTCGAACCGGTGATGGTCAGGCGCTTGCGCAGCACGAGTCCGGCATTGAATTCGGCTTTGGTGCCGCCCTGCAGCGCAATGATGACGAGGCGGCCGTCTTCAGCCATGCAGTCGACTTCGCGTGCGACATAACTGCCGGCAACCATGTCGAGAATGACGTCGACGCCCTTCCCGTTCGTCAGCTTTTTGGCCTCTTCGGCGAAATCGCTGGTCTTGTAGTTGATGGCATGGTCGGCGCCCAAGGCCACGCAGGCGGCACACTTGTCGTCGCTGCCGGCGGTGACCAGCACCTTGGCGCCCAAGGCCTTGGCAATCTGAATGGCCGTCACGCCGATGCCGCTGGAGCCGCCCTGGATCAACAGCGTTTCGCCCGGCTGCAAATGAGCGCGCTCAAACACATTGCTCCAAACCGTAAAGAAGGTCTCCGGCAGGGAGGCGGCTTCGATATCGCTGAGCCCTTCAGGCACGGGCAGGCACTGCGCCACAGGCGCAACGCATAACTCGGCATAACCACCGCCCGCCACCAATGCGCAGACACGGTCACCAATTTTCAAGCCTGCGGCTGCCATTGCCCGGGCATCGCCGGAAACAATCACGCCCGCCACCTCAAGCCCGGGGATGTCCGACGCACCGGGCGGCACCGGATAGTGCCCCATGCGCTGCAAAACATCAGGGCGGTTCACGCCGCTGGCATTCACACGAATCAGGACTTCGCCGGCGCCGTCAACGGGAGCCGGACGCGAGCCCAGGCGCAAAACCTCAGGCGCGCCATAGGATGTAATTTCAACAGCTTTCATGAATATCCAGGTCATTTGTGCCGCCAGCCCAAGGTACGCAAGGGCTGGCAGCTACAAAATCAATAGCAGATACTGATCAGCCCCGGTCCTGGTCCTGGGCTGGACGGTCGAGCAAAGCCTTCATCGACAGCTTGACGCGGCCTTTCTCGTCGGTCTCAAGAACCTTGACCTTGACGATCTGGCCTTCGCTCAGGTAGTCGGTGACTTTTTCGACGCGCTCGTGGGCGATCTGGCTGATGTGCAGCAGGCCGTCCTTGCCGGGCAGCAGGTTGATCAGTGCGCCGAAGTCCAGGATCTTGGTGACCGGGCCTTCGTAGACCTTGCCGATTTCGACTTCAGCGGTGATCTCGGCGATGCGGCGCTTGGCTTCGTCGGCCTTGGCGCTGTCGTTCGAGGCGATGGTGATGGTGCCGTCTTCCTCGATGTTGATTTGCGTGCCAGTTTCTTCGGTCAGCGCGCGGATGACCGCGCCGCCCTTGCCGATCACGTCGCGAATCTTCTCGGGGTTGATCTTCATGACGTACAGGCGCGGCGCGAAGTCGGACACTTCAGCCTTGGCTTCGCCCATGGCTTCCTGCATCTTGCCCAGGATGTGCATGCGGGCTTCTTTGGCCTGGGCCAGCGCAACCTGCATGATTTCCTTGGTGATGCCCTGGATCTTGATGTCCATCTGCAGCGCGGTGATACCGAAGGTGGTACCGGCAACCTTGAAGTCCATGTCACCCAGATGATCTTCGTCGCCCAGGATGTCGGTCAGCACGGCAAAGCGGTTGTCTTCCTTGATCAGGCCCATGGCGATACCGGCCACGTGGGCCTTCATCGGCACGCCGGCGTCCATCAGCGACAGGCAGCCGCCGCAGACCGAAGCCATCGACGAAGAGCCGTTGGATTCGGTGATTTCAGACACAACACGCATGGTGTAAGGGAATTCTTCCTTCGTCGGCAGCACGGCGATCAGCGCGCGCTTGGCCAGGCGGCCGTGGCCGATCTCGCGGCGTTTTGGCGAGCCGACACGGCCGGTTTCGCCGGTGGCGAACGGAGGCATGTTGTAGTGCAGCATGAAGCGGTCTTCGTAGTCGCCCGACAGTGCGTCGATGCGCTGCGCGTCGCGCTCGGTGCCCAGCGTGGTCACGACCAGCGCTTGCGTTTCACCGCGCGTGAACAGGGCCGAACCGTGGGTGCGGGGCAGCACGCTGTTGCGGATTTCAATCGCGCGAACGGTGCGCGTGTCGCGGCCGTCGATACGGGGCTCGCCGGCCAGGATCTGGCTGCGGACGATCTTGGCTTCGATGTCGAACAGCATGCCTTCAACGGCGACGCTGTCGAATGCGACTTCATCGGCCTTCAGGGCGGCCATGACTTCCGAGGTCACCACACGGCAGGCTTGCGTACGGGCTTGCTTGGCGCGGATCTGGTACGCGGCCTGCAGCTTGGCGCCGGCCAGTTCGTTGACCCTGGCGATCAGCGGCTCGTTCTTGGCAGGAGCCTGCCAGTCCCACACCGGCTTGCCGGCGTCGCGCACGAGTTCGTGGATCGCGTTGATGGCGATATTGCCCTGCTCATGGCCGAACACCACGGCGCCGAGCATGATTTCTTCAGACAGCTGCTGGGCTTCGGACTCGACCATCAGTACGGCGGCTTCGGTGCCGGCCACAACCAGGTCCATCTTCGAATCCTTGAGCTGGGTCTTGCCGGGGTTCAGCACGTACTGCCCGTCGATGTAGGCCACGCGGGCGGCGCCGATCGGGCCGTTGAACGGGATGCCGGAGATCGACAGTGCGGCGCTCGAAGCGATCAGCGCGGGGATGTCGCCTTCCACTTCAGGGTTGAGCGACAGCACATGGATCACGACCTGCACTTCGTTGAAGAAGCCTTCGGGGAACAGGGGGCGGATCGGGCGGTCGATCAGGCGGGACGTCAGCGTTTCGAATTCGCTGGGGCGGCCTTCGCGCTTGAAGAAGCTGCCGGGGATGCGGCCGGCGGCGTAGGTTTTCTCGAGGTAGTCAACGGTCAGGGGGAAGAAATCCTGGCCGGGCTTGGCGTCGGTTTTGGCGACGACGGTGGCCAGCACAACGGTGCCGTCCATGTCAACGATGACGGCGCCGCTGGACTGGCGTGCGACTTCGCCGGTTTCCATCGTGACCTTGTGCTGGCCCCACTGGAAGGACTTGGTGACTTTGTTGAAAATGCTCATGTTCTTTTCTCCACTAAATTCACGCACTTGAGGCAGTGCGGGAGGCCCGGAGCGGTGGCTGGCTGAACACGATGCCATTCCACAAAATGCCTGGGATCAGGCGCCTGACCAGGGCTTTTTTTGTGGAATGACACAGCGCGTGCTCGTTTTGCCTTGCTCCGAAGTAAAAAGCGCCTGAGCTAGTGAACTAACTCAGGCGCTTTCAAATCGTTTTTACCGATTACTTGCGCAGGCCAAGCTTGGCGATCAGCGCGGTGTAACGGTCAGCATCTTTGGACTTGAGGTAGTCCAGCAGCTTGCGGCGGCGGCTCACCATGCGCAGCAGACCGCGGCGGCCGTGGTGATCCTTGGCGTTGGCCTTGAAATGGGGGGTCAGTTCGTTGATGCGGCCGGTCAGCAGCGCCACTTGAACTTCAGGGCTGCCGGTGTCGCCGGCGGCACGTGCGTTGGCCTGAACGATTTCGGCCTTGACTGATTTTGCAATCATGGGTTTCTCTTTCTTGCACCGAGGTGCGCTTGCGAGCGAAGCAGCGTTCCCGACATGGGAGTGAAATAAACCGCTTTCGTCGTGTTCCGGCAGGTAAAGGCCCAAAAATGGCCTCAAACCGCACAGAGCCTTGGATTATAGCCTGAAGAACGGGCTCAGGCCCCAAGCCAGCGCCTGAGGCGCTCCACCCCCTGCCCCAGCCTGGCGACGTCCTGGCTGGCGAAACACCAGCGCAGCCAGCCCTGGGCCTCGGGCCCCGGGTTGACCATAAAGGCATTGCCCGGCGCCAGGCCCAGCCCGGCCTCCACCACCAGCCGCTTGGCCGTTTCCAGCGAGACGCCGAAGCGAGTGGGGTCTGAGGGGTCCTCCAGCCGGAAAAAGGCGTACATGCCGCCTTTGGCCGGCGCCAATTGGACGCCCGGCACCGCCTGAAGCAGCGGCACCAGGGTGTCCCGGCAGGTTTTCAGGTGGGCCACCACCCGGGGGGTGATGTCGGCGGTGCGTTCAATCGCCACCAGCCCGGCCCGCTGCACGAACACCGGCGCGCAGGAGGTATTGAACTCCACCAGCTTGCCCATGTGAGGCGTCATGGTGGCCGGCATCACCAGCCAGCCCAGGCGCCAGCCGGTCATCAAAAAGCTCTTGGAAAAGCTGTGAACGACCACCAGGCGGTCGTCCGGCGCCGCTATATCGAGAAAACTGGGCGCACAGCCATTGGGCGTGGGTTCGTAATACAGCCGCTCATACACCTCGTCAGCCAGGATCCAGGTACCGGTTTTTCGGCAATGCGCCAGGATGGCCTCCTGCTCGGCGCGCGACAGGGTCCAGCCCGTGGGGTTGTTGGGCGCGTTGACGATCAGCAGCCTGGTTTTAGGCGTGATGGCGGCCAGCAATTCGGCCACGTCCAGCCGCCACTCGCCTGCCACCGGCCTGAGGCTGACGCATCGGACCTGCGCGCCCATGATGGCCGGCTGGGCCGTCAGATTGGGCCAGACCGGTGTCACGGCCACCACCTCGTCGCCCGCATCCACCAGCGCCTGCACCGCCAGCATCAGCGCATTGACGCCGCCCGAGGTCACCGCAATGCGCTCAGCCGTGATAGGCGCGGCACCGGCGCAGCGCAGGCCTGTGGCATAGGCGGCAATCGCCTCCCGCAACTCGGGCAGGCCCAGGTTGTGCGCATAAAAAGTCTCGCCCTGCTGCAGCGAAGTGGCCGCCGCATCGCGGATAAACGCCGGCGTCACTTCATCGCTCTCGCCAAACCAGAACTTGAGCACATCAGTGCGCCCCATGCCGGCATTGGCCACCTGGCGGATCATGGATTCTTCAAGGTTTAAAACGGCCTGTCTCATGGGAGTGTTTCGATCTGCCTGCCGGCGTCTGTCAGTAATGAAAGATGAAAGCGATGTGCGGGTTCAGGGCCGGACCATCTTGCAGCTGTTCGGCTGCTCGGCCCGCTCCGGCGAAATCGTCTTGATGACGCGAAAGCCGTAGCCCGAGCCTTCCACATCAAACTTCACCCCCGGCGAGCCCTGCTTGCCCATCAGCGCCACCAGCAGCGGCTGCTGGAACTGGTGGTCCGCCGCGCGCATCACGCCCTTGTGGCCCGCAAAGGTGACCGTGCTGCGCTCCATCTGCGCCGCCACCGCACCGGCGTCGGCGCTGCCCGCCTTGTCGATACTTTGGGCCAGTGACTCCATCATGAGCTGCATGCGCATGTGAACATAGTCGTCCTGCGGTTTGGGAAAGCGCTGGCGGAAGGATTGGTAGAAGGCCTCGGACTGCGCGCCCGGCTCATTGGGGAACCAGTCTGCCACCGCCACCACCTTGCCCACACCCGCATCGCCCAGCGCACCCGGCACGCCGAGCGCGTTGCCGTAGAAGGTGTAGAACTTGCCTTCGTAACCGACCTCTTTGGCGGCCTTGATCAGCAGCGTCAGGTCGTTGCCCCAGTTGCCCGTCAGCACCGCCTGCGCACCGCTGGCCTTGATCTTCACGGCGTAGGGAATGAAGTCCTTGACGCGGCCGAGCGCATGCAACTCGTCGCCCACGACCTGCACATCCGGGCGCTGCACACCGAGCTGCTTGCGCGCTTCGCGCAGCACGGCCTGGCCGAAGCTGTAGTCCTGGCCGATCAGGTAAATGCTTTTGAGCGCCTTGTCGTCCTTGAGTACATCCATCAGCGCCGCCATGCGCATATCGGCATGTGCGTCAAAACGGAAATGCCAGTAGCTGCATTTCTCGTTCGTCAGGATCGGGTCGACCGCCGAGTAATTGAGGAACAGCACGCGCTTGTTCGGCTCGCGCTCGTTGTGTTTGTTGATGGCGTCGATCAGCACGGCGGCAATCGCCGACGAGTTGCCCTGCGCAATGATGGTCACCCCGTCATCAATGGCTGAGCGCAGTGCCGCCAGCGCTTCTTCGTTCTGGCCCTTGTTGTCGTAGCGCTCAATGACCAGGTTGCGCGGCCCGCCCGCGAGCTTCACGCCGCCGCGCGCATTCACGCGCTCGGTGGCCCAGACCAGGTTGCGGAACACCGCTTCACCGGTGTTGGCGAAAGCGCCTGACATGCTTTCGATGAGCGCAATACGAACAGGTGCCGGCACCGGCGCCTGGGCGGCCGTCTGCGCGCCGGCGCCCAGCGAGGCGCCGAGACATAGGGCCGCGAACAGGCGTTTCAAGTGTTTCTGCATAAAAAAATAGCCTCTTGCTTTCGCATGGGTAAACCTTGAATAAACCGCCCCTACACCTAACTGGTGTGCATGCGGCAATCACGGTGAGCGCCGCGCAGTGTAAGGGGAAAACGCCCCTTGTTAACCCATCAAGGAACAGCCATGTTTTACTCTCTCGCCCATCGCCCCGCCCGCGCCTTTCATCGTCACTACGCCCCTGTCGTGAGCAACGGCGCCCTGGAAAACTTCCTCAACGACACCTTCTCTTCGCTGTCTGACACCGGCGCCGTTACCACCGCCAAGGCCGCAAGCGTGGAAGACCAGGAAAAAGCCTACACCCTGCAACTCGACGTGCCCGGCCTGGCCCGCGAGCAACTGGACATCAGCATCGAAGGCGATGTGGTTCGCATTGCCAGCAAAGAAGAAGCAAGCCGCAAGGTCAAGGCCGCATGGCGCTTCCCGCTGGAAATCGACACCGCCAACAGCTCGGCCAAACTCGAGAACGGTGTGTTGACCTTGACGCTGGGCAAGAAGATCCCGGTCAGCAACGTGACGCGCCTCGACATTCAATAACCCATTGATCGATCGGGCCGTGAATCAGTTCCTGCCAGCATGAGCCGTGGAACCGGCTTTGCCGGGCCACAGGCGGGCGGCCCCCTCGGGGGGCAGGGAGCTACGCAGAGCGAGCGACCGTGGGGGCCAGTTCCCAGCGCGGCTTCACGTCAAACGTGTAGCCGCCTTTGAGCGTTTCAAGCCCCGCCTGCAGGCGCATGCCGGCCGCCAGCGCAATCATCGCGCCGTTGTCGGTGCACAAATGCAGTTCGGGGTAATGCACACGAATGCCGCGTTGTTTGCACACGGCGTTGAGCTGGCTGCGCAGCAGTGCATTGGCGCCCACGCCACCGGCCACCACCAGGCGTTTCAGCCCGGTTTGCGTCATGGCTGCCAATGATTTTTTCACCAGCACTTCCACAATCGCCGCTTGCGTAGACGCCGCCAAATCGGCCTTGCGGCTTTCCAGGTCAGGCCCCAGTTTTTTGGCCTGCGTCAGCACCGCAGTTTTCAGCCCGGCAAATGAAAAATCCAGGTCGCCGCTGTGCAGCAAGGGCCGCGGCAACTTGAAGGCCGCGCCGTCACCGCCTTGAGCCAGCTTCGACAAATGCGGCCCGCCGGGATAGGGCAAGCCCATCAGCTTGGCCGACTTGTCAAAGGCCTCACCGGCCGCGTCATCAATGGTTTCGCCCAGCAACTCGTAGCTGCCCACGCGGTCCACCCGCATCAGCTGGGTGTGGCCGCCGGACACCAGCAGCGCCACAAAAGGAAACTCCGGCGGGTCGGCGCTCAGGAAGGGCGACAGCAAATGCCCCTCGAGGTGATGCACGCCCATCGCCGGCTTGCCCAGCGCCGCCGCCAGCGAGCAGGCCACGCCCGCGCCCACCAGCAACGCGCCCGCCAGGCCGGGGCCGCGCGTGTACGCCACCACATCGACCAGTGCCAGGCTGCTGCCCGCCTCCGCCATCACCTGGTGCGTCAGGGGCAAGACGCGCCGGATATGGTCGCGGCTGGCCAGCTCAGGCACCACGCCGCCATACGCCTGGTGCATGTCGATCTGGCTGAACAGCGCGTGCGACAGCAGCCGCGGCACGCCGCTGCCGCCGGCATCCACCAGCGCCACGCCCGTTTCATCACAAGAAGACTCGATTCCCAATACCAGCATGCCGGCAAGTGTAAAGTGTCCCTCAGGGCCCAGCCCCTTGCAGGGTCTTGCGGCACGGATGTTGCTGCTCTTGCAAAAAACGCCCCCATGATGAAGTCCGGACTCAGTTTTCTTGTTGCTGCGCGCCAATGCGAAATCGGCGAACTCGAGCAGCTCGCGCTCACCAGCGAGCTGGTCAATGCCATTGGCCGCCTGATCCATGCACTGCAAAAGGAACGGGGCATTTCCAATGTATTTCTGGGCTCGCAGGGCACCCGCTTTGCCGACCAGCGCGCGCAGCAGGTTGCCGAGTGCGAGCGTGTCCAGCAGTTCGTGCGCACGCATTTCGACGCGCTGGACACCGACCCTTCCCGCGTGCGTAACGGCGCGCGCCTCTTCAGCCGCATCGCGTTTGTGCTGCACGCGCTGGATGCCCTGCCGGCGCTGCGCCAGCGCGTCAGCACCCAGGCAACCACGGCCGACGAGTCCACCACAAGCTTCTCGCGGCTGATTGCCGGCTTGCTGGTGGTTGTCTTCGAGGCGGCCGACAGCGCCACCGACCCCGAGATTTCCCGTGCGCTGGTGGCCATGTTCAACTTCATGCAGGGCAAGGAGTTTGCGGGACAGGAGCGTGCCTGCGGCGCCGCCACCTTCGCTTCGGGCCATACGGACGCCGCGCGCCAGCAGCAGTGGCAGCACCTGATTGAATCGCAGGAGCGCTGCTTCGAGGTGTTCACCGATTTTGCGGATCCGGCCGTGCTGAACGCCTGGATCGCCCTGCAGGCGGTTGAATCCATCGCTGAACTGGAGCGCCTGCGCCGCACAGGCTGCACCCCGAATGCCGGTGGCAGGCTGGACGCCAACCTGAGCCAGACCTGGTTTGACTGCTGCACGCAGCGCATCGACGCGATGAAAACCGTAGAAGACCTGCTCGCGGCCAACCTGCGCGGGCTGTGCGAACGCAAGATCGCCCAGGCACATGCCGAACTGCGCGACCAGAAAGCCATCCTGGATGAACTCTCGCGCCAGGCCGACACAGGCCCGCACGCCCCCGCGCACTACGGGCCCCAGCTGGAACGCTCCATCCTCGGCCTGGTGCAGGAGCAGGCCCATCGCCTGCAGGTCATGAGCGACGAACTTGAGACCGTACGGGCCGCACTCAACGAGCGCAAGGTGGTGGAACGCGCCAAAGGCCTGCTGATGGCCACCCGCAAGCTCAGCGAAGACGATGCCTACAAGATGCTGCGGCAAACCGCCATGAGCCAAAACCGCCGGCTGCTGGACGTGGCCGAATCCGTGCTGGCGATGGCCGACTACCTTTAACGCCGCCGCCAATCTCCTGCTGCACTGCACAAATGCCGTGCCTGAATCGCCGCCGCGCACCACCTTGGGTAGCGCCTGGCGACATCCCAAACCCCCCCGCTTTTTTCCCAAGCGCTTGTTTCCAAAAGGAAATTTCGCGCCGCCTTGCCAAGTCAACAGCTGGCACGTTTTCTGCTTGATTCACTGCCATGGCAGGACCAAAGACGGTCCCGCAGCAAGTCTTTCGAGGCTTGTCCAGGACAACGGCGTCCATCTCTTTACCCGCTTCGTGCAGGTGACCAGATGGACGCCGTTTTGTTTTTCAGCCAGGTTTTTCTTCTTCTTTTTTGCCTCCAGGAGTTCAACATGACGCAGCAGTCTTATGGCCCTCTCAAACCCGCCCGCCGCGACTTCATCAAAAAAGCCGGCGCCGCCGGCAGCGCTGCGCTGTTTACCGGCATGCTTCCGGGCGGCGCCTGGGCGGCAGGCTCGGACGCACCTGAAAAGAAAGAAGTCAAGATCGGCTTCATTCCCCTGACCGACTGCGCCTCAGTGGTGATGGCCTCGGTGCTGGGGATCGACCAGAAATACGGCGTCAAGATCATCCCCACCAAAGAAGCCAGCTGGGCCGGCGTGCGCGACAAGCTGGTCAACGGCGAGCTGGACTTCGCCCACGTGCTCTACGGCCTGATCTACGGCGTGCACATGGGCACCGCCGGCCCCAAGAAAGACATGGCCGTGCTGATGACCCTCAACAACAACGGCCAGGCCATCACGTTGTCCAAAAAACTCGCCGACAAGGGCGCCGTCGACGGCGCCGGACTTGCGAAACTGATGGCGAGCGACAAGCGCGAATACACCTTCGCACAGACCTTCCCCACCGGCACGCACGCGATGTGGCTGTACTACTGGCTGGCGGCCAACGGCATCAACCCGATGAAGGACGCCAAGGTCATTACCGTGCCGCCCCCGCAAATGGTGGCCAACATGCGCGTGGGCAACATGGACGGCTACTGCGTGGGTGAGCCCTGGGGCCACCGCGCCATCATCGACGGCATCGGCGTGACCGCCGTGACCACCCAGGACATCTGGAAGGATCACCCTGAAAAAGTGCTGGGCACCACTGCCGAGTTTGTACAGAAATACCCCAACACCGCGCGCGCCGTCACCGCCGCCATCATCGAGGCCGGCAAATGGATTGACGCCAGCCTCACCAATAAAAACAAGATGGCCGAGACCGTGGCCGACAAGAGCTACGTCAACACCAGCGTCGACGCCATCAACCAGCGCATCCTGGGCCGCTACCAGAACGGCATGGGCAAGACCTGGGACGACCCGAACTACATGAAGTTCTACAACGACGGCGCGGTGAGCTTCCCTTACCTGTCCGACGGCATGTGGTTCCTCACGCAGCACAAGCGCTGGGGCCTGATCAAGGAGCACCCGGACTACCTTGGCATCGCCAAAACGATCAACCAGATCGACATCTACAAAGAGGCCGCCACCGCCGCCAAAGCAAGTGTTCCGAAGGACGTGATGCGCACCAGCAAGCTGCTCGACGGCACGGTCTGGGACGGCAAGGACCCGAAAAAGTACGCGGACTCTTTCAAGATCCGCGCCTGAGCTGGATTACCCCAAGGAGAACACCATGGTCAGCGCCGTCTTCCACAGCCCGCTTGAAGCAGCCACACCCGCAGCCCGCAGCGGGGACAAACCCAGAGAGCCGGCTGCTACATATTTGATAGCGGCACCACAAGATAAAACGCGGGCTACAGCCCGAAATGACATGAAAACCAGCACGCCGGCCGTGGCCGCCAAACCCCCGCGAGACTTCTCCTATCTCTGGCTGGGCATCCTGCCTCCACTGCTCGGCCTGGGCTTGCTGGTGCTGGTCTGGGAGCTGGTCTTCATGGGAACGGCAGGCAGCATCCCTTCGCCCAAAGATACGTTTGCCCAGGCGGTGCAGATCTTCAGCGACCCGTTCTACAGCAAGGGCCCCAACGACCAGGGCGTCGGCTGGAACGTGCTGTCTTCGCTCAAACGCGTCGCCATGGGCTTCGGCATGGCGGCTGTCGTCGGCATCCCGGTCGGCTTCATGATCGGCCGCTTCAACTTTTTGAGCCGCATGTTCAACCCGCTGATCAGTCTCTTGCGCCCGGTCTCGCCGCTGGCCTGGCTGCCGATCGGGCTGCTGGTCTTCAAGGGCGCCAACCCGGCCGCCATCTGGACCATCTTCATCTGCTCGATCTGGCCCATGATCATCAACACCGCCGTCGGTGTGCAGCGCGTGCCGCAGGACTACATGAACGTGGCTCGCGTGCTCAACCTCAGCGAATGGAAGATCGTCACCAAGATCCTCTTCCCCGCCGTACTGCCCTACATGCTGACCGGCGTGCGCCTGGCCGTCGGCACCGCCTGGCTGGTCATCGTCGCAGCCGAGATGCTGACCGGCGGCGTCGGCATCGGCTTCTGGGTCTGGGACGAGTGGAACAACCTCAACGTCAAGAACATCATCATCGCGATCTTTGTGATCGGCATCGTCGGCCTGTTGCTGGAGTTCGCGCTCATCAAGCTGGCCACGGCCTTCACCTTCGAAGAAGTCAAAAACTAGAAATAACGTTCCCCCCGAAGCGCCTTCGGCGCCTCCCCCTCAGGGGGCACCACTTGCGGCCCGGCAAAGCCGGTTCCGCGGTGGTCCTCCTAAAAACCGGAGCACATCATGAGCGAATCTTTCAGCAGCAAGTACATCGAAATCCAGGGCGTCGAGCAAACCTTCAAAACGAAGAAGGGCCCGTTCTGCGCACTGCAAAACGTCAATCTCACGGTCGCCAAGGGCGAGTTCGTCGCGCTGATCGGCCACTCCGGCTGCGGCAAATCCACCCTGCTCAACCTGATCGCCGGCCTGACCACGCCCACCCAGGGCACCCTGCTGTGCGCCAACCGCGAGATCGCCGGCCCCGGCCCCGAGCGCGCCGTGGTGTTCCAGAACCACTCGCTGCTGCCCTGGCTGACCTGCTTTGAAAACGTCTACCTCGCGGTCGAGCGCGTGTTCTCGGCCACCGAAAACAAGGCGCAACTCAAAGCCCGCACCGATGCGGCGCTGGCCATGGTCGGGCTGACCCCTGCCGCGCAAAAGCGCCCGGGCGAGATTTCCGGCGGCATGAAGCAGCGCGTCGGCATTGCCCGCGCACTGTCGATGGAGCCCAAGGTCCTGCTGCTTGACGAACCCTTCGGCGCCCTGGACGCCCTGACCCGCGCCAAGCTGCAGGACGAGCTGCTGCAGATCGTCGCCACCACCCAAAGCACGGTGGTCATGGTGACCCACGACGTGGACGAAGCCGTGCTGCTGAGCGACCGAATCGTGATGATGACCAACGGGCCCGCGGCCACCATTGGCGAGGTGCTGGCCATTGACCTGCCCCGCCCCCGCAACCGCGTGGACCTGGCCGAAAGCACCCAGTACCTGCACTACCGCAAGGCCGTCATCGACTTTTTGTACACGCGCCAGGCCCACGTGGAAAAAGCCGCTTGAGGGCGGCTTGCAGGCCTGCAAACACACCGAGACAACCAAGGAACCACGATGGACATGCGTGTCAAAAAACCCAAACTGGTGATGGTGGGCAACGGCATGGCCGGCGTGCGCACGCTGGAAGAGCTGCTCAAGGTCTCGCCCGACCTGTACGACATCACGGTCTTCGGCGCCGAGCCCCACCCCAACTACAACCGCATCCTGCTGTCGCCCGTGCTGGCCGGCGAGCAGACACTGGACGAGATCGTGCTGAACTCCTGGGACTGGTACAAGGACAACCACATCACGCTGCATGCCGGCAAAAAAGTGGTTGAGATCGACCGCATCAAGCGTGTGGTGCGCGCCGACGATGGCACGGAAGAGGAATACGACCGCCTGCTGATGTGCACCGGCTCCAACCCCTTCATCCTGCCGGTGCCGGGCAAAGACCTGCAAGGCGTGATCGCCTACCGCGACATCGCCGACACCAACGCGATGATCGATGCCGCGACGAAATACAAAAAAGCCGTCGTCATCGGCGGCGGCCTGCTGGGCCTGGAAGCGGCCAACGGCCTCATGCTGCGCGGCATGGAAGTGACCGTGGTTCACGTGATGCCCTGGCTGATGGAGCGCCAGCTCGACGACGTGGCGGGCAAGCTGCTGCAAAAGTCGCTGGAAGACCGCGGCCTCAAATTCCTCATCGGCGCGCAGACGCAAGAACTGACCGGCAATGAAGAAGGCCGCGTGAAGTCCATCAAATTCAAGGACGGCAGCGAAGTGGCCACCGACCTCGTGGTCATGGCGGTCGGCATTCGCCCCAATACGCAGCTGGCCGAATCCATGCGCCTGCATTGCAACAAGGGCATCGTCGTCAACGACACCATGCAGACCGTGACCGACGCGCGCATCTATTCCGTCGGCGAATGCGCGGCGCACCGCGGTATTGCCTACGGCCTGGTCGCGCCGCTGTTCGAGCAGGCCAAAGTAGCCGCCAACCACCTGGCGCAGTTCGGCATCGGCCGGTACTCGGGATCACTCACGTCGACCAAGCTCAAGGTCACCGGCATCGACCTCTTCAGTGCCGGCGAGTTCATGGGCGGCGAGGGAACCGAAGAGATCGTGATGAGCGACCCCTTCGGCGGTGTCTACAAAAAACTGGTCATCAAGGACGACAAGCTGGTGGGCGCCTGCCTGTACGGCGACACGGTGGACGGCAGCTACTACTTCAAGCTGCTGCGCGATGGCCGCAATGTCAGCGACATCCGCGACAAGCTGATTTTTGGCGAGTCCAACCTCGGCGATGCGGGCCATGAAGGCCAGAACAAGGCCGCGCTGATGGCCGACGACGCCGAAGTCTGCGGCTGCAACGGCGTCAACAAGGGCACCATCTGCAAAGCCATCAAGGAAAAAGGCCTGTTCACGCTCGATGAAGTGCGCAAGCACACCAAGGCCAGCGCCTCCTGCGGCTCGTGCACCGGGCTGGTCGAGCAAATCCTGATGTTCACCGCCGGCGGCGACTACTCGGCCACGCCCAAGCTCAAGGCCATGTGCGCCTGCACCGACCACGGCCACCAGGCAGTGCGTGACGCCATCCGCGCCAACAAGCTGCTCAGCATCTCCGACACCTTCAAGTTCATGGACTGGAAGACGCCCAACGGCTGCGCCACCTGCCGCCCCGCCGTCAACTACTACCTGATCAGCACCTGGCCCAAGCAGGCCAAGGACGACCCGCAAAGCCGTTTCATCAACGAACGCAGCCACGCCAACATCCAGAAAGACGGCACCTATAGCGTCATCCCGCGCATGTGGGGCGGTGAGACCACCGCGAGCGAGCTGCGCCGCATTGCCGACGCGGTCGACAAATACAAAATCCCAACCGTCAAGGTCACCGGCGGGCAGCGCATCGACTTGCTGGGCGTCAAAAAAGAAGACCTGCAGAACGTCTGGAAAGACATCGGCATGCCATCGGGCCACGCCTATGCCAAGGCCCTGCGTACGGTGAAAACCTGCGTGGGCAGCGAATGGTGCCGCATGGGCACGCAGGACAGCACGCAGATGGGCAAAGACCTGGAGCGCGCCATGTGGCGCATGTATGCACCGCACAAGGTCAAGTTTGCGGTGAGCGGCTGCCCGCGCAACTGCGCCGAGTCCGGCATCAAGGACGTCGGCATCATCGGCGTCGACTCGGGCTGGGAGATGTACATCGCCGGCAATGGCGGCATCAAGACGGAAGTGGCCCACTTCTTCACCAAGCTGAAGACGGCAGCCGAGGTGCTCGAATACACCGGCGCCTTCTGCGAGCTCTACCGCCAGGAGGGCTGGTACCTGGAGCGCACGGTGCACTACGTCAACCGCGTCGGCCTGGACTATGTGAAGAAAAAAATCCTCGAAGACCACGAAGGCCGCAAGGCGCTGTGGGAGCAGCTGCAGTTTGCGCTAGACGGTGAACCGGATCCCTGGTTTGACCTGAAAGAAGCGTCCGTGGACGCCCGTCAGTTCGAAAAACTCACGCCCGCCTGACCGGCCTGAATTGAGATATCACTATGTCTGAATGGAAGAAAATCTGCCTGGTCACCGACATCCCGGTGCTTGGCTCGCGGCGTGTCTCACGCGCCAAAGGTATTGATGTGGCTGTGTTCCGCAACGACCAGGACCAGGTGTTTGCGCTGCTGGACCGCTGCCCGCACAAGGGTGGACCGCTGTCGCAGGGCATTGTGTTTGGCACCAGCGTGGCCTGCCCCTTGCACAACTGGACGATAGGCCTGGCAGACGGCTGCGCCAAGCAACCTGACGAGGGCTGCACGCCCAGCTTCAGCTGCAAGGTGGATGCCGGCCAGGTGTTTCTGGACGCTGCCGAACTGGCCACGCTGGCGCTGGATTTGCAGCCGCCGCGCGCGGGCCCCGGCGCCTCTTCTGGCGCTTTGGGCGACGAAAGCTTTGCCGTGCAGGCGCCTCAAACGGCGTGAACGCAAGGCCTTTTGAGCATTCATGACTGAAACCCGATCAACGTGCCCCTATTGCGGTGTCGGCTGTGGGGTAATCATTCAATCGCAAGGCGACGAGATCACGGGCGTGCGCGGTGACCCGGATCACCCGGCCAACTTCGGGCGGCTGTGCACCAAGGGCTCAACACTGGCGCTCACGGCGACGGCGTCCGTCACCCGGCAGACACGCCTGTTGCAGCCGATGCGGCGCGAGCACCGTCATGAGGCGCCCAAGCCGGTGTCGTGGGACGGTGCCCTCGGTTTTGCCAGCGAAAGCTTTGCGCAAATCATCCGCGAGCACGGGCCCGATGCGGTGGGTTTTTATATTTCAGGCCAGTTGCTGACGGAAGACTATTACGTCTTCAACAAACTCGCCAAGGGCCTGATCGGCACCAACAATGTCGACACCAACTCGCGCCTGTGCATGAGCAGCGCGGTGGCCGGCTACAAACAGACGCTGGGCGCGGACGCGCCGCCCGCCTGCTACGACGACGTGAACCACGCGCAGTGCATTTTTATCGTCGGCAGCAACACGGCCTATGCACACCCCATCCTCTTTCGCCGCATTGAAGACGCCAGGGCGGCCAACCCGGCGCTGAAGATCATTTTTTGCGACCCGCGCCGCACTGACACGGCCGAGATCGCCGACCTTTACCTGGGCATACAGCCGGGCACCGATGTGTCGCTCTTTAACGGCATGCTGCACATCATGCTGTGGGAAGGCTGGACGGATGCCGCTTACATCGCGGCGCACACCACGGGCTTTGACGCGCTCAAGGCCACGGTGCGCGACTACACACCCGACCTGGTGGCCGAAACCTGCGGCATCAAAAAAGAAGACCTGCTGGCCGCCGCCAAACTTTTTGCGACCTCGGCCGCCACGCTGAGCCTGTATTGCCAGGGCCTGAACCAGTCGAGCAGCGGCACCGCCAAGAACGCCGCCCTCATCAACATGCACCTGGCCACCGGCCAGATCGGTAAACCCGGCGCGGGCCCCTTCTCGCTAACCGGCCAGCCCAATGCGATGGGCGGACGCGAAGTGGGCGGCCTGGCCAATCTGCTGAGCGCACACCGCGACCTGGCCAACCCCGATCACCGCGCCGAAGTGGCTGCGCTGTGGGGCATTCCTTCCGTGCCTGAAACACCGGGCAAATCCGCCGTCGAGATGTTCCAGGCTGCCGCCGACGGCGAAATCAAGGCGCTGTGGATTGCCTGCACCAACCCGGCCCAGTCTATGCCCGACCAGGCCACCGTGCGCCGCGCCATGGAGCGCGCCGAACTGGTGATCGTGCAGGAGGCCTTTTCCACCACGTCGAGCTGCGACTACGCCGACCTGCTGCTGCCGGCTACAACCTGGGGTGAAAAGATTGGCACGGTGACCAACAGCGAGCGCCGCATCAGCCGCGTGCGGCCGGCGGTGGCGGCGCCGGGCGATACGCGGCATGACTGGTCGATTGCGGTGGACTTTGCGCAGCGGCTTGAGAAGCTGCTGCCCAGCCGCGCGCCAGCCGGCGCCACCCTCTTCCCTTATTCAATCGCCGATGAAGCATCGGGCGCAGAAACCATCTGGAACGAACACCGCGAATCCACCCGCGGCCGCGACCTCGACATCACGGGCCTGAGTTATGCGCTGCTGGATGCAGCACCGCAGCAGTGGCCTTTCAAGCCTGGCGATACCGCCGGCAAGATCAGGCTGTATGAAGACGGCATCTTCCCCACCGCCGACGGCAAGGCCCGCTTTGTCAACACCGTTTACAAGCCGGTGGCCGAGCCGCGCGAATCGCGTTACCCTTTTTCCCTCACCACCGGCCGGCTGCGCGACCAGTGGCACGGCATGAGCCGCACCGGCACGCTGGGGCGTTTGTTCGGCCATGTGGCCGAGCCTTGCGTGCAGATGAATGCACAGGACATGGCGCGGCGCCTCTTGCAAGACGGCGACCTGGTGCATGTCACCTCCAAGCGCGGCTCCATCGTGGTGCCGCTGCAGGCCTCGCCAGAAGTGGCGGTGAGCCAGGCTTTTATCGCCATGCATTGGGGCGAAGAGTATTTGAGCGGGCAGTCCACCGGCGGCGCGCCGCTGGCAGGCGTCAACGCGCTCACCACCTCGGCGTATTGCCCCAGTTCCAAACAGCCGGAACTCAAACATGCCGCCGTCAAGATCCTCAAAGCAGACATGCCGTGGACGCTGCTGGCCATGGCCTGGCTGCCCGAGGGCGATGCGCTGACGGCGCGCGAGCAGCTCAAGCCGCTGATGGCGCAATTCCCCTTCACCAGCTGCGTGCCTTTTTCGAACAACACACCGCTGGCCGACCGCAGCCGCGAGCGCACCGGCGTGCTGTTTCGCGCTGCCAGCCATGAGGCGCCGCCGGACGAAACGCTGGCCGCGCTGGAACGCATCCTGGGCCTGGATGGGGCATACGTCCTGCGTTACGCCGATCGCAAAAAAGGCCAGCGCCGCACCATGCGCCTGGTGCGCAGCGGAGGCGATGCTCACCTCGCCGGCTTTGTACTCGCAGGGGACACCAGCGCCCAGGCCTGGATCAAAACCTTGCTGCAAGAAGAGTTGCCGGCACACACCTACGGCCGGCTGTTGCTGCTGCCAGGCGCAAAGCCACCGGTGGCGGTGCAGTCGCGCGGCAAGCCGGTGTGCACCTGCTTTAACGTCAGCGACATCGCCATTGACGAACACCTGTCGCTGCTGGCGGCCGGTGGCGGCGGCGCCGGCCACCTGGGCACCGATGAGGAGCGCCTGGCTTCGCTGCAAGCCGCGCTTAAATGCGGCACCAACTGCGGCTCATGTGTGCCGGAACTCAAACGCCGGGTGCGTTCAGCGCGCAACGACGCTGCGCCTTCAGCACCGCGCACCGTGATCCCAATACGTCAAGTGGCGTGAACTACGAGCGGTTTATGCAAAGGGCACCTCATTTTTCCGCCGGGCCGCCCCAAGGAAAAAACGGCCCCCGAGGGGCTGGAGCCTGCGGCTCCAAGCCTGCCCGCGCAGGCTTGGACAGGCGACAGAGGCGAAGCGTCTCGCGAGCCGCGGCCTGCAAGGCCTCGCGCCTTACACGCAGTGAAAAGCGTGGGGGCCCATTAGCTCATAACGAGAAGTTATCTGCGTTGGCGGACAATCACGTTTATGGGTATTAGCCAGTACATCAAGGAAATCGGCCGCGGCAAAGACGGCGCCCGCCCGCTGACGCGCGAGCAGGCAACGGACCTGATGGGCCAGGTGCTGGACGGCACCGTGACCGACCTGGAGATCGGCGGCTTTTGCCTGGCCATGCGCATCAAGGGTGAAACGCCTGAAGAGATGGCGGGTTTCCTCGATGCGCTGCACCAGCGCCTGAACCACCTGCCCGCCACAGGCAGCCCCACGGTGGTGCTGCCCAGCTACAACGGCGCACGCAAGCTGCCGGTGCTGACACCGCTGCTGGCGCTGCTGCTGGCGCGTGAAGGCGTTCCGGTGCTGATCCACGGCACGCCCACCGAGTCAAGCCGGGTTTTTGCATCAGAAGTGCTCCTGGCCCTTGGTGTACCTGCACTGACAGCTATTAAAAAGATAGCAAACGGCGAAGTGGCGTTTGCACCGACCGAGCTGCTGCTGCCGGCGCTCAAGCGCCTGCTGGACGTGCGCCGCGCCGTCGGCCTGCGCAACCCGGCGCACAGCCTCGTCAAGATCATGACGCCCTGCCTGGGCAAAAGCCTGGTGGTGAGCAGCTACACGCACCCCGAATACGCGGTGTCGATGGCGCAGACCTTTGAGCTGACGGGCGCCAATGCCCTGCTGCTGCGCGGCACCGAAGGCGAGGTGGTGGCCGACGCGCGACGCATGCCGCAGATGGACGCCTTTATCGGCGGGCAGCGCTCACTTCTGCAAGAGACGCAGGCCGGCACGCTGGCCTCCATTCCCGACTTCCCCAAGACGGTGGACGCAGCCGCCACGGCGGACTACATTCGCGCCGTATTGGCAGGCAGTGTGCCGGTGCCACCTTCGATTGCGCGGCAGGTGGAACACATCTTGCAATTGCTTCCTCAAATTCAAATCACCCCACGACCATGAACCACGGAAAAGTCACTCTCGTAGGCGCAGGCCCCGGCGATCCGGAACTGCTGACCCTCAAGGCCCTGAAGGCTATCCAGCACGCCACCGTGCTGCTGGTGGACGACCTGGTCAGCGACGAGATCGTGGCCTTTGCGCGGCCCGAGGCGCGCATTGTTTATGTGGGCAAGCGCGGCGGCTGCAAGTCCACGCCGCAAGCCTTTATTGAAAAGCTGATGCTGATGGCTGCCCGCGAAGGCGAAGACGTGGTGCGCCTCAAAGGCGGCGACCCCTTCATCTTTGGCCGCGGCGGTGAAGAGGTCGAACACCTTCGCGCTGCCGGCATCACGGTGCAAGTTATCAACGGCATCACTTCGGGCCTGGCCGCCGTCACCTCGCTGGGCGTGCCGCTCACGCACCGTGAGCATGCGCACGGCGTGGTGTTTGTCACCGGCCATGCCAAGCCGGGCGACACCGGCACCGACTGGAAAGCCCTGGCCGCCACGGCACACAGCGCACGCCTCACACTGGTGATCTACATGGGTGTCAGCGGCTCCGAGCGCATCCAGGACGAGCTGCTGTCGGGCCTGCCGGCCTCTACGCCGGTGGCCGTGATCCAGAGCGCCTCGCTGCCCACGCAGCGCCACATCACCACCACGCTGGGCGCACTGGCCGGCGCCATCCGCGAAGCCGGCATGGCCAGCCCCGCCGTCATCGTGGTGGGCGACGTGATCAGCGGCGTGGCGCTGGCCGCCTCGCACCCCGACGCCGTACGCGCCGCCTGAGCCGGCGACCGGGGCGGCAGGCCTCTTTGCGGCGGCGCCGCAGCTACACTCCCGAAGTCATACAACAACAGAGGGAACTGCGGTGCTCGACAAACTCAACGACCTGACAGAAAGCCACGGCGAGCTTCGCCCCGGCAGCGGCATCATGAGCGGCGTGATCGCCCTCAGCCTCGGCATCCTGTGCTTCCTGGGCGTGCTGGCTTTTCACTTCCCCGAATACCTCACCACGCCGCAGCTGCGCAAAAGCTACAACGTCGAGGTGATCCGCATCGTGATGCTGGCGGCGCTGGCGATCGCCGGTGGCATCTCGCTGGTCAACATCATCTTCAACCGCTCACGCTGGCTGGCCAGCGCCGGCTTTTTGCTGGTGGTGGCCACGGCCCTGCTGGGCGGCCACAAGGTGCCGGTGAACGACTTCGCCGACAACACGCCCTACATCGGCCTGGACTGGTTCATCCTCGACCTGCTGGGCTCGTCGCTGATCTTCATCTTCATCGAAAAGCTGTTTGCGCTGCGCAAGGACCAGCCGGTTTTTCGCGCCGAATGGCAAACCGACTTTCACCACTTCATCGTCAACCACATGATCGTGGGCTTTGTGCTGCTGGCGACCAATTTGCTGGTGCACAAGTTCTTCGGCTGGGCCGCCAACGACGGTATTCGCGGCTGGGTGCAGGACCTGCCTTTCTGGGGCGGCGTGCTGCTGATCGTGCTGGTGGCCGACCTGGTGCAGTACTGGACGCACCGCGCTTACCACGAGGTGCCGGTGCTGTGGCGCCTGCACGCGGTGCACCACAGCGCCAAAAGCATGGACTGGCTGGCCGGTTCGCGCCAGCACATCCTGGAACTGCTGATCACCCGCACGCTGATCCTGGCGCCCATCTACGTGCTGGGCTTTTCCAAGGAAGTGATCGACGCCTACATCGTGATCGTCGGCTTCCAGGCGGTCTTCAACCACTCGAACGTGAGCGTGCGCCTGGGCCCGCTGCGCTACATCATCGTCACGCCCAACTTCCACCACTGGCACCACAGCCAGGACCAGGAAGCGCTGGACCGCAACTACTCGGCGCATTACGCCTTTATCGACTACTTCTTCGGCACCGCCGTGAAGAGCACCAAGCTCTGGCCTGAGCGTTATGGTGTGCTGGGCGACTACGTGCCCAACGGTTTCCTCAAGCAGCTGAAGTTTCCGTTTACCTGGAAGGGTTAGGGACTTGGCCCCCACGCTTTTCGCTTCGCGTAATGCGCTGCCCCCCGGGGGGGCCGCCCGCCCTGCGGCCCGGCAAAGCCGGTTCCGCGGCTCATGCTGGCTGAAACTCGCGGAACGGCGAGCGGTGCTCTGAGCGTGCTCGTCCACTCATTCGATGTCGTGGTCATCGGCGCGGGCGCCGCCGGGCTGTTCTGCGCCGCGCAGGCCGGCCAACTGGGCCTGAAGGTGCTGCTGGTCGACCACAGCGAAAAAGTCGCCGAGAAAATCCGCATCTCGGGCGGCGGGCGCTGCAACTTCACCAACCGCGACGCCACGCCTGCGCAATTTTTGGGCGAAAACCCGCACTTCTGCCGCTCGGCCCTGTCGCGCTACACCCCGCAGGATTTCATCGAACTGCTGCAGCGCCACAACATCCCGTTCCACGAGAAGCACAAAGGCCAGCTGTTTTGCGACCGATCGGCCGAAGACATCATCAACATGCTGCTGGCCGAATGCGGCGCCGGCCAGGTCACGCGTTGGCAGCCCTGCGCCATCAAAAGCATCAAATATGCCTCCAGCCCAGACGTGGCCTTGGCAGGCAGCTATCAAATTGAGAGCGACCGCGGCTCCATCGAAGCGCCGCAGGTGGTGATCGCCACCGGCGGCCTGTCCATCCCCAAGATAGGCGCCACCGATTTCGGCTACCGCATCGCCAAACAATTCGGCCTGCGCCTGGTCGAGCCCCGCGCCGCGCTGGTGCCGCTGACCTTCGACGGCGAAGCCTGGGCGCCCTATGCCCAGTTGGCGGGCCTGGCGCTGCCGGTGCTGATCGAAACCAGCCCGGTTGACGCCACGCCCAAACAACGCAAAAAAGCCGTGGTGTTCTCCGAAGACCTGCTCTTCACCCACCGCGGCCTCAGCGGCCCCGCGGTGCTGCAAATCTCCAGCTTCTGGCGAGAAGGCCAGCCCATCCGCATCAACCTGGCCCCCGGCGTGGATTTGCCCGCCCTGCTGCTGCGCGCCAAGGCCACCTCCAAAAAACTGATCGCCAACGAACTCGCCACCCTGGTGCCCAGCCGCCTGGCCGACGCCTGGGTCAGCACCGACCCGGCGCTGCAAAAACCCATCAGCGAGGCGACCGACAAGGCGCTGCTAGGCCTCGCCCAGCGCCTGGCCGGCTGGGAACTCACCCCCAACGGCTCCGAAGGCTACAAAAAAGCCGAAGTCACCACCGGCGGCGTAGACACCCGCGACCTGTCCTCCCAAACCCTCGAATCCAGACAGCCAGGCCTCTATTTCATAGGCGAAGTCGTCGATGTCACCGGCTGGCTGGGCGGTTACAACTTCCAATGGGCCTGGGCTTCAGCGCACGCCTGCGCCCAGGCATTGAAAGCTAAAAGCACCCCCGTCCAGGCTCACTTCGTGTAGCCTGTTCCCCCTCAAGGGGGCGGCGCCTGGGGCCGGCGAAGCCGGACCCGCGGCCCCCACTGGTGAAATACCGTTACTGGTCCCGCCCAAAGAGCCCTTCAATCGAGCGGGGCACCGCGGAACCGGCTTTGCCGGGCCGCAGGTACCGTCCCCTGAAAGGGGAAAAGGGCTACACGCAGTGAGCCCGATAGGGGTGTGCTAAATTTTCGGTTTCGCCGGGCCACAGGCGGGCGGCCCCCTCGGGGGCAGGGAGTTACACGAAGTGAACGACCGTGGGGGTGCTATAATCTCAGGCTTTGCTAGCAAACCCGCGCCTGGCCTGATCCTGATCAGATCAATTAAGGCGCACCTTTTGGATCAACTGAACAATGACCACCATCCGTGTAAAAGACAATGAGCCCTTCGACGTGGCTCTGCGCCGTTTCAAGCGCACCATTGAAAAACTCGGCCTGCTGACCGACCTGCGCGCCCGCGAGTTTTACGAAAAGCCAACGGCTGAACGCAAGCGCAAGAAGGCAGCCGCCGTCAAGCGCAACTACAAGCGTATCCGCTCGATGCAACTGCCGAAAAAGCTGTACTAATCCTTTAGTACCGCCTCACGGCAAAAAAAGCCCGCACGAGGACGCTCTGCGGGCTTTTGTGTTTTTGGCCCCTCCCCAGCCCAGCCGATTCCGCCCCACCCGATTCGCCCTTCAGGAGCATCACCAATGTCCGCACTCAAAGACCAGATCACCGAAGACATGAAGACCGCCATGCGCGCCAAGGACAGCGAGCGCCTGGGCACCATCCGCCTGCTGCTGGCCGCCCTCAAGCAAAAAGAGGTCGATGAGCGTGTGGTGCTGGACGACGCGGCCGTGATCGCCATCGTCGACAAACTCATCAAGCAGCGCAAGGACTCGCTCGAAGCCTTCATCAAAGCCGAGCGAAAAGACCTGGCCGACAAGGAAGCGGCCGAACTCGTCGTGCTGCAGGCCTACCTGCCCGCGCGCCTGAGCGCCGACGAAGTCGCCACCGCCGTCAAAGCCATCGTGGCCGAACTGGGCGCCAGCGGCCCGGGCGACATGGGCAAGGTGATGGGCGCAGTCAAGGCCAAGCTCGCCGGCAAGGCCGATATGGGCCAGGTGTCGGCAGCCGTGAAGGCCGCGCTGGCCGGCTAAAAACGTCTTAGTGCCGCAGCAAAATCAGCGCGCAGCCCGTCACCGTCAACACCGCCCCGATCCACCCGCCCACCGCGGGCCGGCGGCGGTACACCCACCACAAGAGCGGCAGCAACATCACCGGCGTGACCGACGACAGCATGCCCACCATGCCAGCGCTGCCGTGCTGCAGCGCCTTGAGGATCAGGGTCATGCCCAGCGTCATGCCTAACGCAGCGCTGGCAAAGGTGTAGCCCAGGTCTACCCAGCGCGGCGACTGCGTGGCCTGCACCAGACGCCAGCCTGTCAGCAGCAGCAAGAGGTGCGCAGCCATGCTGCTGCTCATGCGCACGGCTGAGGCGGCCACCGGGTCCAGCCCGGTCTGCATGAGCGGCTTGAGCATCAAGGTGGCGACGGATTGCCCCAGCGCAGACAGCAAACCCAGGCCGACGCCGATGGCCAGCCGGCCTTTTGTGGCCTCCCATTGGTGCGATTCAGTGTCACGCCGGCCAAAAGCAATTGCCGTCATCACTCCACCCACCAGCAGGGCGCTGCCCAGCAAGCCCCAGCCCGACAGCGTTTCACCCAGAAACAGCCACGCGAGCACAGCGGAGAACAGCGCGTGGGTGGCAAACAGGATGCCTGAGCGCCGCGGTCCCAGGCGGTTCATGCAGGCAAACAACGCCGTGTCACCCACAAAAATCCCGATGAGGCCCGACAGGGCCAGCACCCCGGCGCCGTCCAGCTGCAGGCTGCGCCAGCTGCCGGTGGCCAGCGCCATGCCCCACAGCAGCACACAGGCAAAGGCCATGCGCCAGCGGCTGAAGGAAAAAGGCCCCATGCGGGCAACCGCGGTGGCCGACAGCAGGCTGGAGCAGGCCCAGGTAGCAGCCGCAACCAGCGCCAGCGTCTCGGCAGGCAGGGCCATCAGGAAAAGAGAAGCAGACCGGAAAGCGCTTAGCTTCCCGCCACCTTCATGCGGTTGACGAGGATGGAGCCCACGGTTTTGGCGCCGTAGTTGTAGGCGTCCGCGCCCACGGCCTCAATACCCATGAGCATGTCGCGCAGGTTGCCGGCGATGGTGATTTCTTCCACCGGGAAGGCGATGCGGCCGTTTTCAACCCAGAAGCCCGAAGCGCCGCGCGAATAGTCGCCCGTCACGTAGTTCACGCCCTGGCCCATCAGCTCGGTCACAAAAAGGCCGCGGCCCAGTTTGCGCAGCATGGCGTCCAGGTCGTCACCCGCGCGGGTGTGGCGGCTGGTCAGGGTGAGGTTGTGCGAGCCGCCGGCGTTGCCCGTGGTGCGCATGCCCAGCTTGCGGGCCGAATAGGTGCTGAGGAAGTAACCCTCAACGCGTCCGCCCTCCACCACCTGGCGCGCCTTGGTCTTCACGCCCTCTTCGTCAAAGGGCGCACTGCCCTTGCCTTTGCGCACATGCGGGTCTTCGGCGATGTCGATGTGTTTGGGGAAAGCCGCTTTGCCCAGGCTGTCGGCCAGGAAGGTGCTTTTGCGGTACAGCGCGCCGCCGCTCACGGCCTGCACAAAGCCGCCCAGAAGGCCTGCGGCCAGCGGCGACTCGAACAGCACCGGGCATTGCGTGGTCGGGATCTTGCGGCTCTTGAGCCGGGCCAGCGCGCGTTCGGCGGCGTAGCGGCCCACGGCCTCGGCGCCGGCCAGCTCGCCGGCGTCGCGCATGGAGCTGTACCAGGCATCACGCTGCATCTGGTCGCCCTTGCCGGCAATCGGGGCGACCGAAATGCTGTGGCGCGAGCTGGCGTAACCGCCGCGAAAGCCCTTGGTGTGGGCGCTGAAAAAATGGCTTTGCTGGGCCGACACGCCGGCGCCTTCGCTGTTGGTGATGAGGCGGGAGGTGCCCAGGGCGGCGGCCTCGCAGCGCAAGGCCAGCTGCGCGGCTTGTTCGGAGTCGATGGACCAGGGGTGAAAGAGATCCAGCGCCGGGTGCTGGCGCGCGATGTCGCGGTCGTCGGGCAGGCCCGAGGTTTCGTCTTCGGCCGTGAAGCGCGCGATGTCGTAGGCCGCTTTCACGGTCTGCTCGATGGCGGCTTTGGAGAAATCGCTGGTGGCGGCATTGCCGCGCTTTTTGCCGATGTAAACCGTGATGCCCAGCGACTTGTCGCGGTTGCGCTCCACGTTTTCCAGTTCGCCCTTGCGCACGCTGACCGACAGGCCGCAGCCTTCGGAAGCCTCGGCGGCGGCGTCCGTCGCGCCCAGTTTTTTGGCATGCGAGAGTGCGGTGTCGACAAGTTCCTCGAAAAAATCGCGGTGGTAGCTGAAGCCCGATTCGGGACGGGAAGCGCTGCGGGTTGCGCCGCCGGCGCGTGAGGAAGCTTTTTGGGTCATATGGGTAGCTATGATACTGACTGCTATGAATACCAAGACTACCAAGGCGATTCCCAAAGCCATCAAGGGCTACTGGTCCAACGGGCGCTTCGTCAAACCCGAAGAAATCGCACTTGAAGAAGTCGGCCCGCCCAGCAAGACCCAGCTCAAGGCCGAGGCCGACGAGAAGCAGGCCCTCGGTGAAGCGCTGCTGACGCTGCGCGCCGACCTGATGGCGCGCCTGGATTTACCCGACAAGCTGCGCGACGCGATCGCCGACGCCAAAAAGATCACCAATTTCGAGGGCAAACGCCGCCAGATGCAGTTCATCGGCAAGCTGATGCGCCCGCTGGACCCGGAACCCATCCGCGAAGCGATCAACGAACAGCTCAACGGCTCGGCCGACCTGACGCTGGCGCTGCACCTGGCCGAGCAATGGCGCGACAAGCTGATCGCCGACGATGCCGCGCTCGGCACCTGGCTCGAAGAACACCCCGATACCGATTCGCAGCAGCTGCGCGCGCTGATCCGCCAGGCCCGCAAAGACGCCAAGCCCGAAAAACCGGGTGAAGCCGCGCGCCACGGCAAGTCTTACCGCGAAATCTTCCAGCTGGTGCGGCAGGCCCTTGCGAAGGGCCCCGCAGAGGCTGACGAGCCCGAGGAACCTGAGGCATGAGCGAAGCCGTAGAAGCCTTTGACGCCGTCAAGATCGGCATCGTCTCCGTCAGCGACCGCGCCTCGGCCGGTGTTTACGTCGACAAAGGCCTGCCCGCCCTCAAGGAGTGGCTCACACGCGCGCTGCGCAACCCCATCACCTTTGAAGAGCGCCTGATCCCTGACGAGCAGGCGGGCATCAGCGCCGCGTTGATTGCGCTGGTCGACGCGGGCTGCTCTTTGGTGCTGACCACCGGCGGCACCGGCCCCGCGCTGCGCGACGTAACGCCCGAAGCCACGCTGGCCGTGGCCCACAAAGAAATGCCCGGCTTTGGCGAGCAGATGCGGCAGATCAGCCTGAAATTTGTGCCCACGGCCATCCTGTCGCGCCAGTGCGCTGTCATTCGCGACAAAAGCCTGATCCTCAATCTGCCCGGCCAGCCCAAGTCCATCCAGGAAACGCTGGAAGGCCTCAAAAACGAATCCGGTGAATCCGTCGTGCCCGGCATCTTTGCCGCTGTGCCCTATTGCATCGACCTGATTGGCGGCCCCTACCTGGAAGCCGACCCGGCGGTGTGCAAGGCATTCCGGCCCAAATCAGCCATTCGTACGCCGGGCACACCCGCCGTATGACCGACCGCGCGCCGTCCGCAATGGCAACGGCCGCGCAGTTGGCCGCCGGCACGCTGGATGCCGCCACCCTGCTCACAGAAACGTATGCGCGCATCGACGCAGTAGACGCCACGCTGGGCGCCTTCACCGCCCGCCTTGACCTGCCCACGGCACTCGCCCAACTCCCAACGCTCAAAGGCCCGCTGCAAGGCCTGCCGGTCGCCGTCAAAGACATCTTTGACACGTGCGACCTCCCCACGCGCTATGGCTCAAAGCTCTACCCCGCCCAGCCGGCGCGTTTTGACGCCGCCATCGTCAGCGTCATCCGCCGCGCTGGCGGGTTGGTGATCGCCAAATCCAGCACCACCGAATTTGCGTTTCTGAACCCGACCGCCACGCTGAACCCGAATGCCGCAGGCCGCACACCAGGTGGCTCGTCAGCCGGCTCGGCAGCGGCCGTGGCGGCAGGCCTGGTGCCGTTTGCCATCGGCACACAAACCGGCGGTTCGGTGATCCGCCCGGCGTCTTACTGCGGCGTCACCGGCTTCAAACCCAGCTTCGGTCTGCTGCCCACGCCGGGGCTCAAATGTTTTTCCTGGTCGCTCGACACGGTAGGCCTTTTCGCCGCCAGCGTGCCTGAGGCGGCCTGGTTTGCCCAAGCGCTCAGCGGCCAGGCTCTGGCGATGGATGACGCCGCTCCGTCAAAGGCTTGGGTGGTCGGCGTACCGGACGCCTATCCGTGGGCCGAGCTGTCCCCCAGCGCGCGGCAAGCCATGGAAACCGGCAGCCAGGCGCTGAAAGCCGCAGGCGCCGAAATCAAAGCCATCACCCTGCCCGGCTGGATCAAGCAAGCCTTCGATGCGCAGGACGTCATCCAGGGCTACGAAGCCTGGCGCAGCCTTTCCCGTGAAGTGGATGAGCACCCCGAAGCGCTCTCGGACATCCTGCGCAACTACCTGCTGGCGGGCAGCAAGGTCACGCCCGCCGCCTACGAAGCCGCGCAACGCACCGCCGCGCAGAGCCGCAAGGCCTGCGCCGAATGGTTCGGCCAGTTTGATGTGTTGATGACACCCAGCGCGCCGGACGAAGCCCCTGCGGGCTACGGCAGCACCGGCACGGCGATCTTTAACCGCGTCTGGACGCTGCTGGGTGTGCCTTGTGTGAATGTGGCGGGCGCCAGGGGCGTGAACGGCTTTCCCATGGGCCTGCAGATCATCGGCGCGCCGCATGCGGACCGCACCTGCCTGCAGGCTGCCGCTTTCCTTGAGCAGGCCCTCAAAACTGGCTGAAAACGCGGCCTGACACCGCGCCTTATTTGCCGACCAGCTGGTTCAGCTTGTCGGCCTCAAACGTCTCGGTCAGCGCCGCATCCTTGGGCACGCAATCCTTGCTCATGGCCGTTTGCGGGCTCGAGAGCTTTTCAATTGCCTGCCACAGCAGCGCGATCTGGTGCTCCTGGGACGACGCGTTGTCGATCAGCCCCTTCATGGCCTGCCCGATCGGGTCGTCGTCCAGGGTGATGCCGTAGGCGGAGAACTTGGGCGAGGTCGTGACGTCGGCGCTTTCACCCACTTTGGACGGGATGATGCGCGCCGGGATGCCGACCGCCGTGGCGCCTGCCGGCACCGGCTTGATCACCACCGCGTTGCTGCCGATCTTGGCGCCGTCGCCGACCAGGAAACCGCCCAGCACCTTGGCGCCCGCGCTCACCACCACGTCCTTGCCCAGCGTGGGATGGCGTTTTTCACCTTTGTAGAGCGAGGTGCCGCCCAGCGTCACGCCCTGGTAAATCGTGCAGCCGTCGCCGATTTCGGCGGTTTCGCCGACGACAACGCCCATGGCGTGGTCAAAAAACACGCGTTCGCCGATTTTGGCGCCGGGGTGGATTTCAATGCCCGTCATCCAGCGCGAAACATGCGAGATAAACCGGCCCAGCCACTTGAAGCCGTGGTTCCAGCACCAGTGCGCCCGGCGGTGCAGCACCAGGGCATGCAGGCCCGGGTAGCAGGTCAGCGCTTCCCAGGCCGTACGGGCGGCGGGGTCGCGGTCGAGGATGCACTGGATGTCGGAGCGGAGTCGGGAAAACATGGGGGGAGTTTAGTGGCCGTCCGCCGACCCTGCTGGCCTGCTGTCTTTAGGCGGCGTTGGGGTGGTGATGGCCGCGTTTTGCAGCATCGCCTTGGCCACGCCACGCAGGATGTGGATTTCCTCGGGGCTGAGCTGTGCGCGGTTGAAGAGCTGATTGAGCCGCGGCATCAGCTTTTTAGGCGAGGCCGGGTCCAGGAAGCCGATGCCGGTCAAAGCCTCTTCCCAGTGTTTGAGCATGCCGGCCACCGCCGCGGCGTCGGCCTGCGTCGGCTCGGCCATGGCCGGCTGCACGCTGAAGCCGCCCAGCGCCTGGCGCCAGTCATAGGCAATCAGCTGCACGGCGGCGCCCAGGTTGAGCGAGCCGAACTTCGGGTCGGTCGGGATGCTCAGCGCCACATGGCAGCGGTAGACGTCTTCGTTTTGCATGCCGAAGCGCTCGGAGCCGAACAAAAAAGCAACCGAATCGGGCTCCAGCCCATACGGCGCCTTGGCTTTTAGCTCCTTTTTTGATAGCAAATCGGCAAAGTGCTCGCGCGGCGCCCGCGTGGGCGGGCCGAAGTCGCGCGGCGTCATGGCGGTGGCGCAGAGGTGGGCCATGCCGTCCAGCGCCTCGTCCAGCGTTTCGACGATGCGGGCGTTTTTGAGCACGTCGAGGGCGCCGCTGGCCCGCTGGATGGTTTCTTCGCGGTTCAGCACATTGGCCCAGCGCGGCGCCACCAGGACCAGGTCGTCAAAACCCATGGTTTTCATGGCGCGGGCGGTGGCGCCCACATTGCCGGCGTGGCTGGTGTTGATCAGGACAAATCGGGTTCGCATGGGCTGGATTGTCCTAGAAGCGCTTGAAGAGGCTGCCTGGCGGGCAAAAAACCGGGGGAAATTCCATTTATGGGAAAATACCCCCCATTGCCCGCCGCCCGCATCGTCAGCGCCGGTTTATCCCGTTCTTCCCTACAAATCATGTCCAGCAATCTCCATCCCATGCTCAACGTGGCCATCAAGGCTGCGCGCGCTGCCGGCGCCATCATCAACCGCGCGGCGCTTGACGTCGAAGCGGTCCGCGTCTCCGTCAAGCAGACCAACGACTTCGTCACCGAGATCGACCAGGCCGCCGAAGCCGCGATCATCGAAACCCTGTTGACCGCCTACCCCGGGCACGGCATCCTGGCCGAAGAATCGGGCAGCGAGCATGGCGCCAAAGACTCCGACTTCGTCTGGATCATAGACCCACTGGACGGCACCACCAACTTCATTCACGGCTTCCCGGTCTATTGCGTCAGCATCGCGCTGGCCGTCAAAGGCAAGGTCGAGCAGGCCGTGGTCTACGACCCCACCCGCAACGACATCTTCTGCGCCACCAAGGGCCGCGGCGCCTACCTGAACGACCGCCGCATCCGCGTGGCAAAGCGCACCCGCCTGCAGGAATGCCTGATCTCCACCGGCTTTCCCTACCGCCCCGGCGACAAACTCAAGACCTACCTCAACATGCTGGGCGAAGTGATGAGCCAGTGCGCCGGCGTGCGCCGCCCGGGCGCGGCCGCACTCGACCTGGCCTATGTGGCCGCAGGCTTCAGCGACGGCTTTTTTGAAGCCAACCTCAAACCCTGGGACGTGGCGGCCGGCTCACTGCTGGTGACGGAAGCCGGCGGCCTGATCGGCAACTTCACCGGTGAAGCCGACTTCATGGACCACGGCGAATGTGTGGCCGGCAACCCGCGCATTTACGGCCAGATGGTGGCCACCCTGGGCAAGTACAGCAAATTCGCCGGCGCCGGCGACAAGGCCGTGGTGCGCCAGGCCCTCAAGGACACGCCCGCCGAGCCGACTGAAGCGCAAGACGGCGCCGAGCCTGCTGCCGCCCCTGCCGCCCCCGAAAAGCCCACGCTCAAGGCCAAGCGCATCAAGGCCGGCGACAACGCAGCCGCCAAGGCGCCGGACGCCCCGTTCTGACCCGGCAAGCCATAGCCTCGAAGACAAAGCCCGCGCATGCGGGCTTTTCTTTTTTCGGCAGCCTGCATGCAAGTCAAAAGACCACATTTTGCAAATTTCCTTGGGCAGAAAGTTCTCATTTGTAGTCTCGGCAGTTGCGAAAAAATGACCGTGACCGGATTTTGTGTTGATTAATTCAAAACATGCCGTTTAAATGGTTTCACTGCGTGAAAAGCAGTTGGCAGAAAAAAACAAGTCAGTCACTTTGCTGTAGCCAGTGCAGCAAAAAAACTGTGGTGTAAGTGCAGGGGAGCATTGGTATCAGGTCTGGCCCGCCTTTTCCTTTTGACAGACGAGAAGGCGAATCCGCAAGGCATGGGCGCATCTCCCCGAAACGGTTCAACCCTTGACTTTCGGAGGCTCCATGCGATTCGTTCCATCCAAAAAACTGGCCGCTGTCACCCTCGCCCTCGCGGGCCTGGCGGCCGCTCCTTCCAGCCACGCGGCAAACGCCACCGGTTTGCTTGCCGTCAGCGCCATTGTGGTCTCCACATGCGCCGTGGTGGCCACCCCACTGGTCTTTACCAACTACGCGCTGGCCATCCTGGACAGCACCGCCACCATCACCGTCACCTGCACACCCGACGTGCTGAACTACACCGTCGGACTGAACGAGGGACTGGGAGCCGGCAGCACCACTTCCACGCGCAAGGTCACCTTCCTGACCAACACGCTCAATTACGGCCTTTACCGCGACACCGGCCGTACCCAGAACTGGGGCAATGCCGCCGGCGTGGACACCCAGCCGTCCAGCGCCGGCACCGGCACGCTGGTCAAGCTCTTTACGGTGTACGGCCAGATGCCGGCCGGCCAGACCGGCGCCATCGGCACCTACCTGGACACCGTCCAGATCAACGTCGTCTACTGAGCGGCGGCCCGCTCATGACACGCCATTTGCAATGGCTGCTGGCGCTCGGCTGCCTGCTGCCGCCCGGCGCAGCCTGCCTGGCCGCCGGCATTCCCATGGCCGTAAGCCCGGTCTCCGTCAAGCTCGAAATCGCCTCCGAATATGCCGGCGTCAATGTCAGCAACCGCGGCGAGGAGGCCACCGGCGTCCAGGCTGAAATCCTGCTCGTGCGCTGGGTGGCCGGCCAGGAGCAGTACGAACCGACTTCCGACTTTGTAGTGTCGCCGCCCGCGTTTCGCCTGCAGGCCGGCAAAGACCGCATGGTGCGTTTTCGCTATTCGGGGCCGCGCGAAAACACGGAGCGGTTTTACCGGCTGTTTGTGCGCCAGTTGCCTGAGACCAGCACCGCGGGGCAGGTGAACATGGTCTTCAACCTCGGCATTCCCATCTTTGTCGCGCCGCACCAGTCCCGCCCCGGCCTGTCGCTGGCAGGCACCAGCGGCGGCGCGGGGGCAGAACTCCACAACACCGGCAATGTGACATTGAGCGTGGCGCACCTGGAGGGCAAGGGCTGCCCCTCAGGCCCGCAGAAAGTGGCGTCGCGCCTGGCGCCGGGGCAAAAGTTCGTGCTCAGGGCCGACAGCCCCCTGTGCGCAACCGCCGCGCAAACCGACCGCGGCCTGATTCCACTGGCAACACCGTAACGGCGCCCTTGCTGCGCCCCGCCACCGGATGGATGTACTTCCAGGGCCTCTAACAAACCGCCGCAACGCGGGTGCGCCTGCGTGGGCCGCCATGGCCGGGTTGCTGCTGCCCGCCGCAGCGTGGGCAGGCGGCCACTGCGTGGACCTGGCGCCAGGCTCCCGCATGGTGGTGCAGCTGCGCGAAGCGGGGCAGGGCGAGCGGGCAGCGCTGGTCTTTCGCGACCGCGAGCGTGGCGGCTGGTTCGTACCGGTGCCGGTCCCAGGCGCAGGCGGAGGTCAAGGCACGGGCGCCGACACACACTGCACGTTCGAAGGCAACACCTATCGCAGCTTCCCAGCCAACGACCCGGTGCTGCGCCACGACCGCGACACCGACATACTGACCATCGTCGACATCGGCGAGGCGACCGGCGTGATCGACGCCCGCAAACCGCCCCCGCCGCAGAACCCCGCCCTGGAAAGCGCCGGCGTCAACTATCAGCTGGCCCTGAACTACACCGACAACAACCCGCAGCGGCGGCTCAACCCCAGCGCCTACGCCGACTTTTATGCCTACACGCGGGGCTGGTACCTCAGCAACAGCCTGGCGTGGAACAACTACGGCCGCGTGGCCCGCTATGAAACCTATGCGCTGCGCGAATGGCTGGACAGCGGCACCTTCCTGCGCCTGGGCGATTCGGTCAGCAACCCGACGGCGCTGGGCGAGTCGCTGCAGTTCGCCGGCGTTTCCTGGGGCACCGACCGCAACCTGCGCCCCGGCGACTTCGCGCCGGTGCTGCCCACGCTGCGCAACGGCAATGCGCTGGCCGGGCCGCTGGAAGTGTTCGTCAACGACAACCTGCAGTTCCAGCAGAACCTGCAAAGCGGCGTCTACGACCTGCGCAACCTGCCGGCCCAGCAGGGCTTTAACAGCTACAGCGTGAGGACACTGGACGCGCAGGGCAACCCGGTGACGGTGCAGCGCGAGATCTACCTGCCGGTGTCGCTGCTGCCGCCCGGCATTTCGGCATGGCGGATCGACGCCGGCCTGCAGCGTGAAGACTTCTTCAACGCCAATGCCCACTACGGCCCGGGCTTTGTGTCGGGCAGCTACGCGCGCGGAATCACCCACGATGTCACCCTCAGCGCGCAAGGCCTCGTGAGCCGGGCCGCCTCAACGCTGTCCGCCGGCTACGACCAGCGCCTGGGCGATTTGTGGAGCGGCCACCTCGGCCTTGTCGGCGCCCGCAACACGCAGCAGCAGGGCTACGGCCTGCAGGCCCGCCTCGACGGCGGCAGCCGCTGGTGGCGCCTGGTGGCCGACTGGACCCGCGCGCCCCGGCCGCTGCCCGGCCTGGGCACACGCGCGGCCCTGCGCATGCAGCGGCTGGTGCGGGCCCAGTGGAACGGCATCACCGGCTGGAACCTTGGCCTCACGGTCGTGCAGACCGAGCGCGAACTCGCCGCGCGCGAAGAACTCGCCACGCTCTCGGCGTCCACCAGTGTTGCGCAAAGCGGGGCCACCGTGGCACTGAGCCTGACGCGCACACGCTTTGCCGGCGTCAGCCAGAACAACCTGATGCTGTCTTTCTTCATGCCGCTGGCGCCGGACCGCAACAACCGCAACCGCGCCGTCTACGCCAGCCACAACAGCACCGAAGGCGCACAGCTGAACCGCGCGCAATACAACGACAGCGGCCTGACGCCCGAGGACGGCAGCTGGAGCCTGGGCGCCACGCGCGACTCCCGGCCCGGCCTGTCGGCGATAGACGGTTTCTGGACCCGCAGCATCGACAAGGCCGACCTGAGCTTCAGCGGCCGGGCCAGTCCGAACGACAACAGCGGCCAGTTCACCGTGCGCAGCGGCGTGCTCTGGACCGGCGGTTCGGACTACCTGACCCGGCCGATACGCGGCGCCTTCGCCATGGTCTCTACCGGTGAGCAGGGCGTGGACGTGTTCTTCGAGAACCGGCCCGTCGGCCGGACCGACGAGCGCGGCATGCTGCTGGTGCCCGACCTGCGGGCGCTGGAGTCCAACCGCTTGAGTCTGGACCCGTCCGGCTGGCCCATCCACTGGCTGGCCGGCGAGGTGGAGCAGCGGGTGGTGCCGCCCCGGGGCGGCGGCGTGCTGGTGTCCTTTCGCATCAACGCCCAGGTCTGGCCGGCGCACAGCATGGTCACGCCGCTGGCGCCGGACGGCAGGCACTTTCCCCCGGGCACCGTGGTGCGCGCCGCTGCCGAAGGCGGGCCCACCGAAACCGTGATCGACCGGCAAGGAAGGATGTGGCTGGCCGAGCTGCTGCCGGCCCGCAGCTTCAGCATTACCCATGCCGGCAAGCGCTGCGAATACGACATGCCCAACCCCGGCGGCGGCGACGCCGACATGACGGTTCAGGCACGGCAATGCGAGGACATCCCATGACACACACTCCCGTACGCTTCTTTTCCCCCGCGTGGCGCGGCCTGTTGGCGGCGTTGGGCCTGTGGCTCACGCTCTTGAGCCCGCCCGCCAGCGCCCAGCTCTGCACCGTTGTGGGCGTCGCCCCGCTGTTCGGAACCTACAGCACGAGCATCGGTGCCCCCGCCAACGGCTCTGTCACCGTCACCTGCGTCGTGCTGGGCATTTTGGGGCAGGATGTGTCCTACACCGTCAAGCTGGGCATGAGCCCCCAGGCGCAGGGCACGCAGCGCCGCATGAACAACGGCAGCGCCTTCCTGAACTACAACGTCTTCTGCGACGCCGGCTTCAACCAGGTCTGGGGCAACGGCGTGAGCCCCACCTGCGCGCCCACCGGCGGGCAAGCCGGCCTGCTCGGCAACCTGGTCACGGTATTCCCGGTCTACGGCAACATTCCGGCCGGGCAGTACGTGACGCCTGGTACCTACGGCGACAACATCGCCATCGACGTGCTGTATTGAAGCGCCCCTGAAAGCGCAACTCAAAGCGCTCCTGGAACGGCTTGCCGGCCGGGGCATTGGATAATGCAGGTCTTTGACCGCGCGCCGGCCCAGGCCGCGGCCAGGGCGCATCGCCCAGCACACGCAACGCAAGAGGAATCAATGGCGGCCAAGCCGAATGACTTCACCACGCCCGCCGGCGCCGGCACGCCGCCGCTGGGGGCCCACACGCCGATGATGCAGCAGTACCTGGGCATCAAGGCGGAGTACCCCGACACGCTGGTCTTCTACCGCATGGGGGACTTTTACGAAGTCTTTTTTGCCGACGCCGAAAAGGCCGCGCGCCTGCTCGACATCACGCTGACGCGGCGCGGCCAGTCGGCCGGCGAGCCGGTGGTGATGGCCGGCGTGCCCTTTCATGCGCTGGAGGGCTACCTCGCCAAACTCATCAAGCTCGGTGAATCGGTGGCGATATGCGAGCAGGTCGGCGATGTGGCCACCAGCAAGGGCCCGGTCGAACGCAAAGTCGTGCGCGTCGTCACACCCGGCACGCTGACCGACGCCGAACTGCTGAACGACAAGAACGAATCGATTTTGCTGGCCGTGCACCAGGGCCCGCGCAACACCTGCGGCCTGGCCTGGCTCAGCGTGACGCAGGGCGAAATCCACCTCGCCCATTGCGCCAATGACGAGCTCGAAGCCTGGCTGGCGCGCGTGGCGCCCAGCGAACTGCTCTACAACATCGATGTCACGCCGGCCTTTGAGCAGCGCCTGAAAAGCCAGCGCTGCGCCTCGACCGCGCGCCCGGCCTGGCAGTTTGATGCCGCGCTTGGCGCGCGCCGCCTGCTGGACCAGCTCAAGGTCGCTTCGCTCGCGTCGTGGAACGCCGAAGCGCTGAACGACGCCCACGCCGCCGCATCCGCCCTGCTGGGTTATGCCGAGCACACGCAGGGCCGCGCACTCTCGCATGTGCAGGGCCTGCAGGTGGTGCGTTCGGGTGAGCTGATCGAGCTGCCGCAAACCACGCGCCGCAACCTTGAGCTAACGCAGACCTTGCGCGGCGAGGATTCGCCCACGCTGTTCTCGCTGCTGGACACCTGCACCACCGGCATGGGCAGCCGGGCGCTCAAAAGCTGGCTGCTCACCCCGCGCCGCGACCGCGCGCAGGCCGCCGCGCGCCTCGAAGCCATCACGCATTTGCGCGGCGGCTCGCAGCAAACCCTGCGCGCCAAACTCAAGGGCTGCAGCGACGTCGAACGCATCACCGCCCGCATCGCGCTGCGCCAGGTGCGCCCGCGCGAGCTGGTCGCGCTGAAAGACACGCTACAAAAAACGGAGCATACAGTCCAGGCAGATACTGGGCTTCCGGCACTTTTGACTAAAATTTTTGAAGACCTGCAGCCGCCCGAAGGCTGCAGCGCGCTGCTGGGCCGCTATGTGCTGGACGAGCCTGCAGCCCTGATCCGCGACGGCGGCGTCATCAACCACGGCTGCGACGCCGACCTGGACGAGCTGCGTGCCATCCAGACCAATTGCGACGATTTCCTGCTCGACCTGGAAGGCCGCGAAAAAGCCCGCACCGGCATCGCCAACCTGCGCGTGCAGTTCAACAAAGTGCACGGCTTCTATATTGAAGTCACGCAGGGCCAGCTCGACAAGGTGCCCGACGACTACCGCCGCCGCCAGACGCTGAAGAACGCCGAGCGCTACATCACGCCCGAACTCAAAGCCTTTGAAGACAAGGCGCTGTCGGCGCAGGAGCGGGCCCTGGCGCGCGAGAAGTGGCTGTACGAGCAGCTGCTCGACCAACTGCAGGACTTCATCCCCGCGCTCAGCCGCCTGGCGCGCGCGCTGGCCTCGCTCGACGCGCTGTGCGCGCTGGCCGAGCGCTCGTTGACGCTCAACTGGGCCGCGCCGGTGTTTGTGCGCGAGCCCTGCATCGACATCACGCAAGGCCGCCACCCGGTGGTGGAGGCGCGCCTGGCCGAAACCGGCGGCGGTTCCTTCATCGCCAATGACAGCAGCATGAGCGGCAAACACCGCATGCAGGTCATCACCGGCCCCAACATGGGCGGTAAATCGACTTACATGCGCCAGGTCGCACTCATCGTTTTGCTGGCCAGCGTCGGCTCCTATGTGCCGGCGTCTGCCTGCCGCATCGGCCCCATCGATGCCATCCACACCCGCATCGGTGCGGCCGACGACGTGGCCAACGCGCAGTCGACCTTCATGCTCGAGATGACCGAGGCCGCGCAAATCCTGCACGCCGCCACGCCGCATTCGCTGGTGCTGATGGACGAGATCGGCCGCGGCACCTCAACCTTTGACGGCCTGGCGCTGGCCGGCGGCATCGCGGCCTACCTGCACAACAAGACGCAGGCCTTCACGCTGTTTGCGACGCATTACTTTGAGCTCACCGAATTCCCGGCGCAGCACCACGGCGCGATCAACGTGCACGTGAGCGCGGTCGAGTCCGGCGCCGACATCGTGTTCATGCACCACATCGAGCCCGGCCCCGCCAGCAAGAGCTACGGGATTGCCGTGGCCAAGCTGGCCGGTGTGCCCGCCGCCGTCGTCAACCACGCCCGCCACGCGCTCAATGCGCTGGAGGCCCACCAGACCGAAGCCCGCGCGCAGGTCGACCTGTTTGCCGCACCTCCCGAAGCCGCTGCGCCCGACCAGAGCGCCGTCGAAAAGGCATTGGGTACCATAGACCCCGATGCCCTGAGCCCGCGCGAGGCGCTGGACGCCCTGTACCGCCTGAAAAAAATCTCCATCGCCCCGTGAACCAGCGCAACCCTATTCCCCCGATTTCCCCGATCTCCCCGACCTCCCCCACACTTCCCGAGCACCTCATGACTTATTGCGTCGCCGCCAAACTCAACGCCGGGCTGGTGTTTCTGTCCGACTCCCGCACCAATGCGGGCCTGGACCACATCAGCACCTTCCGCAAGATGATCGTTTACGAGAAGCCGGGTGACCGCTTCATGGTGCTGCTGTCCGCCGGCAATCTGTCGATCTCGCAGTCCATCCGCGAAATCCTGCAGGTCGAGCAACTCAAGGACCACGAAGGCGGCGAACCCATCACGATCTGGAACGCCAAAAGCATGTTCGACGCCGCCCGCGTACTGGGCTCGGCGATCCGCCGCGTGTACGACCGCGATGCCGAAGCGCTGAAAAATGCCGATGTCGACTTCAATGTCTCGCTGGTCTTCGGCGGGCAGATTCGCGGCGAGAACATGCGCCTCTTCCAGATGTATTCGGCCGGCAACTTCATCGAAGCCACCGACGAGACGCCTTACTTCCAGGTCGGCGAATCCAAATACGGCAAACCGGTACTCGACCGCGTGCTCACCCCCGCCACCCCGCTGGCCGAAGCCGCCAAATGCGTATTGGTCTCCATGGACTCGACCATGAAGTCGAATCTCTCCGTCGGCCTCCCGCTGGACCTGGTGGTCTATGAAGCCGACACCTACAAGAGCGACAAGATCGTCTGCATCGACAACGACAACCCCTACTACCGCATGATGCACAGCAGCTGGGGCCAGAAGCTGCGCGAAGTGTTCGACAGCATCGAAGACCCGGTGTGGGACGACGCACACACCGACATCCCGCTGAAGATGCCGGCCACGCGCCACGAGCCGCTGAAGAAGATCAGCACACCTGACGAGAAGTTAATTTAAGCCGTGCCTTCCTCGACAAAACCGCTGGTCATCTTCTCGCACGGCAACAGCTTCCCCGCCAGCACCTACAGCGCAGTCTTCCAGAGCCTGAAAGCACGCGGCTTCCAGGTCAAGGCGGTTGAAAAATTCGGCCACGACCCGCGCTACCCCGTCACCAGCAACTGGCCCCACCTCGTCCAGCAGCTCGCCGACTTCACCGCGCGTGAAGTTGAAAAGTGCGGCCAGCCGGCTTTCCTCGTTGGCCATTCGCTGGGCGGCTTTTTAAGCCTGATGTGCGCCGCACGCAACCCGGCGCTCGGCGGCCAACCCGTCAAAGGCGTGGTACTGGTCGATTCCCCCATCCTCGGCGGCTGGCGCGCCCGCGCCCTCAGCGTGGCCAAGCGTGCGCAGTTGGTCGGCGCCATCTCGCCCGGCGCCATCAGCCGCAAACGCAAAAACCAGTGGCTGGGCAAAGACGAAGTGTTTGAACACTTTCGCAGCAAAAAAGCCTTTGCCGCCTGGGACGAGCAGGTACTGCGCGACTACATCGAGCATGGCACCTACGAAGGCACCGGCGACGACGAAGGCAAGCAGCTGCTGAGCTTTGACCGCGACGTGGAAACCGCGATCTACAACACGCTGCCCGACAACCTGGAGGCCCTGCTCAAACGCCACCCGCTCAAATGCCCCGTGACGTTTATCGGCGGACGGCAGTCGGTGGAGATGAAGCAGGTCGGAATGGCGATGACGGAGAAAGTCACCAAAGGCCGCATCATGATGCTGGACGGCAGCCATCTGTTTCCGATGGAAAAGCCTTTGGCGACGGCGGCGGCGATTGAGGCGGCTTTGCGGAATTTTCTGAACTAGCCGGGCTGGTTCCCGCCTACCGCTCGGGCTGACCCTTCGACAAGCTCAGCCCGAACGGGGGGTTAGGAACCAGCCCTACAAAATATCCGCAGCAGACAAAGAAGGCGTCTCCCCGATCCGCTCGGAGATCACCCGGCAAGCCTCCAGCAGCGGCGCCACATAAGCTTGCTCCGGGTCGGCCTTCTGCCGGAACATCAAGGTGCTGACACTGATGGCCGCAACCGGCACACCGCGGCTACCGCGTATCACGGCGCCATAACAAAAGATGCCGGCTTCGTGCTCCTCGGCATCGACGGACCAGCCCCGCTCCCGCGTGACCTGCAACTGCTTGCGTAACCCAGGCAGCTTCACCAGGGTGTTGTCGGTGTAACGCGGCAGGGGCAAGCCCAGTAGCAAGGGCTCCAGCACTGAAGGCTCCAGCGCCGCCATGTAGGCCTTGCCGACCGCAGTCGCATGCAGCGCCACGCTGGTGCCGATACGTGAGGCCATGCGGACGGCGCTCGGACTTTCGAGCTTTTCGATGTAGACCATGGTGTTGCCATTGGGTACGGCCAGGTGCACGGTTTCGCCGGTGATGTCGCGCAGGCGCTTGAGTTCGTCGACCGCGGCCAGGCGCAAGTCTGAGCGGCCCCAACTGCGGCTGGCGAGCTGGATGAGGCGTGGGCCCAGGGCCAGCAGCGCGCCGCGTTCGTTTTCAACCAGCAGGCGCTCGGCCACCAGCGCGGCGACGATGCGGTGCACCGTGGGACGCGGGTAGCCGCTGGCCTTGACGAGTGCGCCGATGTTGAGTGGCTCGGCCGAATCGGCCACCAGTTGCAGCACGTGCATGAATTTGGAGAACGCCGCGGTGCCGGCGACCTGTGATGCCGGTGGTTTAACAGCGTGCGTTTTAGCGGTGGTTGATTTGGGCAAAGCGAACACCTCCGCTCAAGACACCATGTAGCCGCCGTCCACCGGCAGGATCACGCCCGTCATGAAGCTGGCCGCCGGCGTGCAGAGAAACATCGCGGCCCCGGCCACGTCTTTGGGGGTGCCCCAACGGCCCATGGGGGTGCGCGCCAGGATGGGGCCGGCGCGCGCCGGGTCGTCCTGCAGGGCTTGTGTGAGCGGTGTGGCGATCCAGCCGGGGGCAATCGCGTTGACGCGGATGCCGTCGGGCGCGTAGGCAATCGCCAAGGATTTGGTGAGCTGGGCCACGCCGCCCTTGCTGGCGGCGTAGCCGGGCACCAGGCCGCCGCCGAAGAAGCTGAGCATGGATGCCGTGTTGACGATGCAGCCGCGGCGCGCCTTCAAGCGTTCACGCGTGGCGGTGCACACGCGCATGGTGCCGGTGAGGTTGACGGCCAGCACTTTCTGGAAGACCTCGATGTCGTGCTCGGCGCCGCGCTGGATGATGCCGGCGCAGTTGAACACGATGTCGAGTTCGTTGATGCCGGCGAGCGCGGCATCCAGGCTGGGCGCGGAGGTCACGTCGGCCTGGCGCACATCGACGGCGGCGTCGAGCGTACCGTCGCCATTGCCCAGGCCGAGGGCCGTGACCTCGGCGCCCAGCGCGGCGAGGTGGTTGGCGATGACGGCGCCTATGCCTTGGGTGGCGCCGGCGACCAGCGCGCGTTGGCCTTTGAAGAGGTCAGTCTGGTAGGTCATGAAAAAACTCCGGTGAGGTTTGAGCCGTCTCGTGCTCAAACAAGTTGCTATCAAAAAAATAGCTGCCAGCCAATACAGTTATTGGGCTACAGCCACTTTTTGCTTAAATTTTTGCTTTGGCTTCTGGCCAGATGCAAAGTCAGCGGATGAACTGCTTCGTGTAGTCCGCGCCCAAACCGACAGCTTCGAAGTGCTTGTTGCACATCTCGATCTTGGTGAACACGTCTTCGTAGCCCATGCCCTTGCCGTACGGGTCGGTGTAGTACATGACGCCATTGACCTGGAAGTAGGTGATCATTTCCTCGACGTCTTCGGGCACGTAGAGCGTGTGGGTTTCACCGGGTGGCTCATACACGTAGCTGCCTTCGGTCGCCTCCCAGTCGTGCTCCAGGTAACGCCAGCGGCCCTTGAGCACAAAACCGTGCACCGCCTGCGGGTGGCGGTGGCGGCTGAGCACGCCGGACTTGCGCACACGCAGCAGGTTCATCCAGTAACCCTGGCTGGCGTTCAGGCACAGCGGGCGGAACCAGACGTTTTCCGCTTGCGGCACCCACAGCCGCTCGTCCGTCGGGATGGCGTGCTGCACCACGATCTCCGGCCGCGCGTCGGGCGGGTTCGGGTATTGGTAGGGCATCAGCGGTGTCTGGTCGGGGGAGTCGACTGGCATCTTGATTTGTCCATATTGTGGATACGTGTCCATATTATAGATATTAATAAGCCCCCACGGTCGCTCACGTCGTGTAGCTTCCTGCCCCCGGGGGGCCGCCCGCCTGTGGCCCGGCAAAGCCGGTTCCACGGAGGGATGTACGCCCCACGGTCGCTCACGTCGTGTAGCTTCCTGCCCCCGGGGGGCCGCCCGCCTGTGGCCCGGCAAAGCCGGTTCCACGGCTCATGCTGGGTTAAGAATTCTTTGCGAACTAACAGTAGGGCCACGAAACTGCCGCCTTGGCTAAACTAAGCCAAAACCACCGGCGCCCGACTCTTAACGGCCCGCCACTCTTCGAGGAGGATTCCCATGGCCTTGTCTTTTGCCGTCACCGCCGGCGTCACCTTTCTTGCCTGGGCCGTCGCGGCCGTGCTGTCGCAAAGCATGGGCGATGCGATGACGCTGAGTTCGTCTGTCTGGCTGGCCACAGGCGTCACCTTCGGCGCGCTGCTGGCCGTCAAGCCGCCCAAGCGCCCTGCCGTGCTGGCCGGCGCCGGGCTGGCAGCCACGGTGCTGGGTTTGCTCGACGGCCTGGCCGTGCTGCCGGCGCTGGCGTTTGGCATCAACGAGGCCGTGGCCGCCAGCCTGGGCGCATGGGTGGCGCGCCTGCTTCGCAGCACCGGGCCGGACGGCAGCATGGAGCCGGGCAAGGCCTATGCGGGCGTCTTGCTGGGCGCGCTGCTGACCTCCGCGCTGGGCGCCAGCATCGGCGTGATGCTCTGGACCTGGGCCTTGCCCCAGCCCATCGCGATCGCGGTGGAATGGCGCGTGTGGGCCACCACCACTTTTGTCGGCATCTTGCTGATCGCGCCGCTGGTTACCTCGCTGGCCGGCTTCAAGGTCAAGCGCTCGGGCGGCATGGCCACCAGCCAGTTCCTGGCGGGCGCCGGCACTTTCCTGCTGTTCTTTGTGGTGGCGGCGCTGATCTTCTCGGCCGATGTGTCAGACCGCTTCAGCGCGTCGCTGGGCCCCACCCTCACCTATTTGCCGCTGCCCTTCATGGTGGTGACGGCCATCCTCTGGAAGGAGCGCGGCGCCACGGTGGCCACGCTCATAGGCGCACTCGCCCTGATCGGCTGGACCAACGCCGGCGGCGGCCCGTTTGCCGAGGTGGAAGGCTTTCCCGGCGAGGCCGTGATTGAGATCCAGGGTTATGTCGCCGTGATGGCGCTGCTGGTCGGTGTGGTCAACGCCTTGGGCGCCGCCGCCGCGCAGGCCCTGGCCCAGGCGCAAGACTGGCGCACGCGCTACCGCCAGGTGCTGGACTCCACCCGCACGGTGGTCGCCAACTTTGACGCAAAAACCGGCGCAGCCGCGTGGGGCGAAGGCGCGAGCGAGCTGCTGCGCACCAACGCCAAGGTCTTGCTGACCGTGCAGGATTTCATCGCCCACACAGACCCGCAGGAGCAGCCCGCACTGCAAGCCGACTGGCGCGACCTGACGCAGGGCCAGCGCGACCATGTGCTGTGGAAAAACACCTTGCGCTGGGCCGACGGACGCGTCGCCAGCGTGAGCGCACGCCTTTCAAGCGTGCGCGGCGCCGACGGCCAGGTCGAACAGGTCGCCGCATTGCTGGAAGTCGAGGCCTGACGTGGCAGAGGCAACAACCAGCACTCCAGCCGCCGCGGCGCCCCCGGCGCATGCAGCGGGCCCCGTCCCGGCGGCTGACAAAAGCACGCCGGCTGTTTTCCTCATCCACGGCCTGGGCGGCACGCAGTACGACCTGGGCTCCATGCACAAGCGGCTGAAAAACGCCGGCTTCGTGACGCATTCGCTCACCCTGCCCGGCCACGGCACCACGCCGGAAGACCTGGTCAATGTGACCGCCGAGCAATGGATGGAAGCCGTGACCGCCAAGTACCACGAGGTGGCTGCCCTGCACGACAACTTCCACATCATGGGCATGTGCATGGGCGCGCTGCTGGCCACCGAGCTGGCCAAGCGGCAAAAGCACACACGCGGCAAGCTGATCGCGCTGGCGCCGCCCATCTATATCGACGGCTGGGCCACCGCCTGGTACACGCCGCTGCGCCACCTGATCTATTACGTGCCGGGCGTGCAGGCACGCATGAAGGTCGAGGAAGAAGACCCCTTCGGCATCAAGAACGAGCAGCTGCGCGCCATCGTCAAAGCCAAGTTCGCGCGTGGTGAAAACTTTCATTACCGCTGGGTGCCGCTGGCCTGCGTGCGCCAGGTAGACCGCCTGCGCGGCTGGGTGATGACGGGCCTCAAAGACATGGCCAGCGAAACGCTGGTGATCCACGCGCGCGAAGACGAGCTCACCAGCCTGAACTCGGCCAACTACCTGGTCGAGCAGATCGGCGGCGCCAAGGCGCGCATGGTGGTGCTGGAAAACAGCTATCACATGATTTGCGTGGACAACGATCGCGAACAGGTCGCGCGCAATGTGCTCGAATTTTTCGGCGCCAGCAGCGCGGCATCGCTGGGCATGGCGGTGGACGACCCGAAGATGAGCGCCGACGCACTCAGCGCGTTTGCGCAAGCGCTGCGCAGTTCACTCGAAGCCGGCGACTTCACCGGCATCTTTGCCAAAGGCTCGTCCGACATGGCGTGGTTCCAGCCCGGCGCCAACCGCGCCAGCGGCGTCTACCGCGGCAACAAGGGCCTGCAGGCCATGCTGCCCTGGGCCGGCGCGGTGCGTTTTACCGCCTTTGGCCAGCCGGTGTTCAACGCCGGTGTGGCCGTGGTGCCCGCCACGCTCACGGCCGGTGGGCTGATGTCGCAAGGCGTGCTCGCCTTTGCGGTGCGCTCGGGCCGCTTGCTGGATGCGCGCTGGTTCCCCGACGACGTAGCGCTGGAAGACGCGCACTTCGGCGAGCCGGTGGCGCCTGCGGGCCCCAGTGAGGCCGAGCGCGCTTTTGAAGCCGCAGGCATTGCGGTGAAAACGCTGGCCAAGCCGCCGGGCAACGACGAATTGCTGGCGCTGTATGCCTTCTACAAGCAAGCGACGGTGGGCGACGCCACCGGCGAGCGCCCCGGCATGATGGACGTGACCGGCCGCGCCAAATTCGACGCCTGGGCTGCCCGCAAAGGCCTGGCGCGCGAGGCGGCTATGACGGGCTACGCCGAGCTGGTGGAAAAACTCAAGACCGGTGAATAAGATAGCGGCACCACGGCTGCAATAGCAGTGGTGTCGAATGAGAAAAAGATCTCCCAAGTCAGAAAAATATGAGCTGGGACAACTGGCCGTTGAGAGCAGGGAATGGCTAAATTCAACAAAGTTCAACTAACAACCAATTGGTTCGACGAGCGTGATCAGAACGTCTGGTTTGACCTGGAATCCCGCTGCGTGTGCGCACACTTTGCGCGCCTGGTACGTGAGGCCGGACTGACACTTTCCTCCGGCTGGGGCATTCTCGGGGAGTACCTACGGCCGCCACAACCGATGCGATATGAGTTAGTGGCAGGCCTTCATCGGACGCTGCCGAACATTGATATCCGCGAATACGCTTCTCTTGGCTCCGCCGACAAGAAGCGTTATTTCCTTGGACTGATTGTGGGCCTCGTAAAGGAAGTTGCCGAACACGGCGGATGCGAAGCGGACCCGTTTCTCGACGTCGCAGGCGAAGTCCTCCGTCAGGACTTGAAGAACGTCTGGGAGTGGAAGCGCGGACGCAAGATCAGTCCAGATGGAAAGCACCGTGTCCGTGTCTGGGTTCACCACGAACTGCGGGCCTTTCAGTTGAAATTCGAGATCCGGAAATCGCAGGTCGTCGTTTTTGAGAAGGTGCTGCTGGTGGAGGGTGCACCCGATGAGTTGGTCCTCAACGCTGTCCTAGGCGAACTGAGCTGGCCGGGTGACGACATGCTTGTTCTATCCGCGAAACCTGGGGGCGGAAGTCCTGTAGAGATAGCGCTGCCGGGATTGCACTGAGCAAAACAAATCGGCGTGACGCGCCATCCGGTCGGCCAGTTTGCCTCTGCTGCCGAGGGCGCCGCCGCAGCCATGCAGGCGGATGACGACGGGGCGCGGCTGTTTGCCTGCGCTCTCAAACCAGTATGCGGGGATGCGGAGCTTGCCGTCTTGCGAGGCGATCTCAAGCGGCTGCACCTCCACCGCTTGCACCGCGCCCGGCAGGCACCACGCCAGCAGGCAAGCCCGGCATCATGAAGGCTCAGCCCGCCCAGGTCACCAGGCCGCTCCACGCCGTGGCCAGCACCACGATGCCGAAGGCGATGCGGTACCAGGCAAAGGGCACAAAGCTGTTGGTCGAGATGTAGCGCAGCAGCCAGCGCACGCACAGCCACGCACTGAGGAAAGAAAACACCAGCCCGACGGCAAACATGGGCACATCGGCCATCGACAGCAGGGCGCGCTCTTTGTAGAGGCTGTACACGCCGGCGCCTATCAGCGTGGGCATCGCCAGAAAGAAAGAGAAATCCGTCGCGGCCTTGCGCGACAGCCCCAGCAGCATGCCGCCGATGATGGTCGCGCCGCTGCGGCTGGTGCCGGGGATCATCGCCAGGCATTGCACCAGGCCGACCTTGACCGCGTCCATCACGCTCATGTCGTCGACCTCCTGGATGCGCGCTGCGGCCGGGTTGTTTTGCTGGCGCTTTTCAGCCCACAGGATGATGAAGCCGCCGATGATGAAGGTGCTGGCGACCACCACCGGGGTGAAAAGATTTTCTTTAATGGCCTTGCCGAAGAGCAGGCCCAGCAGCACCGCCGGCACAAAGGCGACGAGCACATTCAGCACAAACTGTTGCGCCTTTTTCTCGCTCGGCAGGGCCACCACGGTGGCCTGGATCTTCTGCCAATAGACCAGGATCACGGCAAAGATGGCGCCGGTCTGAATCGCAATGTCAAAAACCTTCGCTTTTTCGTCGTCAAAACCGAGCAGCGCGCCGGCCAGAATCAGGTGGCCTGTCGAGGAGATGGGAAGAAATTCAGTCAGGCCTTCAACGATGCCCATGACGGCGGCTTTGATCAACAGTGCAATGTCCAAGATGGCTCCAGAAATGATCCGGTGATTATCGCCTCGGGCTCCTGAAGAGAGCCTTAAGCGAACCTGGCAAAGCCAGCCCCGCGGCTCATGCTGGTATTCAAACTCCCCATCCCGTTCGCCCTGAGGTATCGAAGGGCCGGTGCGCTACAGAAACAGGCTTCTGGACACGGGTGGGCTCAGCCATCAAAATTCGCTACCTGCATTCAGCCATCGCCAATATGCAACTCACTCCGATCATCGCCATCCATTTGTCCGCTGCGATCTGCGCCATCGTCATCGGGCCTGTCGCGCTGTGGGCTCGCAAGGGGCGCACCCAGCGGCCCAGGCTGCACCGGGCTTTTGGCTATGCGTTTGTGACGATGATGCTGGCCACCGCCGTGACGGCGCTTTTTATCCGCGACTACACCTTTCCCAATATCGCGGGCTACACCCCCATCCACCTCCTCGTGCCTTTTACGCTGTTCAGCCTGTTCGGCGCGTTCTGGCATTTGAGCCGCGGCAACATCGCCGGCCACCGGCGTGCGATGCAGGGGCTGTACATCGGGGCGTGCCTTATTGCGGGTGTCTTCACGCTGCTGCCCCAGCGTTACCTGGGCAAGCTGCTGTGGACGCAGCTTGGCTTGATGTGATCCCGGCATCGGCCTCGGCAAGCCTTTAGAAACTTCAGGCGCCCCTCGTGGCGGCACTCCGCATTTGCCGGCCCAAGCGAGGCCTGCCCCTCCAAACCTGTTTCAAATCGTAAATGCTGGCGCGGTGCTTGCTCAGTAGATAGCACACGCCCATTTTTGATTGGAGTGAACGGTTTTGGTGCATTTCTTTACTCAAACGAACAAAATTCGCAGCAAATACGAACCAAAGCGAATCATTAGTAAAACTAATCTACTCGCACATCCATTCAGAAATAGGTGAAACCCACTACCGCGACACAGCGGCGAAACATACATTCCGTTACACCACTCAACCTAGGTTCCACGATGACCAAAACCACCACCCGCCGCCATACCCTGGCCGCCATGACCGTCGCTGTTGTTGCAGGCGCCAGCCTGCTTTCGGGCTGCGACAACCCGCCTGACACCATCAAGATCGGTGTCGCCCAGCCCCTGTCGGGCAACCTCGCCGCGCTGGGCCAGGATTTGCACAACGGCGTGAAGATGGCCGTGGACGAGATCAACAAAGAGGGCTTCCAGATCAAGGGCAAGACGGTCAAGATCGAGATCGTGGCCATGGACGACCGGTCCGACCCGAAAACCGGTGTGGAAGTCGCGCAGCAACTCGTCGACGCCGGCGTGGTCGCCGTGATCGGCAACCTCAATTCGGGCGTCAGCATCCCGGCCGCGCCGGTCTATGCCGCCAAGAACATTGCGCAGCTGGCCATCTCGACCAATCCCAAGTTCACCGAGCTGGGCCTGGCCACCACCTTCCGCCTCGTTGCCAATGACAACCTGCAGGCGCGCGCGATCGGCTCCTTCGCCGCCAACCAGCTCAACGCCACCAAGTTCGCTGTGGTCGACGACGGCACCACCTACGGCAAGGGCCTGGCCACCGGTGCCGCCGCCGAGCTGAAAAAAGCCAACAAACAAGTCGTCGTCACCTATTCGTCCGACGACAAGACCACCAAGTTTGACGAGCTGGCCGGCAAGATCAAGGACGGCGGTGTCGAGGTGGTCGTGTCCACGCAAGGCGACTTCCAGATCCTGGCGCTGATTGAAGCCCTCAAGAAGCTCGACTACAACCAGCAGATCAGCATCCTGGGCGGCGACACCATCAAGACGACCGACATGCTCAAGGGCAGCGACACGGTCAAGGGGCTGTACGCCACCTCGCCCATCCTGGACGCCAAGGAGTTCGTCAACGGCAAAAACTTCCTGACCAAGTACCAGGACACCTTCAAGCGTGAGCCGGCCTACGGCGGCCACTACACCTACGACGCGATGTACATCCTGGCCGGCGCGATGCGGCGCGCCAACTCGGTCAAGCCTGAAAAGATCACTGAAACCCTGCGCACCTTTGACGGCTACGCGCCGATTACCGGTTCCATGAAGTGGGATTCGGTGGGCGAGCAGCGTTACGGTGTGGTGGGTGTTTACGCCGTGCGCAAGGGTGTTTGGGACCTGCAACTTCGCTCCGACCGCTGGTAGGCTAAGCTCCCGGTCGTCATGACCGAGCCCATCCCTTCCCCCCACACACCGCCTTCCCGCCACCACGCCGCGCCCGCAGAAGTCCTGGACTTCTGGCTGGGCGACGGGGTGCACAAGGAGTGGCCCACCGAAGACCTCAACAAGCGCTGGTTTGGCGGCGGCGCGCAGCTTGACGCCGACATCACCCAACGCTTCGGCAGCGATGTCGAGGCCGCCGTCGCCGGCGGCCTGCAAGACTGGGAGCAGCCTGCGCTCAACCGCCTGGCGCTGGTCATCCTGCTCGACCAGTTCACCCGCAATGTTTTTCGCGGCCAGGGCAAGGCCTTTGCCGGCGACGCGCGCGCCCAGCAGCTGGTGCTGCAGGCACTGGCCGATGGCGCCGACCTGGCGCTGCCCTGGGCCGGGCGCGTGTTCATGTACATGCCGCTGATGCACGCCGAAAGCATGGCGCTGCAGGATGAATGCGTGGCGCGTTTTACCCGGCTGCAGGCCGATGCGCCGGACTCGCTCAAGCAGCGCTTTCAAAGCAACATCGACTTCGCCCACCAGCACCGGGACATCATTGCGCGGTTTGGGCGCTTTCCGTACCGCAATGCGGCGCTGGGGCGGATCGATACGGCTGAGGAGAAAGACTTTCTCCTTAAAGGCCCTCGGTTTGGGCAATAAGGTTCCCCCCGTCCGGGCTCACCTCTCCTCCCTTCGGCTCAACCTTCTCCGTTCGGGCTGACCCTTCGACAGGCTCAGGACAGGGTACGCCTGACGGCGTATCGAAGCCTGCCCCCGTCGCGCACCGGCCCTTCGATACCTCAGGGCGAACGGAATGGGGCAGTTCCACTGTCAGCATGGGCCGTGGAACAGGCTTCCGAACTTATGCATCAAATCGGCCTCTAGCCCAAGCAGGGCATTGGCTAACAGCTACCAATTTGATAGCAACGCCCCAGATGCAGGCAGTGGGCGATCGTGGGCCTCATCCGCTTTTTGAATCCAGCGCAAAGCCCGCCGCGTACTAGCAACAGGACGCTCCGCGCCACACCGTCAACAACAACGGCCGGCCGCCCTAGCCCAACGCCGGCCAACCCTGGCCGGTTCATAAAAAACCAGGAGTTAAAAAATGATGTTACGTACTGCTACCGCCTCAGCTTCAGTGCTGTTCGTATCCCTGCTCGCCGCCTGCGGCAGCATGGCCCCCATGAAACCGATGTATTCGCAGGCCAACCTGCCCGCCGCCGTGCAAGTGCCCGCCGGCAACAAGGTCGCGATGGAAACCGTCGGCGTGGGCGAGATCACCTACCAGTGCAGCGCCAAAAAAGACATGGCCGGCCAGTTTGAATGGGTGTTTGTCGGTCCTGACGCCAAGCTCAACGACCGCAGCGGCAAGCAGGTCGGCAAGTATTACGGCCCGCCCGCCACCTGGGAAAGCATGGACGGCTCCAAGCTGACCGCCACACAAATCGCCGTGGCCCCCAACGGCACGGGCAACATCCCCTCGCAACTCGTCAAGGCCAACCCTGCCATGGGCAGCGGCGCCATGAGCGGCGTGACCTACATCCAGCGCGTAGACACCAAAGGCGGCGTTGCACCCGCCATGGCCTGCGCCGCCGGCAATGTGGGCGCCAAGCAGATCGTGCAATACCAGGCCGACTACATCTTCTACAAGGCGATGTAATTCTCTCTACAACTGCCCTCCCGGATACGCCGCATACCGGGAAGCCCCACCCGTTCTCCTCTAGGGTGAGCAGCCGGCTCTGAAGTTAGGCGGGGCCGGCTTTCAAGCCCACAGACTTTCCGCAAGGACGGTTCTGTGGGCTTTTTTGCGTCTTTGTTTGCCTTGGCACTGGCGGCCATCCCGGCCCGCCGGTTTTGCCCGCATCGAGTCCGGCAAGGCGCTGGCAGCCGGGCTGCGCGGCGTCCTACAGATGTTTTCACGGCGTCGGGATTTACTGCACAGGAGGCTGAAAAACAGCCCGGAACAGCAAGCCAGGAAGAAACGCTTTGCTGACAACAACAGAAAACACAGAAAACAGAAACTACCGAGGAACACCATGAAAAGCACACACAACACTCTTTGGGCCGTTACGAAAAGCGCCGCCGTCACGGTCGCGATGATTACCGGCACCGCCGCGCTGATGACCGCCTGCTCCGGCGTTGCACCGCTCCCCAAGGAATACACCCAGGACCAGCTCGACGCGTCAATCGTCGTGCCGCCCGGCCATGTTGTGGCGCTTGAAACCACGGCCAGCGGCCTGCTGCACTACGAGTGCAAGGCCAACGCCACCACCGCCGGCACCATTGGCTGGGTTCTGGTTCGCCCCGAGGCTGAACTGGTGGACCGCACCGGCAAAACCGTCGTCAAATATTCGGGCCCGCCCGCCACCTGGACGCACATGGACGGCTCCAGCGTCGTAGGCACCCAGGTCGCACTGGCACCCCGCGTGGGCGCCACCAACCTGCCGCAGCAATTGTCGACCGGCGCATCAGCCTCTACACCCGGCGCGCTGCAAAACGTCACCTACATCCAGCGCATCAAGACCAAAGGCGGCCAGGACCTGAGCAAGGCCTGCACGCAAGCCGACCTGGGTGACAAGCTGACGACGTCGTACCAGGCTGACTACATTTTCTGGAAGGCCTCTTAAGGCGGCCATTCCAGGCGCGCCCTCAAAAGCGCGCCCGTCCATTGCTGCCAAGTGGCAATGGAACCCAAAGCCCGCAGGCTCACGCCGCGGGCTTTTCTCTTTTCTGCCTCCATGCGGCAGGCATGTCCCCGATGCCGATGTTTCCCCGCACGCTTTCCCCTCGGCCTCCTACAGACTGCGGTTGGCTGCGCTGTTTTACTGAGCCTGACACCACCGCCTCGCTACCTGGAACCCACCGTGAACATCAAAGCCCCTCGTTTCCCCCTCGGCGCAGTTCAACGGGCGCTCCTGCTCGCCGGGGCTGTCGCGGCGCTCAGTGCCTGCGGCGTGCGCCAGCCGAATCTCCAGGCCCAGCAGGAATTGCCGGAGTCCATACGTGTGCCGGCAGGCCACACCGTCGTGCTTGAAGCGCAAGGCCGTGGCGACCTGCTGTATGAATGCCAGGCCGTCAAACGCTCACCCTATGAATACGCCTGGCTGCTGCAGACGCCGGGCCTGAAATTGCAAGACAGCAGCGGCAACACCGTCATGTACTACCCCGGCACGCGCGCGCGCTGGGAACACAGCGACGGCTCCAAAGTCACCGCGCAAGAGCTGGTTGAAGTGCCCGGCAACCAGCAAAACCTGCCGCTTCAGCGGGCCATGGTCAAGCCTTCAGACACCTCGGGCGCCTTGGCCAACATCAGTTACATCCAGGGCCGCAGAACGGTGGGCGGCGTCGTCGCCGACCCGGCCTGCACCGCCGCAGGCTTGGGAATGCGCAGATGGGTGACGTACGAGGCCGACTACCTGTTCTGGCGCCCGGCCGCCTGATGGTCAGTGACCGCGTCTGGGCGGTTTGCTTTCACCCACAAAAAAAGCCCGCACGAAGCGGGCTTTTTTGATGGGAGGCAAGCTGCCGGTCAGCAGGCCTTAACGATGGCCGTGACCGTGGCCATGGCGCCAGCCCGGCCGCTGGTAATACACGGGGCGCGGCCCGTAATAGCCGCGCGGGCCGTAGTACACAGGGGGCGGCGCATAGTACACGGGCGCGGGCCTCACATACACAGGACGCGGGTAGTACACAGGCGCAGGCTGGTAATACACGGGGGCGGGCTGCACATACACGGGTTGCTGGTACACCGGGTAGGCATTGGTCACCCCGACCTGCACACCAGGAACGCCGACGCCCACGGAAAAGGTCACGTTGTCGCGGGCCTGGGCAGCACCGGCAAAGCCAAAGGCGGCCAGGGCCAGCGCGGCTGCGGCGCCAAACACGGCGACGGAGCGGTTTGCCTTGATTGCTGTCTTCATGATGGTTCTCCTTAAGAAAGGTAGGAAGGGCAGGAAAAGCCCATATGCTTATTAAACGCAGCACTCCGGTAACGGCGTACCGGATGCACAGTGAAGAGCGTAGCCAAACGTAACCCCCTAAAATCCCCTGATGACCACCCCTGTCCCCTCCAAAGCCGCCCCCGCCGACAAAGAAACCCACAAACCCAGCAACTTCCTGCGCCAGATCATCGAAAAAGACCTGGCTGAAGGTACTTATGCCAGCCGCCGCTGGGGCGGCAGCCCCGGGGACGCCGCCCACCACGCTGGCGGCCAGCCCGACCCCGCCAAGGTGCGCCTGCGCTTTCCGCCCGAACCCAACGGTTACCTGCATGTGGGCCATGCCAAGAGCATTTGCCTGAACTTCGGCCTGGCGCGCGACTATGACGGTGTGTGCCACCTGCGCTTTGACGACACCAACCCTGAAAAAGAAGACACCGAATACGTCGACTCCATCAAAGACGCCGTGCAGTGGCTGGGCTTTGACTGGCACAACAAGGGCGCCACCGGCGAAGAAAACAACCTCTACCAGGCCAGCGACTACTTCGACTTCATGTACCGCGCAGCCGAGTACCTGATCGAAAGCGGCAACGCCTACGTTGACGAGCAAAGCGCCGAAGAAATGCGCCACAACCGCGGCGACTTCGGCCACCCCGGCACCAACAGCCCCTTCCGCGGCCGCACCGTCGCTGAAAACCTGGCGCGCTTTCGCGAAATGCGCGACGGCAAACTCGCCGACGGCGCCGCCGTGCTGCGCGCCAAAATCGACATGGGCTCGCCCAACATCAACATGCGCGACCCGGCCATCTACCGCATACGCCGCGCCCACCACCACAACACCGGCGACAAATGGTGCATCTACCCGATGTACACCTTTGCCCACCCGGTGGAAGACGCGCTGGAGCAAATCACCCACAGCATCTGCACGCTGGAGTTTGAAGACCAGCGCCCGTTTTACGACTGGCTGCTCGACCGCCTGGCCGAAGGCAAGCTGATCGCCACGCCGCACCCGCGCCAGTACGAATTTGCGCGCCTGAACCTCACCTACGTGCTCACCAGCAAACGCAAGCTGGCCCAGCTGGTGAACGAAAAGCGCGTCAGCGGCTGGGACGACCCCCGCATGCCCACCATCGTCGGCCTGCGCCGCCGCGGCTACACGCCCGAAGCGATTCAACTCTTTGCCGAACGCATTGGCGTCACCAAGAGCGACAGCTGGATCGACTACAGCACGCTCGAAGGCTCGCTGCGCGACACGCTGGACCCTATCGCCCCGCGCGCCATGGCCGTGCTCGACCCCGTCAAGCTGGTGCTGACCAATTGGGACGAAGTCATGGGCGCAGGCAAGCTCGATGATTGCTCGGCGCCTGTACACCCGCACCACGAAGAAATGGGCAAACGCCAGTTCAAGATCGGCAAGGAAGTCTGGATTGAACGCACCGACTACGAAGAAGTGCCACCCAAAGGCTTCTTCCGCCTCTTCCCGCCCCACACCAACGCCAGCAAACAAGCCATCGCCGGCAGCAAGGTGCGCCTCAAATACGGCCACGTCATCGAATGCACAGGCGCAGTGAAAGACGCCAGCGGCAAAGTCACCGAAGTACACGCCACGCTGATCCCCGACACCAAGAGCGGCACCCCCGGCTCAGACGCGATCAAGGTCAAGGGTGTGATCACCTGGGTGGGTGTGAACGACGCAGTGCAAGCCGAAGTGCGACTCTATGACCGCCTGTTCAGCGTTGAGCACCCCGGCACCGGTGACAAAGACTTTCTGGATGAGCTGAATGCAGACAGCCTGAAGACCGTGACCGCTTATGTCGAGCCATCACTGACGAATGTGCCTGCCGGTACGCGCTTTCAGTTTGAGCGGCATGGGTACTTTGTGACTGACCTGGTTGATCACTCTGCGGGTAAAGCCGTGTTCAATCGGGTGACTGGTATGAAAGACTCGTTCAGTAAGTAACAACCCAAATACCCATATGTGCACCAGGTCTCTGACCCCAAAGGGATTCAGTAGAGCTCTGGTGGCGGTGCTTGTGGGGCGTGGCAAATCCTCTATTTGCACCGGCCGCCATTCGTGCGCGCCGAGCTCGGCGCCGCCGATGACTTTTTTTAATCAGCCATCAAGCACGGCGTCCAGGCCGCGCAGGCTCAATGCGCTGCCGCCAACCCTCTCTAAAGACGCCACGGCAGGCGTTAAATACTGGAAGGTCGGCTTTGCGGCCCAGCCATCAAAACGCGCCGTTGGGCTTTTTCACCGCGACAGTTTTGCAAAAACAGCGTCCAATCCAGTAACACTGAATTTAATGACTCACTAAACCAGAAACTGCTTTCGCATTTCCGATGGAAAGTTAAGTTGGCATCAAAAACATCATGGAGGGACAAATGAAACTAGCAAGATTTCGCATCCGAAACTACAAATCAATTGTTGATACGGGCGACTGCTACCCCACCGGAACCGTGACGATTTTTGCCGGAAAAAATGAAGCTGGTAAAAGCTCTATCTTGGAAGCGTTGGAAGACTTCAACTACGGATCGAAAATTCGTTTAAAAGCTATTCCAATTACCGATCCGACCGCGAAACCATCAATTGAACTCGCGTTTGACGTACCCAAAGCATTCATAGTTGCGATAGTTGGAACACTTAAGCTTGACAAGCTAGCTCAAGAGAAATTTATTGAACAACTTAGCGAAGTTGAGCAAATAGATATAACTAAAACTTATCCCGATGAGTACGAGATTTTCAGTGAGTTCCTATCAAAAATTCCAAATGAAAAGCCACCCGAGCTTCTCACGTTGCTTTCCTCATTTTTAACAGTAGTTAATTCTTTAGCTACTCATCAAGCAATCGCCAAACATTCACTTCCCAAGCTTGATGTAAAAAACAAAAATGCTGAGGATTCGATTGCCGAAATTGATAAATACAAGGCCGCGGTTCTTCCTTGGCTTGCTGAGCTGCCGCCCGATGAGAAAGAACAGTTCCTCGGAAAATTGAACGCTTTGAAAGTTCACACCATCCACCATGCAGAGCTCACAACCACAGCGCTCAATGAGTTTTCGGTTCAACTTCTGAAGAAAATCCCGAACTTCGTTTTGTTTAGTGCTTTCGACGATATTTTTCCCAACGAAATACCGCTTACCGAGCTCAAGACGAACAAGTGGATTGCTGATTTATCTGCGATGAGTGATATCGATGTGGAAATGATCACAGGCGAGAATCGCAGCGCAAAGAAACAGCACAAGCATCTTTTAAACATCGCACTAAACAAGGACTTTAGTCAGTTTTGGACGCAAGATCTATCCAAACTTTCGGTTGACTGGGACAACAACACTCTGGACTTTTGGATTGAAGAGAAGGGGCAGTTCTACCCGCCCGAGCTGCGTAGCCAAGGTCGGCGGTGGCATTTAGCTTTTTACATTCGAGTTTCAGCGAGAGCTCGCAGCGATGTGCCAAATATCATCCTCATTGATGAGCCAGGGTTGTACTTGCACGCCACAGCACAACGAGATGTGTTGACGCACCTTGAAGACTCAAGTCAATTGCGCCAGGTATTGCTTTCAACTCATTCGCCCTACCTTATTGAACCGGAGAAGCTAGATCGCATACGTCTTGTCCAGAAGAGCGACGACCGCGGAACCTTTGTCGAGAACAAAATTCACGCCGTCTCGGACAAAGAAACGCTAACACCCATACTCACGGCGATTGGACTAGAGTTAAATCAGGGCATTGTGGGTGCTAATCAAGTCGACAACATAGTTGTAGAAGGACCATCCGACTATTTCTATCTAACGGCATTGAAAGAGCTTACAGGCGCTTTGAGTGCCAACTTCATATCTGGCGGTTGCGCGGGGAACATGCCAAAAATTGGAACCATTCTTCAGGGGTGGGGGTGTCGAGTAATTTATCTTTACGACAATGATCAAGCGTTCAAGGATGGAAAGAAGTCAGTCAAAAAAGACTGGGCGGCCATATCAAAAGACTGGCTGCTTACGGTAAATGTTGAGGGCTCAATTGAAGATGTCTTTTCCAAAGATGAATTCGCCTCAATAGTTGGCGTAGATCCAGCGGAAATAAGTCAAAAAAACTCTGTATTCATGAAAGATACTCGACGCGATAAAGTCCTCCCCGCTCGTCAGTTCCTACAAAAGGTACGGGATAAAAGCGCGCCCACATTGAGCACTCAAACGCTCCAACAGGTCACCATTCTGATGAACGATCTTTCGGACAGGTTAAGGCGCCAGACCGCCTGAGCTTGGTATCTAGAACCCTTACTTCAGTTTTCATCGCTAGACCGTCAACTAAATCAAATTGCTTTAACTGCCTTCACCAGAACGTAGTTTGATCAAATGTTTACACCATTCAGCCCCGCAGCAGACCGCAATAAGCGGCCCATCCTCGATGTCCTGCGCGAAGTCTTGCCTGAACGCGGCATCGCGCTGGAGATCGCCTCAGGCACAGGCCAGCACGTCGCGTGGTTCGCCGCAGCACTTCCGCAATGGACATGGCAGCCTACGGATGCGATGTCTGCCTCCATGGAGTCCATCTCTGCCCACGTAGCCGATCAGGGTTTGAGCAATGTGCGCCCTCCCCTGGTGTTCGACGTGATGGCGCCCGAGTGGCTACCGGCAACTGAACAGTTCGACCTGATCTACTGCGCCAACATGCTGCACATCTCGCCCTGGGCGACTTGCGCTGCGTTGATGCAGGGCGCCGCTCGGCACCTGGCGCCGGGTGGCGTGCTGGTGACTTATGGGCCTTATCTGGAAGACGGCGTACCTACGTCGGAAGGCAATCTCTCCTTCGACCAAAGTCTGCGCATGCAAGATCCGTCGTGGGGCATCCGGCGCAAGGAAGATGTGGCGCAGGAAGCGGAGCGCGCCGGCTTGCAGTTGCTTGCCCGGCACGCCATGCCGGCCAACAACCTGCTGCTGGTCTGGGGCAGGTCACCGCAGCAGTCACGCCAGTAACTGCGTCACTCGTGGGCGTACCATCAGCCCATGCCCTTTGCCGACTCCCCACTGCCGCTTGCCGGCATGCCGCCGCGCCTGATCTGTTTTAACAAGCCGTATGGCGTGCTGAGCCAGTTCACGGCTGAGGGCCGCTGGCGTGGGCTCAAGGACTTTATTGCCTTGCCAGATGTGTATGTTGCCGGCCGGCTGGATGCGGACAGCGAGGGCTTGTTGCTGCTGACGAGCGACGGCGCGCTGCAGGCGCGCATCAGCGACCCGCGCTTCAAGATGGAGAAGACCTACTGGGTGCAGGTGGAAGGTGTACCGGACGAGGCGGCGTTGGCCGCATTGCGACAGGGCGTTGAACTCAACGATGGCATGACACGCCCGGCCAGCGCCGGGCTGATCGACGCGCCGCCGGGCCTGTGGGAGCGCGAGCCGCCTGTTCGCGTGCGCAAGGCCATTCCTACAACGTGGCTGCAACTGGGCATTCGTGAAGGTCGCAACCGGCAGGTGCGGCGCATGACTGCCGCCGTGGGCTACCCGACCTTGCGGCTGATTCGTTCGTCCATCGGGCCCTATGCGCTGCACGGCCTGGCGCAGGGCGTGTGGCGTGAGGTGGAAGAGCAGGCCGAAACCCGTTGAGGCGTTTGCCTGTACCTGTGCGCGTGCAGGCCCTTCGATACCTCAGGGCGAACGGACTGGGGCGAACGGAGGCAAACCCTTCGACAAGCTCAGGGCGAACGGATTGGGGGCAAATGGATCGCAGCGCAAGGATTCGGGGGCAAACGGGTTGAGGTGGATGGATTGGGGCACATCAGTTGGCCTACTGCCGCAGAATCTTCTCCATCGCCTTTCCTTTGGCAAGCTCGTCGATCAGCTTGTCCAACCAGCGGATTTTTTGCATCAGCGGGTCTTCGACTTCTTCTACGCGGATGCCGCACACCACGCCTTTGATCAGCGACGTATTGGGGTGCATGGCCGGGGCCTGGGCAAAGAACGTTTCGAAATCGTTTTGCTTTTCGATTTGACTGTCCAGCGCCTTTTGGGTGTAGCCCGTCAGCCAGCGAATGATCTGGTCGACTTCTTCTTTGCTGCGGCCTTTGCGTTCGGCTTTTTGCACCAGCATCGGGTAGACCCTGGCAAACGGCATCGTGAAAATCTTGTGCTGGGCCATGTGACTTCTCCTGCAGCGACTACGCCTCTGCCTCGAGCGAGGCTTTCAACCGGCCCAGGGCCTGGTCCCACTGCTGGGCAATCAAGTCCAGTGAGCGGCGGGCTTCGTCGAGCTGCTGCGGGTCAAACTGCCACAGGCGCTCTCGCCCTACCTTGACGTGATGCACCAGCCCGGCGTCGGCCAGCACATGCAAATGTTTGGTGACGGCCTGGCGGGTGATGTCGGTGGTGGAGGTGAGCTGGGCGATGGACACGGCCCCGCCCACGCAGAGCACGGCCACCAGGCGCAGGCGGGTTTCGTCGCCAAGCGCGGCGAAGACGCCCGCGGGGCCGGGCTGGGGCTTCAAGGCTTCAGAAGGTTTAGTGCGTGCTGACATATGCCTGGATATTGTCCATCTGGCCTTCCCAGCCGCCGGTGTTCATGCGGATGGCTTCGGCGCGGCGGGCCACGGGGATCTTGTCAAAGCCCGATTCGACCACGGTGAGCAGTGTGCCTTTGCCGGTGTCTTTCAGCGTGAACTCGACCAGTGTGGTCGGCTCTTTTGAATAGTCGATGGCCGGGTCAACCGCGTAGGGGTGCCAGCGGTAGGAAAACAGTTTTTCCGGCTCAATGCGTTCGACCAGCGCCTCAAACGTCACGTGCTGGTAGCCCTCAATGGTGATCTGGCCCTGCACCTGCTGGCCGGCGACGAAGTGTTTGCCTTTGAGCGCCACACCAAACCAGCCGCCGAATTCTTCGGCATTGGTCAATGCGCGCCAGACCCGCGACACGGGGGCGTTGATCAAGATGCTGCGCTCAATACGGTCAGTGGATGAAGTCATATGCAATCTCCTGGTTGCATGAATTATGCACAGGCCAACCTGATAATGCAACAATTTGGTTGCACGAATTTGAAACGATTTGAAGCAAGCGGCCAGCCATTGCAAGCAGGCCAAATTCCCCTGCAGAGCGCAAGCCCATCACCGGCGCCGGGCCAAAACACCCCTCAAAGTGAAGTTCGCCTACACGGATTTCCCCGTGCAGCGTGTCAAATAAAGATGTACGGGTTTACAGCCCACCTCGTCCAACCCAGCAGGAGACAGCCATGCCCCAGTTCGCCAAAATTACCGGTGACGTGACTTACACACCGGGTGACGGTGCCCCGATTGAAATCCCCCGCGATACGCGGGTCGAAGTTGCGCTGGAGCCCGACAGCGCCACGCTGAGCTGGGATGCCGGCGACGGCGTGGCCTCAGTGACGGCGATTCCGCGCATCCAGTTTGACGACTATGTGAAAGACGGAAAGATCACGCTGACGCCGCAATAATGGGCGCCATGTTTGCTTTTGATTTGCACCCTTCCCTCTCGCCCGCTTCAAGCCCTTCTTCGCCCTCTTCGCAGTTCACCCGCCGCTCTGCGCTGTTAGGCGGCTTGGGATTGTTGGCTCTTCCCGTATCGCACCTTGCCGCGGCAACCAGCGCAGCACCGCTGAATGTCTGGCCCAGGGCGCTGCAGGTGCCCGGCGGCGTGGCGCGCCTGTCTTTGGGCCCAGCTGCCGAGCGGCCTGCCGCGTATGCCGGTGATGTGCCTGTGCTGGTGGTGGGCGATGCAAGCGGGTGGACAGCTATCGTTGGCATTGCGCTCGCGGCCGAGCCGGGCGAAGCCAGCATCGCGGTAGAAACCGCCGGCGGCCGGCGCACCGTGCCCTACACCATCGCCGCCAAACGCTACAGCGAGCAGCGGCTGAAGGTAGAGCCGCGCACCGTTGACCTTTCCCCCGAAAACCAGGCGCGCTATGAGCGCGAGCGCGCCCACCAGGCGCTGGTGATGGCGACCCTGACGGAGCCGCCGCGCGCCGCCTCCTTGCGTATGCTGGCCCCGACGCCGGGGCGCCGCTCCAGCTCGTTCGGGCTGCGGCGCATCTTTAACGGCCAGCCGCGCAACCCGCACAGCGGCATGGACATCGCGGCCGGCACCGGCACGCCGGTGGTGGCGCCGCTGCCTGCGCGGGTGATCGACACCGGCGACTATTTCTTCAACGGCAACACCGTCTGGCTGGACCACGGCGGCGGGCTGCTGGGCATGATGTGCCACCTGAGCGCCATCGACGTGAAGCACGGCGACGTGCTGAAAACCGGCGAACGCCTGGGCGCCGTGGGTGCCACCGGGCGTGTGACGGGGCCGCACCTGCATTGGGGCGTGATGCTGAACCGCACCATGGTGGACCCGGCGCTGTTTCTGGACGCCTGAGCCAGAATCCCGGAAATTCAAGCAAAAAGTGCCTGAAGCCAAGGCACCGCCTTGGCCCACAGCTATCAAAACAATAGCGAACGGGGTCCAGTCTGGGCACCCCTCTCTACTCCACTAGGTCGCACTCACTAGCAAAAAGCGGGAAGATGAATCATTGTTCAACCAACATTGAAGGAATCACCATGACCGCCAAGAACCTCTCTACCGTTGCCAGCGACCTGATCGAGTCTTACGGCAAGACCGCCCAACACGTCATCGACGCCTACCGCGCCGGCGGCGAGCGCGTGGTGACCTTGCTGGAGCAGCGCTGGAACAAGGCCCTGAAGCAGTCGCGCACCGAGCTGACGGCTGAAACCGCGAAGAACGCATCGGCCGCACAAGCCGCCTTCAGCGCCTACTACACCAAGGGCCTGATCCTCACGACCAACGGCGCACAGCAAGTGGTGAGCCAGCTCGTGAAGGTGGCAGAAGCCGGCGTGGAACGCGCAGCCGCCAATGCCAGCCTGTTTGAAGAAAAAACCGGCGTGACCACGCTGAACACCATTGCCCAGGCCACCGCCCCCGGCGCATTGGCACTGAGCAAGCTGGCCGCGCAGATCGAAGAAAAGACGGCCCAGTTGGCCAGCAAGATTGCCGGTAGCGACAAGCCCGCCACCAAGCGCAGCACGGCTTTCAGCCAGCGCCGCAAGGCCGCCTGATCGATTCGATCAAGCCCCGCGCTGAAAACAAAAACCCCGGCCAGCGCCATGCGCTGACCGGGGTTTTTTCATGAAGGCTGTGAGGCCTTCAACCGGGCTGAAGATTTAGCCGCGCGGATTGATCAGGCGCTCAACTTCATTACGCAAGTCAGTGAGTTCCGCACGCAGCTGGCGGCGCTCCTGCTGCGTCACGATGCCGTCGGCGCGGTAGGCGGCCTCGCGGCGCTCAATGGCCTGCTCGCGCTGCTGCAAGCGCCCTGCCTCCTGCAGGCTCAGGCGGTGGGTGCGCACGCCTTCGTCAATGCGCTGGCTGATGGCGAATTCCTGGCTGTCAATGGCGCCCAGCCTGCCGCCTTGCTGCGCAACGGGCACATTGCGGTTGTTGGCAATGGCGCGTTCGACTTCGGCGCTCAGGTTGGCCATGTCGGCGCGCAGTTGCTGGCGCTCTTGCGGCGTGACGCGGCCGTCTGATTTGTAGGCAGCCTCGCGGTTCTGGATGTCGCGGTCGCGGCGGTACAGATCGCGCGCTTCAGAGGGCGTGATGCGGCCGGACTGCAAGCCCTCCTGGATGCGGTTGCTGACAGCTTGCTGGGCGTTGTCGATGCCGGGCGTTTGCACCTGGCGTGGTGCGCCGGGCGCATAGATCGTGTAGGGGCCGGGCTGCGCCATCGCGGGTGCGGCGGCAAAACCGGCTGCCAGGGCGGCGGCGATCATCGATGCGGTCAGGAATTTCGATTTCATGGTGGCTCCTTTGCTCATTCCGAAACACCCGCCGGGATGGCTTGTGCTTCAGTGATTTCATCGTGAGCCGCCAACGTAAAGACGGCGTATTGAACGCGTAATGGCGAAGCAATAAAGGTGTAACGCCGGCGCGCTTCAACCCTTGCTTTACCCCTTGTTTACCTCGCGGCATACCGGGGTATCAGGATGTGTTTGCCGCGGTCAGACAGCGCCTACTTCGCCTCCGGCGGCAAGTCGTCAACCGTTGCCAGGTATCGGCCCACCAGCTCAAAGAAGCCGTCATAGAACTCGTCCGACGAAATCGTGACGCTGCCCACTTTCACCATCGACTCGTTGCTGGAGGTGAAGGGCAAAGACACCGAACCGATGGCGCCCACGCCCAGGCTGGCGGAGTTGTTGCTCTTTTTGAGCTGGTAGCTGTCTTGCAGCGCCGTGACAAAACCCAGGCTGACCTTGCCGTCGGCGCTTTCGGGCGCGCACACCACGCGGATCACCATTTGCAGGTGCGACTCGGCCTCAGGCTGGAAACTCTTCTGGCCTTCGACCAGGTCTTTGCGGGCCGTGTTGATGATGTAGCCCTGGCTCAGCAAGGCACGGCGTGAGGCTTCGCAGGTTTGTTCTGCGGTGGCGTCAAACAGGCGTGAATAGGTGGCGGTGGAGCCGAACTTTTCCTGCAGCGGAAACGTTTTCACGCCGCTGCCGCAGGCCGCAAGCAAACCGGCCATTCCTAAAACGACCAACAGGCCTGCGCGGCGGGCGCCTCGGTGGTGTGTCGATGGCGATGTCAAAACTCGGTACTCCTTTGCATATCTGAAACGGGCGGGATCTGTCTTTTGACAGTTTCGGCCAAACGGCGCGGCTGCCGCTGTTTCTTCGCGTTTGATTTGTAAGCGGTCGCAGGGTGCCTGGCTGTGGCCCACAAAAAAGCCGCCCGGTCGGGCGGCTTTTCGAGTGGCCGGTGCAAACCTGCCGGCCAGTTTACTGGCCCAGGTTGATCTGGAAGATGATGTTGGTGCTGTCGGCCACCAGCACATAGTCACCGCCGGTCTGCACCCAGTGGTAGCCGGGGGGCGGCGCGCTCAGGCGGTGGCCGCGCCAGTCGTTGACCCAATACCCCTTGTCGCGGTACTGAACAGGCAACTTGCCGCCGCGGTAAAAATTGTGGTCAGGGCCCGCACCGCGGCCGCCGGCCTGCGCGTGGGGCGGCGGGCCGTGACGGTGGTGTTTGGCTTTTTTATGTTTATGCCCATGTCCGTGGTCATCACCGTGATCCTTGGCCATCGCCAGCCCGCCGAAGGCGAGCGACACCGCGGCCAGGGCGGTCATCATCAATGTTTTTGTTTTCATGGGGTCCTTTCGTTGTGGAGAGCCTCGATTGTTCCCCCGCGAAAGGCCCACACACGTAGGCAAAGCACCCGTTCTGCTTCTTTTACGCCGGCTTTGCAGGGCCTTTACCAAAGCGCCAATGCTTGAAAACCCCGCCTCCGCCCTCAAAATACCTTTTATGTCCGACCCGCTCCACATCGTCTGCCCGCATTGCCACACCACCAACCGCGTCCGCACCGACCAGCTCGGCAGCGACCCGACCTGCGGCAGCTGCAAGAAAGCGCTTTTCGTCGCCCATTCCACCGCACTCGATGAAGCCGCATTCGACAAACACATCACCCGCAACCAGATCCCGGTGCTGGTCGACTTTTGGGCCCCATGGTGCGGCCCCTGCCGCCAGATGGCCCCGGCCTACGAGCAAGCCGCCGCACAACTTGAGCCGCATGTGCGCGTGGCCAAGGTCGATACCGAAGCCGTACCCAACCTGGGCGCGCGTTTCAACATCCGCAGCATCCCGACCCTGGCCCTGTTCAAGAACGGCCGCGAAGTCGCGCGCCAGGCCGGCGCGATGGGGGCGGCCGATATCGTGCGATGGGTGCAGGCGAATTTGCGATGAGTCCGCGCGCCTGAGGGCTCTAGGGCGTACCGGCTTTGGCGTCGCCAGCGCGCGCCGTCCAGAAAACAGCACTCCACTCCAGCGGGTTCCAGCTTTGGTCGCGGTTGTACTCCAGCGTGCCGTTGGGCAAAGTCCAACGCAATACCGGCCCACCCAACACTGAAACAAAACCCGCCCGGTTGGCCTTGCCGTATTGCGCCACCAGGCGGCCACGCCATGTGCCGTGCACCCACCACGGCACATGCACCACCACAGAAGTCAGCCGGCCCTTGTTGAGAAAGGCGGCCAACGTCAGCGCAGCGCCGCCATCGGCCTTGTCGATGCCTGCCCAGCAAATCCTCTCTGCCACCCTGCCCGGCTGGTCGGGCTCGTTGTAGCACTGCAGCGCAAGGCCTTCAAAGTGTTTGCGCAGGGCGGTCTCGTCCATCTGCCCCGATAGCTGGGCGTAGCGCATCGACACCTCGGGAGACGTTTCAGTCACCCAAGCGCGATAGGTGGGTATGCGGTTGAAGTTGAGGGCGCCCAACACCAGCACCACACAGAGCAGCGCCACGATGGTCCACTTGATCCACGTCTCTGTTCGACTTTCGATTCGCGTTTCGGTCGATGCGTCCATGTTTTGCCTTGTCCCTTTTCTTTCTCCGAGCCTTCAAGCATATCCGCGCACCCCGCTTTCGCGCCCCGCCCTCTGTGGGTAGACTGCACCCATGCTGATCATCCCCTCCCTGAGCCGCAAGCAGACCTTCTTCCTTGCGGTGGCCATCATTGCTGGCCTGGCGCTTTTGCTGTCGATGTTTTCGCGCTCGATTCTTCCGGCGCCGCCGGGGCGGGTCGAGATGACGACCGGGGCCGCGGAGGGAGCAGCGCACCAGTTTGCACTGAAGTACCAGGCCTACCTCAAGGCCAACGGCGTGATGCTGGACCTGAAGCCTTCGACCGGCGCGGTGCAAAACCTGGAGCGGCTGAACGCGGGCATGCCGATTGGTTTTGTGCAGGGCGGGCTGGGTTTGCTGCAGCTGGATTCGCAGGAGCCCGAGTCGAGCACGCCGCTGCGCTCACTCGGCGTGGTGGGTTATGAGCCGGTCTGGATGTTTGCCTCGCCTGCGCTGGCCAGGACATTGAGCAAAGGGCTGGGCCCGCTGGCGGGCAAGAAGGTCGCCGTCGGCGCGGAAGGCAGCGGCACACGCAAGGTGGGGCTGGAGCTGTTGCAGGCCTATGGCGTAACCGCCGCCAACGCCACGCTGCTGGCCGAAGGCGGGCAGGCTGCTGCCGATGCCCTGCTGGCGGGCAAGCTCGATGCGCTCATCGTCATCGGCGCGCCGCAAACGCCTGTGGTGCAGGCGCTGCTGGGCAAGCAGGACGCGGTGCACCTGGTCTCCATCGAGCACGCCGAGGGCCTGACGCGGCGGCTGCCTTATCTGTCGCTGGTGACGCTGAAAGCCGGCTCTGTCGACCCGGCACAAGACCGCCCGCGCCAGGACATCACGCTGCTGGCCACCACCGCCAACCTGGTGATCCACAAAGACCTGCACCCGGCGCTCGCCTACCTGCTGCTGGAGGCCGCGCGCGAGGTGCACCGCGGCCCCACACTGCTGAACCGCCCGGGCGAGTTTCCGAACGGGCGGGCGACCGAGTTCCCGCTGGCGGAAGAAGCGGCGCGCTATTACAAGGACGGCCGGCCTTTCCTGCAGCGATACATGCCCTACTGGGCGGCCAATGCGCTGCAGCGCCTGTTGCTGGTGCTGGTGCCGCTCATCGCGATTGCGATCCCGGTGTTTCGCATCGTGCCCAAGCTGTTCGAGTTCAAGGAAAAGAACCGGCTGTACCGCCGCTACGGCGTGCTGCTGCAGATGGAGCGTGACATCACTTCGCGCACGCTGAGCCCTGCCGAAGTGGCCGAGGCCACGGCCCGGCTCGACAAGATCGAGTACGAGGTCAGCCACATGAAGTTCTCGCTGGATTTTTCTGACCGGGTGTACACACTGCGCCAGCATGTGGACTATGTCCGCAAACAATTGCACGCCGCCGAGGAAAAAGCCGCCGGGCAGCCGCTGCAGGCGTAAAACTGGTTTGCTATTGATTCAGGAGCAGAAGGTTCATGGTGCATGCGGGCTGCAGCCACTTTTTTCTTAAGAAACCTGGCGCCTCGGTTGGTCACCTCCGTGAAGGCTTACCCGCATTAAACCCATCCCGGCGCGGGCTTTTGCCGGGCCGTTAAAGTCAATCGCCGCCAGGCCCCTGCCCTTTCAACACCCACCCGCCATGCACGCACCTGACAACACCTTTCGCCGCCATCTCGTACTGGGCAGCCTTGCCTCCGCCATGCTGGTGGCCACGGGCTGCTTCAAATCGGCCAAGCCCAAAGGCACTACGCTGGCCAAAGAAGCCACGCTGCTGTGCCTGGGCGATTCGCTGACCTATGGCTACGGTGCGGCGGCGGGCGGCAGCTACCCGCAGCAGCTGGAGCAGCTCACCGGCCACGTCACGCAGAACGCCGGCATCAACGGCGACACGGCCGCCGGCGCATTTGCGCGGCTGCCCGCACTGCTGCAGGAGAACACGCCCGGCCTGGTGCTGGTGTCCATAGGCGGCAATGACTTTTTACGCAACATGCCGCTGGACCGCACGCGCGCCGCGCTCAAAAGCATTGCGCAAACGGCAGCCGCCAGCGCGCAGGTGGTGCTGATCGCACAGCCCAAGCCCGTGCTGCTGGCCGCGGCCACTGGCTCGCTCAATGACCACGAGGTGTATGCCGATGTAGCGGCGGAAACCGGCACGCCGCTGTTTGCCGGCGGCTGGTCTTATGTGCTGTCGCGCAGCGAGCTGCGCTCGGACCAGATCCACGCCAACACCGAGGGCTACAAGGTGTTTGCCGAACGCCTGGCCGCCTGGCTGCGCGAATCGAAGTTCATCGCCTGACAGCCGTGAAAAAGCCCGGCCCCTCCCCCTTGCGGGAGCGGGGTGCCGGGCTTCAGGCGACTGCGGCGCAAGCACCTGGATCGCCTGGGCTGCGGGCCCTTAGCCTTTAGCCCTGTGCGCGGCGGTTGTTGCGCATCATGCGTTCGACCCGGTCGCGCAAGGTGGTGAGTTCGGCGCGCAGCTGGCGGCGCTCCTGTTTCGTCACCACACCGTCAGACTTGTAGCTCGCCTCGTGGCGCTCATAGGTGCGCTGGCGGCTGCGCAGGTCGCGCGCTTGGCGAGGGTTGATGTGCCCGGTGCGCACGCCTTCGTCGATGCGCTGGCCGATGTTGTATTCCTGGTTGTCGATGCCGCGCGTGTTGCCTGGACCGCCGGGGCTGCCGGGAGGGGCCACCACGACGTTGTTGGCGATCATGCGTTCGACGTCGCCGTTCAGCGCGGCCAGGTCGGTGCGCAGTTGCTGGCGCTCCTGCTGGGTGGCGCTGCCGTCAGACTTGATGCGCATCTCGCGGACGGAAATTTCGCGTTCACGCGTGTAAAGCGCCTGCGCTTCGGGAGGCGTGATGCGGCCGGCCTGCACACCTTGCTGGATGCGCGCGCTGATGGCCTGCTGCGTGTTGTCGATGCCCGGGGTGTTGGTGTTTTGTGCCATGGCCGGGGCGATGCCCAGGCCGGCCAGCAAGGCGCTTGCCAACAATGAGGCGGTAAAGAGTTTCGATGTCATGGGGTTCTCCTGCTTTTGGAATGAAATGGCCAGCGGCCCGGTGGGCTGCTTGCGGTGGCCGGAGTTGCCATCCCAGGGTGGGCAAGCGGCTCATTGAGCTGCTTTGCTGAACCGCTGCTTTTCAAGGGCGTTGCGTGATTCAGTGACTGCATTGTTCGCCCGCGTTTGTCCGCGGCTTGTAGGGGAATCGAACATTTACCCGGTATTTACCTCGCGACTACAAGCGGCGTACGCGCCGGCAGCCCTGGCGTGTGCGTCAGCGCACACAAGCGCACCCAGGCGCAGGCAAGCGATCGCGCTATGCTTTTGATAGCTACCGGCGCAAGTACCTCAAGGGCTTGAAGCCCTTTTGGCACTAAAGGAATACCGGGGCGTGATAGATTGCCGGCTCCCCACCCGCCAGGAAGATCATGCTGAAAACCCTCAAGGACCTGTTCGACAGCTTTACGGCGCCAGCCGGGGCGCCGTCACCGGCTCAACTTGAACACACGCTGCAACTGGCCACGGCCGTGCTGCTGGTGGAAGTCATGCGCGCCGACCCCGCCATGAATGCCCCGGAGCGAAGCGCGGTGCTGGGCGCCCTGCGCGAGAAGTTCAGCCTGGGCGACGACGAACTGCAGCAACTGGTGACCCTCGCCGAGCAGGAAGCCCGGGCGATCTACGACTACCACCGCTTCACGTCGGTCCTGAACGAGCACTTCTCGCAGCCGCAAAAGATCCGCATCGTCGAATACATGTGGCAGGTGGCGTATTCCGACGCGCACCTTGATGCGCATGAGAACCACCTCATCAGCAAGGTGGCCGAGCTGCTGCATGTGACGCACGGCGAATACATCGCGGCCAAGATGCGGGCCAGGGAAGACAGCGGCCACGGCTGAGGCGCGAGCCCGCACACGCCGCAATCACTCAGGCGTCGCCCAGCCCAATGGGTGCCGGCGCCTGCTGGACGATGCGGGTAAACAGGCGGTCATACACCGGGTCGGCGGCTTGCCTGCCGGCGAGCGGGTCACGGTTTTGCAGGAAGGCCGCGTCCAGCACCTTCCAGTCGGCGTCGGTCAATACTTTCGCTGCCTCCGGCAGGATGACCGTCTCCTCCAGCCGCATGTGCTCCAGGTAGAACTGGATATACCGCTGGCATTGAGCCTCAAATTCGGGCTTGCGCTGCTCACCCAGAAGTTCCCAGGCCAGCAGCAGGTGCTGAAGTTCCCTCACAGCCTTCTCGCCGTTCATGTGGTCCCGCTCAAGTTGCTCCACCGTGGCCATGACCGATGGCGCTGCCCGCACCACACGCGGGAACAGCAGGTCCGACTCTTTCGGGTGGTGCATGCGCTCGGGAAACTCGTCGATATAAAACAGCATGGCCCGCAGGACATCAAAAAACCGCTGCGCGCGGTCACCCGGACCGCGGGCAACCATCATCTGCATGGACCGCAGCATGGCGGAAAGGGAAGCGTGTTCGTCGAGGATGATTCGCACGCTGGCATGTTTGTGAATGGCAGCCTCCGTCAAATGATGCTTGGGAACACCAAGAATGCAGGCAGGCGCCGCGGCGGACTTGACGAAGATCAAACACCGCACATTTTTCATCGGCGCCGCCGCCGGGAGCCTGCCGGCCCGCCCCCGTCTTCAGGCCATGACTTGATTTACATCAAAGCCCTCCGGCCGCCACAAGCCTAGAGTGGTATGGCGCTTTTCCCACGAGCTTGCCGTTCCCACCGCACCCAGAGACGACCAGGAGATGACCAGGAGACCATCATGTTCAAACATATCCTTTTGCCGACCGACGGATCGCCCGCTTCCGAACGCGCCACCGCCCAGGCCGTGGCCTTTGCCAAAGACGCCCAGGCCCGGATAACCGGCCTGCACGTGATGCCGGAGTTCCACCTGGTGACCTACCAGATCGAGATACTGGAAGACACGCGCGGCCAGTTCATCAAGGACTGCCAGACCAAGGCGGATGCCTACCTGTCCGCGCTGAAAAAGGCGGCCGACAAGGAAGGCGTGCCCTGCGACACCGTGTGCGTCACCGGCGACTTGCCGCACGAAGCCATCGTGAGAATGGCGCAAGGCAAGGGTTGCGACGTGATCGTGATGGCCTCGCACGGCCGCAAGGGCATGGCCGGCTTTCTGCTGGGCAGCGAAACCCAGAAGGTGCTGTCGCACACCCAGAAACCGGTGCTGGTGCTGCACTAGAAGCGCTGCATGTGCTGAAACTTCAATTTCAAGCTTCAACCTGAAGCTTCAACTGTCTGACGAAGGAGTTCATCATGAAAAAGAACGTGGGTGCCGCAGACCGCGCGTTGCGTGTTGTGGTGGGACTTGTCATCCTCAGCCTGTATTTTTCCGTGGAGCCGGCGTACCGCTGGTGGACATTGCTGGGGCTGGTCCCGCTGGTGACGGGCGCGGTGGGCTGGTGCCCGGCTTACACGCTGCTCGGCATCAAGACGTGCGAGCCGGGGACTCATTAAGGCCGCGCACCCCGCGCGGTTTCAGGACTGGCCGTCTTCAGGGTCTGCGCCCTTCTGCGGGCGCGGAATCTTCTTGAACTTGATCAGCCGGTTGGTCTCGATCTTGTCTTTCTTGACCTGCCGCTCGGCGTCCAGCAGGCGGCCGGCGGCCAGCCATTCGGCGTACTCCGCCGGGGTTTCCAGCGTCACGCGGCCCAGCGTGGCGGAGCGGAATTCGTAAATCACGATCTCGGCGGCCTTTTGCAGGTTGATGCGGCCTTTGGTGAGCACCGCGCCGCGCTTGCGGCCGATTTCTTCCAGCATCTGCTCGTCGGTGATACCGGGCGTGACCTCGACCTTGTAGCGGGCCTCGAGCAGGCCGGGGTAATTTTTGATGAGGTAGTCGAGCAGCTCCAGCGCGACTTCTTCCTCGTTGAAGGCATTGCGGCCAATCGCGCCGCTGGCGGCCAGGTTGTAGCCGCTTTTGGCGACGATGATGCGCGGCCACAGCATGCCGGGCGTATCCCACAAATAAAAGCCGTCGGCCAGCACCAGGCGCTGCTCGACCTTGGTGATGCCGGCTTCGTCGCCGGTTTTGGTGGCACGCTTGCCGGTCAGGGTGTTGATGAGGGTGGACTTGCCGACGTTGGGGATGCCGCAGATCAGCACGCGCATGGGCTTGACCATGGTGCCGCGCGTCGGCGCCAGCGCGTGGCAGGCGTCGATGAGGCGGCGCGCGGGCGTGGTTTCGCTGGCGTCGAGCTCGATGGCGCGGGTGTTGGGCAGGCTGTTGTAGTACTCAAGCCAGAGCGGCGTGCGCGTGGCATCGGCCAGGTCGCGCTTGTTGAGCACCTTGAGCGCGGGCTTGCCGCTGGTGAGTTCGGCCAGCATGGGGTTGGCGCTGGAGCCGGGCAGGCGCGCGTCCAGCAGCTCAATGACGACATCAATTTCCTTGATGCGCTCGCTGATGGCTTTTTTGGTCAGGTGCATGTGACCGGGAAACCACTGGATGGCCATCTGGGTCTTTTCTTTCTGGGGTTGGGTATTCGGGGCATGGGGCGAAGACCCCTGCGATACACCAATTGTCGCCGCTGCGGCTCCGGGCGCCTCCATGCCGCAAAATGCACGGCTTCCCAAGCCCGTTTTTTTATTAATAAGTGATTAATCGGCCCCGGGCACGATCAGTGCTGGGCCACCTACGGCACCGCCCACCCCAAAGCGACCGAAAGAGACAAATCCGTGCACCTGCTCCTGGTTGAAGACGACGCGATGCTGGCCGAAGCGGTGTGCGATGCGGCGCGCCAGATCGCCTGGACGGTGGACCACGTCGGCGACGCCGCGGCCGCCAAGCTGGCGCTGATCGATCACGTCTATGAGGCCGTGCTGCTGGACCTGGGCCTGCCCGGCGATTCGGGCCTGGCTGTGCTGCGCACGCTGCGTAACCGTTATGACGTCACGCCGGTGCTGATCCTCACCGCGCGCGGGCAGTTGAGTGAGCGCATCACCGGGCTGGACGCCGGGGCCGACGACTACCTGGTCAAACCTTTCCAGCTCGACGAATTGTGGGCGCGGGTGCGCGCCGTGATACGCCGCAGCCAGGGCAAGGTGGTGCCCGTGCACACCTATGGTGACATCAGCCTGGACCGCAGCAAACGCGCCGTGACGCGCGCGGGCGTGCGTGTGGCGCTGAGCGCACACGAGTACCGCACGCTGCTGTGCCTGCTGGAGCGGCCCGGCCATGTCGTTACGCGCGACCACCTGGAAGATGTGGTCTACGGCACCACCTCGGCGATTGAAAGCAACACGATTGCGGTTTTTATCCACCAGCTGCGCCGCAAGCTGGGCGAGCACCTTATCACCACCGTGCACGGCCAGGGCTACATGATCGGCGAGGCCAAACCGTGAAGCCCTTCCCCTTCAATTTTCCGGCCAGGTCGCTCAAGGGGCGCGTGCTGTGCGTGCTGGGCGTCACCATCCTGCTGTGCTGGGTCGGCGCGCTCACCGTGCTGACGGTCTACACCCTGCGCGGGCAGAACAGCATCTGGGACAGCAAGCTGCAGGCGATAGGCACCAAGATCCTGATGTCCATTCCCAGCGGCAAGAGCCTGCAGCCCTCCGGCCAGCGGCTGCGGCTGCAGTTGCGCGACGAAGCCGTGCCGCGTGATGCGAACCTGACCTTCCAGGTCTGGACGGAACGCAAAAACCTCATCGTGGGCGCCCCTGACTCGCCGCCGACAGCGCTGCAGCCCACATTTGCCGACGGGTTTTCCAGTGTCACCATCGACGGCATACCCTGGCGGGTGTTCTCGGTGGCCGACAGCACCGGCGAAGTCAATGTGCAGGTGGCCATGCGGCATGACGTGATCGATGGAGAGATACGGCGCAAGACCTTTGGCGCCCTGGCCCTGACGACCACGCTGCTGGCCGTGGCGGGCTTGCTGATGTGGTTTGCGGTGGGCAAGTCGCTGCGCCCCCTGACGGCGCTGGAGGCCGCGGTGCGCAGCCGCCGCAAGTTTGACCTGACGCCGCTGCCGGTCACGCAGCTGCCCAGTGAAATCCGGCCGCTGGTCGAGTCTTTCAACCACCTGCTCGACCAGCTGGACCAGGCCATGCAAGGCGAACGCCGTTTTATCGGCGACGCGGCGCACGAGTTGCGCACGCCGCTGTCGGCCCTGCAGGCGCAGGCGCAGGTGGCCTTGCGCGCCACCACGCCGGCCGAAAAAGACGCCGCACTCGTCAAGCTGCTGGCGGTGGCCGAACGCAGCACCCGCCTGTCAGACCAGCTGCTGGACCTGGCGCGCATGGACGCGGGCGTGAACGCGCCGCAAAAAGTCCTGGCCGACCTGAGCGAGCTCGTCATGCATGTGAGCCAGGAGTTCGACATGCAGGCGCAGCAGCAGCGGCGCAGCATCATCCTGGCGCTCACGCCCTGCCCCATCGAATGCGATGTCGACGAGATCGGCATCCTCTTGCGCAACCTGCTGGACAACGCGCTGCGCTACACCCCCGAAGACGGCCGCGTGAAGATCAGCTGCGGCTACACGGAGCTCGATGGCAAAGACCGCGTGTGCCTGGAAGTGGCCGACGACGGCCCCGGCGTTCCCGAGGCGGAGCACGAGGCGATCTTCCGGCGCTTTCACCGGGTTGCCGGCAATAACGGGCACGGCAGCGGCATCGGCCTGTCGCTGGTGGCCGGCATCGCGCAGTTGCACGAGGCCAGCATCAAGACGGGCCCGGGGCTCGATGGCCGGGGGTTCAGCGTGCGTATCCTGTTCCCGCTGCCGCCACCGGCATCCAGCTCAATGGGGGCTGAGGTGGTGCCGGCGTAGCCAGCTTAGGCCGTGTATCCAGCTGCGCCAGATGAATTTTTTCACCAGGTAAGTCGGGTCGGTTTGCATGGTTCATGACTCCTTGAGGATGCCGGATCACCACTTCGGTGCAGGGCTGCGATCCGGCAGCAGCCCCGCAAGATTCACACCTGTTTCGTCCTCAAAAACAGATGTTTACAAGTGACTAAAAGCGGTAGAGATAGCCCACGCGCACGCCGGTCTGGCTGGAGCGCTCGACCAGCGGGCTGTCCTTGATGCTGGAGCCCAGCTGGGTGGTGCTCAGGTCCAGGAAGATGGTCTGCTTGGGCGCAATCGCATAGCCCACGCGCACGCCGGCTTCCAGATTCACCGCGGCGCCGCCCTGGTAGAAAGGCCGGCCTGCGCGCACCTCGGCGGCATTCACGCCGTAGTAGTACGAGACATATTTGTCGTCCAGCCGGGTGGCGGCCAGGCGGGGCGTGATGTCGAACGACCCGGCCTGGAAGCGGCGGTCCACCATCACCCTGAATTTGGTGCCCTTGCTGTTGCCCGAGGCATCGCCCAGCAACTCGGCCGACAGGTTGGCGATGTCGTTGCGCCAGACGGCCGCGCCGCCCAGCCAGATGCCGTCCTTGCGCTCGTCCATGCCGGCCAGGAAGGGCGAGTCGCCGGCTTCGTAGCCGTCCATCGAATAGCGGGCGCGCAAGCGGAAGGACACCGGGCCTGCGGACGGCAGCTTCACATCGATGCCGGGGCCGAAGATGCTGACCCATTTGTTTTCATAGGTGACCAGCGGGAGCGCCTTGGTCTCGTTGTCGATGCCGCGGTAGGGCTGCTTCTCGACACCCACGGCCAGGCCCAGGCCCCAGGCGGACTCCTCGCTGGCCGTGGACGACGGAGCCTGTGCGCGCGCCGGCTGCTGCGCAAAAGCCGCGAGCAGGAACAGCGAGAACAGCGGCAGCGGCGCGCGGGCAAGCTTGCCGGTGGACGCGGGCTTGCCGGTGGCTTTGCCGGCCGGCGGGGTGATGCGTGAGCGGGATTTGACGGTTTGGCGCGGTGCTTTGCTTGGGGTCATATTCAGGTTCTCCAGGTTAAAAAAGTAAAAAGGGTGAGCGTTAAAGGGTTGAAGGGATGAAGGGATGAAGGGATGAAGGGATGAAGGGATGAAGGGATGAAGGGATGAAGGGATGAAGGGGTGAAGGGGTGAAGGAAAAATCAAAGCCCGAAAAACTCGCAGGCCGCCTTGGGCGCGTCCAGTGCAGTGGTCTTGCGCCCCAGCAGGCGCGGCGCGCGGGCGTGGGGGTGCGGAATCACGTGGCCGCCGCCCAGCACCGAGTACAGGACGACCTTGGGCTCGCGGCCCGCGGTCCAGGTCTGCTTGACCACGCGTGTGGGGTCGGGGAAATCGCCGGGCCCCAGCTCCTGCGTCTGGGCCAGGTGGGCGCCATGGAGCCGGGCAAAGTGGTTGGCCGAGGCGCGGGCTGATTGCACCTCGCCGCGGTTGCCGAAACCGAACAGCGTCACGCGCCCGCCGTCATAGGGGTTGATGGGGTCGTCCGTGCCATTCACCAGCATGGTGGGCACCGCATGGCGCTGAGGTAGGGCCACGGCGTCTTCAGGTGTAGGGATATTGGCGGCGACTGCCGCGATAGCCGCAACACGCCCGGACGCCTCTTGCGCCAGGCGAAAGGCCATGTGGCCGCCGCCGGCGTAACCAAAGACGAACACGCGCTCTGCGTCTATCGCATAACCGGCCACCATGCTGTCGATGAGGGCGGCCATGAACGCGCTGTCGTCGATGCCGCGTGCACGCACCGCGTGGGGCGCCGCCTTGCGGCCGTCGTTCCAGTGCTTGCCGAAAGCGTTGGGGTAGGCCACGGCAAAGCGCCGCTGGCCGGCCAGGCGCTCAAAGGCAAAGCCGGTGGCCTTGCGCATGGCCTGCGCGTCCTGGCCCGAGCCGTGCAGAACGATCACCAGCGGCGCGCCCGGCCGCAGGTATTGGGGCGCGTGGACCAGGTAGGAGCGCTCTTGCCCGCCTACCGGCAAGGTATAGGCTGCCGTGTCAAACCCGGCATCGAGCGGCGCGCCCACCGGCGCATGCAGCCAGTAAAACGCCAGGCTGCCGGCCAGCACAAGCGTGAGCACCAGCGACAGGGCGGCAACCATGGGCAGCCCCGCCATCAGGCAACCAGCGCCGGCGGCACCGGCAAGTCCTGCGCAATGTTTCGATCCAGCATCTCCGGCCCTTTCAACAGCCTGCAAAGACGCATGACAAAACCGCTTTGTCATGCAATGGAGCGAATGGTGCCGGGGCGAATTTAAGGACTTGTTAGCGGTATTAAGAAATCGTTAAGCGTGCCGTCCGGCACCTACAGTTCGTGAAGCCTTACAGAGGCGGCGTGCCTGCCCGCAGCCCGATGTAGGACAATTGGGGATCACAACACCGCGTCCCTCGCGCGCCACATACCGGCTACGCTGCACTCGGCAGCGAACACCGCCAGCCGCCCACCGCGCCGCAAACCACCCCACACGAGCCTCTTATGCCGCTACCCCCTGCCCCCGAACAAAGACCCAATATCCCCGCCAGCCGGCTGGCCGCCTCGGCCCTGAAGGCCAACAACGAATTGCTCGTCAAGGGCGTGCTGTGCCTGCTGATAGGCGCAGGCGTGCTGGTGTCGCCCTACTTCATCACCTCGCCGGGCATGCAGTCCATCGTGGCGCGGTCGGCGCTGGTGGGTTGGTTTGCGGTGGTGCTGGGCGCGGCGTTTGTGGGCCTCTATGTGCGCCGGCGCATGGCCGTCGCCGCGAAGCCCTGACGCGCAACGCCGCTTTCCTCAAGGCCCATGTCCGAAAGCCTCACCGACCGCGACGCCGCGCTGGCGATGTTCAGCGCCCTGCAGCAACGCGCCGCTGCCGCCGGCATCACCCTGCGCGCGCCGCCCGCCGAGCCCGACAGCTGCTGCGGGCGAGGCTGCAACGGCTGCGTGTGGGAAGGCTGGTGGGGCGCAGTCGACTACTGGCGTGAGGAAGCGCTGCTGAAGCTGGAGCGTTGACCTGTCGGGCGGGCGTATTCAAGGCGCGCCAGCCAATCGGCTTGGGCCGCCAGCACGGACTGAGGTGAAAGGCCCGCCAGTTGTGCATACACGGCAGGCGCCGTGGCTCCCTCGGTGTTGATGAGCAGCACGCGTGAGTCGCTGTTCAAGCCGGTTTGCCGGCGCAGCTCTGGTGAAGCGGCCAGAGTATTCAAGGCCGCCAGCCCTGCGGCGCCTGATTCACCGCTGAGCACCGGCACGTCGCCGCCCTCCCCCGAAGCCAGGGTGCGCATGGCATCCACCGCCTGTTCGTCAGAGACGGTGATGAAAAAATCCACGGCTGGCTGAAGAAAGCGCCACGCCAGCGGCGAGGTTTCGCCGCAGGCCAGGCCAGCCATCACCGAGTCGACCGAGCCGGTGGCGGTCGCCGGGCGGCCCAGTTTCGCACTCTGGTAGAGGCAGTCGGCCTGCTCCGGTTCGACCACGATGAAGCCCGGCCGCTGCTCGCCGTAACGCTCCCAAAAGTAGCTCACCACGCCTGCGGCCAGACCGCCCACGCCGCCTTGCAGGATCACATGGGTGAAAGTTAAAGGAAGATCGGGCTCCAGCAGTTCGTCCACCATGGCGGCATACCCCTGCATCACATCGCGCGGAATCTCTTCGTAGCCTTCATAAGAGGTGTCGGACACCACCTGCCAGTCATTGGCCGCCGCCAGGCGGGCGGCTTCCTGCACGGACGCATCGTAGTTGCCAGTGATACGCACGATCTCGGCGCCCAGGGCGGTGATGGGCGCTTCGCGCTCAAGGCTGACATGCGCGTGCAGCACGATCACGCAGCGGCAGCCTACGCTCTGGGCGGCGGCGGCCAGCGCGCGGCCATGGTTGCCATCGGTGGCGCTGATGACCACAAAATCCTTCAAGTCCTGGGCATGGCGGCCGGCCAGCAGGTCTTCTGGTTTGAAGTCCTTGCCGGGCCAGCGGCGCATGATGAGGCGCAGCAAGGCGACCGGCGCACCCAGCACCTTGAAGCTGCCCAGCGGCGACCGCGCTGATTCATCCTTGACGCTAACCCGCCCGACCTGCAGGCGCTGCGCCAGGTGCGGCATTTGCCAGACGAGTGTGGCGCCTGGGTTGAGGACGGGCCAGTGCGAAAGCCAGCGCCGGCTTTCGCGCGCCTGGGCTATGTTCATGACTTGTTGCAGGGCCGCGTCATACGCGCTGCGCCGGGCAAACCGATTGTGGATCAGCATAAGAAGGCCTTTCGTGGCGGAATCAATTCGGCAAGCGGATGCGCGCGATCTCGGCAAAGTAGCGCGCGCCGATGGGCAGCAGGCTGTCGTTGAAGTCATAGCGCGCGTTGTGTAGTGGCGTGCCGCCCTGGGCGCAGGTTTCGCCGTTGCCGATGAATACAAAAGCGCCCGGCACAGCGCGAAGAAATGCGCCGAAATCTTCTGAAATCATCATGGGCTGCACATTGCCGTCCACCTTGTCGGTCCCGGCAATGGCCGTGGCCGCCGCCAGGGCGGTGGGCACACACTCGGCCCAGTTGACGGTCGGCGCGAATTCATGGGTGTACTCAAACACGCATTCGGCGCCGTGGGTGCTGCAGATGCCGATGCTGACTTCGCGCATGCGTTTTTCGAGCAGCGCCTGCACATCGGGCGAGTAACTGCGCGTGTCGCCCTTGATGATCACATTGGACGGTATGGCGTTGCGGATGCCGTCGGTGATGAATTCGGTGCACGAAATGACGGCCGGCAGACTCGGGTCCACCGAGCGCGAAACTATCGTTTGCAGCGCCAGCACGATCTCGGCGCCCACCACGATAGGGTCTACGCCCATGTGCGGGCGGGCGGCGTGGGTGCCGCGCCCTTTCACGTGGATGACGAAGTTGTCTTCGCTGGCCATGATGCCGCCGGTGCGCGTCGCAAAGCAGCCGGCGGGCAGGCCCGGCATGTTGTGCGCGCCATAGATTTCGTCGACCGGGAAGCGTTCGAACAGGCCGTCGTCCATCATGGCCTTGGCGCCCCGCCCGTGCTCCTCGGCCGGCTGGAAGATAAAGCGCACCGTGCCATTGAAATTGCGCCGTTCGCGCAACAGCCGGGCCGCGCCCAGCACCATGGTCATGTGGCCGTCATGGCCGCAGGCGTGCATGCGGCCCGGCGTCTGCGATGCGTAGGCCCGGCCTTCCGCCGCCTCGGTAATGGCCAGGGCGTCCATCTCGGCGCGCAGGCCGATCACGCCTTTACCCTCGCCCACCGTCAGGTTGGCCACCAAGCCGGTGCCACCGATGCCGCGGTGCACCTCCAGCCCCAACGCACTGAGCACGCTGGCCACGTAGTCGGCGGTGTGCACTTCCTCGAAGCCGGTTTCGGGATGGCGGTGCAGGTGGTGGCGCCAGCGCAGCAGTTGCGGCTCGAAATCAGAGAGAGTCATGAAGGGGCTCCGGTAGGTGTGGAGGGGTGATCCAATGGTTGATCTTAGGGAGCATGATTGAAAAAATTTATCGATTTGGTGCAGCATTTGAATGCTTTGACTCATCGCCAGAACTCTTTCGGGATAATTTCCCACTTCCTTCCTGTTTCATTCGCTTGTGAGGCCCCGCATGACCCTGGACCGGCTCGACACCCAGATCCTGAACCTGCTGCAGCAGGACGCGACCGTGCCGCTGCGCACGCTGGCCGAACAGGTGCACGCCTCAGCCGCCACCTGCCAGCGGCGCATTGCCCAGCTCAAGGCCAGCGGGGTGCTGCTCAAAGAGGTGGCCATCGTCGACCGGCTTCGCGTCGGCCGGCCTTTGACGGTATTCGTCTCGGTGGAGCTGGACAAGCAGAACGATGCGCTGCTGCGCAACTTCGAAAAGAAGATGGCGGCCGAAGGCGATGTGATGGCCTGCTACGAAGTCTCCGGAGAATTCGACTTCCTGCTGATCGTCAACTCGGCGTCGATGGAGCGCTACCACACGTTCACGCGCGAGGTGTTTTCCTCCAGCAACAACGTGCGCAATTTCAAGAGCACCTTCGCCATGAACTGTTCCAAATTCGAAACAAAGATACCGCTGGAAGAACCTGAGGCGTGATGACCAGGCAGGCCGAGGCGGCTCCAGACCCTGCCTGAGGCCTCCGGCCGCATCGCGGTTGCTCCTGATTTGATAGCTACCAGCCCAGGCAGATACTTTGCTGGCGGGCTATTTCATTCATAAGCCCGGCGCGACACCGGAATGGACGCTCAGGCGGCTCGGCCAAGCAAGGCGTTTTTCAGCACGCCGTCTGCCGGCTGCGGGCCCAGCCACAGGCGCAGCATCACACCAAAAGCTTCGGGTTCGCGAAAGGGCTCGCCCTGCAATTGGCCGTTGATGCGGATGGCCGTGCCCAGCCCGGGCTGCCAGTCGATCTGGAAGCTGTCGCCAGCGGCCAGCCGTTGTTGCCCGCCCAGTATTTCGCCGAGGCGAAACAGCATGGGCGCCAGCCGCGAAAGCTCTTCGTCGCTGGCATTGGCTACCATGCCGCGCGCCAGCAAGTCGCCCATCTCGGCGGCGCCGGCATCACGCAGCATGACCACACGCAGCTGTTTGGCAGCGCCATTGCGCCACACCGCGTCGGGCGTGGCGAGTTTCTGGTCGAGGTAAAGGCCCGCGGCGTAGAGCCCGCCCACGCCCTGCGTGCGGACACCCGCGCCGTTGAGCTGCAGCGTGGCCGCGCCGGCCTGCAGCGTGGGCTGCCACGCGACGCCGGGCTGTTCAGGTTCTGCCGCCTGCAAGGGCGCGCAGGCAAACAAAAGGGGCAGCGCACATGACAGGGCCAGCGTGGTGAAAGAAAGATGCTTCATACATGCCTTTGACGTGCAGAGCAGGAGCGCTCTGAAGAAAGGCTAACAGTGCGCTCACGCCGGAATTAGGGTGTGCACTCTGTCATCAGGGTTTCATCTTTGGCTGCATGGCGCAGCGCGCGCGGCCGATGTCAGTCCGGCGTCAGGCGGTGCACCAAACGTGTACGGCAAACATCAACGATGTGGGTGCTAGCCCCGCCTGCGCACCAGCAGCGCGCCGTTTTTAAAACCGACGCACCGTCGTGAATCAGATCGCGACAGCCTCGCGGCCGGGCATGCCCAGGCGCTCAGCCGACACGTACTGTTGCCGGTAGACCTCAAACGGCATGGTGTCCGAGGCTTCGATCTTTTTTTGCTCCTGGATGGAGGTTTCCGTCAGGGTGGCAAAGTGCGCAAGCTGCTCTGCCGCCAGCGGCTGGGCCTGCAGGACGGCTTGCGTTTTCAGGGACTGCGCGCGGGCAAAGCCGACGAAGGAGTTGTCGTGCCCGGAGGCCATGGCCGCCAGCACGCGGGCCGAGGGCAAGGTCGACGGATCCAGCAGCGCGGCGCTGGCCGCGGTAAGGGTGTCGCTGTAGAGCGTGCCGCCGTGCGCGGCGTCCAGGGCGGCTGCGATGGGCGCGCACTGGGCGACGACTTCGGCGCCCCAGCCGGTCAGCGTGACTTCCTGCCCGCCGCGCTTGAGCTTCAGGCCCGGCTCGCGGCCGCGCGCGGCCGTCTGGTGCTGGTTGTGCTTGAGCTCGGCGATTTCCTGCGGTGTGTCCCTGGGGCTGTCGCTGAGCAGGCAGTGCAGCAAAAACACATCGAGAAAACGCATGGTCTGCGCGTTGATGCCGACCGTCTCGAACGGGTCCAGGTCCATCAGGCGCACTTCGATGTATTCAACACCGCGCTCGCGCAGCGCATGCAGCGGGCGCTCGCCGGGGAAGATCACGCGTTTGGGGCGGATGGTGCCGTAGAACTCGTTTTCAATCTGCAGCAAGGTGGTGGCCAGCTGGTTGTAGTCGCCCCCCGGGTTGCGGATGCCGACGGCCTCGTAAGCCGGGTACGGGCGCGTCAGCGCGTCCTGCAGCGAGCCGCCGTAGCCATCCAGGCTGTTGTAGCTCACGGCGAGCGAGGCCTGCGCATCGCTCTGGTAGCCCAGGCGCCCCATGCGCAGCGAGGTGCCGTGCGGCATATACATGGTGCCGCTGTTCAGGGTCTGCAGCTCGTGCTGGCGGCCGGCGACGAAGGACGAACACACGGCGGGCGAGGCGCCAAAGAGGTACAGCAGCAAAAACGCCTGGCGGCGGAAATTGCGGATCAGCGCAAAGTACTGCTCGCTGGTCACGCCCGGCAGCGACCAGTTGTAGTGGATGCCCGAGATCGTCTGCATGCGCCGGCCGTAGCGGTGCGACAGGCCCATGCGGTAGACGCTCTTGGCGCGCCCGACGTTGGACGAGCCGAAGCGGGCGATGGGAATGGTTTCGTCGGTCGGCAGGCCGCAGGGCATGCTGGAGACCCAGAGCATCTCGTCGCCCAGCGCCTTCATGGTGCTGTAGGTGAACTGGTGCAGCTCGGTCAGCTCCTGCAGGGCGGCTTCGGGGCTGGTGTGCGCGCCGGTCACCAGCTCGACCTGCGATTCGCTGAAGTCGGTGGTGATGCTGGGGTGTGTGAGGGCCGAACCCAGGGCGGCCGGGTGCGGCGTGAGGGCCAGGCCGCCGCCGGGCTGGGCGCGCAGGCTTTCTTTCTCGATGCCGCGGCGCATGCCCTGGAGCCGGGCCGGGGTGAGCGCTTTCAGGCGGTCCTGTAGCGGGCCCGCAGGCGCCTGCAACTTGGTCATATCGTCATTCCCCCAGAGTCTTGAATTGGCGTGGAAGTTATCACAGCACGGCGCTTTGCGCTGGCGCCCCGGGGCTTGCCAGCACAGTCCGGAAGGGGTCTGGCGGCGTCCGCCTGCACGTCGGTGGGATTTGGGCCATACGCCTCTTTTTTATGCACAAATCCACACTTTAGTCTTTTGATTGTGGAAAGCGAGCGACGCGAACGGGTGAACTTGCAGAAACGACCTTGACTTGTCTGATGACCTGAACGACGATAAAAAACATTCAGTAACACATTGGCTTTTGGTCTTCAGCCTCGTCAAACAACCCAGTTTGAGAGGCGCGCGGCCAAAGGAAATGTCAGAACCCGCACCCAAAATGAAAAATTTGATAGCCAGCCTGTTCGGCGGGCCTGCCAGGCAGGCGGTGTCCACACGCCCTCCGGTCTCGAGCCGGGACAACCCCCTGACCATTGAAGACGGCTCGGACAACGCCACCCGCCGCCAGCTGGTGCAGGTGCTGCTGCGCGATGCGCTGCGCAAATACGGCATTCCGCCGCGCTGGATCGACTGCCAGATGATGGTGGTGTCCAGCCGCAGCCGCGGCCCCGGCATGTATGTGCGGCTGGTGGTGCGCCAATGGGACGACCGGCTGCTGAATTACGCCCACGCCTTCCAGACCGCGCTGATGGTGGAAATCACCCGCTTCGAGCCCCAGGCCTCCCTGTGGCTGCACGGCATTTCATGGCAGCTGGAAGTGGCCGACACCTGCCCCTACAAAACCATGCCCGAGAAAACCTTCTGGGCCGACCCGGCCAGGACTATGCCCGTGGCGCCGCGGATGTCGCCCATGGCCGCACCGGCTGCCGCGCCGGTTGCGCCTGTGCCGATGGCCCCGTCCGCAGCATTCACCGCACGCCAGGCAGCGCTGGCCCCCGCGCCCATGAGCGCCGCCACGGCAGCCGCCGCAGCGGCGCCCATCATTGCGGCGCTGGGCCAAATGCAGGCGCCGGCGCAAGCCGCAGCCGCGCCCCGCGCTGCAGCGGCCCCCGACAACGACGCGATGAAAGACCTTGAAAGCCTGTTCAGGATCCGCGACCAGGAACTCAGCAAAGGCGGCGACGCCGGCCCGGCCGTCGGCTACGAGTCGACCCAGCCCTCGCCGCTTTAAGCTCTCTCCCGGCCTTCGGGCCTCAACCCGGCCCGCATCGGCAAGGCAGAAGGCGCTGGTGTACGCTTGGCGCCCATGAGCCCACCCGCCTCCACCACGGCGCCTGCCGCCTCCCCGGATCCCTCTTCACTCGCCGACTCGCGTTATGCCGTGATGCGGCTGCTCGTCACGCTGGCGCTGATGACCGTGGGCGCCAGCGGCATGTATGTGGTGGCCGTGGTGATGCCCGCGGTGCAGGCCGAGTTCGGCGTCTCGCGCGCCGACGCCTCCATGCCCTACACGCTCTCGATGATCGGCTTCGGGATAGGCGGCGTGCTGATGGGCCGGCTGGCCGACCGCTTCGGCGTGATGGTGCCGCTGCTGATTGGCGCGGCCGGCCTGGGCCTGGGTTTTGTGCTGGCGGCCATGTCCAGCAACATCTGGATGTTCTCGCTGGCGCACGGCCTCTTCATCGGCTTTCTGGGCTCGGCCTCCACCTTTGCGCCGCTGCTGGCCGACACCTCGCTGTGGTTTGTGCGCCGGCGCGGTTTTGCGGTGGCGGTGTGCGCCAGCGGCAACTACCTGGGCGGCGCGATCTGGCCGCCCATCGTGCAGCACTTTGTGGAAACCGTCGGCTGGCGGCAAAGCTACCTGGCCCTGGGCCTGTTCAGTTTTGTGGCGATGACCGCGCTGGCGCTGTTGATGCGCAAACGCCCGCCTGTGGCCGTGGCCTCCGCCGTGGGAAGCAGCGGCGCCGCGGCGACGATCAGCAGCATGCCTTTTGGCCTGAGCGTGGGCAAGGCGCAGCTGCTGCTGTGCGTGGCCGGTGTGGCCTGCTGCGTGGCAATGGCCATGCCGCAGGTGCACATCGTCTCGTACTGCACCGACCTGGGCTACGGCGCCGCGCGCGGCGCCGAAATGCTGTCGTTGATGCTGGCCTGCGGCGTGGTGAGCCGGCTGGTGTCGGGCGCGATCTGCGACCGCATCGGCGGGCTGCGCACGCTGCTGCTGGGCTCGGTGTTGCAAGGCATCGCGCTGCTGCTGTTCCTGCCGTTTGACGGGCTGGTGTCGCTGTACCTGATTGCGGCGCTGTTCGGCCTGTTCCAGGGCGGCCTGGTGCCGGCCTACGCCATCATCGTGCGTGAGTACTTTGAGCCCGCCGAAGCCGGCGCGCGCGTGGGCACCGTCATCATGGCCACCTTGCTGGGCATGGCGCTGGGCGGCTGGATGTCGGGCAAGGTGTTTGACCTGACGGGGTCCTACCAGGCGGCGTTCGTCAACGGCATTGCCTGGAACCTGCTGAACTTCAGCATCGCGTTTTTCCTGCTGTGGCGCGTGCGGAAAATGGCACGGGGCGTGCCGGCCGGGCAAGCGGCCTGAACCGGCCGCGCAGGATCCGCAGGCAAGTTGCTATATTTTTGATAGCTAAAAGCCAAGGCGGATCCTGGGCTGGAGGCACTTTTTATATAAATCTCAGGCCAGCACGCGCTGCAGCCATTCTTCAAGATCTGCCACTTCTTCGGGGCATACCGAGTGCTCCATCCGGTATTCATGCCAGTCGACCTGGTGGCCCATGGCGGTGAGCGCGTCGCGCGAGGCGGTGGCGCGCGGCAGGATCACCACGCCGTCGTGCGTGCCGTGGGCCAGAAAGATCGGCGTGTCTTTGCTGGCGGCGCTGCGCTCGGCAGCCGTCTTGTCGGCCAGCGGCAGGTAGCCCGACAGCCCGGCAATGCCGGCCAGGCGTTCTTGATGGCGCAGGCCCGTCATCAGCGCCATGGCGCAGCCTTGCGAAAAGCCCGCCACCACAATTTTGCGGGCCGGGATGCCGCGCGACTTTTCATGTTCGATCAGCGCGTCGATTTCAAGCTGCGACTTGCGCAAGCCGGCTTCGTCCTGGCGCGTCACCAGGTCGGCGCCCAGCAGGTCGTACCAGGCGGGCATGACATAGCCGCCGTTGATGGTGACGGGGATCTGCGGCGCATTGGGAAACAGCCAGCGCACCGGCCCCACGCCGCTCAGGTCGATCTGCTCGGCAAACGGCAGGAAGTCGCGCCCGTCCGCGCCCAGGCCGTGCATGATGATGATGGTGGCGACAGGGTTCTCGCCCGTCTGGGCTTCGATGACTTGGAGGGACATGCGGTGATCCGGTGAGGATGGATGAATGGAAGAAAACAGGGGAGGCCGGGGGCCATGCGGGATTTTAGGCGGTGGCTCCATGGGGCGGGCAAGCGCCCTTGCAGCCCCGCACCGTGTGGGCTAGTATTTTCAGGTCAGCATTTTCTGACGCGTGCCGGAGATTCCCATGAAGTTCCTCATCGCCGCCGTGGCACTTGCCACATCTTCACTGGCCTTTGCCCACAACTGCCCCAACGAGATGAAGGCGATCGACGCCAAACTCGCGACCAGCCCCAAACTGTCGGCCGCCGACATGACCAAAGTCAAAGAGCTTCGCGCCGACGGCGAAAAGTTTCACAAGGAAGGCAAGCACGACGACTCCATGAAAGCGCTGGGTGGCGCCAAGAAGCTGCTCGGTATCTGAACTCAGCCTTGGCGGCGCAAAGCCGCCAGCCGGTTTGAAAAATCCGCCTGCTGGTTGAGTTCGTTTAACCACAGGCGGTAGCCCGCATCGCTGGGGTGCAGCCCATCCTTGGCGTTGAGTTCATCCGGCCGCTGGGCAAAGGGGTCTTGTTCCTTGTCCTTGTACAGGTTCACATACAGCGCGCCGTTGTCTTTGGCGGCCTCGCGCACAAAGCCGTGCAGGACCTGCGAGCGTTTCGTCATCCACCACGACCACGGCGCAAAGAAAAAGGGCGCATTGCCCACATTGCCGCTGGGCATCATCACCACCAGGCCGGCATGGGTGCGCGCCAGCTCGGCGGTGCGGGCGATGTCCTGCTCCAGCGTCTCGTAGCGTGTGAGGCGGATCACGTCGTTGCCGCCGCCCAGCACCAGGATGGCGTCAAACCGCTGGTCGCCCAGGGCGTTCAGTTGCCCCGCGATGTCGGCAAACTTTGCACCGTCTTTGGCGCGGTTGGTGATCTTCAGCCGCGGGTGCGCCTGCCCGATCAGGCCGGCCACGCTGTTGGCCGGCGACGACGCCCCGGTGCCGACGGCCGTGCTGTCGCCCACCACCAGCAGGCTGGCGGCGGCGCCGGCGGGAGAGGCTTCAAAGGGTTCGCTCTGGCGCGCCAGCTCGGCCGACTGGCGGATACGCCAGACGGCGCAGCCTGAGGTGGTCAACACGGCGAGCGCGGCGATCAGTGCGATGGCGGGCAGCATGCGCGGGCGTTGCGGCAAGTGAGTGTGGGTGGGTGGCATGGGCGTATCCAGGTGATTAACGGTTCAGCCAGGTGATGCTGAGCTGCAGCACGGTGGCAAACGCCACCCAGAGCAGGTAAGGAATGTTGGCCAGCGCCACCCAGCGCACGCGCCGCCAGATGGCCGCCATGGCCCACACCAGCGTGCCCAGCACCAGCAGGATGTCCACGCTGGCCAGCATGTTGTTCTTCAGGCCGAACTGGATGGGCGTGTAGGCCAGGTTGAACACCAGGTTCAGGATGAAGGGCAGCAGCACGCTGAAAGGCAAACGGCGTTTGAGTGTTTGCAGCAGCACATAGCCGAAGCTGACGGCGATGACGACATAGAGCACCGTCCACACCGGGCCGAAGACGGAAGCCGGTGGTGCAAAGAACGGTTTGGCGAGTTGCGCGTACCACGCGGCGCTGCTGGTGCTGTCCATGAATGAGGCCGGCGAATGGCCGGAAAAGAAGTGGGGATGGCTTTTTGTACCATCGTCCCGGCGCCGGCCCGGGCTGCAAGCGCTGATACACAGGTAGGACGCCGCCGCGATAATCCGCTGAAGGAGCCCCTTGATGACCCCCTCTCCCCTGCACGGCCTCAGCTACTACCAGGTCGACGTCTTCACCCATGAAGCGCTGGCCGGCAACGGCCTGACGGTGTTCCTGCCCGACAGCCCGCTGCCCGCCCGCGTGATGCAGCGCCTGACCATCGAGATGCGGCAGTTCGAGAGCATTTTTTTGACGCCCGACGGCCCCGGCGCCCGTTTTGAGGCGCGCATCTTCACGATGGAAGAAGAGCTCGACTTCGCCGGCCACCCGCTGCTGGGCGCGGCGGGCCTGCTGCATCACCTGCAGGCACCGCAGCAAACCGATGCCGAATGGACGCTGATGCTGGGCACGCGCGCCGTCCAGCTCACCACCACGCGGCATGAAGGCAAACCCGGCACCTACGAGGCCAGCATGAACCAGGGCGTGGCCAGCTTCCAGCCCGCCCTGAGCCGCGCCGACAGCCGGCCGTTTCTGGCTGCGCTCAACCTGGAAGAGTCGCAACTGGATGTGCGTTTTCCGCTGCAGGTGGTGTCGACCGGCCTGCCCTACCTGCTGGTGCCGGCAGCCGGCGGCCTGGAGCACGCCAGGATCGTGCACCCTGATTTCGAGGCGCTGCTGGCCACGGTGGGCGCCAAATTTGCCTACGTGCTGGATGTGGCGGCGCGCGAAGGCCGCACCTGGGACAACGCCGGGCTGGTCGAAGACATCGCCACCGGCAGCGCCGCCGGTCCGGTGGGCGCTTACCTGCGGCAGCACCGCGCGGCGGCCATGGCCGAAACCATCACGCTCAAGCAGGGCCGCTTTGTCGGCCGCCCCAGCAAAATCACGGTCGCGGCCAATGCTGCGGGCGAAATGCGGGTCAGCGGCGGTGTCGTGGTGCTGGCGCGCGGCGAGTTCCTGTAGGCCGCACATCCAGCAGCCGCGTCACCGCGTATCTTCAATACCTGTGTTCATCCATCCGCAAAGAGTGACCCCCATGACCGCCTCCCCCGCCCGCCACCTCACACGCCTCTTGATTGCGCTGTGGCTGCTCTGCATGGCGATGGCGGCCAGCGCAGCGCCCCTGACGGCTGCCGACGAAAAAAACGTGCGCGCCGTGGTGCAGTCCCAGCTGGACGCGTTGGCCAAAGATGACGCGGCCAAGGCCTTTTCTTTTGCCGCACCCAATGTGCGCAAGGCCGTGGGAACGGCCGATGCCTTTATCGCGATGGTGCGCCGCGACTACCCGGTGGTGTACCGGCCCGCCTCCGTCGCCTTCCTGAAACCGGAGGGCAAGGACGGCCAGGTGATCCAGCGCGTGCAGATGTCCGACGCGCAGGGTACGTCGTGGCTGGCGGTCTACAGCCTGCAACAGCAAGGCAACAAGGCCTGGCGCATCACCGGCTGCATGGTGGTCGAAAACAAGGGCCGCATGGCGTGATGCCCGGCCCAGCGGCGTAAGCGCCGGATACGCACACTTACAGCGGGTTACCCCGTGCGCCGCAGCGGCGGGCTAAGGTGCTTGCAGCGCCGCTCTGCGGCATTCCCCGGACACCTCCATGCACCTTCCCGCCAGTTCCCTGGAACTTGAACTCCATCGCCTGCCGCTTGAGCCGGCCTCGCTGCTGCGCAGGGGCGGCGTGCAGGCGCAGTCCCAGGCGCAGCCGCTCCAGGGCCTGGCGCACCCGCACGCGTCGGCGCTGAAAACCCGCACGCAATGCCCGGCCTGCCTGTCGGCCTCTTTGTCGGTGGTGTATGAGGAACCCTACACCGGCAAGGGCATGCAGGCCTACCTGGCCAGGCACTACGAAGGCCATGCCGGCGCGGCGGCCGATGGCGGTGTGTACGCACTCGCCCGATGCAACAAATGCAGCCTGGTGTTTCAGCGGCAGGTGCCTGAGGGCGCCCTGCTGGAAGAAATCTACAACAGCTGGGTGCCGGGGACCGAGCTGGAGCGCGAGCACCGCAACTACAGCCTGGACGAATACCGCTACCTGGCCGAGCAGGTGCAGTTCATCATCCAGCACTTCGGGCTTGCGCCGGGCGAGCTCGATGCGCTGGACTTCGGCTTCGGCTGGGCGCACTGGTCCAAGATGGCCATGGGCTTCGGCTGCAATGTGTGGGGCGTGGAACTGTCTGAAGAACGCGCCCGCCACGGCCGCTCGGCCGGCCTGCGCGTCGTCGGCCTGGGCGACCTGCCGGCCCGGCGCTTTCGTTTCATCAACACCGAGCAGGTCTTTGAGCACCTGACGGAGCCGCGGCTGGTGCTGGAAAAACTGCGCGACGCGCTGTCGGGCGACGGCATCATCAAGATCAGCGTTCCCAACGCAGTGGGCGCGCTGAAAAAAATCAACGAGGGGAAAAATTTCGGCGCGCTTTCAGTGAACGACCAGATGCCAATCGCCCCGCTGGAACACATCAACGCCTTCAGCCATGCGTCGCTGGTGGCCTTCGGCAAGGAGTTCGGCCTGAAGCCTTTGCGCCCCTCGCTGTACCGCCTGTTCAACAGCGCGTCAGGCCTGATGCAGCCCAAAAACCTTGCGCGGGTGATTGCGCGGCCTTTTTACCGGCACGTCTTCCCGCGCACGACGTTTGTGTATTTTGTGCGCGGCTAGGTGCGCTGGCGCCCCGGAAATTGCTATTAATTTAATAGCTAAAGGCCAAGTCACCGCCTTGGCTACAGCCTCTTTTTCCTTAAATTTCCCGAATCAACGCTTCACGGCTCCCGCAGCCCCAGCCGCCGGGCCAGGCGCACCAGGTTGGCCCGGTGCAGGCCCAGCTCGCGCGCGGCTGAGGCCCAGTTGTTCTGGTGGCGCGCAAGGCTGGCCTCAATGCGTTGGCGCTGGTGCGCGTCGGTGGAGGCGCGCAGGTCCATCGGCAACGCAACTTCTGCCGCAGCGGCGGCGCCGGCCTGCAGCACCCTGCCGGCCGCGGCCTTGCCCGGCAAATCCAGGTGCACGGCCGTCAACGTGACGATGCGCGGGCGCCTGGCCAGGCCCGACAGCGCCTTGAGCGCGCTGCGGCCTATCAGGTGCTCCAGCTCACGCACATTGCCGGGCCAGCCGTGCGCCAGCAGCGCGGCCTGCGCGCCGGCATCCAGCCGCAGGCTGCCCAGGCCGAGGCGCGAGCGGTTCTGCTCCAGGAAATAGCCGGCCAGCAAGAGCACGTCGTGCCCGCGTTCGCGCAGCGGCGGCACCACCAGCGGGTAGACGCTGAGGCGGTGGTAAAAATCCGCCCGGTAGCGCCCGGCGCGTACCTCTTCGGCCAGGTCGCGGTTGGTGGCGGCAATCACACGCACATCCACCTTGTGCTCACGGTCGGAGCCCAGGCGCTGCAGCTGGCCGTTTTGCAGCACGCGCAGCAGCTTGGCCTGCACCGCGAGCGAAAGCTCGCCGACTTCATCCAGGAACAAGGTGCCGCCGTCGGCCAGCTCGAACTTGCCGCGCCGGTCTGCCACGGCGCCGGAGAACGCGCCGCGCACATGGCCGAAGAGTTCGCTTTCGACCAGCGTCTCGGGCAGGGCCGCGCAGTTCAGGCTGATGAGCGGGCGCGCAGCGCGCGGCGAGGCGGCATGCAGCGCCTGCGCCACCAGCTCTTTGCCGGTGCCGGTCTCGCCGGTCACCAGCACCGTGAGTTCGCTGTTGCCGACGATGGCGATTTCTTCGAGCAGGCGCTGGTGCGCGCCGCTTTGCCCCATGAGCGCGGCCGGCCCGTGCTCACCGGCCAGCGCGCGCCAGGTGTCGGCGCGCTGGCGTTCGTCTTCCACCCGCGAGGCCAGGCGGTCAATGCGTTCGGCCACGCTGACCGTCGCGGCCGCCAGGCTGGCAAAGGCCTGCAGGTCGCCGAGGTCTACCTTGGAAAAGCGCTCGCGGTCCAGCGCGTCAATCGTCAACACGCCCCAAGGCTTTTCGTGGCTTTCGCCCAGTTGCACCGGGCAGCCCATGCAATCGTGCACTTCCAGATGCCCCTGCAAGCCCTCGACCAGGCCGTCGTACGGGTCGGGCAGCTCGCTATCGACAGGAAAGCGGGTCGGCCCGTCGGCGGCCAGCAGCAGGCGAAAGCGCGGGTGCTCGGACACCTTGAAACGCCGGCCCAGCGCATCGCTGCTCAGGCCGTTGACGGCCAGCGGCACCAGCCAGTCGCCCTCCAGCCGCAGCAGCGCCGCCGCATCGCAGGGCAGCAAGGCGCGCATGGTGTCCAGCAGGCGCCGGTAACGCTCGCTGTCGGGCACTTCCCGGGAGAGGTCGTCAATCAGCGCCACCAGCGCCTGCATCATGCGGTTTTCGATCATTTTGATTCCATCAGGATCATTTTGACTTGTTAAGGTGAGAATCTTTTTGACTTCATTTAAACACAAGTGGTTGATCTATATGGAATTTTCCGGTGGCACAAGTCTTGAATAAGAAGAGGCAGCAATCCGCTTCAACCTTGTAGTGAAAGAACCCCGCCATGCTCACCGACTCGCAACGCGCCATCATCAAGTCCACCGTTCCGCTGCTCGAAAGCGGCGGGGAAGCGCTGACCACGCACTTCTACAAAATCCTGCTGGACGAGCATCCGGAAGTGCGCCCCTTCTTCAACCAGGCCAACCAGGTCAGCGGCGACCAGCCGCGTGCGCTGGCCAACGGGGTGCTGATGTACGCGCGGCACATCGACAAGCTGGAGGCGCTGGGCGGGCTGGTCTCGCAAATCATCAACAAACATGCCTCGCTGCAGATCGAGCCGAAGTACTACCCGGTGGTGGGCGCCTGCTTGTTGCGGGCGATCCGCGAAGTACTGGGCGCCGGCATCGCGACCGACGAGGTGATCGCGGCCTGGGGCGTGGCCTACGGGCAGCTGGCCGACATCCTGATCGGCGCCGAAGAAAAAATCCACGCCGCCAGCGCAGCCGCGCCCGGCGGCTGGCGCGGTGCGCGGCGCTTTCGGGTGGTGCGCAAGGCGCCTGAAAGCGCCGAGATCACCTCTTTTTACCTGCAGCCGGAGGACGGCGGTGCGATCGTGGCCTTCCGGCCCGGCCAGTACCTGGGCTTGCGCCTGGTGGTGGACGGCGAGGAAATCCGCCGCAACTACTCGCTCTCGGCCGCGCCCAACGGCCGCGACTACCGCATCAGCGTCAAACGCGAAACGGGCGGCATCGCTTCCGGCTTTTTGCACGAGCGGGTGCTCGAAGGTGACGTTGTGGACGTGTTCCCACCCGCCGGCGAATTTGTGCTGGCCGACAGCGACAAACCGCTGGTGCTGATCAGCGGCGGCGTCGGCATCACGCCGACGCTGGCCATGCTGGACGCTGCACTGCAAGGCGCCAGGCCGGTCCATTTCATCCACTTCGCACGCAATCGCAAGGTGCATGCGTTTCGCGAGGCGGTCGATGCGCGCCAGGCCCAACACGCGCAGCTCAAACGCTTTTATGTGTACGACGAACACACCGGCGATCACACCGACGACAGCGACGCGCCGCACGCCACAGGCCGGCTCAGCAGCGAACAGCTGGCGCAGTACCTGCCGGCCTCGCGCGATGTCGATGCCTACTTCCTCGGTCCCAAGCCCTTTATGCGGCAGCTTCGCAGGCAACTGCTGGAGCTGGGCATCCCGCCGGCGCAAACGCGCTACGAGTTTTTTGGTCCTGCTTCAGCGCTGGAATAGCCCCCCCCAGACCGGGCAACCAAGCCCGCCGGATCATCTGTACCTAATTGTTACAAGCCTGACGTCAAACGCTCGCGGGTTTCATGAAAAAGTACCGCTTTGAGAGGGACGGCCATCTTGACCGGAGGGCCCGCATCGCCGACATTGTTAACACTTTGTAACATTCATGCAGGCGACGGCCGCGGCAGCAAATGCCCGGCCCCGGCGGCTGCAAACAAGCGATCCGGGTACTTCCATGAAACTACAACAGCTGTTTGGGGTGAAAAACCAGGCCAACCCTGCCCCCGCGTTGGCACCCGATTCCGGCCGCAGCCTTCCGCCTGAGGAAACCTCGCCCATCGTGGTGCGGCGGCAGTTGATCCAGGTCCTGCTGCGCGACACCGCGCGCCGGGCCGGCATCCCGGCCGACTGGCTGGATTGCCAGATGCTGATGACCTCGAGCGCGTCGGGCAACGAAGGCATGTACGTGCACATCATCATGAAACACTGGGACATACGCATGCTGACGTACGCGGCCGCATTCCAGAAGGCGCTGATGGTCGACATCATGCGTTTTGAGCCGCGTGCCAATGAATGGCTGCACGGCATTTCATGGCAACTGGACGGCGGCGACAGCTGCCCCCACAAGGACCTGCCCGACCCCACCCTCTGGCGGCGCCCGCCGGGCAGCCACTAGCCGAGCCCGGTCCGCGCGCCGACGGCTCAATACGTGCCGATGTAGTCCTTCTTGCCCACTTCCACGCCGTTGTGGCGCAGGATGGCGTACGCCGTCGTGGTGTGGAAGAAAAAGTGCGGCAGGCCGTAGTTGAGCAAGTACGACTGGCCGGTAAAACGCTTTTCCTTGGGCGTGCCGGCTTGCGTCACGATCTCGCGCACGGCTGCGTCATCAAACTTCCCCGCGTCCAGCCCTTCGATAAAAGCCAGGATGGTGTCGATGCGCGCCTGCAGTTCGGCAAACGTCGTTTCCTTGTCTTCGATCTTGGGCACTTCCACACCGGCCAGACGGGCCGACACGCTCTTGGCGAAATCGGTGGCCACCTGCACCTGGCGCAGCAGGGGGAACATGTCGGGGAAAAGGCGCGCCTGCAACAGCGCGTTCGGGTCGATGTTTTTGGCGGAAACGTGGGCCTCCGCCTTGGCCAGTACGCCCTTCAGGCCGCCCAGCATCTGCTTGAAAACGGGGATGGAGGTGGTGTAGATGCTGCTGGTCATGGAATGCTTTCGGTAGAAAAATGGGGAGTGGACGGGCACGGCGCAGTGCACGCGGCCCGCATGCATTCTCGCCGCGTTGCGCCCTTGGCGCACCGCCCCGCGCCGTGCGGCGCAAAATAGTAAGCTGTCATACAATTTTCTTGCGACTGCGCCTGCTGTTTTGCCCGTCCCCGCCGTCGCCCCCACAAAGGCCCCACCATGAACGCCCCCCTCCCCACCGCCACCCGCAGCGCCGTACAGGCCGCCGACCTGGCCGCCCTGCCGCTGATTGAAAAATGGGTCTCTTTTGCTTCTGTCTCGCGCGACAGCAACCTGCCCCTTCTCGACTGGACGCAGGCCCGGCTGGAAGCACTGGGCATTGAATGCCGGCGCACCTACGACGACAGCGGCAAGAAAGCCAACCTGTGGGCCACGCTGCCCGCCGAAAACGGCGAAACCAAAGTGGGCGGCCTGGTGCTGTCGGGGCACACCGATGTGGTGCCGGTCGACGGCCAGCCCTGGAACACCGACCCCTTCAAGGCCGAGGTCATAGGCGACAAGCTGTACGGCCGCGGCGTGACCGACATGAAGAGCTACGGCGCCACCGCGCTGATGATGGTGCCCGAGCTGCTCAAGCGAAAACTCAAGCGCCCGGTGCACCTGGCCTTCAGCTACGACGAGGAAGTCGGCTGCATCGGCGTGCGCCGCCTGATCGCCGACATGGTGGACCAGGGTTACAAACCCGCCGGCTGCATCGTGGGCGAGCCTACCGGCATGCAGGTGGTGATTGCGCACAAGGGCAAGCATGCCTACAAGACTTCGGTGCGCGGCTTTGAGGCGCATTCGTCGCTGACGCCGCTGGGTGTCAACGCGGTCGAGATCGCCTGCGAGTTTGTCGCCAACCTCAAATCCATGCACAAGCGCCTGGTGAAGGAAGGCCCGTTCGACCCGATCTATGACGTGCCGCACACCACCATTCACACCGGCGTGATTGCCGGCGGCACCGCGCTCAACATCATCCCGCGCGACTGCGATGTGACCTGGGAGATCCGCCACCATCACATGAATTCGCCGGTAGAGCTGTTCAATGAAGCGAAAGCGTTTGCCGACAGCCTTATCCCGGCCATGCAGGCGGTCGCTGCCGATACCGGCATCACGCACAAGCTCAACTCGGTGCTGCCCGGCTTTGCCACCGACGCGGACAGCGAGATCGCGCAGCTGTGCTTCAAGTGTGCGGATGTCGATGCCAGCTCGGGCGCGGGCAAGGTTTCGTTTGGCACGGAAGCTGCATTGTTCCACCAGGTCGGTGTGCCGACCATCGTGTGCGGCCCCGGCCACATCGCGCAGGCACACCAGCCCAATGAATGGGTCACGCTCGATCAACTCGCCTGGTGCGAACGCTTTATGCGCCGCCTGGCCGATGAGATCTGCGTGAACTGAACCTCACTGAAACAACCACCACCTTCACCGAAAGACTATTCATGATGCAACGCAGAGATTTCCTGGGCAGCGGCCTGGCACTTGCCGCAGGCGGCGCCCTGGCGCAGGCCAATCCCAAGATCGCACGCATCGTGGTGCCTTTCGCGCCGGGCGGCGTGCAGGATTTGCTGGCACGCGCCATGTCTACCGAACTCGGCGTGGCGCTGGGCCAGACCGTCATCATTGAAAACCGGCCCGGCGCCGGCGGCACCGTGGGCACAGGCTATGTCGCCAAATCGGCGCCCGACAGCGGCGCCATGGTGCTGGGCGCGGCCAGCCACAACATTGCCGGCACGCTCTACACCAAGCTGGCCTACGACCCGCAAAAAGACTTCGCGCCCATGGCGCACATCGGCACCGCCGACTATGTGCTGATGATCCACCCCGACGTGCCGGCCAAAACCGCCGCCGAGTACATCCGCTACGCCAAGGCCAACCCCGGCAAGCTGAACTACGCCACGGCGGGTGTCGGCAGCGCCACACACCTGTCCATGGCCTACTTCAACGGGCTGGCCGGCATCGACGTGGTGCATGTGCCGCTCAAGGCCACGGGCGAGGCCATCAATGAAGTGATCTCGGGCCGCGCGCAGGCCGTGATCGCGGCCAGCATTGGCGCGCTGGCCTTTGCCAAAGACAGCCGCATCCGCCTGATCGGCGTGACCTCGCCCAAGCGCTCCAAATACCTGCCCGACGTGCCGACCATTGCCGAAAGCGGCCTGCCCGGCTACCAGTTCGATTCTTGGTTCGGCCTGCTGGGCCCCGCCGCCACGCCGGCGGCCGAGATCAACCGTGTCAACGCGGCCATGGCCAAGGTGTTGAAGGATCCGGTGGTGCTGGAGCGCCTGGACAAACAAGGCATCGAACCGCTGGCCATGAACAACGCCGACTTCGCCAAGCTGCTGGCGGTTGACTACAAGCGCATGGCTGAAGTGGTGAAGGCTTCCGGCGCCAAGGTCGAATAGTTTTTTCCGGTCAACGCCTGGCCTTCGCCAGGTTTTCGACCAGGAACTCCACAAAAGTCCGCACGCGCAATGACAGATGCCGTGCGTGCGGGTACAGCAGAATGAAGGGCCGCGAGCTGCCGCCGAACTGCGGCATTACCTCCACCAGCTCGCCGCTCTTCAAATCTTTCTCCAGGATGTAGCGGTAGGTCTGCACCAGGCCCGCGCCGCTGCGCGCCAGCGTCGCAACACCCAGCACATCCTCCGAGCAGCAATAACTGCCCGGGGTTGCCACATCCACGTCCTTGCCGTCGACCCGAAACGTCCAGGGGATCCTGCGCCCCGTGCTGGGCAATTCAAACTGGATGCATTCGTGCTTTTGCAGGTCTTCCAGCGTCTTCGGTTTGCCGGCGCGCTTGAGGTATGAAGGCGTAGCGGCCAGCACCAGCTCTGCGTCTTCCAGCTTGCGCGCAATCAGGCTGGAGTCGTCCGGCGCACGCCCGCGTATCGCCAGGTCGTAGCCCTCGTCCGCAAAATCGATGTTGCGGTTGCTCAGGTGCACGTCGAGCTGCACCTGCGGATACAGCTTGCGAAATTTCGGCAGCAAAGGCAACACGCGGTAATGCGCATAAGGCGTCGGCATGCTGATGCGCAACAGCCCGGCCGGCGCGGCCTGCTCGCCCGTCACCAGGCGCTCGGCGTCCACCAGCTGCGACAAGGCCTGTCGGCACTGCTCGAAGTACACACGGCCTGCGTCGGTCAGCCTGATCTGCCGCGTGGTGCGCACAAAAAGGCGCACGCCCAGCCTTTCTTCCAGCCGCGAGACGGAGCGGCTCACGGCCGCCGGGGTGACGCTGGCCGCCGCCGCAGCGGCGGTAAAGCTGCTGAGTTCGGCCGCCAGGCAAAACAACTCAATGCTGCCGAGCAGCAGGTCGTCGAAGTTGCGTTTCATGGTGTTCCTTCGCCGGATATCAAGCTATTCATTACACCATGTACCAAGTAATTTGAGAAAACCTGTATTTATCTTCTTTGACCGCATCAATACAGTTCATCTCACCGAGACGAACAACCCATTCACCCCGGTTCGGCGCAGGCGTTCATCGTGAACTCCACACCGTTTCGTTAACCCACCAAGGAATACTGAAATGACTGAAATGAGCAACAGCAACAAAACCGTCGTCATCACCGGCGCATCCAGCGGCATCGGCTTCTCACTGGCAGAGGCTTACCTCAAACGCGGCTACAACGTGGTCGGCAATGCCCGCACCGCCGCGCGCCTGCAAGCCGCCGCCGCCAAGCTCGGCAACCCGGCCAACTTCATCGGCGTCGAAGGCGACATCGCCCAGGCCAGCACTGCCAAAAAATTGTTTGCCGAGGCGATTGCGCGCTTTGGCAAGGTCGACATCCTCGTCAACAACGCCGGCATCTTTACCGCCAAGCCGCTGGCCGACTACACCGAAGACGACCTGGAAACCATAGTCGGCACCAACCTGAAGGGCTTCTTCTACCCCTCGCAGCAAGCCGCCAAACACATGGCCGGCAACAAGCAAGGCCATATCGTGACGATCACCGCCAGCATCGCGATGCAGCCCACGATGAAAGTGCCTGCGCTGCTGCCGGTGCTGATCAAAGGCGGCCTGAACAACGCCACCCGTGCACTCGCGCTGGAGCTGGCCTCGTCGAACGTGAAGGTCTCGGCCGTGGCGCCCGGCATCATCGCGACGCCCATGCACAGCGATGACGAAGGCACCAAAGCCTTCTTCAAGACGCTCGCGCCGACCGCCAGCACCGGCGTGACGCAAGACATCGTGGATGCCGTGCTCTACCTGACGGATGCGCAGTTCACCACCGGTGTTGTGCTGGCGGTAGACGGCGGTGCATCGGCCGGTACCTGGTAATCCATCCCTTTTCATCCACCGGCGACAACGCCACAACCTGAGGAGTTTCTGTCATGCCTTATGTCAATATCCGCATCACCCGCGAAGGCGCCACGCCCGCGCAAAAGCTGCAGTTGATTGAAGGCGCCACCGACCTGCTGGTCAAGGTGCTGAACAAAAACCCGGCCACCACTTTTGTAATCATCGATGAGGTCGACACCGACAACTGGGGTGTCGCCGGTGAAAACGTGACCACCGTGCGCAAGCGGGAGGCGGCGAAAAAGCCGGCCTAGAGCGTCATGCCGGCGGTGCTGGCCAGGTAGCGCTCCAGCACCGCCAGCTCGGCCGCCGTGGGCGCCCCTTTGCCGGCAATCACCGCGTAGAGGTTGCCCCGAAAGCCTTCACGCGGGTAGTAGCTGACATAACCGCAGCCCATCAGCATCTGGCTGAAGGCGCTGGGCGCAAAGGTGGCGGCGCCGCTGGCAAGCTCGGCGGAATTGATGCGCAGCTTTTGCGTGCCGGCAACCGAGGTCAAGGCCAGCACCGCCGGCGTGTTGACTGCCAGCTTTGAAGGCGCCAGCAACTGCACTGTCAGCCCCTTGGCATCGATCCACCTGGCCCGCGGCTGGCCGTTGGTAAAACCCAGCTCCGACAGTTGCAGGTCTTCCGTTTTGGAGGCCTGGAAGGCTACACCCGTGTTGTTCGACGCAGGCACGCTGAGCGCCGCGATGGCAAAGTGCGCATCCTCAATGTTGTAGGGCACACGGTTGCGCGGATTGGGCTGCACCCCTGCCATGCGGGCTGATTTTTTGCACCAGAAACCGAAGGACTCCGGCACCGAATGGTCGGAGTTCTTCTTGCCGTTGGTCACACGCATGACGGGCAGCGACATCGGCCCCGCCGCGCCGTTGTCCTTGTTGATCCAGTTGATCATCTCCATCGCATTGCCCGGGCTGGAGCCATATCCCGAATCCGATACTGCTCGCACCACCTGCCCCGCCGCGGCCGGTGCGCCCAGCATGTAATCAGTGTGGCCGTCGGCCAGCTCCCACTTGCAGGCGCTGTATTTGGCGATGATGGCCAGCGCCGCGTCGGCGAGGCTGGTGGCCGCGTAAGCCACCGGGTCGGCCAATGAAAACACCTTGCGCGGCGGCGGCAACTGGCCGGCCAGTTGCCCATCGCTGATGTAGGTGAGCGTGGCAACCAGGTTGGCCGCAGGCGTGTAAGTAAAGCTGTCTTGCCCGTTCGCGCCGGCCGGAATGGTCAGCCGCGTTTTGCTGAACGTGCCGCCCTTGTTCGACGCCACTGTCAGCACCACCGGCTGGGCCAGGTTGCCGCGTGCATAGACCGTGATCGTCAAGGGTGTGCCCACCGGTGCGTAGCCCGGCCCGTCGTCGAACAGCGTTGCCTGCGCAATACCGATGGCGGCCTTCAACACGCCCGATACCGCCGGCTCCAGCGTTTTGCTCTGGTGCCAGCCGGGCACGTGGTTGATGGCGTAGTTGCGTATGGGCCAGTGGTTGCCGCCCATCCAGGTGTAGAGCTCGCAACCCGATTGCGCGGCGTACACCGCCACCTGCGCGAACATCGCTTCCCAGCGCGGGTCGTCAATCGGCATGCCGACTTCGGTGAGCGCCAGTTTCACACCCTTGGCCTTGGCCCAGTCGACGGCGATCTTCAAGCGGTCCACACCTGTCGATGCCTTGATGGGGCCGGAGCCGAAACCGGCGCTGTAGTTTTTGGCCACTTCGGTGTCGTAGTCAAAGAAGGCGCCGTTGCTGAAGGCGTCCAGGTACATATGGACTTCATAAACCAGGTTGGCGCCCGCTAGCGGAAAGCCCGGGTTTTTGGTGCCGATCACCATGGCCGAGTCGTACTGGTTGCCCGCCACATAGATCGGGTTGATGGGATCGACCGCGCGTATCGCCTGGACGGCCGCCTGCGCAAACGTCGGCCAGATCGTCAGGTCTTCACCGCCCTTCACCGCTTCTTCGTTTGACGCGATGACGCCGCCGGGCTTGGGCATGTCGTGCGGCTCGTTCATGAGGCCGTAGCCGCCAAAGCCGGGGTGGTCCTTCCACTTCGCGGCCGCGCGCGTCCAGAAATCGGCGAAGTGCGCGGGCTTGAGCGTCGCGCCCGCCGCGAGCGAAAAAATCCGCGACTGGATCTGCACCGCGTCGGTGGTGTAGGGCCGCATGGGCGCGGGCGGCACGGTCAGGCCGATCACCGAGCCGTCGGGCTGGAAGCGGAAGTCCTGGTAACGGCCGTAGTTGTGGTTGTCGATGATGCAGCGCGTGCCGGCGGCCGCATGGGCGTCGAGCACGCCGGTGATGAAACTTTCATACCCCACATGAAAGACGCCCGGGTTGCCGATAGCGGCCTTTGCGGCGGCATTGGCCTGCGTGTCATGCAGCATGGGCTGGAGCAGCTCCCACTGGATGGGCAGCCTGTTTTTGCTGAAGCCGCAGGCGGCCAGGTAAGCCACGTCGGCCTTGCGCGGCACGGTGAAATGCAGGTTGGGCGCCGAACTGGTGTTGGCGCGCAAGCCGGGCTTGGCCCATTCCATGCCCGAAAGGTTGGTGCCCATCGCGGGCATGCCGGCGGCGGCGCGTGCGGCCGCGGCCTGGGCCAGGCGGCTCACCGCGAGAGGGCCCAGCGCGGCCAGCGCAGCCGCAGCCAGGGCTGCTTGAGAAAATTCGCGTCTTTGCATCGGAAAGCTTCCCTTTTTCTTCATGTCTTTGTTGGTGAAGACTCAGGTTAAGCCCGGTATTTCCGCTTCATTACAGTTTGAAGCAAGGCAGTGTCCCGCTTACATTTCAGGTTCTTTCGGCCCTGTCAGTCCTGACAGGTTTTTGCGCGGCGCCAGCACGCAGGCGCGAGGTCGGCGACAATGGCGGCAGGTTTTTTCGCCGGTGTTGCAAGGCTCACGCACTCGCAATGACGGCTTTCACCATGCCGTTTTGTGCGAGGCCCAGGTCCGCCACCTGCATGCACGACCGGCCTGTTTCACTTCCCCCCTTCCATCCATGACCAAAAGTTTTTTCCGGGCAGCCCTGGTGCTGGGTTTGCTGTCCGCCATCGGCCCTTTCGCCATCGACATGTACCTGCCCGCCCTGCCCTCCATCGGGCAGACGCTGGGCGCCTCCATGGGTGCGGTGCAGGCCAGCCTGATGGCTTTCTTCATCTCGCTGGGCATAGGGCAAATCATTTACGGCCCGGTGTCCGACATGATCGGCCGCAAGGCGCCGCTCTACTTCGGCCTGGTGCTGTTCGCCGCCGGCAGCATCGGCTGCGCGCTGGCGCCCGACATCCACACGCTGGTCGTGCTGCGTTTCATCCAGGGCCTGGGCGCCTGCGCCGGCATGGTGGTGCCGCGCGCCATCGTGCGCGACCTGCACACCGGCCACGATGCCGCACGCCTGATGTCCTTGCTGATGCTGGTCTTCAGCGTCTCGCCCATCCTGGCGCCGCTGGCCGGCAGCATCCTGATTGAGTCCTTCGGCTGGCGCAGCGTGTTCTGGGCCGTGACCGTGGCCGCTGCCGCCGGGCTGCTGCTGGTGGGCTTCACCCTGCCCGAGACACGCCCGCCCGAGCAGCGCGTGGACAGCAGTTTCGGCAGCGCACTCACCGCCTACGGCATCCTGCTGCGCGACCGCCATTTCATGGGCCTGGTGTTCATCGGCGCCTTCGGTATCTCCAGCTTCTTTGCTTACCTGGCCAATTCTTCTTTTGTGCTGATTGACCACTACGGCCTGACGCCGCGCCAGTACAGCATCGCCTTTGCCGTCAATGCAGCCTCCTTCATCGGGGTGTCGCAGTTCACCGGCAAGCTGGCCGCGCGTTTTGGCCTGGAGCCTATCGTGAAGGTGGCGGTCACCGGCTACGCGGTGGTGATGACGCTGCTTCTGGTGCTCAACATCGCAGGCATAGAGCGGCTGGACGTGATGATTGCGCTGCTGCTGGTGGGTTACGGCTTCCTAGGCCTGGTGGTGCCCACCACCGCCGTGCTCGCGCTGGAAGAACACGGCGCCATCGCCGGCACCGCATCGGCCCTGATGGGCACCCTGCAGTTTGTGACCGGCGCGGTGGTGATGGCGCTGGTCGGCGTGTTTGCCGACGGCAGCGCCCTGCCCATGGTCGCGGGGATCGCCGGCTGCGGGCTGCTGGCGTATGCGATGACGCGCATCACGCTGGGCGGTGTGCGCGCAGCCCCCGCCGCTGCGCCCTAAACCTGCTGCATCCGCAGACGCCGCGCCGCTTCTTCAGCACGCGCATCGTCAATCTCGCCCATCACCGCGCCCAGGTTGACGGGGCCGGTCTTGTGCGCGAAGCGGCCCGTCAACGCCGTCTCGGGCTGCAGCACGCCGCGCTGGTACAGATCCCAGATCTCGCTGCCGTAATCGGTGCGCAGCAACTCCGGCGCAAAGCGGCCGAAGAAAGCGCGCAGGTTGGCCACGTCGCGCAGCAACATGCGGCCGGCGTGGTTGTTGCCCGCCGCGTCGACTGCCTGCGGCAAATCGATGATGACCGGGCCAGGCTGGCCGTCCGTCACGCCCAGCAGGATATTGAACTCTGACAAATCGCCGTGCACGACGCCGGCGCACAGCATGCGTACCACTTCCTTGAGCAGGGTGGCGTGGTGCAGGCGCGCATCTTCGGCGCTGAACTCCACGTCGTTCAATCGCGGCGCTGCGTCGCCATGCTCGTCCGTCACCAGTTCCATCAGCAAAACACCATCGCAAAAATTATGGGGTTTAGGCACCCGCACACCGGCAGCGGCCAGGCGGTACAGCGCATCGACCTCGGCGCTTTGCCAGGCAGCCTCGGTCGCCTCGCGGCCAAAGCGTGTGCCCTTGGCCATGGCGCGCGCCTGGCGCGTGTTCTTGACCTTGCGGTTTTCGGTGTAGTCCACCGCCTGCCGAAAGCTTCGTTCGGTCGCGTCCTTGTAGACCTTGGCGCAGCGGGTTTCGTCGCCGCAGCGCACCACGTAGACCATCGCCTCCTTGCCGCTCATGAGCTGACGCACGACGGTGTCGATCAGGCCTTCCTCCAGCAGCGACTGCAATCTCTTCGGTGTTTTCATAAAGCCCATTTTGCGCTTGCGCGCCGCAAGGTCGAAAAAAAGCCTGCCCGTGTGAACAGGCAGGCTGGTGTGAACCGGGTTGCAATCAGGTCGCTATCAATTGTTGAGCACCAGCTGCGCGATCACACCGGTGGCGATGGCGATCAGCGCGTAATCCGTGCCGACCTGCACCCACTGCTGGCCGCGCTGTGGCGCATGCAGGTGGCGGCCGCGCCAGTCGTTGACCACATAGTGACGGCCGCGGTATTCATTGGGCACACGGGCGCCGCGGTAAAACTGCCGGCCGTGGCCGTCAAAGTGGCGGTCATTGCGCACGTCGCGGCGGTCAAAGCCGCGTGGGCCGTGGCCATACGCATGACCCTGGGCAGGTGCATACACAGGGCCTTGCTGCTGATACCGGGGCGCCTCACCCCTTGGGCCGCGTCCGTCATAGCCCTGCGCGAACGAGAGCGAGGCAAAGCCCAGCGAGGCGGCTGCTATGGCGCACACAATGGCTTTTGATTTCATGATCGACTCCTTGGTTGGTGAGTCTTCATGGTGTTCCCCTGCGGTGTAGGGGTTGCAAAGCCGCGGGGGTGTTTGTGTAAAGCCTGGTTGCAAACTGTGCGGGCTTAAACCAACGCCGCCGCAGGCATGTGCGACGCACCCAAGGAAAGCCTGCTGCCTTCACTGTCTTGCAACAGGCGCGCCAGCCATGCATCCACCACCGCCGGGTCGTTAATGATTTTGATGGCCTGATACGCGACTTCCGCCTCGGGAAACCGCCGCCGCAAAAAATTAAGCCACTGCTTGAGCCGCCCGGCCCTGGCCCGCGGCTCGATGCGCGAACAAACGATGTGCCAGAAGTCGTGGATCAGCGGCAACAAGGCCGGCCAGCTCACCGCCGACTGTTGGCCCAGGCGGTCAGCCTTGATCGCCAGCCCCAGCCCCGGGTCGCGCACCGCGCCACGGCCGATCATCAACATGTCGCAGCCGGAAACTTCACGGCAGCGGCGCGCATCTTCGACCGTCCAGATTTCACCGTTGGCCACGACCGGAATTTTGACGGCCTCGCGGATGTCGGCAATGCGCTCCCAGTAGGCCGGCGGCCGGTAGGCCTGGGCCTTGGTGCGGCCATGCACGACGAGCTCGCCCGCGCCGCCGGCCTCGATCGCCAGCGCGCACTCCACGGCCCGCGCATCGTCGTCGTAGCCCAGGCGCATCTTGGCCGACACCGGCATATGCGCGGGCACCGCGCGGCGCACCGCACCCACCACAGCCGTCAGGGTTTCGGGCTCTCTCAGCAACGACGCGCCGCCGCCATGGCGGTTGACCACCGCCGCCGGGCAACCGAAATTCAGGTCAATGCCGGCGGGGCCAAGGCCCGCGAGCCGCGCGGCGTTTTCCGCCATGCAGCCCGGGTCTGAACCCAGCAGTTGGGCGCGCACCGGCACGCCGGCCAGCGTGCGGCCGCCGTTGTGCAGTTCGGGCACGATGCGCAAAAACACCCGCTCGGGCAGCAACTGGTCGGTGATGCGGATGAATTCAGACACGCAGCGGTCTATGCCGCCCACGCGGGTGAGGATGTCGCGCAGCACAAAATCCAGCAAACCCTCCATCGGGGCCAGCAGGACGGTCTCGCGTGTCTCGGCTTTCATCGCACCCACAAGCTCCAGGGTTTATTTGGCAGCCAAGCGCCACAAGGACGTGACTTCAGCCGCGCGCGCCGCATGCAATGCATCGGTGGCGTCAGCAGCCTTGGGGTGATGCGGCTGTGCGTCCAGCCGGTCAATCACTTTGAGGCCGGCGGTGTCTATCGCGGCGAGCAGCCAGGGGCGCGTGCGCAGGCCCAGGTGCTCGGCGATGTCCGACAGGATCAGCCAGCCCTCACCCTTGGGCTCCAGGTGCGCCGCCAGGCCATTCAGGAAGCCCAGCAGCATGCGGCTGTCTTCGTCATACACCGCGTGCTCAATCGGCGAGCCCGGGCGTGCCGGCAACCACGGCGGGTTGCACACAATGATGTGCGCCTTGCCTTCCGGGAACAGGTTGGCCTCACGCACTTCGATTTGCGGAAAGCCCAGCCGTTTGAGGTTGTCACGCGCACACGCCAGCGCGCGCGGGTCCTGGTCTGTGGCGATCACGCGCTGCACACCGCTACGCAGCGCTAGCACGGCGGCCAGCACGCCGGTGCCGGTGCCGATGTCAAAACCCAGCAGGTCGTCGGTGCCCTCAGGCACAGGCGCCTGCGCGACGAGGTCAATGTATTCACCCCGCACCGGCGAGAACACGCCGTAATGCGGGTGGATGCGGTTGTGCGGCCCTTCTTCGCCCAGCGCTGGAATGGGCACGCCCTTGCGGCGCCATTCGTGCGAGCTGATGAAGCCCATCAGCTCACGCAGCGACGCCACCGAAGAACCGTTTCCTTCTTTGGCAGGACCCCAGGCTTCAGAGCAGGCCTTCTTCGCATCCGGCGCACGGCGCAACGGGATGCTGTAGTCGGCATCAAACGGGATCAGCACCATGCTGAGCACACGGGCGCGCTGCGCCTGGGCCTGGCGGTGCAGGTGAAAGGCTTCGGGGAAAACGGGCGCTGCAGCCACCGGTGCAGCAACGGCTTCACCGGGTTTCGTGTCTTTCACGCGCTTCTCGCGCTTGGGTTTGGCCGGCTTGTCGACACGGCGCGCCAGGGCCTGCAGCAGCAAACGCGCATTCTGGAAGTCACCCCGCCAAAGCAGTCCCGTGCCTTCGCAGGCCAGCCGGTAAGCCGTGTCGGCCGCCATGCTGTCATCGGCGACAACGACTTTTTTGGGCGGGTTGGCGCCCCGCTCGGAGCGCCAGCGCGCAGAACGCGCTTGGCCGCCCTCTGTCCAGTGGATAAGGGGGGCAGCGCCGGCAGGGGCTGGGCTGGAGGTCGTTGGGGTCGTGGTCATCAGGGGAGCGTCAAAAGAGCGAAAAGCGCCGAAGCGAACCGACTGTTTTAACAGATGGGCCTTCAAACGCCTCACGCAGGGCTGATCAGCCAGGCTCCCCCGCCGTGCCTCTACCCGACTTTTACAAGCCAAATCGGGCTCCAGCCCAATACCCACCTTGGCAAGCAGCTATCAAACTTGTAGCAACTGCCCTACCCTCCCGGGAATCCCCGCTACCCACAGAGGCTCAATCGCCAAAAATCTCCCGGGGCGCCTTGATGCAGGGAGCGTCAGCCTTTCTCTCTTCCAGGGTAGGGGTCAGGGGATAAGAGAAAACGACAGTTTTCACATTCTTCGATCCCTTGAAACCTTCTTCGTCCGGCATGGAAAAACCCAGGGTCGCACATGTCCCCGTCGAGCCCATTTCGTAGCGTTTGAACCCAGGATCGATCTTGAAAGCATAGGCGGCGCTGCAGGCCCTTTTTGTGCTGATGTCGTATTCGGAGGCCACCGCAACAGCGACGAGGTCACCGGGGTGCGCGTTGAATACGCGCTTGTACGATCCACCCATCAACTGGCTTTTCAGCCTTTTTTGCCTCAAACAGCCGTTCTCGTCCGGCTCCAGCTTGAACACGACGCCCGTCACGGCATAGGTGTGGTTTGGCTGGGAAATGATCACTTTGACAGGAGCCGCCTCATCAGTCTGTGCGAGCGGCGGCATGGTTTTCACACAGGCCGTAAGCGTCAATGCGGCGCCAATGGCCATAAAAACCCGAACGTTCAACTTCATTCTTTTCCCCCTGGTTTGTTCTAAAAAAACGGAAACTTGTTGAACGGATGGTAGCTGCCCGGCATGGGCCGGCAGGCGCCGCCTGCATGAAATGAAAACGGCGCTACACAAGGTGAGCGCCGACAGGGGTGGTCAATTAGCAGTCAAATCGGGCTCCAGCCCAATACCCACCTTGGCAAGCAGCTATTAAATCGATAGCAAACCCAAATTCCCCCAAGCAAGGGCGCCGCGGAACTGGCTTTGCCAGGCCGCAAGCGCCGTCCCCTGCAAGGGGAGAGGAAGCTACACGAAGTGAGCCTCAACAGGGGTGTGCAATCAGACTGTCCAGCCACCACCCAGCGCCCGGATCAAGCCCACCGTCGCCAGGTACTGCGAAGTCTTCACCTGCAGCGCCTGGCGGCGGTTGCGCAGCTCGCTGCGCTGGGCGTCCAGCAGTTCGAGCTGGCTGACAAAGCCGTTGCGATAGCGTGAATCCGACAGCACGGTGGCGCGTGTGGCAGACGCCACCGAGCGCGACTGCGCTTCCGATTGCTCCGCCAGCAGGCGCAGGGCCGAAAGCTGGTCTTCCACATCCTTGAAGGCGACCAGAATCTGTTCACGGTAGTTGGCCAGCGCGATGTCGAGTTCTGCATTGGCGTTCTGCACGCCGGCCTGGCGGCGGCCGCCGTCAAAGATCGGCAGCGACAGCAATGCGCCCACGCCCCAGGCCTGGGTGGAGACCTTGAACAGGTCCTGGATCTGCGGCGCGGCATAACCGCCGTTGCCCGTCAGCGAGAAGGTCGGGAACCAGGCGGCCTTGGCCACACCCACGCGGGCCTGCGCGGCCTGCATGGTGGTTTGCGCGGCCGATACATCAGGGCGGCGCTCCAGCACGGTGCTCGGCACACCGGCCGGAATCACCGGCAAGGCGGTCGACCACTCGGTGGGTGCAACGGCAAAGTTCGAAGCCACCTCGCCCACCAGCACGGCCAGCGCGTGTTCCAGCTCGGCGCGGCGGCGGTCCAGCGCCAGCGCTTCGGATTCAGTCGATGCCACCTCGGTGCGCACGCGGGCTACGTCGAGTTCGGCCACGTCGCCTTCCTTGAAGCGGACTTCCGTCAGGCGCAGCGTGTTGCGGTAGGCCTGCAGTGTGTCGCGCACCAGCGTGCGCTCGGTGTCCAGCGCGCGCAGGTTCAGGTAGGTTTGTGCCACGTCGGCCTGCACCAGCAGCTGGGTGCTGCGCAGCAGGGCTTCGCGGGATTTGGCGTCCAGCGAGGCGGCATCGGAGTTGAGCGACAGCTTGCCGATCAAATCGACTTCATACGAGAAGTTGGCCGCGGCCGTCACCGTGGTTTGCGCCACGCGGTTGGTGGTGATGTTGCTCTGGCGCACGGCGCCGCCGCTCAGGCCCACTTGCGGCAGGCGGTCGGCGTCGGTGTTGCGCAGGATGGCGCGCGCCTGGGCCAGGCGGCCGGCGGCCACTTTCACGCTGTTGTTGTTATGGCCGGCCTGCTCGACCAGCTGGTCGAGCACGGGGTCGGCAAACACCTTCCACCAGGTGCCCTGCGATTGCGGGGCCGTCGCTGCGGCAGTGGCTGTCGCGGTCGCATTCTCTTTATACGCTGCGGGCGCTGCGGGGATGCTGGCCGGGTCTACCGATGCGCTGGTGGCGCAACCGGCCAGCACCAGGGCGGCCAGCAGCGGCAGCAAGGCGGTGCGCAGTTTTGATGTTGTGCGGTTCATGATGAACTCCTTAACGTGATCTGAGTGATGCTTGTTGTTATTCGTGAAGCTTGAGGGGCGCTGCGGGTTGCGCGTGGGCACCTGCACCACCGGCGCCGGCAAAGGCTTCGATGTGCGGCACTTCACCGTGCAGCTTGAGCGGACGGTTGCCCGTCAGCGCGCGCAGCGTGACGTAGAACACCGGCGTGAGGAAGAGGCCGAAAGCCGTCACCCCGATCATTCCGGAGAACACCGCCACACCCATCGCGTGGCGCATTTCGGCGCCGGCGCCCGTCGACAGCACCAGGGGCAGCACGCCCATGATGAAGGCCAGCGAGGTCATCAGGATGGGGCGCAGGCGCAGGCGGCTGGCTTCAATCGCGGCCTGCAGCGGGGTACGCCCGGCAAACTCCAGCTCACGCGCAAACTCCACAATCAGGATGGCGTTCTTCGCCGACAGCCCCACCAGCACGATCAAGCCGATCTGCGTGAAGATGTTGTTGTCACCGCCGGTCAGCTTCACGCCCAGCATGGCGGCCAAGAGGCCCATGGGCACGATCAGCACGATGGCGATCGGCAAGGTCAGGCTTTCATACTGCGCGGCCAGCACCAGGAAGACCAGCAGCAGGGCCAGCGGGAACACCCACATGGCGGAATTGCCGGCAATGATTTCCTGGTACGTCAAGTCCGTCCATTCGTAGCTGATACCGGGCGGCAGGGTTTCCGCCGCAATGCGGGCGACCGCATCCTGTGCCTGGCCCGAGGAATAACCGGGCGCGGCGCCGCCGTTGATGTCAGCCGAGAGGAAGCCGTTGTAGCGCATGGCGCGTTCAGGGCCGAAGCTCGGCGTGACCTTCATCAGCGCCGACAGGGGCACCATCTCGCCGGTGGCCGAGCGTACTTTCAGCAGGCCGATGTCTTCGGCACGGGCGCGGTAAGGCGCATCCGCCTGCACACGCACGCTGTATGTGCGGCCGAACTTGTTGAAGTCGTTGGCGTACAGGCTGCCCAGGTAGATCTGCATGGTGTCGAACACGTCGGTCACCGGCACGCCAAGCTGGCGGGCCTTGGTGCGGTCGATGTCGGCGTAAAGCTGAGGCACATTGACCTGGAAGCTCGAGAACATGCCGGCCAGCTCTGGCGTCTGGTAGGCCTTGGCCATAAAGGCCTTGGTGGCTTTGTCCAGCTCTTCATAGCCGAGCGACGCGCGGTCTTCCAGCTGCAGCTTGAAGCCGCCGGTGGTGCCCAGGCCCTGCACAGGCGGCGGCGGGAACATCGCGATAAACGCTTCCTGGATGCCGCCGAACTTGCCGTTCAATTGGCCCGCAATGGCGCCGGCGCTGAGGTCGGCGGTGGTGCGCTGGTCAAACGGTTTGAGCGACAGGAACACGATGCCCGAGTTGGAGCTGTTGGTAAAACCGTTGATCGACAGGCCCGGGAAGGCAATCGCATGCTCCACGCCGGGTTGCTTCATGGCGATGTCGCTGATGCGGCGGATCACGTCTTCGGTGCGGTCCAGCGTGGCGCCGTCAGGCAGCTGGGCAAAACCGATCAGGTACTGCTTGTCCTGGCCGGGCACAAAACCGCTGGGCACAGCCTTGAAGAGGCCCGTGGTGGCCAGCACCAGCACCCCATACACCACCAACATGATCGCCTTGCGCGAGATCGCGCCCTTGACACCGCGGCTGTAGTTTTCAGAACCGCGGCTGAAGGCCTTGTTGAAGGCATTGAAGAAGCGGCCGAAGACCTTGTCCATGCCGCGGGTCAGCGCGTCTTTCGGTGCATCGTGGCCCTTGAGCAGCAAGGCGGCCAGCGCGGGCGACAGCGTCAGCGAGTTGATCGCCGAGATCACGGTCGAGATCGCAATCGTCAGCGCGAACTGCTTGTAGAACTGGCCCGACAGGCCGGTGATGAAAGCCAGCGGCACGAACACGGCGATCAGCACCAGCGCAATCGCGATGATGGGCCCCGACACCTCCCGCATGGCGCGGTAGGTGGCGTCACGCGGACTCAGGCCGGCCTCGATGTTGCGCTCCACGTTTTCCACCACCACGATGGCGTCGTCCACCACAATGCCGATGGCCAGCACCAGCCCGAACAGGCTGAGCGCGTTGATCGAAAAACCAAAGAGGTGCATCACCGCGAAGGTGCCGATGACCGAAATGGGCACCGCCAGCAGCGGGATGATGGAAGCGCGCCAGGTCTGCAAAAAGATGATCACAACCAGCACGACCAGCGCCACGGCTTCGAGCAGCGTGTGCACCACGGCCTCGATGGAAGAGCGCACGAACTGCGTGGTGTCGTAAACGATTTCGTAGTCCACGCCTTCAGGCATGCTCTTTTTGAGCTCCTTCATCACGGCCTGGACGTCGTCCGAGATCTGGATGGCGTTGGAGCCCGGAGCGGCAAACACCGGCACGGCGACGGCCTGCTTGTTGTCCAGCAGGGAGCGCAGCGCGTAATCCGAAGCGCCCAGCTCAAGGCGCGAGATATCGCGCAGGCGCGTCACGGCGCCGCCCTTGTCGGTCTTGACGATGATGTCGCCGAACTCTTCTTCGCTTTGCAGGCGGCCCTGGGCATTGATGGACAGTTGCATGTCCACGCCGGGCAAACCGGGCGAAGCACCCACCACGCCGGCGGCGGCCTGGATGTTCTGCTCGCGGATGGCGCGCACCACGTCGCCGGCGGACAAACCGCGCTCAGCCACTTTTTGCGGGTCCAGCCAGACGCGCATGGAATAGTCGCCCGAACCGAACAGCTGCACCTGGCCCACGCCGTTGATGCGCGCCAGGCGGTCCTTGACATTGAGCACCGCGTAGTTGCGCAGGTAGGTCATGTCATAGCGGTCGTTGGGCGAGAGCAAGTGCACCACCATCGTGAGGTCGGGTGAGCTCTTGATGGTCGTGATGCCCAGGCGGCGCACTTCTTCAGGCAGGCGCGGTTCGGCTTGCGAGACGCGGTTTTGCACCAGCTGCTGGGCCTTGTCGGGGTCGGTGCCCAGCTTGAAGGTGACGTTCAGCGTCATGATGCCGTCCGTCGTGGCCTGGCTGCTCATGTAGAGCATGCCGTCCACGCCGTTAATGGATTCCTCCAGCGGCGTGGCCACGGTCTCGGCAATCACCTTGGGGTTGGCGCCGGGGTAGTTGGCGCGCACCACCACCGTGGGCGGCACGACATCGGGGTATTCGGCGATCGGCAGCGAGCGCAGCGCGATCAGTCCGGCGATGAACATCAATAGCGAAAGCACGCCGGCAAAGATCGGCCGGTCAATAAAAAATTTCGATAGATTCATGGCGATTCTTCTTGTTCAGGTATCAAGGACGGCTCAGGACTTGGCCGCGACCTTCACGGCTTTTTCGGTGAGTTCGGCTTTAGCCGACATATCGACCGGCTGCGGCGCCACCAGTGCACCGGGGCGGATGCGCTGCAGGCCGTTGACGACGATGCGTTCGTTGGCAGCCAGGCCGCCCTTGACGACACGCAGGCCGTTGATGTTGGCGCCCAGCGTGACTTCACGGTAGACCGCCTTGTTGTCGGCGCCCACCACCAGCACAAACTTTTTGTTCTGGTCGGTGCCGACGGCGCGCTCGTTGATCAGCAGCGCCGTGCCTTTGGTGGCCTGGCCCATGCGGATGCGCGCGAACTGGCCGGGCATCAGCTGGCCGTCCTTGTTGTCGAACACGGCGCGGGCGCGCACGGTGCCGCTCCTGGCGTCGACCTGGTTGTCGACGAGCTGCAGCTTGCCTTCAAACGGCGTGTCGGTGCTGGCGGCCGTGCCCATCTGAACCGGGATGCGTTCGAGGTTGCGGCTGCCCGCGCCGCCGCCGCCATTACCGCCCACGTCTTTCAGGGCCTTGGCGACAACCTGCTCGTCGGCATCAAAGCTCGCGTAGATCGGGCTCACCGACACCAGCGTGGTCAGCACCGGGGCGCCCGGGCCTGCGGCGACCAGGTTACCCACGGTCACTTCCAGCTTGCCGACGCGGCCGGCGACAGGCGCGCGCACCTGGGTGTAGCCCAGGCTCAGTTGCGCAGTCTGCAACGCGGCCTGCGCGGCGCGCAGGTTGGCGTCGGCCTCGCCCTTGCCGTTGGTGCGTTCGTCAAACTCGCGTTTGGAAATGGCTTGTTCGCTCCACAGGCGCTGTGAGCGCTCGTACTCGCCCTTGGCCTGGGTCACACGGGCCTGCGCGGCGGCGACTTGCGCGTCGGCGCGCTCGACATCGGCGGCATAAGGCGCCGGGTCGATCGTCAGCAGCAGGTCGCCTTTCTTGACAAGTGCGCCTTCGCGGAAATGCACGGACAGGATGTTGCCGGCAACGCGCGAGCGGATGTCCACCCGCTCGACCGCTTCAAGCCGGCCGGAGAACTCGTCCCAGGCGGAGACGTCGCTTTGCACCACGGTGGCCACCGACACGGGCGTGGCTTGCGGCTCGCCGGGCGCACCAGATTGGGCGCGCGTGCCGGACACGCCAAAGATGGCGGCGGTCACGCCGGTCAGCGCCAGCACGGCCAGTGCAATCGCCAGGACACGGCGTTGGGGGGTATGAAGTTTGATCGAAGGCATCAGAGTTCTCGCTAGAAGTGAATGAATAAGGAAATGAATAAGGAAATGAATAAAGGAATGAACAAAGAAATTGAAAAAATTAAACGAACCTGCTTACCTGATAGGAGTTCTGCGTACAAGGCTGCGAATCTAAAACCTCAACTTAAGTTGAGGTCAAGCGCCATACGCAATAGCACCGGAACACCAAGGGCTTCTGCCCTGCCGCGTTGCCTATTCGCTGCGACAACAACCGGCTGCTGCGGTGGCGCGGTGCAGCGTGGTCGGGTGAATGGATTGCATGTGAACTCCCTCCAGAAAAAATAGTTATGTGTGATCAGGAAAAACTGTGTGCCGCCGCCGGCGCCGCCAATGCGCCGTTCAGGAAGCCGCTGAACTGCTCGTGCAGGATCGGGCCCCAGGCGGTTTTGCGGCCGGCCGGCTCCAGGTAGCTGCAAGGCCAGCCGGTGGGCACCGGCAGCACGACATCGCGCGCGGCCAGCCCGGCGGCCCGCAGCCGTGCGGCATAGGCCAGCGTTTCGTCGCGCAGCGGGTCGTCTTGCGCGGTGATGAGCAGCGTGGGCGGCAGGCCGGTCAGGCGATAGGCCGAGCCCGGGGCCGCGTACGGGTGGCTCGCGTCTTCAAGCCGCGGCAGGTAGTTGTGCCAGCCGTCGGCCCAGGTGCAGCCGACCGGGCCGGCTTCGGCGTCGCGCAGCGAAGCGGTGGCCAGGCACGGGTCCAGCATGGGCGACAGCAGGATTTGCCCGGCCAGCGCCGGCTCATGCAGGTCGCGCGCCATCAACGCCACGGCGGCGGCGATGTTGCCGCCGGCTTCTTCACCGGCCACAAAGACGGGCGCGCCGGCGCCGGCCAGCTTGGCACGGGACTTGAAGGCCCACACCAGTGCGGCGTAGCCCATTTCAACGGCACTGGGAAATGGATGCTCGGGCGCCAACGGGTAGTCCAGCGACATCACCACCGCACCGGCATCGGCCAGCAGCCCCGCGACGCAGGAACCGCCCTCGAGCGAGCCGCCCACAAAAGCGCCGGCATGAAAATGCACCACCAGGGGAGACGCGCCCTTGCTGCTGCGACGGCCATAAAAACGCACGTCCAGCGGCTTTTTCAGCGCCAGCTGGATCTGTTTGTCCACCCAAAGGGGTGTGGCTTTGTCGGCGCCGGTGAGGGCGGGCTGGTGGCTTTTGATCATGATGAACCGCGCGGGGCTCCTGTTTGTTGCGATGCAGCAGAAGATACGCGCCGGGAATCACTTAATAAATAGCCATTCCATTCATACTTTATTTCACCAGTGCAACAATCGGGGTATGCCGAGGCGCTGCAGGGCATTTCGCCTGCTGAACCGCGGCCCCCGCTCATGAAGACACTCTTGAATGACATAGGCGCGCAGCTTCGGCCTTCCCTCCATGGCAGGGTCAATGATCTGCGGGTAATCCCTGACGAATGGCAGGGCTATTTGCCGCCCGCCGCAGAAAGCGGCCATGCTCGTCACAATCGCCCCTCGCCTTCAGCCCATGCCCGCCTGACGGGCCTACGTTTACAGACCCTTAGAGCCACCTGCCACCCCACGGCCAACACAGCCAGGGGGCGGGGCAGGCGGCTCACCCAACGCGACACCCGCTGACCACCTTCACAAGGACTGGACTCTTCATGGACAAGTTTTCCGCAATGCAGGCCTTTGTACGGGTCGTGGAAGCCGGCACCTTCACCAAGGCGGCCGACTCCATGGGCATGCCCAAGCCGACCGTGACGCGATTGATCCAGACGCTGGAGCTGTCGCTGGACACCAAGCTGCTCAATCGCACCACGCGCAAAGTCACCGTCACCGCCGACGGCGCCGCTTATTACGAGCGCGCCGGCCGGCTGCTGGGCGAGATGGAAGAGCTGGAGTCGAGCATGTCGCGCGCCAAAGCCAGCCCGCGCGGGCGGCTCAAGGTGGACATCCCCTCATCGCTGGGCATGGCGGTGGTGATCCCGGCCCTGCCGGACTTTTATGCGCGCTACCCGGACATCCAGCTGGAGCTGGGCGTGAGCGACCGGCCCATCGACATCCTGGCGGAAAACGTCGACTGCGTGATCCGCGGCGGCGAGATCACCGACCAGTCGCTGGTGGCGCGCCGCATCGGCGAGTTCTATTTGATGTCCTGTGCCTCGCCGGCTTACCTCAAGCGCCACGGCACGCCCGAGCACCCCAGGCAACTGGTCGACGGGCACCGCTTGATCCGCTACTTCTCACCGCGCGACGGCAAGCTCTACAACGTGACGCTGCACAAGGACGGTGAGGTGGTGGAGATCGACGGCCACCACCAGCTGTCGGTCAATGACTCGAACGCCGGTGTGGCGGCGGCGCTGGCCGGCCTGGGCATCCTGCAGACGGTCACCTTCCTTGTGCAGCACCACATCAGCAGCGGCGCGCTGGAGCCGCTCTTTAACGGCTGGTGCTCGGAGGCCAAGCCTATCCATGTGGTCTACCCACCCAACCGCCACCTGAGCAACAAGGTGCGCGTGTTTGTGGACTGGATCGCCGAGCTCTTTGCCAAGCACGACCTGATCCAGCGCAAGAGCAGCTTGCCGGGCGGGCCGGGTATCAGGGCTGCCTTGGCACGTGGCCCCGGCTCTCCTACAGCCGGCGTCATTGCCAACCTACAGGCGCCCGTCTCTTCGAGGACTAAAGTGAAAGCGTGAATGAAATGCGTTGAACGCCCTTTTTAAAACGCCCTCTTTATCTTGGAGAAAGATCCGATGCCCAGACTTAAAGTACCCGCACCCGATGCCGAAAGCCGCAAGGCGCTGGAGCAACGAGCACGGGAAGCAGCCAAGCCTGTGCTGCCTGAGCAAAAAGGCCGTTGGCCCTTTTCCGTTCAGGACAACCAGCCCGCCGGCGAGGCCCATGGGGATCGTGGAAAGCCGGGCCAGCCGGAAAAACCGGGCAGGCTAAAGGACTGACGCGAAAGTCGCGCGGCGCGTATTAACGGCGAGGCCACGCCTTTTTGGCCAACGTCACTGCCAGCAACACCAGCGCCCCGGCGATCAGGCCCACAACAGCGTCCATCAGCAACGGCGTCAGGGCGGCGAGAAAACCGCCCAGGCTGCCCATCGCCGCGGCTTTTTGAGCCAGCGCTTCAATCGCATGGTGCAACGGTGCGATACCGTGCGTCAATATGCCGCCGCCCACCAGGAACATTGCCGCCGTGCCCGCGATGGAAAGTCCCTTCATCAGCCACGGCGCGGCCAGCAAAATGCCGCGTCCTGCAGCACGCTGAAGGCGCTGCAAGGCGCCGCTGCCTTCACGCTGGCTGAGGTACAAACCACCGTCGTCGAGCTTGACAATACCGGCCACCAGGCCGTAAACCCCCACCGTCATCAGCAGCGCGATACCGCACAGCACCGCCACCTGCGTGATGAAAGGGCTGGCCTGCACGGTGCCCAGCGTGATCGCAATGATTTCGGCCGACAGGATGAAGTCGGTGCGCACCGCGCCCTTGATCTTGTCCTTTTCAAGCGCCAGCAAATCAACCGCCGGATTGGCCAGTGCGGCCGTCAGGGCCTCGTGCTGCGCCGCCTGCTCGTCGGCGTTGTGCATGAATTTGTGCGCCAGCTTTTCAAAACCTTCGTAGCAAAGAAAGGCGCCGCCCACCATCAGCAGCGGTGTCACCGCCCACGGCGCAAAAGCGCTGATGGCCAGCGCCGCCGGCACCAGGATGGCCTTGTTGATGAAAGAGCCCTTGGCCACGGCCCAGACCACGGGCAGTTCACGGTCGGCCTTGACGCCGGAGACTTGCTGGGCATTGAGCGCGAGGTCGTCGCCCAGCACGCCGGCGGTTTTTTTGGCGGCGACTTTGGAGAGCAATGCCACGTCGTCGAGCACGGTGGCGATGTCATCAATCAGGGCAAGGAGGCTGCTGGCCATAAGTTTTATTCAGAAGAGGTGGGACATGCCGGTGAGGACCTGCAAGATCCGGCGCTGAGATGTTGTCGTTGTAGCGCGCCGGGAAAGGTGGCTTACTGTACCCAAATTTGGTGTCACTCCCTCCGCAGAAGCACGGTGCAGCAAAAAGCCGCCCAAGGGCGGCTTTGGCTGAACGGGAGCAGCGGCAGCCGGTGCGGCTTAGCGCGCCGTCAACCGGCCCAGAATAAAACCGAGCGCCAGGGCCACACCGACTGCTTCAAGCGGTTTTTCCTGCACCCAGGATTTCGAAGCCTCGAGCACTCGGCCGGGCGCCTCGCTCACAAGCCGCGTCTGGTCGGCAAAACGGTCGGCCACATGCGTGGCGCCGCTGGCCAGTTTGTCCACGCCCTCGTGCGCCGCGGAGGATGCGCGCTCTACCGCACTGCGCGCGGGTTCTGCCACCTTGTCGATGCTGCTGTGCAAAGCCGCGCCGGCGGATTCGACGCCACGCTGGATGGGGTTGTCGTTGGCGGAGGATGCTGTGGTTTTGTCCATGATGCTTCTTTCAAAAAATTTCTACAAAATACCGGTGCGGCCATGATGGGGTTGATGGGCCTCGGGTCAGTTATTCACTGTAGGCACGCGCCGGGCCGCCGGCTGTGCGCGGCAAGACAGCGTGCATGTAGGACAAGAGAGTGTTGCCGCGGCTGGGCGCTTGTCGGCACGCACTGACAGAAGAACAGCCACTTGGCTTGGCGGGCTGCGCGCCACACGCCCGCATCATCAGGGCTTCATGCCCAAGGAGAAGTTTCATGCCCAGGACCGCCAAACATGATTTCAAGGCCCCAGTGACCGACAACGGCCAGCCCCGCTTCGGGCCGCCCGAGGAGGCGGAGGACGATGATGATGCGCTGGCTTTGCCGGTGGAGCCGGATGAGGGGATGCCGCTGATTCCGGATGATGATGAGCGGGTGGTGAACGTGCCTTCTTGAGAGGGGCTGTGGTTGCCCCGGCCCGTGCTCCCTCGTCTAAGGGTTGCTGGCCGGGGGTTGCCCGGCCAGCAAGCCTCAGCAGAGAGCACCCCGCCGGAGCACCACCAGGCTTCGACAAGCTCAGCCCGAACGGAAGGGGTAAAGGCTTCGATACGCCGTCAGGCGTACCTTGTCCTTAGCCTGTCGAAGGGTCAGCCCGAACGGATGTGGGGTACGGGTACGGGTACGGGTACGGTGTACGGTGTGCGGTGAACGCTATCAATTCAGGAGCTAAAACCCAAGGAACCACCTGGACTAGAGGCCAAAACACCTAAAAAACCGCCCAGAAGAAAATCCTAGTCCACTGCCCGCTTGAGCCGGATCTCTTCAAGCTTGACACTGCCAAACGCCACCGTCTTCAGCGAAGGCATTTCGCGTTTGAACCCCGCAGCCTGCTCGTAAAAACGCAGCGCGCGCTCATTGCGCAGCAGCACCCACAGCGTGACCTGTGTGCAGCCTTCTTCCTTCAGGCCCTCGCGCGCGCCGTCCCACAAGGCCAGGCCAGCGCCTTTGCCCCAGTGCTCAGGCGACACGTACAGGGCCCAGATTTCGCCCACGGTGGATTTGGTGCCCGCATCGCGCGAGCGGTCGAAACCGACAAAACCCACGATTTCGTCGCCCTCGGTGGCCACCAGCAGTTGCGGCTCACTGAACTCGATGGCTTCTTTCCAGTAGGCCAGGCGTTTGTCGACGGATATCTTGGCCAGGTATTCCTCCGGCATGAGGTCTTTGTAGGCGGCGTGCCAGGTGGCGACATGGATCTCTGCGATGGCTTTGGCATCACGGGGCGTGGCGTGGCGGACGGAGTAACTGGACATGGAAAAAGGTCGCTTGTGCTTGTTCTGTGAATCGATGCGAAAAATGCGCGGGGAGCGGAATTGTCGCGCAATTCAGCGGCCCCGCGCCATGGCAACGCCCCTCTGGGCTGCAATTGGCGGCTTCTGGGGTAAATTCAGCCCTCCGCGCCTGACCTCCCCACTGCTCCCGTTTCCCCATGCCCTTTACCGCCCGCCTTGCGCCTGACGGCCCCGCGTTCGCGGCGCCCGCCGATATGCCCTTGCTGAAGGCTGCCGAGCTGGCGGGCCTGGGCCTGGCCAGCTCCTGCCGCAACGGCACCTGCCGCACCTGCATTTGCCGGCTGGCCAGCGGCCAGGTGGCTTACCGTATCGAGTGGCCGGGCCTGAGCGCCGAGGAGAAACGCGACGGATTCATCCTGCCCTGTGTGGCCTACCCGCTGTCGGATGTGGTGATTCAGCCGGCCGATTGAGCCGGCGCAATGGCCACCGAAGCCGCGGGCGTTGAGGCGCCCTCGCCCAGCATCCGCTGCATCAGCACCGTGTCGACCCACTGGCCGAACTTGTAGCCGACACAGGCCAGCGTGCCGACCCTTGTGAAGCCCAGGGCCTCATGCACGCGCAGCGAGCCAGTGTTGGCACTGTTGCCAACCACACCCACCATCTGGCGGAAACCCCGTGCCTCGCACTGCGCAATCAATTCCCGCAGCAAGGCACTGCCGATGCCGGCCTGGCGGTGGCCGGGCGCGACGTAGATCGAATCCTCCACCGTGTGACGGTACGCCGGCCGTGACCGGTAAGCGCTGCCGTACGCATACCCCACCACCTCTGCGCCCAGGCGCGCCACCAGATAGGGATAACCGCCTCCCAGGATGTCGGCGCGGCGCGACAGCATCTGGCGCGCCGTGGGCGGCTCCAGCTCGAAGGTGGCGAGGTTGGTCGCCACGTAATGGGCGTAGATGGCCTGGATCGCCTCGATATCGCCTTCGGAACAAGGGTGGATGGAGACGGAACCCACTGCGATGGGGCGTGGATGAAGGGTGTGTGAAGACTGCATGCCCTCATCGTTGCCCAAGACATGCCATAAGTAAATATGTAAAATCTTATGGTTTTCATTAGAATTTCTTTGCATGTCAAATCTCGGCCTCACCCTCAACCTCGACCACCTGCGCACCTACGCGCTCATCATCGAAACCGGCAGTTTCTCGGGTGCGGCCGAAAGGCTGGGCTTGTCGCAGCCCGCCGTGAGCCTGCAGATCCGGCAGCTGGAGCAACGCCTGCGTGTGCGCCTGATCGAGCGCGTTGCACGCCGCGCCGCGCCTACGCCGGCGGGCATTGATCTGCTCGAGCAGATTCGCCACGTGGATTCAGCGGTAGAAGGCGTGATGACCGCCATGGCCGCGCACTCGGCCAACGTCGCGGGCCGGGTCACGCTGGGCACCGGCGCCACGGCCTGCCTGTATTTGCTGCCGCATATCCTGCGCTCGCTGCGGGTGCGCTTTCCCAACCTGAGCGTGCTGGTCAGCACGGGCAACACGGCTGATTTTGTCAAGGCAGTGGAAGGCAACACCATGGACATGGCGCTGGTGACCTTGCCGGTGCAGCGCCGCGCATTGGTGACCACGCCGGTGCTGAACGACGAGTTTGTGGCGGTAATCCCCAAACGCGAGACCGGGCTGCCGGCCCGCATCACGCCGGCCTTCCTGGCCAAACGCGAGCTGGTGCTGTTCGAGCCGGCGGCCAATACCCGCGTGATCATCGACCAGTGGTTTCGTAACGCGGGCCACGCGCCCAAACCCGTCATGGAGTTGGGCAGCGTGGAAGCCATCAAGGAAATGGTGGCCGCAGGCCTGGGCTGCAGCATCCTGCCGGCCATGGCCGTCACCGGACCCGGGCAACACCCCGGGCTGGCCGTGCACCCGCTCTACCCGCGCCTGCAACGAACGCTGGCGCTCATCATGCGCAGCGACAAGCCGGTGAACAAGGCCATGCGGCAGGTGATCTCGGCGATTGAGCAGCGAACGGGTAACTGAGCCGCCAGGCCGTCAACGCACCAGCGTGTCCCAGCTGGCCATCGCGCAGTCGACGACGGACTGCAGCTCTTCGGCCGAAGCGCCGTCCAGCGCCTGGATGGACAAGCCGTGGATCACCGTGGTGTAGTAGGCCGCCAGCTTGGCGGCGTCGGCTTTGGCGGGCACGTCTTTGTCGCGGATGCCGCGCTCAATGCGCTCGGCCAGGCCCGATTGCCCGTCTTTGCGCATCTTCATCAAAAAGCTGCGCACCTCGGCGTTTTCTTCGGCGCCCCGCATGGAGGCCACCACGATCATGCAGCCGGGCGGCGTGCCCGAGCTCACATAGGTGCCCGCATTGATGCGCAGCACCGCCTCGATCGCCGCGCGGGCCGTTGGCTCGTTTTGCAAAGCCTGCGAAAGCGCGATGCATTCCACGCTGTTGTAGTACTGCACCGCCTCCCGAAAGAGCGCTTCCTTGCAGCCGAAGGCCGCGTACAGGCTGGGCTTGTTGATGCCCATGGCTTCGGTGAGCTCGCCCATGGACGCGCCTTCATAGCCTTGCGACCAGAAGACCTGCATGGCTTTGGCCAGGGCTTCTTCACGGTCAAATGCGCGGGGTCTTCCTCGTTCAGTCATGGGTCTATGGATTCCGCCGGGAATGTGGTTTTTGTACCAACAGGTAAATAATTCTTGGAGCGCCGCTTTTTGACGGCTTTTGCAGGGTACCATGCCAATTTTATACCGATTGGTATATTAATTGAGAGCCCCAAAACCATTCACTGAAAAGGAAGCAAGCATGCAGGATCTGAAAGGCAAGGCCGCCCTGGTCACCGGCGCCAGCCGCGGCATAGGCGCCGCCATCGCAAGGCGCCTGGCCGAGCGCGGCGCCGACGTCGCCATCACTTACGTCAACTCGGCAGGCCGCGCAGCGGAAGTCGTCAAACAGATAGCGGCCACCGGCAGCCGCGGCCTGGCCATCCAGGCCGACAGCGCCGAAGTGGCGCCGCTGGTGGCGGCGGTCAACCAGGCCGCCGCGGCCTTCGGGCGGCTCGACATCCTGGTCAACAACGCCGGGATCTTTCCCTACGGCCCGCCCGAAGACGTGACGCTCGAACAGATAGACCGGACGCTGGCCATCCATGTGCGCGGGGTGTTTGTCGCCTCTCAGGCCGCGCTCAAACACATGGGCGCGGGCGGTCGCATCATCTCCATCGGCTCATGTTTTGCCCAGCGCGTGCCGCATGGCGGCGTCACGCTTTACTCCATGAGCAAATCGGCCCTGATCGGCTTTACCAAGGGCCTGGCGCGCGATGTGGGCGCACGGGGCATCACCGTCAATGTGATCGACCCCGGCTCCACCGACACCGACATGAACCCCGCCAGCGCCGACGGCGCAGACGGCCAGCGCGCCCTCACCGCGCTGGGCCACTTCGGCAAGCCGGAAGACGTTGCCTCCATGGCGGCTTACCTGGCGAGCGACGAGGCGCGCGTCGTTACTGGCGCGTCCGTCGCGGTTGACGGTGGCGCCAATGCGTAGCGCGGGAGCTTTCGCATGACGGCCGGCTGGGCATGGCTGCTGGCCGCGGGCTTGTGTGAAATCGTCTGGGCCAGCGCGCTCAAGCATGCCGACGGCTTCACCCGGCCCTGGCCCACGGCGCTGGGCATTGCGGCGGCCGTTGCCAGCTTCTGGATGCTGGCTTTGGCCTTAAGGGTGCTGCCCATGGGCGTGGCCTACGCCGCCTGGACGGGCATCGGCATCATGGGCACCGCCGTGGTGGGCGCGGCGATCTTCCATGAAGCGCTCTCAGTGGGGCAGGTGGTGTCGCTGGTGCTGATCCTGGCGGGCATTGCCGGGCTCAAGCTGTTTTCAAGCTAAATAGGCCTTCAGCCCAGGTGCAGCATGGGCATATCGCTCCTGAATTGATAGCAAAATCCCGGGCGCGCGGCAAAACGGCGGCCTGTTACCAGGCCTGTAGTGCGCCTGTCAAACAAATGTGCAAGGATGGCCGGATGCACGACCTGCCTCCGAGCATTCACGCCGGTGCCGAGAGCCCCCGCAGCCTTCACAGCCCCTACAGCCTCACGCCGGCGCGGGATGCGGCCGCCAGCTTCCCGGAGCTGGAAGAGCTGAAGGCCATCCTGCTGGCGGGCGGCTCGCACTTTGACGTTGCCGTCGTGGCCGAGGCGCACACCGCGTCGCCTTCGTTTCCGCTCTACACCGCCAGCATCGGCTCTACAGATCCGCAGGCGCCCGCCGTCGGATTCTTCGGCGGCATCCACGGGCTGGAACGCATCGGCACGCAGCTCATCCTGCACTACATGCGCGCGCTGCTGCATCGCCTGGAGTGGGACGAGCTGCTGCACCGCCAGCTTGAAAAAATACGCCTGGTGTTCATGCCCATCGTCAACCCCGGCGGCATGTGGGCGCACAAGCGCGCCAACCCGCAGGGCGTTGATTTGATGCGCAATGCGCCGCAGCGGGCCGACAGCCGCGTGCCCTGGCTGGCGGGCGGGCAAACGATCAGCGCGCTGCTGCCCTGGTACTGCGGGCGGCCCGGCACGCCGATGGAAATTGAAAGCGCGGCGATGCTGCAGGTGGTGAAGGAGCAACTCGCCAGCCGCCCCTTCAGCCTCGCGTTGGACTGCCACTCGGGCTATGGCTTTCACGACAGCATCTGGTTTCCGTACGCGCGCACGCGCAAGCTGCTGGGCCACCTGCCGGAGATGTTTGCGCTGCGGACCATGCTGGAACAATCGCACCCGCACCACGCCTACAGCTTTGAGCCGCAAAGCAACCAGTACCTGCTGCACGGCGACCTGTGGGACCACGCGTACGACCATGCGCCGCCAGGCCACGTCTTTTTGCCGATGACGCTGGAGCTCGGCTCGTGGCTGTGGATACGCAAGAACCCGCGCCAGCTGTTTTCACGGCACGGCATCTTCAACCCCATGAAAGCGCACCGCACCAAACGCGTGCTGCGCCGCCATGCGGACTTGCTGGACTTCCTCACACGCGCCGCCTTTGCCGTGCCGCGCTGGCTGCCCGAGGGCGAGCAGCGCGCCCAGCTGGCGCGGCAGGCCACGGCCTTCTGGCGGCCCAGGCGGGTGTTGTGATGAGCTGGTTGTTGTTAAGAGGCCTGACACGCGAGGCGCGCCACTGGGGCGACTTCGCCGACCAGCTCGCGCGGGCGCTGCCGGGCTCGGCCACCAGCGCCACACGCGTGCTGGCGCTGGACTTGCCGGGCAACGGCGCTTTTCACAACGAGGCCTCGCCGACCACGGTGCGCGCCATGGCGGACTTTGCGCGCGCGCAGCTGCTGGCGCGCGGCCTGCCACCGCCCTACCGCATCGTGGCGATGTCGCTGGGCGGCATGGTGGCGGCCGACTGGGCGCTGCGCCATCCGCAGGAAGTCGACCGGCTGGTGTTGATCAACACCAGCATGCGGACCCTGGGCAGCGTCACCGAGCGCCTGCGCCCCGGTAATTGGCTGCCGCTGGCGATGGTGGCGGCGCGCTGGAATGACGCCGACCATGCACCCTACGTCGAACGCACCATTCACCGCCTCACCTGCAACCGCGCGTCGCAACAAGACGCCGACATCGCGGCCTGGGCGCAGATCCGCCGGGACGCGCCGGTGAGCGCCGCCAACGCCTGGCGGCAGCTCAAGGCCGCGGCGGCTTTCACCATGACGGCGCCAGCGCCCTGCCCGACGCTGGTTCTGTCTTCAGCGGCCGACCACCTGGTGCACCCGCGCTGCTCGGCCCGCCTGGCCGAAGCCTGGCAAGCCGAACACCATACGCACCCCTGGGCCGGCCACGACCTGCCGCATGACGACGCCGACTGGGTTTGCCGGCGTATTGCGGGCTGGGTAGAGATTTCGTGAAGTCGCTACATTTTTGATAGCTGCCAGCCCAGGCAGACCATGGGCTGGGGGCACTTTTCCTTTACAAGATTCGGGTTTTTGGCGGCGGGGCTGCCGCCGCCGCGCCGCTCAGGCAAAATATTCCTTGTCTATACAAGACAAGCCGCATGAACAAGCCCCCTCTCCCCGCGCCTGAATCCCTGCCTGCCGAAGCGGTAAACGCCCAGGCTGAAACGCAGGCAGCAGCACCTGCTGTGCGCAACAAGCGCATGTGGGCACTCGCGCTGGGGACGGCCGCCGTCTGGCACCTGGACCCGGCCCTGGGCGAAATGGCCGAGATGATCGGCATGATTGCCTGCGCCGGCAACAAGACCCTGGCCAAAGACGCCATCACCGAAATGCGCAGCAAGGCCGACAGCCTGCGCGCGCAGATCCCGCCGCTGCCGGCCAGCGCGCTGTCCAAAGTCGTGCGGCGCGCTGAAGCCGCCTGCGGCGCCGTGCTGGACAAAGGCGTGCGCATGAAGGAAGTACAGGCCAGCTGGGACCAGTTCCTGACCTGCGTGCGCGCCCTGCAGGACACGCGTAAATAACTACCGATACGGGCTTTGCGCCTTCGCCAGCGTACCCAGCGTCTGCATGGCTGCTTCGTATTCATCACTCCACGGATAACCGTAATTGAGCCGCAGGCAGTGCCTGAAGTTGCGCCGCGCCGAAAAGATCGGCCCCGGCGCCACGCTGATACCGTGCGCCAGCGCCGCCTGGTGCAGCGCCAGCGCATCAAAGCCCTCGGCAAACTCCACCCACACAAAATAGCCGCCCGCCGGGCGCGACACCCGCACATCCGCCGGGAAGTGGCGGGCCAGCGCCGCCAGCAGGCTGGACAGCTGCGACTCCATCGCGTGGCGCAGCTTGCGCAGGTGCTTGTCGTAGCCGCCGTATTGCAAATAATCCGCCACGGCGAGCTGCGCCGGCAGGCTGGCCGTCAGCGTGGTCATCAGCCGCAGCCGCTCGATCTGCTGGCCGAAGCGCCCGGGCGACACCCAGCCCACGCGGTAGCCGGGCGCCAGCGTCTTGCTGAAAGAGCTGCAGTGCATCACCAGGCCCTTCTTGTCAAAGGCCTTGGCGGGCAAAAAACCGCGGCTGCCGAAATACAGCTCGGCATACACGTCGTCTTCAATCAGCGGGATGTCGTGGCTGGCCAGCAATGCGACCAGCGCTTTCTTTTTCTCGAGCGGCAAACTCGCGCCCGTGGGGTTCTGGAAGGAGGTCATGAACCAGCAGGCCTTGACGGGCCGGCGCTTGAGTGAATCGGCCAGCGCGGCCAGGTCCAGGCCGTCCTGCGGATGCACGGGGATTTCCAGCGCCTTCATCTTGAGCCGCTCCAGCGCCTGCAGGCTGGCGTAAAAGCCGGGCGACTCCACCGCAATCAAGTCGCCGGGCTGCGCCACCGCCGCCAGGCAGAGGTTCAGCGCCTCGAGTGCGCCGTGCGTCACGATGATCTCTTCAGCCGGCTGCGCCATGCCCATGCCAAGGTAGCGCAGCGCAATCTGCCGGCGCAGTGCCTCGTTGCCGCGCGGCAGGCTGGCCACCGTGTCGGGCCCCTGCAAAAAGCGCGCGCTGCGGGCCAGTGACTTGCCCAGCCGCTGCAGCGGAAACAGCCCCGGCGACGCAAAAGCCGAACCCAAGGGCACCATGTCGGGCTCTTGCGCCGCGCCCAGCACCGAGAACACCAGTTCGCTGACATCAGGCCGCTGCGCCACCGTGGCGGACGCGCGGGCGGGCGCCTTGCCCGGCTTGCCGGCCACCACCGCGCCGCGGGCCGGCGCCGCCAGCTGCTGCGCGGCCAGCGCCGTCACGTAATAGCCCGAGCGCGTCTGCGCCCGCACCAGGCCTTTTTCTTCCAGCCGGTAATAGGCCTTGAAGGCGGTCGACGCGCTCAGGCCGTGCTGGGCCGTGATGGTGCGGATGGACGGCAGCCGCGTGCCGGGGGCCAGGCGCCCGGTGCGGATGTCGGCGGCCAGCAACTCGGCCAGTTGTTCGTAGCGCTTCATGAAGGAGGATTCCCATGGGATGTCATCTGATACTGCAATTTTCATCCATTTTTCATCTGATACGCTTTTTCTGGCGGCATCTGAGCCTTACGCCCACAGCCCGGCTGGGGCATGATGGCCCCATGCAAAAGACCCGTCCTGCAAGCGCTCGCTTGTTCTTGCGCTTGCTCCGCCCGCTCGCCGCCATTGCCGCCGCGGCATGGCTGGCCGCCAGCCCCGCATCAGCCGCCCCGCCGCCGTTTGAAGACACCATCGCACAGCGCACCATGGCCTGCACTGCCTGCCACGGCCCGCAAGGGCGCGCCGCACCCGACGGCTACTACCCGCGCCTGGCCGGCAAGCCGGCCGGCTACCTCTACAACCAGCTGCTCAACTTTCGCGACGGGCGCCGCCACTACGGCCTGATGACGCAGCTCATCGCGCCGCTCAGCGATGCTTACCTGATGGAAATCGCGCAGTACTTTTCCAAACTTGAGGTGCCCTACCCCGCCCCCTTGCCCCCAGCTGTTTCGCCCGAAGCCCTGAACCACGGCCGCCAGCTGGTGATGCAAGGCGACGCCGCACGCCAGGTGCCCGCCTGCGTGCAATGCCACGGCCAGGCCATGACGGGCGTGGCGCCGGGCATCCCGGGCCTGCTGGGCCTGCCGCGCGACTACCTCAATGCGCAACTGGGCGCCTGGAAGGCCGGCCAGCGCCGCGCCCATGCGCCCGACTGCATGAAAGACGTGGTGGCGCGCCTCTCGCTCGAAGACATCAACGCCGTGGCCAGCTGGCTGGCCGCGCAGCCGCTGCCCGCCAGTACCAAGCCGGCGACATCGCTGCCGCCGCTGGCGGCGGGTGCGCAGGGCATTACCTGCGGCAGTGCGCCTGAGGTGCCGCTTGTGCCCGCAGCAGGCACCGCGCCAGCAAAGGCGCAGCGATGAAAACAACTCTGAAAATTGTGGTGGCCCTGGTGTTGCTGGCACTGGCTGCGGGTGCGCTGGTTTGGGCCCTGAATGTGCGCGGCGAGGTCGACGTCAAAACCCCGGTCGCCGCCGCCGCGCCCAGCGACAGCATGGTGGCCCGCGGCGCCTACCTGGCGCGCGCCGGCAACTGCCAGACCTGCCACACCGCGCAGGGCGGCCAGCCCTATGCGGGCGGCCTGGGCATCGCCACGCCTTTCGGCACCGTGTTCACCTCCAACCTCACGCCCGACGACAAGACCGGCATAGGCGCGTGGTCGTCGTCCCACTTCTGGCGGGCCATGCACAACGGCCGCTCCAAAGACGGGCGCCTGCTGTACCCGGCCTTCCCGTACACCAGCTACACGCAGGTCACGCGTGAAGACTCCGACGCGATCTTTGCCTACCTGGGCAGCCTGCCCGCCGTGGTGCAACCCAACCAGCCGCACGCGCTGCGTTTTCCTTACCAGTCGCAGGCGGCGCTGGCCGTGTGGCGCGCGCTTTACTTCAGCCCCGGCGTGTATGAACCCGACACCGCCCGCAACGCCGAATGGAACCGCGGCGCCTACTTGGTCAAGGGCCTGGGCCACTGCGCGGCCTGCCACACCGCGCGCAACGCACTGGGCGCCACAGAGCAGAGCCTGGACCTGGCCGGCGGCCTGATCCCGATGCAAAACTGGTATGCGCCCTCACTCACCTCACCGTATGAGGCCGGTGTGAGCGACTGGGACAAGCAGCACATCGTGAGCCTCTTGAAAAACGGCGTGTCGCCGCGCGCCTCCGTCACCGGCCCCATGGCCGAAGTCGTGCAGCGCAGCACCCAATATTTAAGCAACGCCGACCTGGGCGCGATGGCGCAGTTTTTGAAAGAGCTGCCCGCTTCGCACACCGCGGCACCGCAGCCTGCGGCCATCAAAACCCAGGGCGAGTCGGTGGAGCGCGCTGCCAAACTCTATGAACAAAATTGCGCGCAATGCCACGGCGCAAAAGGCGAAGGCATCGCCAACGCCTACCCGGCCCTTGCAGGCAATCGCGCAGTGACCATGCCCCAGGCCTCCAACCTGGTGCAGATCGTCCTCAACGGCGGCTACGCGCCCGCCACCGAAGGCAACCCCCGCCCCTTCGGCATGCCGCCCTTTGTGCTGGTACTCGACGACGCCGACATGGCGCTGGTCCTCACCCACATCCGGCAGTCATGGGGCAACCGCGCGAGCGAAATCACGCCGGTGGAAGTGAACCGGATACGGGCGAATTCGGGGCGGTAGACGAAGGTCCCCGACTTCGCATGCAAGGCCGGTTGCACAGCCGCCACGTGCACTCACAGACGACCGATTTTCCGTCTGATCCAGCAACCAGGCTGACGCCAACAGCCTGTTGCGGACCCTCGGGGAAACCATATTCGTACGGATTCTGTAAGCGTCCCTAAAATTTAATCCTCAATCAGCTTTGAGGAACCCCTGGTGCCCGACCAGATAGGAATCGCCGACCGCAGCGACTTTGCAACACACATTACCCTGACATCACAAAAATGACTTCCACGGAAACTCTTGGCGTCATCGCCTGCCGATGCGTCGTCAACCACTCAAAGCCAGTGCTGTTTGTTTCCCATGCGGGCGGTGATTGGCAGATGTACTGTCGCGCCGAGAATCACGACTTCAATGATGCGCAAGCGATGAAAAGGGACTTGGTGACAGTGCATCTCGCGCATCTCGTGGCGATGGACCCCACACTCCATGCGGTAATCGACCTTCCCCTGGACATGGGGGCGGAAAGGATGGACGTTGGTGGTCAATGGACGAGATTCCGCGATGCGGATGATGAATAGCTGTACCAGGGACGCATACGTGAGAACCACACCCGATACGCGTAAGGCAGCCGCATGAGCCAGTTCATAGACTCTGTTCGTCAAGACATCGCGCGCTACGGATGCTCGGTTATCTCCATCTCGGACGAAGAACCGCCTTTCGCTTATACCGTAGGGCTTTGGCAGACACAGCGGCATCCAGAGCTAATCATCTTTGGGTTACCGCAGCAGGTCATGGCGAACATTCTCAACGCCGTCGTGACAAAGATGAAAAATAGCGCGACGCGCGAACTTCCCCGATCCCATCAGGACATCGGTGGCAGCTACGGTATCCAGGTAATGGCTGCGAACAAAGCACACCTGGATCGATATTTTGGATTTGCGCTTGGGTTCTACGAAGAGCGCTTTCCCATTGCCCAAATCGTTTGGCCCGATCGCGAGGGCCGATTTCCCGGTGATCCCGATTACGACAAAAGCTATGAGGACTTGCAGCCAATTCTCAAGCCAGCCTGATCATTCAAAGGCAGTGACGTGGTTCCAATGCAAGCCCTTCAGATCAAACATTCACTACGATGACAAACCCAGAAGCCCTTGCCGCCTTCGTCGGCCGTTTTGTCAAAGCGGAGTTCCGCGACCGCTTCCTGCATGAAGCTGTGAAGAAGCCCAAGGATCTCCATCGGCGCGTGTGCCATGACATTGAGAAGATTTTCGACGGCTCATACAGGGGCCGACCCGCAGCCTTTCAAGTCGACGATCAATGCCTGCTCCTCGGTTGGTCTTCGCCCTTCACCGCCGTTTCATGGACAGACGCCAAGGCGAAGATTGACCAGGGCGGCGGCGGGTATCTTGTCGTCAAGTCAGATGGAAGCGCCTTTTATGCAGAAACCGAAGGTGAGCCCGGCGTGGCCTATGCAGGCAGTACCCAACAAATAAATCTTCCAGGAAAATGACTGCTAACCCTGCTACATGCCCGTTAGTCTTTACCCGAACATCACCGGGCGCTCAAATCAGTTGCGATCAATCGCCCGTGACCTCCACCCATTTTCTGCATCAAAGTGGGCCGCCACCGAGAACCCCATCATGAAAATCACTCCACTTGCCGCATTAGCGATGGGCATCGTCCTGTCATCCGGTGCGTCGTCACAGGACTCCACCCGCACAAAGCTGGCCGAGCGGCATCCGCTCGTCGGCACCTGGCGAATAGATATCCCGGAGCTCAAGTGCTTTGAGGAATACGAGATTCGCCCTGACGGAACCAAGTCGTCCGTCTCCGGCGCAGAGCGCAACGAGTCCGAGTTTGCGATCTCGCCGGCGCCAGGCGGGACAGGTGTCTACAAGTGGACGGACAAGATCACCAAAACCAACGGTAAACCCGATTGCTCGGGAGCAACCGCAACGCGGGGTCATGTGGCCGTAAGCTATGTCCGCCTTCATTCCAGCGGGAAGAAATTCTTTCTTTGCCGGTCAGAGGACATGAAGTCCTGCTTTGCTGAGGTTCAGAAGGTGAAGTAACCCACCCCGGTCCAGGCGGCCATAAGAGCTACTGACTGACCATCCTGTCCCGCCGCGACAGCGACGGAAACAGCCTGAACCAGGCCGCCGCCACCAGCAGCGTGCCCACACCACCCGCCACCACCGAGCCCACCGGCCCCAGCATCGCCGCCGTGGCGCCGGATTCAAACTCGCCGAGCTGATTGGAGGCGCCGATAAACACCGAGTTCACGGCGCTGACGCGGCCGCGCATGTCGTTCGGCGTTTCGATCTGCACCAGGGTCTGGCGCACCACCACGCTGACCATGTCGGCGCCGCCGGAGACAGCCAGCACCAGCAGTGACAGCACAAAGCTGGTCGACAGGCCAAACACTATCATGCAAACGCCGTAGAGCGCCACGGCAGACAGCATGGTCGGCCCGACGCGGCGCTCCAGCGGCCAGCGCGTCAGCACCGCCGACATCAGCAATGCGCCGGCCGCAGGCGCTGCGCGCAGCAGGCCCAGGCCCCAGGGCCCGACGTGCAGGATGTCTTTGGCAAACATGGGCAGCAGCGCGGTAGCGCCGCCCAGCAGCACGGCAAACAAATCGAGCGATACGGCGCCCAGCAGGGCCTTGCGCTGCCAGACAAACTCCACACCAGCCAGCAGCGTGCGCAGCGTGACCGGCTCGCGTGGCGGCGGCACGTGGTCGTAACGCAGCACGGCGATCAGCACGCAGCCGGCGGCAAACAGGAATGCGCAGGTGGCGTAGACCGCGGTGGCGCCGGCGACAAAGATCACGCCGCCCAGCGCCGGCCCGCCGATCACGGCCGCCTGCATGCCGGCCGAGCTGAAAGCCATGGCACGCGGCAGCATGCCCGGCGGCACCAGCATGGGGGTGAGCGCCTGCTGCGCCGGCATCTGGAAGGCGCGGGCCACGCCCAGCATGACGGACACCGCCAGCAGCAGCTCACGCGAAGCCCAGCTGTGGTGCGCGCCCCAGCCTTGCGTGGCGGCGACCAGGATCATCGCCACGGCGGCCTGCACAACAAGGCAGGCGGCGATGATGCGGCCGCGGTGCACGCGGTCGGCCACATGGCCGGCCACCAGGGTGAGCAGCAGCGCCGGCGCAAACTGGTAGAGACCGACCAGGCCCAGGTCCCAGGCGCTGCCGGTCAGCTCATACATCTGCCAACCCACCGCCACCATCAGCATCTGGTTGCCGGTGGTGCCGAAAATCCGGGCGAACCACATGCGCATGAAGGCGCGCTGGCGGGTGAGTTCCTGAAACGAGTGTGTCGGCATGCGGGGCTGAAGCTTAACAGCGCCATGTCAACGTCACGCCGCCCGGGGGCTTGCGCGGTAAATCCGTTTTTGCTACGAAATTGATAGCTAAAAGTCAATACAAGGTATTGGCTGGAGGCACTTTTTATCACTTATTTTGAGCTCACCGGGAATTGCCCGGAGCCAGTGGCCTCAACCTGTTTAAGTTTCTTTTACGAACTAAATTAGTTGCATAAAGAAACTTAAATAACTATCATCCGGCAAAAGCCCCGCTTTCCGGGGCGTTTCCAACACCTGACTGGCAAAGAGTCCTTATGCCCCGTTTCAAGCCGTCTGAATCCCTGTGTTCCGTTGTCCGCTCGCTGGACTTGCTGGGCGACCGCTGGACGCTGCTGCTGATTCGCGAAGTGGTGTTCGGCACGCGCCGCTTTGACGACTTCGCCGCGCACCTGGGTATTGCCCGCAACGTGCTGTCGGCGCGGCTGGCCAAACTGGTCGATGCCGGCATCCTGGTGCAGGAGCCGCTGCAGGCCGAGGGCCGCCGCCAGGGCTACCGCCTGACGGAGATGGGCGAGGATTTGCTGCCAGTGTTGATGGCGCTGATGCAGTGGGGCGACCGCTGGCTGCAAACGCCCGACACCGTGCCTGTTCGTGTGGTCGAACGCGCCACCGGAAAAGCCTTGCCGCCGATCAGCGTGCGCAACGCCGCGGGCAAGCTGCTGGGCCTGGCCGATCTGGACTGGGAACCGGGCCCCGGCGCCGGCCACCCGCTGATGGCGCCGCTGGTGGCGGCCTATGAAACCCAGCGCCGCACCGGGCCGCGGCCTGTGCCCCAGGCCGGTGCTGAAAACGCGCCCTCCCCTTCGCGCCGTAAAAAAGTGACCGCCTCATGAACCTCTACTTTCGCCTCATCTGGACCTGGCTGCGCGCGCGCATGAAGCCCGCTATCGCGATGGGCGACACCATCTCGATGCAGCTGCGCGTGTGGCCCAACGACCTCGACGTGAACGGCCACATGAACAACGGCCGCTACATGACCATCGTCGATCTGGCGCTGATTGAATACTTCACACGCGCCGGCTTTTTGCCGGTGGCACTCAAGCGCGGCTGGCGGCCCATGCTGGGCGGCAGCATGATTTCCTTTCGCCGCGGGCTCAAGCCCTTCACCGTCTACACGCTGCGCTTTTCCCTGGAATGCTGGGACGAACGCTGGAACTACATGCGCTTTGAGTTCGAGCGCCATGGCCAGACCATGGCGGTGGGTTTTACCAAGGGCGCCGTCGTCGGCAAAGACGGCATTGTGAGCAGCCATGACACCTACGGCGCACTGGGCCTGCGGCAGGCCTCGCCGGCGTTTCCGCCCACCGTCAGCGCGTGGATTGAAGCGGACCGGCTGATCCGGGGCTAGCCATGCAACCCTTGTTATCTCTGGCTTTCGGCGTGACCGCCACCTTCACCCTGCTGGGCCTGGTGCACGCGTACTGGGCGCTGGGCGGGCGACTGGGACTCAAGGCGGCGCTACCGCAGTTGCCGGTGCCGGCGGGCTGGCAGCAACACGGCGAGCCGCAGATGCTGAACGCCTTTGACCCCCGGCGCGGCACCACGCTGGCCGTGGCGGCGCTGCTGATAGCCGTGGGTGTGGCTGTGGGCCTGCGCGGCGGGCTGTTCGGTGCGCCGGTGCGGCACGGCGCATTGCAGGCCATGCTGGCGGCCGTGGCGCTGGTGATGTTCGCCCGCGCCATCGGTGACTTCCGGCTGGTGGGGGTTTTCAAGCGCATCAAGGGCTCGGCCTTTGCGCGCATGGACACCTGGGTGTATTCGCCGCTGTGTGTGGTGCTGGGCCTGGGTGTGGGCTGGACGGCGTTTTCCTGATTGCAACATCCCCGGAACGATTAGGGCGAGCGGCTTAACAACAGCGCGCGTTGCCCTTGCCCGCGCCTGTGGCAGTTAACATGGCGGCATAACAACAGCAACGCTGCACTGAGAGGAAGTTATGCAACGCATCGTCATCGTCGGAGGGGGCGCAGGAGGCCTCGCGCTGGCCACGCAACTGGGCAAACGCCTGGGCAAAAAGGGGCTGGCCGAGATCACCCTTGTCGACGCCGCCCGCACCCACGTCTGGAAGCCGCTGCTGCACCAGCTGGCCGCCGGCAGCTATGACACGCACGCCGAAGAAATCGAATACCTCGCGCAGGCCCGCTGGAACGGCTTCAAGTTCCGCCTGGGCAGCCTGACTGGCGTAGACCGCCAGGCCAAAACCCTGCAACTGGCCGCCAGCCACGACGAAGCCGGCCGCGAAATCACACCGGCCCAGCAACTGGGCTACGACACGCTGGTGATCGCCGTGGGCAGCCAGACCAACGATTTCGGCACGCCCGGCGCGGCCGAGCACACCATCAAGCTCGACAGCCCCCAGGCCGCCAAGCGCTTTAACGACCGCCTCATCAACGCCTGCATACGCGCGCAAACCGTGCCGCGCATGGCCGGCAGCGGGCGCCTGACAGTCGCCATCGTGGGCGGCGGCGCCACCGGCGTCGAGCTGGCCGCCGAGCTGCATGCCGCGGCCCGCGTGCTGGCCAACTACGGCTTTGACCACATTCACCCTGAAAAAGACCTGCAGATCGTGCTGGTCGAAGCCGCACCGCGCCTCTTGGCCCAGTTGCCCGAGCGCCTGAGCGAGTCGGCCATGCGAGAGTTGCGCAAGCTGGCCATTGAAGTGCACACGAACGAAAAAGTGGTGGAAGTCACCGCCGACAGCCTGAAGATGGCCAGCGGCAAGGTGGTTTCATCCAGCATCACCGTGTGGGCGGCCGGCGTGAAGGCGGCCGACTTTTTGCGCACCCTGGGCGGCACGCCCGAAGGCGGCGAGGCGCTGGAGACCAGCAAGCTCAACCAGCTGGTCGTGAATGGCAATTTGCAAACTACACGCGACGCGAGCATCTACGCCTTTGGCGATTGCGCGGCCTGCCAGCAGCCCGACGGCACCTGGGTGCCGCCGCGCGCCCAGGCCGCCTACCAGCAGGCCATGTACCTGGCGCGCTCGCTGCCCGACCTGATCGCGGGAAAAACGGTGGCGCCTTTTATCTTCAAGGACCAGGGCTCGCTGGTGTCGCTGTCAGAGTATTCGTCGGTCGGCAGCCTGATGGGCAGCCTGACCAAAGGCAGCTTTTTTATCGAGGGCCAGCTGGCCAAATTCATGTACTGGGGCCTGCACAAGCAGCACCAGCTGGCGCTGGGCGGCTTCAAGAAAACGGCGCTCATCACGCTGTCTGAAATGCTGGACCGCACCTATCGCCCGCGCATCAAGTTGCACTGATAATCACGGCATCCCAACTCAACTTCACCAACGGAGAAAACCATGGCAAAAGGACAGCAAAACAACAACAAGATGGTCAAAAAGCCCAAGAAGGACACCTCGCCGCCCAAGACGGTGTCTCCTGATGCGGTGCGCCCGACCATCGTCACGCAGGTTCCCCTGCGCGGCAAGCTGAAGAACAAATAAGGCCTTGATGGCCGGCTCTAGCGACTTGCCTGTGAACACCCTGGCTGCGGCTCCTGCCCAGCCGGGTAATCCGCTGCACGGCGTCAAGCTCGAAGCGATTGTTACGGCCCTCTCAGACCACTACGGCTGGGAAGAGCTGGGCCAGCGCATCAACATCCGCTGCTTCACCAGCGACCCCAGCGTCGCCTCCAGCCTGAAGTTTTTGCGCAAGACGCCCTGGGCCCGCGAAAAGGTTGAAAGCCTTTACCTCTTCATGCTGCGGGAAGTCAAACGCAGCAGCCCGCCGGTTCATAACTTCCCGCCGCCCAAGCCCAAGGCTTGATCCGCTTGAGTCCTAAGGGGGGCCTACAGGGGGTTGGCGAACAACAGCATCATGGCGATCCCCACCCCGATCAGGAAGTTGGCGTCAATCAGCCCCGCCAGCAAAAACATCTTGACCTGCAGCGGCTCCATCAACTCGGGCTGGCGCACGGCGCCCTCCAGGAATCGCCCTCCCATCGCCCCGATGCCCATGCAGGCGCCGATGGCGCCCAGGCCGATGATCAGTCCACATGCAATGGCAATGGCGCCTGCGTCAGTCATGATGTTTTCTCCTTTGGTTTAAAACTTGTTTCGATGACTGAATCATGAAGGCCAGCCCGCCGCAGAACAATTACCCCGCAGGTAATGTCGTCGCTACCCCAGTCATTCAAGGTGTGAAGTTGCTGCACGCCGATGAATCCCTGCTCGTGCTGGACAAGCCCGCCGGCCTGCTCTCGGTGCCGGGGCGCGGCGAAGACAAACAGGACTGCCTGAGCGCCCGCGTGCAGGCGGTCTTTGCTGACGCCCTCATCGTTCATAGGTTGGACCAGGCCACCTCGGGCTTGATGCTGATGGCCCGCAGCGCGGCCATGCAGCGGGCGCTGAGCCGGTCGTTTGAAACGCGTGAAGTCAGCAAGCGTTATGTGGCGGTGGTGAGCGGCCACTTGCCCACGCCCGATGATCCAAGTGGCTGGGGCCTGATCGACCTGCCCATCGTCGTCGACTGGCCGAACCGCCCGCTGCGCATCATCGATACCGAACGCGGCAAACCCAGCCAGACCCGCTGGCAGGTACTGTCGCATGACGTGGCCGCCAACACCACACGCGTAGAACTCGAACCCGTCACCGGCCGGTCACATCAGTTGCGTGTGCACCTCAAAGCGCTGGGTCATCCGATTTTGGGCGACGCGATGTATGCCCCCGAAACGGTGCAGGCTGCAGCGCCACGGCTGCTGCTGCACGCCGCAGCGCTGAAGTTCACGCACCCCGCCAGCGGGCTGGCGATGGCGTTTGAAAGCGCGCCGGAGTTTTAGGCGTAAGCAATTCGGCGGCGCCGGCGCTACCATGCAGCCATGACCCAACCCAAACACCTCACCCTCATCACAGGCGCCTCGCGCGGCATGGGCTTTTCCATGGCGCGCCAGTTGCTCACCGCCGGCCACACGGTGCTTGGCATTTCGCGTACGGCTATGCCAGAACTTGACGAACATGCGCGGCATGTGGGCTCAAGCGTTTTGCAATGGGAGCACGACCTGGCGGATAGCGGCTCGCTCAATGACAAGCTGGAAAGCTGGCTCAAGGATTCGCAAGCCGCAACGCCCTGGGCCAGCGTCACGCTGATCAACAACGCCGGTGTGATCCCGCAGATCGGCTCGTTGGACCAGATTGACGAAGGCGACCTGGCGCGGGCGCTGCGTGTGGGGCTGGAGGCGCCGATGCAAATCACCGCCGCCTTCCTGCGCGCCACCGGCGGCTGGCAGGCGCCGCGCAAGGTGCTCAATATTTCGTCCGGCCTGGGCCGCCGCGCCATGGCCTCGCAGGCCGCCTACTGCGCCGCCAAGGCCGGCATGGACCACTTCACCCGCTGCCTGGCACTGGAAGAAGCCCTGAAGCCGCACGGCGCCAAAGTCTGCTCACTCGCCCCAGGCGTCATCGACACCGGCATGCAGGAGCAACTGCGGGCGGCAGACCCGAAAGCCTTTCCAGATCGCGAGTCGTTTGTGGGTTTGAAGACGGGTGGTGTGCTGACATCACCCGAGGATGCGGCGGCGCGAATCCTGGCATTCCTGGAACGGCCAGATTTTGGAACGAACCCAGTTGCTGACGTCAGAGACTAGCCCCCACGCTCCCCCACTTCGTGTGGGTCGCTGCCCCCCGAGGGGGCCGCCCGCCTGTGGCCCGGCAAAGCGGGTTCCACGGCTCATGCTGGCATGAAGAGCTCACTGGCCTAACCAGTGGGATGTTCAATAAATCTCCGGGACAACGATGTTCTGCGGCACGGGGTTGCGCACGTAGTCTTCGTGGCGGACACGGTCGGGCAACACGATGGCCGGATGCTCGGTTTCCTGGTACGGCATCTGTTCGAGCAAGTGGTGGATGCAATTAAGGCGCGCCTTCTTCTTGTCGACGGCCTGCACCACCCACCAGGGCGCTTCGGGAATATGCGTGCGTTCCAGCATGATTTCCTTGGCCTTGGTGTATTCCTCCCAGCGCCGGCGTGACTCGAGGTCCATAGGGCTGAGCTTCCACTGCTTGAGCGGGTCGTGGATGCGGCCGAGGAAGCGCAGGTGCTGCTCTTCGTCGGAAATCGAGAACCAGTACTTGATGAGCTGGATGCCGGAGCGACCCAGCATCTTTTCAAACTCTGGCACGGTGCGGAAAAACTCTTCGTACTGCTCGTCGGTGCAAAAGCCCATGACGCGTTCGACGCCAGCGCGGTTGTACCAGCTGCGGTCGAACAGCACGATCTCGCCGGCGGCAGGAAGGTGCGACACATAACGCTGGAAGTACCACTGCGTGCGTTCGCGGTCGTTGGGCGCCGGCAGCGCGGCCACGCGGCACACGCGCGGGTTGAGGCGCTGGGTGATGCGCTTGATGACGCCGCCCTTGCCCGCGGCGTCGCGGCCTTCGAACAAAATGACGACCTTGTGGCCGGTGGCGACCACCCAGTCCTGCAGCTTCACCAGTTCGGCCTGCAGCCGGAACAACTCGCGGAAGTACTGGCGGCGGTATTCTTTTTCATTCACCGCATCTTCGGGGCTGCGGCCGTCGCCCTCGCCGGTCAGCTCGGCCACGGTGCGGTCTTCGAGCTCCATCTCCAGCTCTTCGTCGTAGCTGTCGATCAGGTCATTGCGGATACGCCGCATCAGTTCTTCGTCGCTTGAATCCAAGGGTCTCTCCTGCAGGAACCGAAAGCCGGTCTACGTGCAGCCTACGCCACCCACATGGCAGTTTGATGAAAAAAGCCCCGCCAGCCCGCATGGGTGCTGGGTGCCCGCATCTTTCCGGCAATTGGTTCGCTATATTTTTGATAGCTAAAGACCAAAGCCAATAATGGGCTGCAAGCCTTTTTTACTTAAATTTCTCCGCAGCGGCATCAAGCTTTCTTGAGCAGCTGGTAGATCTCGTCCTTGACCTTGAGCCGCCTTTTTTTCAGGTCTTCCAGCGCCTCGTCGGTGATGGCGCCCACGCCCTGCTCGTATTTGATGATGGCGTGGTTGTCCGCGTCGTACTGGGCAAAGAGAGATGCAAAGTGCGGATCGGACACCTTGAGGCTGCGCATTTTCTGCAGGTATTGCGGAAACTCGTGCGCCAGGTCGTGATTCAGCAAGTCCATGGGAAGCTCCTTGTATGGCCGGTCAACACCGCGAAAACTCCGCGGCGAAAGAACAGCTTAGTCCCGAACCACCAGCACCGGCAAGTGGGCGTGCGACAGCACCTGCGCGGTGACGCTGCCCAGCACCAGCTTCTCCAGCCCGCGGCGGCCGTGCGAGCCCATGACGATGAGGTCGGCGTTGATGGATTCGGCGGTGTCGAGAATGCCGCGGTAGATGGCGTGACCTTCGACGACCGAGCCGGTCACGGTGATGCCCACGCCCTGGAAAGCCTCTTTGGCGGCCTTGATGGCTTCATTGGCTTCGGCCGTGGCGGCGCCCAGGTATTCGGCCTGGCCATAGGCAAAGTCGGTGCCCACCCCGGTAAAGGCGTAAGGGTCAATGACGTAGATGACCGTCACCTCGCTTTTGAAGGCCTGTGCGATCGCCACCGCATTGCCCATGGCCTTTTGCGATGTGACAGAGCCGTCTACCGGAACCAGGATGTGTTTGTACATGATGGAATCTCCTTGAAAGCCATGGACAGATTCTGCGGCACCAGCCCTCGACGGGTCAAATGCCGGCCATGGCAGCCCGGGGGTGGGGCGTCACCATGCATCATTTATAAAAGATTGCGCCTTGGGCGCGCGTCAGACAAGGCGCCGAGGAAAAGGCCCGGCGCCTGCCGGGTCGAATTACTCGGCCTTGATATTGGCCGACTTCGCCAGCTGGGCGTAGCGCACCAGGTCGACCTGGATCAGCCTGGAAAGCGCCGCGCCATTGCCGGACAAAGGCTCGACACCCGCGCCGGAAAGGTTTTCTTTCACGGCGGGTTCGGCCAGCACTTTTTGCACATCGGCGTAAATTTTGGCGACCACTTCCGGCTTCATCTTGGCCGGGCCCATCAGCGCATACCAGATCGAAAAATCCAGCGGCTTCAGGCCCTGCTCTTCAAACGTCGGCACTTGCGGCATCAGCTGGTAACGCGTGGCAGTGGACACGCCGATGGCGTTGAGCTTGCCGGTCTTGAGGTGCGGCGCGGCAAGGTTGGCGCTCAGGATGGCGAGCTGCACCTGGCCGCCCACCACGTCGGTCAGGGCCGGCGCGCAGCCCTTGTAGCCCACGTTGGTGGCGTTGATGCCGGACTTCTGCTTGACCAGCTCCATCACGAAATGCTGGGGTGTGCCGACACCGCAGGAGCCGTAGTTCAGCGCCGTCGGGTTGGCCTTGGAATACTCGACCACCTCCTTGAGCGTCTTGAGGTTGGTGCTCTGGTGCGACACCAGCGCGATCGGCGTGAGGCCCAGCAGCATGATGGGCGTCAGGTCTTTTTCGGGGTCGTAGTTGAGCTTGCCGTTGACGGCCGGGTTGACCACCATGGTGCTGTTTTGCAGCAGCAGCGTATAGCCGTCGGCCGGGGCGTGCACCACGGCTTCGGTGCCGATGTTGCCGGAGGCGCCGGCGCGGTTATCAACCGCAACACCCTGCCCCCAGATGGCCTGCAGGCGCGCGCCGATCTGGCGCGCCAGGATGTCGGAGCCGCCGCCCGTGCCGTAAGGCACGATGATGCGCACGGCGCGCGAAGGATAGGCCTGCGCCAGGGCCTGCGTGGCGGTCAGGCAGCTCAGGGACATCACGGCCGCCAGGGCTAGGAGTTTGGGGAATTTCATGGGTTGCCTCTTCGGTAATGACAAGAGTGACGAGGGTGACGAGGGTGACAAGAGTGAAGGACGTGACGGGAATGAAGCGCTTACTCCACCGCCCCGATGCTGCGGCTCCAGAGCTCCCAGGGACGCATCACCTGGCCTTCATTGGTGTTCATGGCCAGGTCGGCTTCTTCTTTTGTGAGGAACTCGATGGGGCCCAGCGCGTTGGCAGTGAGTTGCAGCTTGGCGTTTTCTTCGGCATAGACGGCGCGGTACACAGCACGCTCCAGCGAAGGCGCCACCACGGTCGAGCCGTGGCCGCGCATCAGCACGCAGGTGTGCTGGCCCAGCGCCTTGGCCAGGTCCTTGCCCAGGCCCATGTCGCGGATCAACAAATCGGTGTTGCCGCTGTTTTCGCGGATTTCATAGAGCGAGGAGCCGCTGCCCAGGAAACCGCTCATGTGAAAGATCGGGCGCAGGCGCTGCCCGGTCACGCCGAAAGGAATCACGCTGGGCGAATGGCTGTGCACCACCGCCATCACGTCGGGCCGCGCGCGGTAAATCTCGCCGTGGATGAAGCGCTCCAGATAGGAACGCAGCGTGGACTCACCCACCAGGTCGCCGTTGAGGTCGTAGGTGAGGATGTCGGCCTTCTTGACCAGGCCCGGCGCGCGGTTGCACGACAGCAGGAAGTGATCAGGCGATTTGTCATGGCGCACGCTCACATGGCCGAAACCGTCGACAACACCCTGGTCGTACAGGATGCGGTTGGCAATCACCAGTTTTTCAACAAGGGATGGGTCGGCGGCGGCAAGTGTCATGGTGTTTCCTGTTTGTCTTTTTTCAGGGGCGCCGGGGTCGGCTATTTTTAGTAAGTATACATATCACTTATGGCATTTGCCAGACACCCTCTTCGCAAAACCAAAGGGTAAACCCGCCTCTCGCGGAAATCCGGCCGACACCGGTTTCCGGCCCCGCCTCACGGCTCGATCTTCACGCCCTTCCAGAACGCGATATGGCCCTTGATGTTGTCGGCTTCGGGTTTGGGGTCGGGGTAATACCAGGCGGCGTCGGTGTTCATCTCGCCGTTGACCAGCAGCGAGTAGTAGCTGGCTTGCCCCTTCCAGGAGCACATGGTGTGGTGGTTGCTGAAGGTCACGTAGTCGCGGTTGAGCGAACTCTCAGGAAAGTAGTGGTTGCCTTCCACCACCACGGTGTCGTCGCTTTGCGCAATCACTGCGCCGTTCCAGATGGCTTTCATGGGTCTTTCTTTCTGCTCGATGTTGATGTTGAGGCGGGATGTGGAAATCGATCGGTTGATCGGGAATTCGGAAGAAACAGGACTCCATGCTAACCCTCCACACAGGCCCTGGCCGGCCCGGGGATTTATGAAGTTTGCCCGACAAGAGTGACGGCCAAAAAAAAGCGCCAGTGACAAACACCAGCGCTTTTTTAGTAAGGCCCATCTTCATGCCAGCATGAGCCCCGGAACCGGCTTTGGGCCGTAGGGCGGGCGGCCCCTCGGGGGGCACGAAGCTACACGAAGTGAGCGACCGTGGGGGCTACGTTCAGGCCAAGCGGAGGTTCTTGCCTTCAACAATCACCTTGGAGCCCACAGGCACCGAGCTCGACAGCTCCATGTTGCGCGTTGAGCCGTCGTCCATGCGGACGCGGATTTCATACACGGTGACCTTCTTCATGTTCTTTTCGATCTGGTTGCCGGCAAACGCGCCGCCTGCCACACCGAGTACGGTCATCGCCGTCTTGCCGTCGCCGCCGCCCATCTGGTTGCCCAGCAGGCCGCCCACCACACCGCCGGCCACGGTGCCCAGGCCTATGGTCTGGTTGCCAACGGCCACGCCGTTGACCTGGCCCTGGCGCTGCACAGGCGTGACGGCCTCAACCGTGCCGCAGGTCGCGCAAACGTTGGTGCGGTTTGATTGCGCCACGACAGGGTGGGTGGTCGTGGTTTTAGTGGTGGTGGTCACGGGCTTTTTGGATGTGTCCGCAGCCAGTTTGGAAGTTTGCGAGGTTTTTTCCGCTGCGGCGAGCTGCTCGGGTGAGCCGGGTTGCGCGCCGGAGGTGTTGACAACGAGCGCCGCGGCCAGTGCCAGTACGGTCACGCCGAGCACTGCCACGATGGCGACGAGTGCCTTGCTGTGCTGCAGGCGTTGGCCAAAGCCAGGCTGGGCAGGGGATGGATTGGGAACTTGATTATTGGTGTCCATGTTGGAACTCCTTCTATGTGAGCCCCAGTTGTAACCAAGCCATCCGATACATGGTGTAGGACGACGTGACATTCGTAAGGAAAGCTTTCCTCAAACGGTGAAAACCGTGTGGTTTTTCTCGCTTGCGAGGGCCTTCACCCGCCACTCACACGGCCTTGACCGAGGGTTTACACACCCCCGTGCGGGTGCGTCGGGTCCACCCAGAGCACGGTATCGGGCTTTTCGACCGGCTCGATGTCCAGGTTGACGGCCACCGCCTCGCCGTCGCTGCGGCACAGCACGCACTCCAGCACCTCGGTCGGGCTGGCGTTGATTTCCTGGTGGGGTACATAAGGCGGCACATAGATAAAGTCGCCCGGCCCCGCCTCGGCGGTGAACTCAAGGTGTTCGCCCCAGCGCATGCGGGCCCTCCCGCGGATCACATAGATCACACTTTCCAGGTGGCCATGGTGGTGGGCGCCGGTCTTGGCGTCGGCGTGAATGGTCACCGTGCCGGCCCACAGCTTTTGCGCACCCACGCGGGCAAAGTTGATGGCGGCGCGCCTGTCCATGCCGGGCGTTTGTGCCGTGTTGCCGTCCAGCTGGTTGCCGGGGACCACACGCACGCCGTCATGCTTCCACGGCGGGTCTTGCTTGCCTTGCGCATGCGAATGCGCGTGCCCTGGCCCGTGGGAATGGTCGTGGTCGTGCGGGTGATGGGGAAGCGTGGGGTCTTTACTCATGCCGGCAGCGTACACCAGCGCAGCATGTTCCGTCCAGACTCAGTCCAGACTCAGTCCAGCACCACCACATGCCCCTGCTGCGGGTCGATGCGTCCGCCGTGCACGTCGTCGATCAGCGTTTGCGCCGCCCCAAAGCCGCGATGCTCACGCACCCGCATCCATGGGTCTTTGGCATCGCTCACGCGGCGGATGAAAGCCAGCTGCGCTTCGTTAAACCGCTGGTTGACCACGGCATGGCCCCATTCGGCATTGCGCTTTTTGATCTGCACCGGTGCAAAGTAAAACGTCGCCTCGGGGCCGGGCATATCCTGCGGCCGCAAGAACTGCGTGTTCTGCGCCGAGCCGGCATAGCAGTCATACACCAGCGATTCGCCGAAGTGTTTGTGCACCGCCATGCGCAGGCCTTCGTCGCCTGAGAAATCGACGTACAGCGTGGGCTTGCTGCGATCAATGTGCTGCAAGTCCTCGTAGCCCACCACCTCTGCGTAGCAGCCCAACCCTTCAACAAAGCCCTTGTTGCGCGCCGAGGTCAGCGCAATCCGCTTGACGTGCGGATAAGCCTCCAGGCAAAACGCCGTTCCGTAAGCGGTTTTGCTCGACGCGCTGGACACCACCATCTGCACCGCACCAAAAAACGCGTTGTCCTGCAGAAAATCAGCCAGCATGAAAGACGTGATGAAGAGCGGCCGCACCAGCATCTGGTAGTTCTCGTCTTCTGCCCGGTAGGCGGCGTCGGCGCTGCAGCGCATGTACTGGTTGTAGGCCGAGGTCAACACCTTGCGGTGCGCAGCGCCGTCGTAAAAGCCGCGCTCCGTCACGCGCTCGGGCTGCACGCGCAAATGGCTGGCGACGGGAAAGTAGCCGTAAAAGCGTTCACCCACCTCAACCCCCGGTACGCTGGAGCTTTCGACATCGGCAAAGCCCCAGACCGGCATATGGCCCCAGTCAGCCTCGCCCGTCGGGAAGAAGTCCCAGTACTGCATGGCGTCGCCGAAAGCGGCGTAGGTGATGTTGTTGGTGGTCACGGCCACGCGGCGGATCTTCAGGACCGCCTCACCTTGCGCACCCGTCGTGTCGCTTTGGGGCTTCAGTTCGTCCACTCTGGTGTGATTCAATGCATTTTTGCGTGTGAGCAGTCGTGTCAGCATGGTGTTTTCCTTCGAACAAGTAGCAACCAATGTATAGCCGCCAACCGCCTCCCGGGTTCGGAAAACCGCAAGCCGCCGCAGCGCCAGCGAAGGCTACCGCCAAGCCCCTTAAACGCCCCACCCAGGCGCGGGCGGTGTTCACCGTGCAGGCGATTTACGACGCCTTTGTTCGGATTTGGCGGCGTGACGGCTGGGCGGGCGTGAGCACGCGCGCGGTGGCGCTGGAGACCGGCATCTCGGTCGGCACGCTGTATGACTACTTCCCGAACAAGGCCGCGCTGCTGTCGGGCTATGTCCGGCATTGCATGGAGCAACTGCTGCAGGCCATTGAGCAACAAGCGGTGGCGCCCACCGGGCTTGGCGCCGAACACAGGCTGCGCACGCTCATACGCCTGGCCTGCGGCGTCGATACACCCGAGCTGCCCTGGTTTGACGCCGGCATGCTGGCGCTGGAGTCAGACATCGCAGAAGGCAAACACCACCGTCGCGTGCATGAAGAACTGCTGGCGGCGTGGACCCGCGTGCTCGATGCCTGCACCGACCTGCCGCGGCGGCCATGCCCAGAAGCGATCCAGGCCATGCACCTGGCGGTATGGGGTGGGCGCCGCTATGGCTTGCTGATTGGCCTGAACGAAGCCGAAAGCGCCGGCTGGGCACGCCAGACGGAGCGCATGTGCCTGGCGCTGCTCAAGACTGAATAGGCCTTATTTGTAGCGCTCACGCGCCAGCGCCGCACCGGCCCCCAGGGCCTGCAGCTTCTTCAGCGCCACCTCACGGTCCATGGGCGCGAGGCCGCAGTTGGTGCAGGGGAACAGGCGGTTCTTGGGCACGTATTTCAGCGCCTTGCCGATGGTGTCGGCCACCTGCTCGGGCGTTTCAATTTCGTCGCTGGCCACGTCGATCACGCCGACCATCACGTCCTTGCCTTCCAGCAGCGCCATCAGGTGCGGCGGCACATGCGAGTGGTAACACTCCAGGCTGACCTGGCGGATGGTGCTTTTGGCCAGCGCCGGAAACACGGTTTCATACTGCCGCCATTCCTCGCCCAGGGTTTCCTTCCAGTCGGTGTTGGCCTTGATGCCGTAGCCGTAGCAGATGTGCACGGCGGTGGTGCAGGTCAGGTCTTGCGCGGCGCGCTCCAGCGCTTTCACACCCCAGTCGGCGGCATCCTTCATATAGACATTGAAGGCGGGCTCGTCGAACTGGATGATGTCCACGCCGTCGGCCTGAAGGGCGAGGGCTTCCTGGTTCAGCAGTTCGGCAAAGGCCATGGCCAGCTTGACCTTGTCGCCGTAAAACTGGTCAGCCACGGTGTCGACAATCGTCATCGGGCCGGGCAAGGTGAACTTGATCTTTTTGGTGGTGTGGGCGCGCAGCAGGCGGGCTTCAGCGGCATGCACACGGCCCTTGAGCTTGAGCTGGGCCACCACCTGCGGCACCATGGCGTCGTAGCGGTTGTCGCGTATGCCCATCTTGACCTTGTGCTCGAAGTCGATGCCCTCGACCTGCTCCAGAAAGCCGTGCACAAAGTGCTGGCGCGACTGCTCACCGTCGCCGATCACATCCAGGCCCGCGTCTTCCTGCATCTTCATCCACAGCAGCGTGGCGTCGGCCTTGGCCTGCTTGAGTTCGTCGCCTTCGCTCTTCCATTGCGGCCAGAGCTTCTGGGTTTCAGACAGCCAGCCGGGTTTGGGCAGGCTGCCGGCGATGACGGCGCTGAAAAGCGGTGTGGCGGGAGGGGTTTGCATGGTGGAGTCCTTGTCTCAGTGATTGTTGTGGGTAGCCGGCTCTTAGAACCTGTTCTTACATTCAGAAAAATTCCCGCGCCAGCAACTCATACGAGCGCCTGCGGGCAGCGGGGTCGTGCGTCCAGGTGATCACGACCAGTTCGTCAACGCCTAGTGTATGAGCCAACGCCCGTAATTTGGCGGCCACTTGCGGGCCGCTGCCGACCAATGCGTTGGCCCGCAGCCTGTCGGCCTCTACCTGCTCAGCTGCGGTGTAGGGCCGCAGCGCGACTTCTTCGGGCGACGGCAAAGCCGCGAGCGCGCCACGGTTGCGGTCTATCTTCCAGCGCTCTCGGCCTGAGAAGTGGTGCCAGGCCTCGGCCTCGGTGTCGGCCGCCAGCGCCCAGACGCAGAGCACCGCCTGCGGATTAGGGTGGCGCGGGCTGGGCCGATAGGTAGAGCGGTAAATATCCAGCGCCTGCTCAGCGCCCTGCCCGTCGGTGATGAACCAGGCAAACGCATACGGCAAGCCATAATGCGCGGCCAGCTGCGCGCCATAGTCAGAACTGCCCAGCATCCACATCTCTGGCGTGGTCGGGCCCATGGGGTTGGCCGTGACGCCGCGGCCCGGGTGACCTTCCGGCAAATCAATGCCAGCCAGCCAGGCCTGCAGCTCACGCACCTGGATGGGAAAGTTCTCGGCCGACTGGCGCGGGTCGCTGCTCAGCAAACGCGCCGTGCGCATGTCCGAGCCCGGCGCGCGGCCCACGCCCAGGTCAATGCGGCCCGGTGCGATGGCTTCGAGCACCCGAAACTGCTCGGCCACCTTGAGCGCCGCATAGTGCGGCAGCATGACGCCGGCGCTGCCCACGCGGATGCGGCTCGTGGTGGCGGCAATCGCGGCCATCAGCACCTCGGGTGCGGATCCGACGATGCTGGGGTGGCTGTGGTGCTCGCTCACCCAAAAGCGCTTGTAGCCCAGCGCCTCGCAGTGGCGCGCCAGTTGCAGGGTTTCGCGGATGGAGGCGTCTTCCGTGCGGCCGGTGACGGCGACGGACTGGTCGAGAACGGAGAGTTGCATGGTCGGATCACTATAGCCAGACGGCTTAAATCCCGCTTGGCGGGGGTTACCCCGGGCGGCTGTGTTCCCGCTCTGTTCCAATACAGGGTTCGCTCCCGTCCAGATCCGAGATAAAGAAGTACACAACATGGCACTGAAAGCCACCATTTACAAAGCCCAGCTTGCGTTGTCCGACATGGACCGCAGCATCTATGCCGACCACAGCGTAACCATTGCGCGCCACCCGTCGGAGGCCGACGAACGCATGATGATCCGCCTGCTGGCCTTTGCGCTCAACGTGCCGGCTGACGACAAAAAGGGCAATCTCGATTTCGCCAAAGACCTGTGGGACGTGGACGAAGCCGCGCTCTGGCACAAGGACTACACCGAGCAGATCCTGCACTGGATCGACGTCGGCCAGCCCGACGACAAACGCCTGATGAAGGCTGCGGGACGAGCCGAAAAAGTCAGCGTCTACAGCTTTGCCAGCAGCACCCCGGTCTGGTGGAAAAACATTGAGACCAAACTGACGCGCGCGTCCAACCTGGTGGTCTGGCAAATCGACGCCGCCGAAAGCCAGGCCCTGGCCAAACTCGCCGAGCGCAGCATGCAGTTGCAGGTGACGGTGCAGGACGGTACCGTGTGGATGAGCACGGCGCTGGGCTCGGTGGAGATCACGCCGCGGCGGTTGACGGCGCCAGAGTCTTAAAAATCAGGGCGCCTGGGAAGGCGCATCCTTGGTGTCCTTGGGCTCCTGGTGCTGATACTCCGGCAGCTCCGCCCCGCAGTGATAGCAAAAATCCGCCTCGGGCAGATGGCCTTCCGTCAGGCACTCATGGCAGGTGCGTGTGGTCGGCCGCGGCAGGCGCTGCATGCGCCGCTCGGCCGCCATCTCGGCGGTGACGATGCCGGTGGGCACCGCCAGGATGCCCCAGCCCAGCAGCATCATGAATGACGAGATCAGCCGGCCCAGGTCGGTCTTGGGGGTGATGTCGCCAAAGCCCACGGTGGTGACGGTGCTGATAGCCCAGTAGACCGAAGTCGGGATGCTGGTAAAGCCGTTGGACGGGCCTTCGACCACATACATCACGGTGCCCATCACCAGCACCATCATCACCACGGCCGACAGGAACACCAGGATCTTGCGGCCGCTGGCGGCCAGCGCGCGGCCCAGCGACTGGTATTCGGCCACGTACGCGGCCAGCTTGAAAATCCGGAACACCCGCAAGAGGCGCAGCACGCGAACGTCGATGAGCGCATGCAGCTCCGGGAAAAAGAGCGCCAGGTAAGTCGGCAGCACGGCGATCAGGTCAATGATGCCGAAGAAGCTGGTCGCGTACTGCAGCGGCCTCCTCACGCAGACCAGTCGCGCAATGTATTCGGCGGTAAACAGCAGCGTGAAAATCCATTCGACCACCGCGAACGCCCGGCCGTGCGAGGCATGGATCGCCTGCACGCTGTCGGCCATCACCACCGCGATGCTGACCAGGATGAGGACGATCAGCGCTTTGTCAAAAAGCCGGCCGGCGCGCGTGTCGGCTTCAAAGATGATGGTGTACAGGCGCAGCCGCCAGCCGGCCAGCGGTTTGTCGCCAAAGTCTTGCAGCGTGGGGGGAGCGGGTTTGGCCATGGGTAAAAGAATGCGTGTGGCGAGTAGTCCCGCACGATAACCGACTTGGGGCGCCTGCGGCGTTGCTTCAAGGATTTGCTATTTTTTTGATAGCTATAGGCCTATAGGGTGATTGGGCTAGAGGCCTTTTTTCCTTAAGAAAGATGAAGCATTCCTTAAGCCTTCAGGATGTCGCCTGACGAAACTTCTCCCAGGCAGCGTCCGTCGGTGTGGTGCTGGCGCCCGGCTGCTGCGGCAGGCTGAAGTGGCCGTCCACCACCTGCGCGGGCTCCAGGAAGCAGTCCTTGATCCAGGGGATGTATTCCAGCACCGTACAGGCCGGGTGCGCGTGGTTCAGGTGCACATGCACCTGGCTCATGTCGCCCGCATGCGGCGCCACCGGCAGCCGGAAGGAGTGGGCCGTGTCGCACACCCGCAGCACTTCGGTGATGCCGCCCATGCGCGTCACGTCGGGCTGCACCCAGTGGATGGCCTCCTGGTGGAAGAACTCGGCAAACGCATCGTGCGTGTAGAGCTGCTCACCCAGCGCGACCGGGATGCTGGTGCTGCGCGCCAGTTGCGCGTGGCCTTTCACGTCGTCATACCAAAGCGGCTCCTCAATCCAGTAGAGGTCAAACGCCTCGGCCGCGCGGCAAAAGCGCTGGCAGGTGGGCAAGTCCCATTTGCCGTTGCCGTCGGTTGCCATGGTGATGGCGGGGCCGATGGCGCGGCGCACGGCCTCCAAACGCTTGAGGTCGCGGTCGACGCTGGAGCCGACCTTGACCTTGATGCCGGTAAAACCTTCATCGACCGCGCGCTTCGCGCCGGCCACCAGTTGGTCATCCGGGATGCTGAGCCAGCCGATGTCGGTGTTGTAGGCGCGCACTTTCTCACGCACCTGGCCGCCCAGCAGCTTCCACAGCGGTACGCCGGCGGCCTTGGCCTTCAGGTCCCACAGCGCGATGTCGATGGCCGCCTGCGACAGCGTGGTGATGCCGGCGCGCCCTACCCATTGCAGCGCGGGGTTGCGCGCGAGCTTGAGCCACAGGCGGTTGATGTCCGCCGCGTCTTCGCCGATCAACAGCGGCGCGTGGCAGGTTTCAATGCAGCGCGTGATCAGCTGGTCGCTCGGCAGGTGGGCATGCGTGCCGGTAAAGCCGTAGCCCGAGAGGCCCGTGTCGGTGTCGATTTGCGCGCCCACCACGCCCCAGTGCGAAATGGTGTGGGTGCTGTCGGCAATCTGCGAGCCGGTGACGGGCACATGCAGGATGAAGGGTTTGACCGAGGCGATTTTCAAGCTTGTCTCCGGGTGGCACTCAGAAGGCTCAGAACCGCCATCGTGCCAGAACACGTCACTTCTTGCCCTGCTCCGCCTCTTGCAGCGCGCGCCACATCACCTTGCCCGATCCGCTCTTGGGCAGCGCGTCGACAAACTGCACCACGCGCGGGTACTTGTAGGCCGCCATGTTGTCCTTGCACCAGCTGATGATGTCGTCTTCCGTCGTCTGGCCTTTGGCCGCGGCGCGCAGCACCACCACAGCCTTGACGGTCTCGCCGCGGTAGGCGTCTTGGGTACTGATGATGCAGGCCTCCTGGATGGCCGGGTGTTTGAACATCAGCGCCTCGACCTCGGCCGGCCACACCTTGAAGCCCGAGGCATTGATCATGCGTTTGAGCCGGTCGGTGATGAAGAAATAGCCTTGCTCGTCCATGCGGCCCAGGTCGCCGGAGCGGAAAAAGCGTTTGCCGTCGAGTTCGATAAAAGCTTCAGCCGTCGCGTCGGGGCGTTTCCAGTAACCCTGGAAGACTTGCGGCCCGCTCATGATGATTTCGCCCTGCTCGCCCTGCGGCACTTCCTTGAGCGTGATCGGGTCGATGATGCGCGCGTCGCAACTCATGAAGGGCACGCCCAGGCATTGCTGCTTGGTGGCGTCATAGGGGTTGCTGTGCGAGGGCGCCGCGGTTTCCGTGAGGCCGTAGCCTTCGGCAAAACGCAGGCCGTATTGCTCCCACAGGCGCTGGGCCACGGCCTGCGGCATGGCCGCGCCGCCGCCGCCGATGTAGACCAGGCTGCTCAAATCGAAATTTGCGAAGTTGGGACTTCCCAGCAGGTCGATCACCATGGTCGGGATGTTGGTCCAGTGCGTCACGCCCCAGTGCGAGATCAGCTTGCCGGCCAGTTCGCGGTCCCAGCGCGGCATGATGACCAGCGTCGCGCTGCCGTAAATCGACGCATGCATGACCGACACCATGCCGGTGATGTGGAACATCGGCACCACCGACAGCGTGACGTTCTCAAACGTGCTGTTGCCCCACAGGCAGCTGGCCACCGCGTTGTGCATGATGCTGGCGTGCGTGTGCATGCAGCCCTTGGGCAGGCCGGTGGTGCCGCTGGTGTAGGGCAGCACGGCCAGGTCTTGCGGTGTGGCGGTGTGTGGGGGCAGCCCGTCCGCTTGCCCGCTTGCGATCGCGTCCTCCCAGCTCGTCACCGTGCCGCCTTCCAGCACGGGCAGCGCGTGGCGCGTACCCAGCCAATCGCGCCAGGCTTCGGGCATCGCCGCATCGCCGGCCAGGTCAAAGGCGTCGCTGTAATGCGTCACCACCATATGCGCCAGCCGGTCGGCCGGCGCCAGTTGCGCATTGGCCCTGGCCAGTTCGGGCGCCAGGTCGGCCGTGGTGATGGCGACCTTGGCGTCCGGGTCGGTGATGTAGTGCTTGAGTTCTTCGGCCCGGTTCATCGGGTTGACCGGCACCACCACCGCGTTGGCCCGCAAGATGGCAAAGTGCGCGATCACCCACTGCGGGCAGTTCTGCATGTTGAGCACCACGCGGTCGCCCTGGCGCACGCCCAGGCGATGCAGTGTGGCCGCCAGGCGCTCGGCTTGCCGCATCACTTCGGCATAGCTCAGCACGCGGTTGAAGAAGACCAGCGCGGGCTTGTCCGGAAAGCGCAGTGCGCTGACCGCCAGGTTGTGCCACAGCGACGTGGCCGGCGGCGTGATGCTGTAGGGCAGGCGCTTGGGCCAGACCTGGTGGTGCAGGTTGTGCGGCGTGGGAGCGGCAGGGGAAACTGTGGGAACAGTAGACAAGAAGGACTCCAGGAGGCGCGAGGCAATGACAAACTCCGGCACAGCCTACCCTGAGATCGAAGGGCTCACATCCGGGAAGCTCCCGATAAAACACTGTCACTTGAGCGACCCGCGCTCACTATGATGAAGCTGCACCCGCCCGGCAGCCCGCGTGAGAGCGCATGCATTCCTCTTTCATGGCGGAATCATTGCCCCCTTACCGCTTACACGCCGAAACAAAAACAGGACACCTCCAGGAGACAGCATGACCCCTTCGTTCACTTCTTTCAACCTTCGCCGCAAAACCCTGATGTCGGCCTGCGCGCTGGCCTTCACCGCACTGGCCTCGACCTCCGCTTTCGCGGCCTTTCCCGACAAGCCGATCCGCGTGGTGATTGGCTTCCCGGCCGGCGGCCCGCTGGACCAGCATGCCCGCCTGCTGACAGAGCGCCTGCAGGCCGTGCTGGGCCAGCCCATCGTGATCGACTACAAATCCGGCGCCGGCGGCACCGTGGGCGCGCAAGACGTGATGAAAGCCGCACCCGACGGCTACACACTGATGCTGGCCAACACCGGCGTGATGGTGATCAACCCCGCGCTCTACAGCAAGCTGCCCTACAACACGCTCAAAGACTTCACCCCGATTGCCCGCACCGCGATGCAGCCGCTGGCGCTGCTGGTCAACCCCAAGCTGCCGGTGAACAACCTCAAGGAATTCATCGCCTATGCCAAGGCCCGGCCCGGCCAGGTCAATTACGGATCGGCCGGCAACGGCGGCATCAGCCACCTCGTGCCCGAGATGTTTAAAAATGCTGCCGGGCTCTACATGGTGCACATCCCCTACCGCGGCAGCGCGCCGGCCTTCACCGACCTGATGGGCGGCCAGGTGCAGTTCATGGGCGAGTCGATTCCACAGGCCGCCAGCTATCACAAGCAGGGCAAGGTGCGCGCCCTGGCCGTGACCAGCAAAGAGCGCAACCCGGCCCTGCCCGACATCCCGACCGTCATTGAATCGGGCATCAAGGGATTTGAGGTAGTGGGCTTTTACGGCTTCCTCGCACCCGCCGGCCTGCCCAAGGACGTGACCGCCAAGCTCAGCGACGCCTTCAAGCAAGTGATGACCAGCCCGGACATCCGCAACCGCATGGTCACGCAAGGAGCGGACCCGGCCTTTATGGGTAGCGACGAGTTCGCGCAGTTCCTGGCGGCAGAACTGCCCCGCTGGGCTCAAGCCGTCAAGGCTTCGGGCGCCAAGCTGGACTGAAAGAAAGCACCCTTACCTGCGGGGAACAAAAATGGGCACCATCAATTGTTGCCCGCCGGACTGCGCTTTTAACGAAAACTCGAACGCCTTCACCTCGGTTTTTTCAGTCACGTCCATCAGTTCGAAAACATGGGAAATGCCCCGGATGTTGGCCCTCAGCTGGTAGCTACGGCCGGGTGCCAGCTCTATATCGACGTAATCCTGGCTCTCGTAAAAGTCGGTGGATGCCCTGACGCCGAAGCGGTGCTTGCCGCCAGGCATGCAGTAAGGCTCATCCCTGGGGCCGTCCGTCGGTACGCCATCGATCTCTTTAATGGTGACCTGCGCCTTGGTCGGGCTGAAGGTATTCGTGAACCTGACGTCATCCCTGACGCAAGCCGCATCCTTGCCGGCATAGGGAGGATATTTCGGTCCGGCAGCGCAGCCCGCCAGAAGCCCGGTGAACACCCCCGCCAACAACAGGATCAAGCTTTTCTCCCTCATTTCGGCCTCCCGGAAATTAATTCGATGTTTGTAGCGCCGAGGGGATTATCTCCACCGGGCCTCCCGGCAGTGCGCCTGCGTTTGGTGCATGCGAAACGCAAAGCCGCAAATTGATGCACCGGCACACCGCCAAGGTGCGCAAAACTTGTATACCAGCTGGTTAAACCAGTTAGCCAGGCTGGCACGGCTTATGCACTACCGGGTGCATGGCCACCGCAGCAGATATCAGCAACCGCATCATTGAAGCCGTGATGGCGCAAAAGCTTGCGCCCGGCGCGCGCCTGGGCGAGCAGCAGCTGGCCATGCTGTTTGACTGCAGCCGCACCATCGTGCGCGAGGCCCTGACGCGGCTGGCAGTGCGCGGCATCGTGACCGTCAGCAGCCGGCGCGGCTGGTATGTGATTGAGCCTTCGCAGGAAGAAGCACGTGAGGCCTTTGAGGCGCGCCGGGTGATCGAGATGGGCCTGATCCGCTGCACCGGCGACGTGAGCAAGGCCGCCATCAAACAACTCAAAAGCCACCTGACGCGCGAGAAAGCCGCCGTGAAGGGCGACGACGTGGGCCTGCGCAGTTTCTTGCTGGGCGACTTTCATGTGTGCCTGGCCGAATGCCTGGGCAACAGCCTGCTGGCCGACACGCTGCGCGACTTCACCGCGCGCACCACCCTTATCGCCATGCTCTACCAGTCGTCGCACGACGCGGCGCAGTCGTGTGAAGAGCATGTGCAGATCGTGCAGGCGCTGGAAAAAGGCGACCTCAACAAAGCCGAAAAACTCATGCAGGCGCATATCGGCAGTGTGCAGGCCGCGCTCAAGCTGCAGACCAGCGCGGGCGACCCGTTGTCGCACCTGCGCAGCGCCTTGAGCCCGCTCGCGGCGTCCAAAGATTCCCCCGCCCGTGTTCGCAAAGCCGGCCGTGCTTCGGCCAAACCACCTGAAGATTCCTCAACCTACCTTGGAGCCCTGCTATGAAGTCCAGCAAACGCGTTTTCTCTTTAGCCCTTGCCGCAGCCGCGGTGCTGGGCGCCACCGGTGCCCATGCGCAAACCGCGCTGGACGACATCATGAAGGCCAAGGAAATCAAGATCGCCATCCCGACCGACTTTCCGCCTTACGGCATGGTCGGCACTGACTTGAAGCCCCAGGGACTGGATGTGGAAATGGCCGGCTACATCGCACAAAAGCTCGGCGTAAAAGTTGAGCTGGTGCCCGTGACCAGCGCCAACCGCATCGCCTACCTGCAGACCAAAAAGGCCGACCTGGTGATCTCCACGCTGGGCAAAAACCCCGACCGTGAAAAAGTCATCGACTTCACCGCCGCCTATTCGCCTTTCTTCCAGGCGGTGTTCGGCCCCAAGAGCCTGAGCATCAAATCCTTTGCCGACCTCAGCGGCAAAACCATCAGCGTGACACGTGCCGCCCTGGAAGACCAGGAACTGACCAAAGTCGCGCCCAGCGGCGCCGACATCAAACGCTTTGAAGACAACAACACCACCGTGTCGGCCTACACCGCCGGCCAGGTGCAGCTGATCGCCACCGGCGCCTCCGTGGCCGGCAACATGATGGCCAAGAACCCGCAGCTGAACACCGAATACAAGCTGCTGCTCAGCGACAGCCCCAACTTCATTGGCGTGGCCAAGGGTGAAGACAAGCTGCGCCTGAAGGTCAATGAAGTGATTGCCGAGGCCAAGAAGAATGGCGACCTGGACAAGATGGCCGTCAAGTGGTTAGGTCGTCCGGCAGGGAATCTCCCCCAGTGATCGCGTAGACCAAGCAAGGCATAGGCCGTGACCGCTTTCTCCATCCTTGCAAGGCCGCAGCGGAACCGGCTTCGCCGGGCCGCCAGCGGCGTCCCCTGCAAGGGGAGAGGCGGTTACGCGAAGCGAACCGCAACAGGGGTGTGAATATCTATGCGCATTGAACTCGACTTTATGGCGGTGTTGTCACAATGGCCTTTGCTGGCCACTGGCGTCGCCTGGACGCTGGGCCTGACAGCGATTTCGTCGGTGCTGGGCATGTTCATGGGCATGGCCTTTGCCTGGGCGCGCGCGAGTGGGCCGACGTGGCTGCGCTGGGTGGTGGGCACCTATGTGGAGCTGATCCGCAACACGCCTTTTATCGTGCAGCTGTTTTTTATCTTCTTTGGCCTGCCGGCTGCGGGCTTCAAGCTCTCGCCCGAGACGGCCTCGGTGCTGGCGATGGTGATCAACCTCTCGGCCTACGCGACCGAAATCATTCGCGCGGGTGTTGAAGCCACGCCGCGCGGCCAGATTGAAGCGGCCGAAAGCCTGGCGCTGAACCGGGTGCAGATCTACACCCGCGTGGTACTGCCGCCGGCGCTCAAGAAAGTCTGGCCTGCCATGGTGAGCCAGATCATCATCGTGATGCTGGGCTCGGCGGTTTGCGGGCAGATCTCGACGCAGGAGCTGTCATACGCCGCCAACCTGATCCAGGGACGCAACTTCCGGGCGTTTGAGGCCTTCATCATCGCCACGCTGATTTACCTGGTGCTGTCGATCGCGGTGCGCAAGTTACTCAACTGGATGGGGCCCAAGTTCCTGTTCGGGCGATAAATATGCCCCCACGTTCGCTCACTTCGTGTAGCTCTCTGCCCCCCGAGGGGGCCGCCCGCCTGCGGCCCGGCAAAGCCGGTTCCGCGGCTCATGCTGGCATGAAGATCTCAACGTTCGAAAAGGAATCGCCATGATTGAATTTTCCGTCTGGGACATCTTCCGCAACCTGCTGCTGGCAGCACGCTGGACGGTCGTGCTCTCGCTCGTCGCCTTCATAGGCGGCGGCATTGTCGGCATGTTGCTGCTGGTGGGCCGGCTGTCCGCCACCCGCGCGGTGCCGGGCGCGCAGAAGGCGGCGCGCATATCGCGCCGCGCACTCGACGCTTATGTGCTGCTGTTCCAGGGCACGCCCTTGCTGATGCAGCTCTTCCTGGCCTACTTCGGCCTGGCGCTTTTTGGCATCAATGTGCCGGCGTGGGTGGCGGCCGCAGTGGCGCTGACGCTTTACACCAGCGCCTACCTGGCCGAAATCTGGCGCGGCTGCGTCGACGCCATTCCCAAAGGCCAATGGGAAGCCGCGCAAAGCCTGGCGCTCAACTTCGGCGAGCAGCTGAAGTACATCGTGCTGCCGCAAGCCGTGCGGATTGCCGTGCCGCCCACGGTGGGCTTCCTGGTGCAGGTCATCAAGGGCACGGCGCTGGCTTCGGTGATCGGTTTTATCGAGCTGACCAAGGCCGGCACCATGATCACCAACGCCACCTTCAAGCCTTTCCTGGTGTACAGCTGCGTCGCGCTGATGTACTTCGCCCTGTGTTTCCCCGTCTCCCTGTATGCACGCAAGCTTGAGAGGAAAGCCCGCCATGGACGCTAATGCCGCAACAACCGTTTCTGACCGCACGCTTGTCGAAATCAACCAGCTGCGTAAAAGCTTTGGGACAAACGAAGTTCTCAAAGGCATAGACCTTGAAGTCAAGGCCGGCGAAGTGATCGCCATCATCGGCAAAAGCGGCTCAGGCAAAAGCACGCTGCTGCGCTGCATCAACGGGCTGGAAGTCTTTCAAAGCGGCACACTGCGCGTGGACGGCAAACACCTGCTGCACGACAACCCGCAGGTCATGCGCGAGCTGCGCCAGCGCGTGGGCATGATCTTCCAGAGCTTTAACCTCTTTCCGCACCTCACCGTCGGCAAGAACATCATGCTGGCGCCCACGCTGGTGAAAAAAACGGCCGGCGCTCCCGCGGCCGAACATGCGCGCGCCCTGCTGCAGCGCGTGGGCCTGGCCGAGAAATTCGAATCCTGGCCCGACCAGCTCTCGGGCGGGCAGCAACAGCGTGTGGCCATCGCGCGCGCACTGGCCATGCAGCCTTCGGTGCTGCTGTGCGACGAGATCACGTCTGCGCTGGACCCGGAGCTGGTGGGCGAAGTGCTGCAGGTGGTCGAAAGCCTGGCGGCCGAAGGCATGACGCTCTTGATGGTGACGCACGAGATGAACTTTGCGCGCAAGGTCTGCGACCGCGTGGTCTTTATGCACCAGGGCCGTGTGCATGAGATCGGGCCGCCCGATGAAGTGTTTTCCAACCCGCAAACCGCCGAGCTCAAGCAGTTCCTCGGCATGATCCAGTAAGCCCCTTAGCTCGTGACGCCATGACCGCAACTGTTTCGAACCGCATGCTCCACATTCCCGCCGGCCACGGCAAGGCCGTGCGCCTCCAGGCCGGCCAGGCCGTGAAGGTGGTCAACACCCATGGCACGCAGGTGGTCGATTGCTGGGCCTTCAACGCCTATGACCTGAATGAATTCATGTGCATGGAAACCACCCGCGTGTGGAACCAGCGCCTGAACCCCCTCGTCGGCGACTCCTTCGTCACCAACCAGCGCCACCCCATCCTCACCGTGGTCGAAGACACCTCACCCGGCGTGCACGACACCTTCATGGCCGCCTGCGACCGCCGCCGTTATGAGCTGCTGGGCGTGAAGGGCTACCACCGCAACTGCTGCGACAACATGTTTGAAGGCATGTTCGCGCTGGGCCTGACGCCGCCGCGCGCCATCCTCGCCTCCTTCAACATCTTCATGAACATCCAGGTGCAGCCCGACGGCATCACGCTCAAAACGCTGCCCACGGTGACCAAGGCGGGCGACTCGATCACGCTGCGCGCCGAGATGGATTGTTTTGTGGCGTTTTCCGCCTGCCCGCAAGACATCGTGAAAATCCAGGGTGCGGGCGACAACACGCCCAAGCCGGCCGACCTGGAAATTTTGAGCAGCGCCCCCGGCCTGCCGGTCAACGGGCCCTGGGTTCCGCAGGCCTGACGCCCAGCCGCGCGCCCCGCCGTTCCCCCCAGCCCGGCAGGGGTTGGGCGGCTTCCCGCACAATGACAGGGACGCGCCTCCGCTTGCTCTCATTTTGATAGCTGGCTGCCCATGTGCTTATTGGGCTGGAGGTCTATTTGGGCATCAACTGCCCCTGCCCTGTCATTTCACAACACCATGCCGCCCATTCTGTATTTCTTCGCCCTGTGCAACCTCGTGATCGGCAGCGGCGCTTTTGTGCTCGGCGGCATCCTGCAGCCCATGAGTGTGTCGCTGGGCATCAGCGTGGCGGCCGCCGGGCAGGCCATGACGGCTTACGCCATCGCCACAGCCGTGCTCGCGCCGGTGCTCATCATCGTCACGGCCAAATGGCCGCGCAAGCGGGCGGTGCAGCTGGCGCTTTCGCTGTTTGCGCTGGGCTGCCTGGTCTGCGCGCTGGCGCCCAACTTCACCTTGCTGCTGCTCGGCCGCGTGCTGATGGGCGCGGGTGCGATGTTTACCGCCGCCGCGTCGGCACTGGCCGTCAGCATGGTGGCGCCGGCGCAGCGCGGCCGGGCGCTGTCCATCACCTTCCTGGGCATGAGCATCAGCTACGCCGTCGGCCTGCCGATTGGCGCGTGGCTGGGTTTTGAGTTTGGCTGGCGTGTGCCGGTGTGGCTCTCGGCAGCAGCGAGCGTCGCCGCGCTGGTGGCCGCCAGCTGGCTGATCCCGGCCAACATGGCCAGCGCCGGCACCAGCTTTGCGGGTTTTCGCAGCGCCGCGCGCCAGCCTGCCGTGCTGCGCGTGTGGGGCCGCACGTTGCTGTACTTCATCGCCATCTTCAGCGTGTTCGCCTATGTGGGCCCGGTGCTGCACGCGCTGAACCCGATGACGTCGACCCAGCTGTCCATCACGCTGGCCGTCTTTGGCCTGGCTGGCGTGGCCGGCACGCTGGTGGGCGGCTGGGCCACCGACCGCTTTGGCGCGCTGCGGTCCATGCGGGTGCAGCTGGCGGTGCTGATCACCATGATGTGTCTGCTGCCGCTCACCGGCGGCAATGTGCCTGCCACCCTGGCCGTGCTGGTGGCCTGGGGCATCGCCGGCTTCGGGCTGATGGCGCCGCAGCAAAGCCGGCTAGCCATGCTGTCACCCGCGCAGGCGCCGCTGCTGCTCAGCCTCAATGGCTCGATGCTGTACGTGGGCACGGCGCTGGGGGCGGTGATCAGCGGCTCGCTGCTGGGCGAAGTGGGCTTTGCACGGCTGGGCTGGGTCGGCGTGCCGTTTGGCCTGATGGCCATGCTGACGCTGGTGTTTGAACGCGAGCCGGCGCGTGTGCCGGCTTCGGCGGCGGCTTAAGTTTTTACAATAGGGCCATGACACCTCAACAGCAACTCGACGCCATACACACCTCCTTGCAACAACTGCGCAGCGGCCAGCTCGGCGCCGCCGCGTTTTCGCAACTGGCGGCGCAGCAGCAAAGCCTGGCGGCTGCCCTGCCCGGGCGCTTTAATGACGTGTTGTCGCAGTTGCTGAACGGCCTGGAGTCCAGCGCGTTGTTCACCGAAGAAAGCTGCTCGTTCAGCCAGACGGAGTTGCTGGACAGCCTGCAGCTGTGGATTGACAAGGCCGGGCTGCAGTTGCAAAAGGGCTGAGCGGGACCGGCAGCCCAGGAACTTTTCAGCCCCACGCGCCTCCATCATCACCATGCGCCACTTGCTCCTCGCCCTTTTGATCGCCCTGCTGCCTTTGCGCGGCTGGGTGGGCGATGCGATGGCCACGCAGATGGCGGCCGGGCAGGTACAGCACGCGCAGTCCCAACAGCCCGGCGAGCACCACGGCGCTACCAAAACGATAGCTGAACACCAAGACCACACCTTGGCTGCAGCCCATTTTGACCATGAAGATATGGCACAGGCGCAACCGGCAGCCGAGCCGGACTGCGCAGGCCGCAGCAGCGGCGAAAGCACCCACACGGCCGACGGCCACTGCGAATCCTGCGCGGCTTGCCAGGCCTGCAACACGGTGGCGCTGTCGCTGGCGGGGCCAGACCTGAGCCCCGTCTTCAAGTCCCTGGCCCTGCCCCTGCCGGCAGCGGACCACTTTGCCAGTGCCGACGCCGCACTGCGCCAAAAACCACCCATTTCCTGATCTCCAGGCCCGTAGTGGGTCTGTACTTGCCCCCGGTTCGTCTTAAGCCGTCTTTTTGGCGGCTGACAGCGCCGGATCACGCGATGCCCGCCATCGCACCCGCATGTATTTCAGGAGATTTTTGTGAACACTCGCGTCATTTCCAACCCGCGCGCATGGCCGGTGGCCGTGCTGCTTTCGATGGGTTCAGCCGCCGCCTTTGCGCAGGCCAGCCCCTACCCCCAGCCTGACCCGCGCCCCACCGAGCAGGCGGCGAATCCGGCGACGCCCGTCCCCGCCGCCTTGTACCGCTCAGCATTTGCAGGCCTGCCCGCCGGTGTCGAACAGGCGAACATCGACTGGAAGAAATCGAATGCCGACGCCGGCCAGTTCAAAAGAGGCCATGCCGATCTTTTGAAGTGGGAACAGTCCCAGGGCGCCCAGCCAGCGGCACCGGCCGCTTCGAAACCATGAGGCCGGCGATGAACCACTCTTTGATTCCTCACCAGGCTGGCGCGCTGGCGCTGCTGCTCATCACCCTCACAGCCGGCGCGGCCACGCCGCCCGACGGCGGCGTGAGCGGCCTGCAAGGCCTGGCCCAGGGCCAGGCGACCATCCCCATCGCCATCGCGCGGCCGGGGGTAGATTCCGATGCGGCCATCGCGCCCCTGCTGGCAGCGGGCCCGCTCAGCGCCGATGCGGCTGTGCGCATCGCCTTGCTTAACAACCCCGGCCTGCAACTTTCACTGGCCAGCGAAGGCGTGAACGTCTCGGACGCGGTGGCGGCCCGCAACCCGGCCAAACGCCAGGCCAGCCAGGACATCACGGTGCTGTCGGCCCAGGTGCGCAAGGCCTGGACGCGCGCCGTGGCGGCCGCGCAAATCGCCCGCCACCTGGCAGCAGCCAAAGAAAGCGCCGAAGCCGGCGGCGAGCTGGCCCGCCGCATGGCGCGCGCCGGCAACTGGAGCAAGCTGCAGCAAGCGCGCGAGCAACTGCTGCTGGCCGACGCGGCGGCGCAGCTGGCGCGGGCTCAGCAAACGGCTTTCAGCGAACGCGAAAAGCTCATCGTGGCCATGGGCTTGTGGGGCGCGCAAACCGGCTTCACGCTGCCGGAGCGCCTGCCCGACTTGCCCACTCAGCCGCAAGAATTGCCCGACGTGGAAAGCCGCGTGCTGCAGCAGCGGCTGGACCTGCAACTGGCCAACGCGCAATGGGCCGGGCAACGCGCCGCCAGGCGCGAACCCGGCGCCGACGCGCTGTGGGACGCGATGCGCGACGCGGCCCGGGTGCGCGAACTGGCCGTGAAGGCGCGCAGCCAAGCACGCGAGGCTTACAACACCTATCGCTCAAGCTACGACCTGGCCAGGCACTACCAGGCCGAGGTGCTGCCGCTCTACCAGTTCGTCAACGACGAGACCTTGCTGCGCTACAACGGCATGCTGGCCAGCGTCTTTGAACTGCTGGCCGAGGCGCGCGCGCAGGCGCAGGCCGCCGGCAGCGCGGTCGAAGCCCAGCGCGACTTCTGGCTGGCCGACGCAGACCTTCAAACCGTGCTGGCCGGCGCGCCTTTGGAGGCCGCTTCAGGCGCTGCCTCCGGTGCCTCGGCACAACGCGCTTCCGGCGCAGCCGCGCACTGATGCGCGCCCTCACCCACGAATCCCAAGGACTTCCCATGAATCGACGACATTTTTTCAACCGGGCGACAGCGGCGGGCATAAGCGCCGTTGCGGCGGCATCCGTCAGCAAGGTGGCGATGGCTGCCCTGCCCGAGCCGGCCGCCATGACACATGCCAACACCGCCGCGCCGCTGGTTCCGCCCAACGGCCGCCCCTACAACCCGGTGGTGACGCTTAACGGCTGGACCCTGCCCTGGCGCATGAACAAGGGCGTCAAGGAGTTTCACCTGGTGGCCGAGCCGGTGGTGCGCGAAATGGCGCCTGGCTTCAAGGCCAATATGTGGGGCTACAACGGCCAGAGCCCCGGCCCCACCTTCGAGGTGGTGGAAGGCGACAGCGTGCGCATCTTCGTCACCAACAAGCTGCCCGAGCACACCACCATCCACTGGCACGGCCAGCGCCTGCCCAATGGCATGGACGGCGTGGCGGGTTTGAACCAGCCGGCGATCCCGGTGGGCAAAACCTTTGTCTATGAGTTCACCGCCCGGCGCCCGGGCACATTCATGTACCACCCGCATGCCGACGAGATGACGCAGATGGCCATGGGCATGATGGGCTTCTGGGTGACGCACCCCAAAGAAAAACACCCGCTGATTGACGAGGTGGACCGCGACTTTGTGTTTCTGCTCAACGCCTACGATATCGAGCCCGGCAGCATGACGCCCAAAATCATGACCATGCTGGACTTCAATTTATGGAGCTGGAACAGCCGCATCTTCCCGGGCATAGACCCGCTGGTGGTGCGTAAAAATGACAAGGTGCGCATTCGCGTGGGCAACCTCACCATGACCAATCACCCCATCCACCTGCACGGCCACGAGTTCACCGTGACCGGCACCGACGGCGGCCCCACACCCCGGGTGTCGCGCTGGCCCGAGGTGACGGCCGATGTGGCGGTGGGCCAGATGCGGCAGCTTGAGTTCCTGGCCGACGAAGAAGGCGACTGGGCGTTTCATTGCCACAAGAGCCACCACACCATGAACGCCATGGGCCACAACGTGCCTACGATGATCGGTGTGGACCACCGCGGCCTGATCAGGCAGATCCAGAAATCCGCGCCCGACTACATGGTGATGGGCGAGCGCGGCATGGCCGACATGGGCGAGATGCAGATGCAAATCCCCGACAACACCGCGCCCATGATGACGGGCACAGGCCCCTACGGCGGCGTCGAGATGGGCGGCATGTTCAGCATGCTCAAGGTGCGCAAAGACCAGAAGCCCGGCGACTACAGCAACCCCGGCTGGTACCGGCAACCGCCCGGCACGCAGGCCTTTGAATGGAAAGGCGGCTTGCCGGAGCCGGAGCGCGCGAAGGCGGGCGGCGCCGCAGCCGCACCGGCGGCCGAAGTACAAATCCGCAAGCCTTCAGGCCATGGCAGCCATTGACCCGGTTCATCTCCCCTGCGTTTATCACCGATCAAGGAACATCATGAAATTTCAATCTGCTCTTAAATTGATAGCTGCCTGCACAATATCCATATGGGCTGCAGCCGCTTTTTCTCATGGAGATGGGGCCCGCCCAGCAAAAGCGCCCGCCGCCGTCAAGAAGGAACAAAAGCCCTGGGGCATTGCCGGCGATGCCAAAGCGGTCACGCGCACCGTGACGCTGTCGATGACGGACAACATGCGCTTTTCATCCGACAAACTCTCTTTCAAGCAGGGCGAGACGGTGCGCTTTGTGATCCAGAACCAGGGCAAGCTGTTGCACGAGCTGGTGATAGGCACGAAAGCGGAGCTCGACGCGCATGCAGCGATGATGGTGAAATTTCCGGGCATGGAGCATGACGAGCCGTATATGGCCCACGTGCCTGCCGGCAAGTCAGGCGGACTGGTCTGGACTTTCAACCGCGCGGGCGATTTTGACTTTGCCTGCCTGATCGCCGGCCACTACCAGGCGGGGATGGTGGGCAAGATCACCGTCGCGGCGCGCTGATTTCATACCGTACAAGGAGAACACTTGATGCAAAGACGACAACTCATGCAGGCAATGGCCGCTCTGGCAGGCACAGCCGTCGCCCCCGCACTGTGGGCCCAAACCAAAGTGCCCGTCGAAGTCTGGAAAGACCCCGACTGCGGCTGCTGCAAGGACTGGGTGGCGCACCTGGAGGCCAACGGCTTTCAGGTACGCGTGCACGACAGCGGCAACACGGCGGCCCGCACCCGCCTGGGCATTCCGCAAAAGCTCGGTTCTTGCCACACCGCGGAAGTCGGCGTGCAGGGCAAGCGTTATGCGCTGGAAGGCCATGTGCCGGCCCGCGAGATCCGCCGCCTGCTGAAGGAGCGCCCGCAGGCTATTGGCCTGGCCGTGCCCGGCATGCCGGTCGGCTCGCCGGGCATGGACGCGCCGGTTTATGGCGGGCGCAAGGACCCGTATGACGTGCTGCTCGTCCTTCAGGACGGCGGCAGCCGCGTTTACCAAAGCTACCACCGCGGCTGAAAGGATTCACCATGAAACGCATCAACCACATCCTGGCAATCCTCCTGGCCGCACTGGCAACTTCGCTGGCGCTCGCGCAAGCAACCCTGCCGCCCACCGAAGGCGAAGTCCGCAAGGTCGACAAGGAGGCCGGCAAAGTCACGCTCAAGCACGGCGAGATCAAGAACCTGGACATGCCGGGCATGACCATGGTGTTCCAGGTGAAAGACCGTGCCCTGCTGGACAAGGTCGAGGCCGGCGACCCGGTCAGCTTCACGGCGGACAAGGTCAACGGCGCCTACACGGTGCTGACCATAGAGCCGCGAAAATAGCCGGCCCGGCCGGTTCCATGTATCTCCCAACGGAAAGCATGGAACTTTCCGTACGCCAACTTATCATTCACTGATGCGCGTTTTACTCCTTGCCCTCATGATCGCCCTGCTGCCGGTGCGCGGCTGGGTGGGCAATGCCATGGCGGTGGACATGGCCGCGCAGCAGGTGGCGATGGCTCCGCAGGCCGCCCTTGTCGCCGAAGCCGGCGCCGAGGCATCGGCCATGCCGGAAGACTGCCCCATGTTTGCACAGGCGAGCAAGGCAGAAACGCCCGCGGCAGACGTCGCCCACTGCAATGGCTGCAACACCTGCGAGCTGTGCCTGGCCCTCGCTTCTTTTACCTGGCCCGGCCTTCAGCCAGCCGGCTTCATACCGCATGCCGAGCCTTTGGCCGGCGGCACGCTTTTCACCAGCGCCGAGCGCACCTCCAGCTTCAAACCACCCATTTTCTGATCTCCACGCCCAAGGTGCGTCTGCCGCTTGCCGGCAGGCGCTTTGAATCGGGGCAGCCCTTGTGCCGCCCGCCTTCTGGAGATCGAAATGAGGAATTCTTTATCAGCGCGGCTCCATGTCGCCGTTTTTATGGCCGCCCTGCTGGGCCTGACGGCAAACACACATGCCGCAAACCCGGCAGACAGCAAGACTGAAGTCGTCAAGGCCCAAGTCGTGAAAGTGGACGCGGGCCGAGGCAAAGTGACACTCAGGCACGCGCCCATCAAGAGCATCGGGATGGAAGCGATGACCATGCCCTTCAAGGTGAAAGACGCAGCTTTGCTTGAAGCGATCAAGGCCGGCGACAAGGTCACTTTCTCGGTGGCCACTGTGGACGACGAGCTGGTGGTCACCCGCATTCAGGTGGCGAAATGAAGCACCGGCTGCGCTTAATATTGGCGACCGTCTTCATGGCCGCAGCGTCGCTGGCATATGCCGGCCCCATGGGTTTCAAGGACAGCACCATGGCCATGGGCGACTTCAGCCCCAACTGGCGTGAAGCCTGGGTCAACCATGCGCTGACGCCGCGCGACGCCCTGGGCGCCGGCGGGCTGTACATGCGCTCGGACGACAAAAAGCTGACGCGCGAGTTCGCGGAGCTGACCTACACCCGGCTGCTGCACCGCATCAACGGGGAGCATTCGCAGGCCAACTTCTGGTTTGTGGGCGGCGCCGGCAATTTGCGTGGCAACGACTTTGGCGGCAGCAAGACGATGCTGGCGCCGGGCGTCTCGGTCGACTATGAGACCACGCGCTTTTACGCGTCGGGCTCGGTGCGGCTATACCGCGCGCCGGGCATCAACCACGACTATGCGTCGGTGCGTACCGGCTTTTCGTTTTACGAGGTCGACTACGACGAAACCCAGCCCTGGCTGATTGTTGAGGCGCGGCGCATGCGCGGGCTGTCTGGGAAAACCGAAATCACACCGATGCTGCGGCTCATCCACAACCGCTATTTCGTCGAGTTGGGCATCAACAACATGAAGCAGGGCCGTTTGAACTTCATGTACATCTTTTGAAGATGCCGCGCCGTCATTTACATCAACACCTATCTACCGCAGGGAACTTCACCATGAAACCACTCACCTCCCCATCTGCTCTCAAATTAATAGCTATCAGCGCAAGCATCACAATGGCTACGGCCCTTTTTTCTTCTGCATGGGCGGCTGAAAGCGTCAAGGTCACCGTCAACGGCATGGTCTGCGCCTTTTGCGCGCAGGGCATTGAAAAACGCCTGTCAAAGTTGCCCGCCACACAGGCGGTGTTTGTGGACCTGAAGAAAAAAGTCGTGGCTGTCGAAGCTAAAGAAGGCCAGACGCTGGACGGCAAAACCATCACGGCCGAGATCACCGATGCAGGCTATGACGTGGTCAAGCTGGAAACGGTGCAACAGTCGGTCGCCGAGATCAAAGCGGGCGTGAAGGCGGCCAAATGAGCGGGGTGCCCGGGGACGGCCAACGCGCGGGGTTCTGGGCAGCGTGGTCATCCTGGCTGGCGCTCTTTGCCAGCTCCGGCACGCTGATCTGCTGCGCGCTGCCGGCCCTGCTGGTGGCGCTTGGCGCCGGCGCGGCCCTGGCCGGCCTGGTGTCGGCCGTGCCGGGGCTTGTGTGGGTCAGCGAATACAAGGCGGAAGTTTTTGTGTTTGCCGGCCTCATGCTCGCGGCCAGCGGCACGCTGCAGTGGCGAAACCGCTTTGCGCCCTGCCCGGTCGACCCTGCCCTGCGCGATGCCTGCCTTCGTACCCGCAAGGCCTCGGCCCGGATTTACCTGGCCAGCCTGGCGGTCTATGCGATCGGTGGCTGGTTTGCCTTTGTGCAGCCCTGGCTGTAAGAACCTGTTTGCTATGGTTTTGATAGCTTCCAGCCCAGGTAACGATTGGGCTGGAGGCCATTTTTACCAATAGAAAAGCTTTACAGCTCCAGCCTTCATGGCCGCATGCTATGGTTCAGCGCATGCCAAAAACCATACGCTACACCTTGCTGTCGCTGCGCGATCTGTGGGTCTCCGCCGGGCCTTTCATCCTGCTGGCCGTCGCCCTGCTGGCGCTGGCCTACTGGTGGCTGGACCCGAACCCGCCCAAGCGCGTGACGCTGGCCACCGGCCCGGCCCAAAGCGCTTATGAGGAGTTCGGCAAACGTTACGCCAAGGCGCTGGCGGTCGAGGGCATCGAAGTCGTCCTGAAACCCTCGGAAGGCTCGGCCGCCAACCTGCAACTGCTGCGCGAAGGCAAGGTTGACGTGGGTTTTGTGCAAGGCGGCACCAGCGACTACACCGGCCAGGACGAGGAAGACCTGGCCTCGCTGGGCAGCCTGTTTGTGGAGCCGCTGTGGCTGTTTTACCGGGAAGACGCCGCGCGCAAGGTGGCTGCCGCCGCGCGCGCGGCCAAGGCGCCCGGCGCACGCACCGCTGGCAAAACCGACCCAGCGGAAGACGCCAGCCTCAGCGCGCTCACGCAGTTGCAGGGCCTGCGCGTCAACTTCGGCACGCCCGGCAGCGGGGTGCCCAGCCTGATGGGCAAGCTGCTCGAGAGCAACCGCATTGACCCGGCATCGCTGAAGGTCTCGCAGCTGGAGCAGACGCCCGCCACGGTGGCCTTTCTGGGCGGCGAGCTCGACGCCATCGTGTTTGCCTCGGCGCCTGAATCGCTGATGGTGCAGATGCTGCTGCAGACGCCCGGCGTGAAGCTGATGAACTTTTCCCAGAGCGAGGCGTACTCCAGGCGCTTTGCCTTCCTCACGCCCACCCGGCTGCCGCGCGGCGTGGTCGACCTGGCGGCCAACATCCCGCCCGACGACGTGCAGCTGGTGGCGCCCACCACCTCCCTCATCACGCGCACCACGACGCACCCTGCGCTGCAGCAGTTGCTGGCCCAGGCCGGCAACGACATCCATGGCGGCGCCGGCTGGTTCAAAAGCGCCCGCGAATTCCCCAACCGCGACAACAGCGAACTGCCCATCGGCAAAGAGGCCGAGCGCGCCATCAAGAACGGCACGCCGGTGCTGCAGCGCTACCTGAATTTCTGGGTGGCCAACCTGGTCGAGCGCATGTGGCTGGTGATGGGCATCATCATCGCGGTGATGCTGCCGCTGTCGCGCATCATCCCGCCGCTGTATGCCTTTCGTGTGCGCTCGCGCATCTTTCGCTGGTACGGCCAGCTGCGCGACATTGAAAACCGCGTGGACAGCAGCGGCGACAGCAGCAGCGCGAACAAGGAGCTGCTGGAGGAACTCAACAACCTGGAGAACCGGGCCGAGAAGATCACCGTGCCGCTGTCGTACACCGATGAGCTCTATGCGCTGCGCGCCAACATCAACCTGGTGCGCAAAAAGCTGCTGCGGCTTTGACGGGTTGGCGCGGCAACGCGGCCGCCGCTTCCCGCACTGAAAAAGGCTGAAAGGCTCCGGCTTGGGGCGTGCGCGGTCGGCCCAGGGGAAAAATACCCTCGGCACCGGGTTTCTTTAACCCTGAAGTAAACCCTGTGTCGGCACGGCAATTGCTCTGCTAGCATGGCCCGATACTTTTTTCCTTGACTTCTAAGAAGCGAAATGCTTGCTTTTGTTTTGCGCCGCCTGATCCAGGCCGCGATCGTCATGGTCGTGGTCGCCCTGATTGCCTTCATGCTGTTTCAGTATGTCGGCGACCCAGTGGTGTTCCTGCTGGGACAGGACGCGACGCCCGCGCAAATCACGCAGCTGCGCGCCGACCTGGGCCTGGACCGGCCTTTCATCGTGCAGTTCTGGCACTTTCTGATGAACGCCGCCCAGGGCGAATTCGGCCTGTCCCTCCGTCAGGGCGCGAAGGTTTCACGTCTTATTGCCGAACGCTTTCCGGCCACGCTTGAACTGGCGGCGGTGGCGGCCCTGATGGCGCTGTTGATCGGCATCCCGATGGGGGTTTATTCAGCGCTGCGCCGCGGCTCGTTTCTGAGCCAGGTGTTCATGACGGTTTCCCTGCTGGGCGTGTCGCTGCCGACTTTTCTCATCGGCATCCTGCTGATCCTCGTGTTTGCCGTGGGCCTGGGCTGGTTCCCGAGCTTCGGCCGCGGCGAGACGGTGCAGATCGGCTGGTGGACCACCGGCCTGCTCAAGGCCAAAGGCTGGCACCACATCGTGCTGCCGGCCACCACGCTGGCGATTTTCCAGCTCACGCTGATCATGCGGCTGGTGCGCGCCGAAATGCTGGAAGTGCTGCGCACCGACTACATCAAGTTCGCCCGCGCCCGCGGCCTGCCCAACCGGGTCATCCATTTCGGCCATGCGCTGCGCAACACGCTGGTGCCGGTGATGACCATCACCGGCCTGCAGCTGGGCGGGCTGATCGCCTTTGCCATCATCACCGAGACGGTGTTCCAGTGGCCCGGCATGGGCCTGCTGTTCATCCAGGCCGTGACTTTTGCCGACATCCCGGTCATGGCGGCCTACCTCTGCCTGATCGCGCTGATCTTTGTGGTCATCAACCTGGTTGTCGACCTGCTGTACTTCGCGGTCGACCCCCGGCTGCGCATGACGAGCGCGGCCGGCCATTGAGCCGCCGCCAAGCCTTTTTTTACCCGCAAGCCAAGTCCCCAGCCTTTTCCCATAACGTCCACAGCTTCCCTAAGGAGTTCCTGATGAAATTCAAGCCTAATCTGCTCGCAGCCGGCGTGGTGTGTGCACTAGCCGCTACAAGTTTTGTAGCATCCGCGCAAACGCTGCGCGTCGCCAACCAGGGCGATTCGCTGTCGATGGACCCGCACTCGCTCAACGAATCGCTGCAGCTCAGCGTGACGGGCAACGCCTACGAAGGCCTGGTCATCCGCAACAAGGACCTGAGCCTGGCGCCGGGCCTGGCCACCTCCTGGAAGCAGACCTCGCCCACCGTCTGGCGCTTTGAGCTGCGCAAGGGCGTGCTGTTCCATGACGGCACGCCGTTCACGGCCGACGACGTGGTGTTCAGTTTCAACCGCACGCAGGCCGACGGCTCGGACATGAAGAGCTACACCAACGACTTCAAGGAAGTGCGCAAGATCAACGACCATGTGGTCGAGATCGAAACCAAGACGCCCTTCCCCATCCTGCCCGACGTGATTTCGCTGGTCTACATGATGAGCAAGAAGTGGTGCGAAACCAACCAGGCCACCCGCCCGGTGGACCGCCGCAAAGGCATTGAAAACGCCGCCTCCTTCCGCGCCAACGGCACCGGACCCTACCGCGTGCGCGAGCGCCAGCCCAACGTGCGCACCACCTTTGTCCGCAACGGCAGCTACTGGGGCAAGATCGAGGGCAACGTCCAGGAAGTGATCTACACGCCGATCGGCAACGACGCAACCCGCGTCGCGGCATTGCTGTCGGGTGAGGTCGACATCATGGAACCCGTGCCGGTGCAGGACATCGACCGCGTCAACGCCAACGCGGCCACCAAGGTGCTGGTCGGCCCCGAGCTGCGCACCATCTTCCTGGGCATGGACCAGAAGCGCGACGAACTGCAGTACTCGAACATCAAGGGCAAGAACCCGTTCAAGGACAAGCGCGTGCGCCAGGCCTTCTACCAGGCCATCGACATTGAAGGCATCAAAAAGACGGTGATGCGCGGCGCCTCGAGCCCAACGGCCCTGCTGATCGGCCCCGGCATCAATGGCTTTCAACAGGAGCAGAACAAACGCCTGCCCTACGACCCGGAAGCCGCCAAAAAACTCATGACGGAAGCCGGCTACCCGAACGGCTTTGAAGTCTCGATGAACTGCCCGAACGACCGCTATGTGAACGACAGCCGCATCTGCCAGGCCGTGGCCGCCAACCTGTCGCGCATCAACGTGAAGATCAACCTGCAGGCCGAAACCAAGGGCACCTACTTCCCCAAGATCCTTCGCCGCGACACGAGCTTTTACATGCTGGGCTGGACGCCGGCCACGTATGACGCGCACAACGCCCTCAATGCGCTGATCGCCTGCGTGGACGACAAGGGCGCCGGCCAGTTCAACCTGGGCGCTTACTGCAACCCCAAGGTCGACGAGCTGACCAAGAAGATCCAGTCGGAAACCGACAAGACCAAGCGCAACGCGCTGATCAAGGAAGCCTTCGACATCCACGGCGCAGACATCGGCACCCTGCCGCTGCACCAGCAGTCGCTGGCCTGGGGCACGAGCAAGAAGGTCGACGTGGTTCAGCTCGCCGACAACTTCATGTTCTTCAAGTGGGTGGTTATTAAATAACCCCTGCTGCCTTCTCGCTTCGCGTAGCGGCCCCTCCCCTAAAGGGGACAACAGCAGCGGCATGGCAAAGCCAGTTCCGCGCTGTTTGCTGGAACAAGCTTCGCTGCGCTTGCTGAGGAAAACCCCACCGTTAGTTCATTGATGAAAAAGATTCTTGTACGCTGGCTTGACAGTGATGTGGGCCATAGCTTTCGCACCTCGCCGGTGGCGATGGTGGCGGCTGCGATTGCGCTGGTCTGCATTTTCTGTTCGGTGTTTGCCGGCTGGGTGGCGCCGCATGACCCCTTCAACCTGGCCACGCTGGAACTGGGCGATGCGCGCCTGCCGCCGGCGTGGAACGCGCAGGGCAGCAGCAAATACCTGCTGGGCACCGATGACCAGGGGCGCGACATCTTGTCGGCGCTGATGTATGGCGCCCGCATTTCACTGGTGGTGGGGGTGGCGTCTGTCATCCTCTCCACGCTGGTGGGCGTGTCGCTGGGCCTGCTGGCGGGGTTTCGCGGCGGCTGGATCGACGCGGCCCTGATGCGTGTGTGCGACGTGATGTCGTCATTTCCGCCCATCCTGGTCGCGCTGCTGATCGCCGGTGTCGGCCGCGCGGTGTTTCCGGATGCCAGCCAGCTGCTGGCGATGGGCGTGCTGATATTGTCGATCTCCATGGGCCAGTCGGGCTGGGTGCAATATGCGCGCACGGTGCGCGGCTCCACGATGGTGGAGCGCGGCAAGGAGTACGTGCAGGCCGCACGCGTCACAGGCGTGGCGCCCCTGCGCATCATGCGCAGCCACGTTCTGCCCAATGTGATGGGGCCGGTGCTGGTGCTGGCGACCATCCAGGTGGCGACCGCCATCATCACCGAAGCCACGCTGTCTTTCCTGGGGGTCGGTGTGCCGCCCACCTCGCCGTCGCTGGGCACGCTGATCCGCGTGGGCAACGACTACCTGTTTTCCGGCGAGTGGTGGATCACGGTGTTTCCGGGCCTGATGCTGGTGTTGATTGCGCTGAGCGTCAACCTGCTGGGCGACTGGCTGCGTGATGCCTTGAATCCGCGGCTGCGGTAACAGTGAATCCGAACATGAGTCTTCTCCAAATCAAGAATCTCGTCGTGGAGTTCCCCGGCCGGCGCGGCACGCTGCGCGCGCTGGACGACATCTCGTTTGACATCGCGCCCGGTGAAATCCTGGGTGTGGTGGGTGAATCGGGCGCGGGTAAATCGCTCACCGGCGCGGCCATCATCGGCCTGCTGGAGCCGCCGGGCCGCGTCGCGGGTGGGCAGATCCTGCTGGAGGGTGAGCGCATCGACAACCTGCCCTATGGGCGCATGCGCCATATCCGCGGACGCAAAATCGGCGCGATTTTTCAGGACCCGCTGACCTCACTCAACCCGCTCTACACCATAGGCCGGCAGCTGGTGGAAACCATCCAGGCCCACCTGCCGGTGACGGCGCAAGAGGCCAGGCGGCGAGCGATCGATTTGCTGAACGACACCGGCATACCGGCGGCGGCGCAGCGCATCGACCATTACCCGCACCAGTTTTCAGGCGGAATGCGCCAACGGGTGGTAATCGCCCTGGCGCTGGCGGCGGAACCCAAGCTGATCGTGGCGGACGAGCCGACGACGGCACTGGACGTGTCCATCCAGGCGCAAATCATCACGCTGCTCAAAACCATCTGCAGGGACCGCGGCGCCGCGGTCATGCTGATCACCCACGACATGGGCGTGATCGCCGAAACCTGCGACCGTGTGGCCGTGATGTACGCTGGGCGCATCGCCGAGATCGGGCCGGTGCACCAGGTGATCAACCAGCCATCGCACCCGTACACCGCAGGCCTGATGGCCGCGATTCCCGACATCACCGTAGAGCGCGAGCGCCTCTACCAGATCGACGGCGCCATGCCGCGCCTGAACGCCATCCCGCAGGGCTGTGCCTTCAACCCGCGCTGCCCCAAGGCCTTTGACCGCTGCCGGCAGGACAGGCCTGACCTGATGCCGGCCGGCGCCACGCGGGCCGCCTGCTGGCTGCACGATGCGCATGCGGGGGTCGTAACATGAGCGACAAACCACGTGCATCTCAAGCGAAGGCGGAAGAATTTCCCGCCGGGCCGCCCCAAGGAAAATCAGCCCCCTCGGGGGGCAACGAAGTACATGAAGTGACGAGCGTGGGGGCTCAGTTAACTCCGCTGGTTCAGGCCCATGACCTGGCAAAAACTTTCGACGTGTCGCCGCCCTGGCTCAACCGCGTGCTCGAACGTAAGCCCCGGCAGTTGCTCAAGGCGGTTGACGGCGTGAGCTTTGAGATTGAAAAAGGCAAGACGCTGGCGCTGGTGGGTGAATCAGGCTGCGGCAAAAGCACGGTGGCGCGGCTGCTGGTGGGTCTCTATGAGCCGACCCGCGGCGGCCTGACCTTTGACGGCCAGAACGCCCATGCGGTGTTCAAGACGCCGGCCGGGCAGCAATTGCGCAGCCGCATCCAGATGATCTTCCAGGATCCGTATGCCAGCCTGAACCCGCGCTGGACGATCGAAGACATCATTGCCGAGCCGCTGCGCGAGCACGGCATCCTGAGCGATGGCGCCGCCCTCAAGGAACGCGTGGGCGAATTGCTCCAGTCGGTCGGCCTGTCGCCGCTGGACATGCCCAAATACCCGCACCAGTTCTCGGGCGGGCAGCGCCAGCGCATCTCCATTGCACGCGCATTGGCCACGGAGCCCGAGTTCCTGGTCTGCGATGAGCCCACGTCAGCGCTGGACGTGAGTGTGCAGGCGCAGGTGCTCAACATCATGAAAGACCTGCAGCGCAAGCAGGGGCTGACTTACCTCTTTATCTCGCACAACCTCGCAGTGGTGCGCCACGTGAGCGACCAGGTCGGCGTGATGTACCTGGGCCGGCTGGTCGAACTGGCCGACAAACGCACACTGTTTGATACACCACGCCACCCTTACACCCGCATGCTGCTGGATGCCATCCCCAAGATGCACGACACCGGCAAGGCGCGCACCCCGGTGTCGGGGGAAGTGCCCAACCCGCTCAATCCGCCGGGCGGCTGCACCTTCCACCCGCGCTGCCCGCACGCCAACGCGCGCTGCGAGAGCGAAAGGCCGCAATTCCTGCAACTGGCCGGCGTTCGCGTGGCCTGCCATGCGGTTCAAGAGGGTCGGATTTAGGGCCCGCTGCAAACCCGCGCGTGCTTGGTTAACATGAACTTTTACCGGAGAACACCGTGAAAATCATTGACTCCATCCTGGCAGAAACTGCCGAAATCGCGGCCGTGCGCCGCGACATCCACGCCCACCCGGAACTGTGCTTCCAGGAAGTGCGCACCGCCGACGTGGTGGCCAAAAAACTGGCGTCCTGGGGCATCCCCGTGGACCGCGGCATGGGCACCACCGGCGTGGTGGGCATCGTGCACGGGCGCGACGGCGGCGCCAGCGGCCGCGCCGTCGGCCTGCGCGCCGACATGGACGCCCTGCCGATGCAGGAGTTCAACCAATTTGCGCATGCCAGCACCCACCCCGGCAAGATGCACGCCTGCGGCCACGATGGCCACACCGCGATGCTGCTGGCGGCGGCGCACCACCTTGCAAAGAACCGCGACTTTGACGGCACCGTCTACCTGATCTTCCAGCCGGCCGAAGAAGGCGGCGGCGGTGCGCGCGAGATGATCAAGGACGGGCTCTTTGAGAAATTCCCGGTGGAGGCCGTCTTCGGCATGCACAACTGGCCCGGTGCGCCCGTCGGCACCTTCGCCGTCAGTGCGGGCCCTGTGATGGCTTCGAGCAACGAATTCAAAATCACAATACGCGGCAAGGGCAGCCACGCCGCCATGCCGCACAACGGCATCGACCCGGTGCCCATTGCCTGCCAGATGGTGCAGGCGTTTCAAAACATTATCAGCCGCAACAAAAAACCGGTCGATGCGGGCGTGATCTCGGTGACCATGATCCACGCCGGAGAGGCGACCAATGTGGTGCCCGACTTCTGCGAGTTGCAGGGCACGGTGCGCACCTTCAGCATTGAAGTGCTGGACATGATTGAAAAGCGCATGAAAGAAGTGGCCGAACACACCTGCGCGGCTTTTGAAGCACGCTGCGAGTTCGAGTTCACGCGCAACTACCCGCCTACCGTCAACAGCGCCGCCGAGGCCGAGTTTGCGCGGCAGGTGATGAGCGACATCGTGGGTGAGGGCAACGTGCTGGCGCAGGAGCCCACCATGGGCGCTGAAGACTTCGCCTACATGTTGCAGGCCAAGCCGGGCGCCTACTGCTTTATCTCCAACGGGGACGGTGCGCACCGTGAGATGGGCCACGGCGGGGGGCCTTGCACGCTGCACAACCCGAGTTACGACTTCAACGACGACCTGATTCCCCTGGGCGGCACCTACTGGGTGCAGCTGGCCACACGCTGGCTGGGAACCAAGGCCAAGGCCTGAGCGTCAACGTATCAAAAAAACACCATGAATACACACGCGGCTTTTTCGGCCAGCTATGCGGTTGCGCGCGCGAAATTTCTTGAAGCGGCCGTCGCCGCCGGCATGACCCTGCGCTGCTACGAGCATCCGCTCAAGGGCCGCGACGGCGAGACGCTGGCCATGGACGCGGCGCTGGACGGCCCGCCCGACGCTGAAAAGCTTTTCATCGTCAGCAGCGCCTGCCACGGCGTGGAGGGCTATTGCGGCTCGGGTGTGCAGGTGCATGCCGCACACGACGCCGAATGGCGCGCCAAGGCCCGCGCGAGCGGCGTCGCGGTGCTCTACATTCATGCGCTCAATCCCTACGGGTTCTCCCACGCAAGGCGCACCACGCACGAGAATGTGGACCTGAACCGCAATTTTCATGACTTCAGCCAGCCCCTGCCCGTCAATGAGGTCTACCGGGAGATTCACGACCTGCTGTTGCCGGCGCAGTGGCCCCCCACGGCCGCAAACGAAGCGGCTATCGCGGCCTACATAGACACTCATGGCGTGGCACGCTACCAGGCGGCCGTGTCGCAAGGGCAGCATGAGTACGCCGACGGCATGTTCTTTGGCGGCTGCGCGCCGACCACTGGCAGCACAAGCACCCCGGGGTGCCGGCTGAGCAGCGGGCGATGGTCAGGCGCCAGATGATGGACGCGTTTTACGTCGACACCGACGAGTGACGCACGCAGGTCGTGGCGCAGGCGCGCGAGGCCATGTTCCAGACGGCGGACGGGCTGAACACCCCCTGAACCAAGGGAAACCGCCACCTTATCGGCGTTCAGGCGGGCAGCCCAAGGCCGCATAATGGCTTGAGGGCGCCGTTTCGGCAGCCCTTTCCCAAACTCCCGAGCACGAAAGCCGCGCCATGCCTTCTGACGCCGACCTGCATGCCCAGCTCAAGCAGCTGCAACAACAGCACCAGGCGCTGCAGGCCGACTACCGGGACCTGCAGCTTGAAAAACAAAAGCAGGAGACATCCGCCAACCTGTGGCTGGAGCAACGCACCCGCGAACTCCAGGCCGAGGCGCGGGAGCAGAAAAAGGCCGAGACCCTGCAGCGGGTTTTCTACCGCATCGCCGAACGTGCAGCGGCAGATCTTTCTTTCTACGATTTCCTGCAGTCGGTGCACGGCCTGCTGGGCGAACTGCTGTATGCGAAGAACTGCTATGTGTGCCTTTACGACGCGCAAAAGCAGCGCAAGGACTTCCCCTATTACGTGGACGAGCGCGACGGCAACGCGCTGCAGCGCAGCAACGTTCCCTACCGGCGGGGCCTCACGGAGTTTGTGCTGAACACGGGCCGGCCGCAGATCATCGATGCCGCGCGCCTCAAGGACCTGGAAACGGCAGGCCTGGTGACGGAGGGTAGCGGTGACATGACCTTCAGTTCCTGGCTGGGCGTACCCATGCACATCCGTGGCGACATAGGCGGCGTGCTGGCGGTGCAGGGGTATGAGCCTGGCGTGCAATACAGCGCGGCGGATGCCGACATCCTTTCGTTTGTGGCCAACCATGTCAGCAGCGCCATCGAACGTTACCAGGCGCTCGACGAGCTGCGCAAATCGGAAGAGCGTTACCGCACGGTGATTGAAAACGTCGGTGTCGGCGTGGTGGTAGTGCAGGACGGGCGCATGGTGTTCGTCAATCCCAGCCTGGAGCGCATCGTGGGCCACCCGCGGGAGTACCTGCTGTCACAACCCTACACCGCGACGGTCCACCCGGACGACCTGCCGGTCATGCGCGAGCGCCATGAGCGCCGGCAGCGTGGTGACGAGGTGGAATCGATGTACGGCTTTCGCGTCGTGACCCAGGCCGGCGAAGTGCGTTCGCTGGAGCTTTCCGCCGTCCAGATCGAATGGAGCAAGCGGGAAGCAACGCTGATCTTCGTGGTCGATGCCACGGCACGGCTGCAGGCCGAGCTGACACAGCGCCAGACCCTGCAGCGGCAGACCGAACTCAACGACATGAAATCTCGCTTCATCTCGGTGGCCTCCCACGAATTCCGCACGCCGCTGGCCTTTATCCTGTCTTCGGCGGAGTTGCTCAAGCATTACGGGGACCGCCTGCCGGAGCCCGAAAAAGCCGAGGTGATCAACACCATAGAAACCGGCGTGCAGCGCATGACCCAGATGCTGGACCGCGTCCTTCTGCTGGGCAAGGTCGAAGCGCAGATGCTGGAGTTCAAGCCGGAGCAGATCAACCTGCAAACGCTTTGCCAGAACCTGGTGGAAGACGCCCGCATCCAGCATTCGCAGACAGGGTGCGAGCTGGCCCTGGAGTTCGAGGCCCGGCCGGCGGTGGGGCTCTTCGACGAAAAGCTGCTGCGGCACATTTTCGGCAACCTGCTGTCCAATGCCATCAAGTATTCGCCACAGGGCGGAAAAGTCCTGTTTCGCGTCTCTTCGCTGGACGGGCGGGTGGCCTTTGAAGTGGCCGACCAGGGCATTGGTATCCCGGCCGAAGAACTCCCTCACCTGTTCGAATGGTTCCACCGGGCCAGCAACGTCGGCGAGATCCAGGGAACGGGCCTGGGACTGGCGATCGTCAAAAACTCCATCGACCTGCACGGCGGCCACATCGAAGTCGCCAGCACCGTGGGCCAGGGCACCCGCTTTACCGTCAGAATCTGAGCCCCGAAAACCTGCTTTACGCCGGCGCGGCACGGCAGCGGGTTGGGGAAAACGGGGCAAGGCTATAAGATGGGCCACCAGGCCGGAACAGCGGCGCAGTCCGCTGCCGGGGGTTCAGGGATGTCCGCCCCGCCAACATGAAAACAGGGGCTCACTGCGAAAGAAAAATGGCGCGCATTCTGGTGATTGAAGACGAGACCCATATCCGGGACAACCTGCTGCGCTTTGTCCGGCTGGAGGGCCACGAGGGCCTGTCAGCGTCTGACGGCAACGCCGGCCTGCAAGTGGCCCGCGAACAGCAACCGGACCTGATTTTTTGCGACGTGATGATGCCGCAGATGAACGGCATGGAAGTGCTGGCGGCACTGCAGGCCGAGCCCGCCCTCAAGCATGTCCCGCTGGTTTTCCTGTCTGCCAGCGCGGAGTCCGAGCGGCTCGAGGAGGCGCTGCGCCTGGGCGCCAGCGGCTATGTGACCAAGCCTTTTAATTTCGCGCAGTTGCAGGCGGTGCTCAAGCAGCACCTGCCCAAATAAGGCCGCTGCGCCGCAACGTTACAGGCCCAGCGCCTTCCAGCCCGCGTGGCCGAGTTTTTCGAGCGTCTGAATGTTCTGCTCGAAGATCGCCTCGGCCTCCGGGAAGGCTTCAACGGCCCGCTCCACGCTTTCTTCGCGCAGCAAATGCAGGATGGAAAACGGCGCGCGGTTGGTGTAATTGCCGATGTCGTCCGGCCCGGTGCCGTCAAACTGGAACTGCGGGTGAAAGCTGGCCAGCTGGATCACGCCCTCGAGCCCATGCTCATCCACCACGCCTTCAGCGATTTCGAGGAAATCATTGAAGTCCAGGAAGTCGTCGAACAGCGTGGGATGGATCAGCAGCGTGGTGTCGATCTCATCGGCCGGCGTCGCCGCCAGCAAATCCAGTTCCCGGTCAAGCTCCTCGAGCAGGCCATCCGCATGTTTGGCCTGGCTGACCACCAGGCGCACCTGGTTCTTGACGTAGACCGCCTTGGCAAACGGGCACAGGTTGAGCCCGATCACGGCTTTTTCGAGCCACAAGCGGGTTTTGTCCAGAACCTCCTGGTCTGTCATGACAGTGCCCAAGCCTAGTGCAATGCCTTGAATCGGACGCGCTTGGGCTTGGCGCCTTCTTCACCCAGGCGCTTCTTCTTGTCGGCTTCGTACTCCTGGTAGTTGCCGTTGAAGAAGGTCCACTGGCTGTCGCCTTCGGCGGCCAGGATGTGGGTGGCGATGCGGTCCAGGAACCAGCGGTCATGGCTGATCACCAGCACCGAGCCGGCGAACTCCAGCAGCGCGTCTTCAAGCGCACGCAGGGTTTCCACGTCCAGGTCGTTCGAGGGTTCATCGAGCATCAGCACGTTGCCGCCGGCGATCAGGGTCTTGGCCAGGTGCAGGCGCCCGCGCTCGCCGCCGGACAGCATGCCGACGCGCTTTTGCTGGTCGGCGCCGTTGAAGTTGAAGCGGCCGGCATAGGCGCGGCTGGGCATGGTGAACTTGCCGACGGTCAGCATGTCCAGGCCGCCCGAGATGTCTTCCCAGACGGTTTTTTCATTGGCCAGGTCGTCGCGGTGCTGGTCAACAAAGGCCATGCGTGCGGTCTTGCCGATCGCGACTTCGCCGCTGTCCGGCGTTTCCTTGCCGGCGATCAGCTTGAACAGCGTGGATTTACCCGCGCCGTTGGGGCCGATGATGCCGACGATGGCGCCGGCCGGCACCTGGAAGCTCAGGTTGTCGATCAGGAGGCGGTCGCCAAATGACTTGCTGACGTTCTTGAACTCAATGACTTCATTGCCCAAGCGCTCGGCCACGGGGATGAAGATTTCCTGGGTTTCGTTGCGCTGCTGGTATTCGTAGTCGGAGAGTTCCTCAAAACGGGCCAGGCGTGATTTGCTCTTGGCCTGGCGCGCTTTCGGGTTCTGGCGCGACCATTCCAGTTCTTTCTTCAGTGCCTTGGCGCGGGCTTCCTCGCCCTTTTGCTCCTGCGCCAGGCGCTCGCCCTTCTGGTCCAGCCAGCTGCTGTAGTTGCCTTTCCAGGGGATGCCGTGGCCGCGGTCGAGCTCCAGGATCCATTCGGCGGCGTTGTCCAAAAAGTAGCGGTCATGGGTGATGGCGACGACAGTGCCGCCAAAGCGCTGCAGGAACTGCTCCAGCCAGTCGACGGATTCAGCATCCAGGTGATTGGTGGGTTCGTCGAGCAGCAGCATGTCGGGCTTGGACAGCAGCAAGGCGCACAGCGCCACACGGCGCTTTTCACCGCCCGACAGCACGCCGATCTTGGCATCCCAGGGCGGCAGGCGCAGCGCGTCGGCAGCGATTTCAAGCTGGTGCTCGGAATCGGTGCCGGCGGTGGCGATGATGGCCTCCAGGCGGGCCTGCTCGGCAGCCAGCGCGTCAAAGTCGGCATCGGGCTCGCCATAGGCCGTGTACACGGCTTCGAGCTGGGCCTTGGCGGCGAACACCGCGCCCATGCCGGCTTCCACGCTTTCGCGCACGGTGTGCTCGGGATCCAGCTTGGGTTCCTGCGGCAGGTAGCCGATGTTCAGGCCCGGCATGGGGGTGGCTTCACCTTCGATTTCCGTGTCCAGGCCGGCCATGATCTTGAGCAGGGTGGACTTGCCGGAGCCGTTGGTGCCCAGCACGCCGATCTTGGCGCCCGGGAAAAAACTGAGCGACACCTCTTTGAGGATATGGCGCTTGGGCGGCACGATTTTGCCGACCTTGTTCATGGTGAAAACGTACTGAGCCATCAGGATTACTTTGGTAAAAATGAAAAAACAATGCAGGAAAACGGGCTGCTTGCCGCCTGTAAATGCTATTTTTACAGGCTATCTGCAGGCTTTCTTGCGGGCTGGAACGACACGCCGCGCCCGGGGCGCAAACGCTTTTTGACAAAGCGTGCTTTTCTGCGTGAATGCCCCATTATCGTTGCTGTGCGACAATACAGGGGTTGCTGGCTCCAGTTGCCTTCAACATTTGGGCACATCCAGGTACCGCAACAAGCGGCTGCTTACGATGTTTTCGGCCCACTTTCTGATCCCATCTGCCTTTGACTGGCGGGTTGCCTTCAATCAAGGCGCCCAACAGGCCGATCTAAAGCGCCCAAGCGGCGCACCATCATGACATTTGAAGAATTGAATTTGGCTCCGGCCATTCTTAAGGCCGTGCTTGAGCAGGGCTACGACACTCCCACCCCCATCCAGGCCCAGGCCATCCCCGCCGTACTCAAGGGCATTGACCTGCTGGGCGGCGCCCAGACCGGCACCGGCAAGACCGCAGCCTTCACGCTGCCCCTGCTGCAGCGTCTTTCCACTGAAGCGCGCCTGACAAACCGCCGCGGCGTCAACGCCGTGCGCGCCCTCATCATGACCCCCACCCGCGAACTCGCGGCGCAGGTCGAAGAAAGCGTCCGCACCTACGGCAAATACACCGACCTCACTTCCATGGTGATGTTCGGCGGCGTCGGCATGGGCTCCCAGATTGAAAAACTGCGCCGCGGCGTGGACATCCTGGTCGCCACCCCCGGCCGCCTGCTGGACCACGCGAGCCAGGGCACGCTGGACCTGAGCCAGGTCCAGATACTGGTGCTGGACGAAGCCGACCGCATGCTGGACATGGGCTTCATCCACGACATCAAGAAGGTGCTGGCCCTGGTGCCAAAGCAGAAGCAATCGCTGCTGTTCAGCGCGACTTTCAGCGACGAAATCCGCGAACTGGCCAACGGCCTGCTGAAGAACCCCGAATCGATCCAGGTCACACCGCGCAACACCACGGTGCAGCGCATCACGCAGACCATCCACCCCGTGGGCCGCAGCAAAAAGAAAGCGCTGCTGACCCACATCATCAACGAACACAACTGGAGCCAGGTGCTGGTGTTCACCCGCACCAAGTTCGGCGCCAACAACGTGGCCGAGCACCTGACCAAAAACGGCATCCCCGCGATGGCGCTGCACGGCAACAAGAGCCAGACTGCACGCACCCAGGCACTGGCCGACTTCAAAAGCGGCACCATCCGCGCGCTGGTGGCCACCGACATCGCTGCCCGCGGCATCGACATCGACGAACTGCCGCACGTGGTGAATTACGAAATCCCGAATGTCAGCGAAGACTATGTGCACCGCATCGGCCGCACCGGCCGCGCGGGCAACAGCGGCGAAGCCGTCAGCCTGGTTTGCCTGGATGAAGAAGGCTTCATGCAGGACATCGAACGCTTCACCAAGCAGAACATCGAAAAAGTTACCGTCCCCGGTTTTGAAGCCGAACCCGGTGAGCGCGCCGAGCCCCTTGCCATGGGCCGCCAGACCATCTGGGGCGGCCTGGGCAAGCCCCCGAGCCGCGACGTGATGCAGGCAGCGGCCAAGGCCGCCCGCACCGAGATGATGCAGCGCATCCGCGACACCAAGGGCGCACAGCCCGCGCGTGGCGCAGGTGGCGGTAACGGCGGTGGCAATGGCGGCGCCCGCGGGCGCGGCCCGGCCGGTGGCGGCAACGGTGGCGGTGGCGGCAATGGCGGCGGCAGCGGACGCGGTCCCCGTACGCCCAACCCAGGCCAGCCACGCCAGAATTCCGGTTATTCGCAGAACGGCCAGCCGCCACGGCAAGCCCAGGCGCCGCGCCACCGCGACGACCAGCAGCCCCGCGCACCCCGCAACGAGTCCAGGGAGCCACGCAATGACTTCGACAACCAGCAACCCGCCAGCCATGCCTCCTCAGGCTTCCCCTCCTCCGGCCAGCCCACAGGCGGCAACCGGGGCAACTACCGCGGCAACCGCTCCGGTGGCGGCGGCTCGGGTGGCGCTGGTGGCCGGGGCAACGGGCCTCGTCGGCCGGGCGGTCCTGGCCCGTTTACTGGCCGATAAAAGCTATTCGGCGGTCCACTGCGTGGGCCGCCGCACACCGGCCCAGCGGGATGCCCGGCTGACCGTGCACCTGGCCGGCTCCTTCGCCGACTTCAAGGCGCCGCCCGTGGACGATGTCTTTATCGCCCTTGGCACAACCATCAAGACCGCGGGCAGCCGTGAGGCATTCAGGGCGGTGGATTTTGATGCCGTGCTGGCCGTCGCCCGCAGCGCCCGCATCGCCGGCGCCACGCGCCTTGGCCTGGTCAGCGCCATGGGCGCGGACGCCCATTCCGCCCTCTTCTACACCCGGGTCAAAGGCGAAGCCGAAGAGGCGCTTTCTCACCTGGGGTTTTCCACGCTGGTGGTGGTGCGCCCTTCATTCCTTTCAGGCGAACGGGAATCCCTGGGCCAGCCGCCGCGCGCCGGGGAAAAACTGGCGCTGGGCGTCAGCAGGCTGCTCGGCGGCCTGATACCGGCCAACTACCAGTCGATTTCGGCAGAACGCGTCGCGCAAACGCTGGTGGAAGAAATGGCGGTCCGCCACGGCCATCACGTGATCCTGTCCGGCGAGATGCAGCGCCGGGAGGCGCTTTAAGCAATCGCGATCAGGCAGCCTTGAGCTGCTTGGCCGGCTCGCTCAGTTTCGGCAACCGCCGCCGCGAGCCGAGCACCAGTTCGATATCCTCGCGCGCGCCGTCAATCAAGACCAGAATCGCTTTTTCGGCCTTGACCGGATTGCGGGCAATCACCGCGTCAAGCACCGCCCGGTGCAGCGGCAACGAGCGCTTGGGGCCGTCCTTGCGGCTGGTGGAGATTTCAAAACTGGTACGCAGCAAGGCGCTCAACGCCTTGTTCATCTGGATCAGCATGCGGTTGTGCGCCGCGCGCAGCAGTCCCTGGTGAAAGCGCAGGTCGTAGGTGACGTAATCGCCGCCGCCTTCCACTGCCCGCTTCATGCCCGCATAAGCATCCTCGATTTCAGCGATCTCTTCGGCCGTAGCCCGTTCGGCCGCCATGCGCACGGCAGCGGGCTCTACCAGGCGCCGCAACTCCAGCAGGTCGCGCAAAAATTCGGGCGTGATGCCGGCCTTGGCCTTCCAGGCGATGACGTCGGGATCAAACCAGTTCCAGTGCTCCTCTGTCAACACGCGCGTGCCCACCTTGGGGCCGGTGGTGACCAGGCCTTTGGCGATCAGCGACTTGACCGCTTCGCGCACCACGGTGCGGCTCACGCCCAATTCCTCGCAGAGCACCGGTTCCGGCGGCATGGACATGCCGGCGGCATAACGGCCAGCGACGATGGCTTCCCCAATATGGTCAACCGTGTTGCCGTGGACGTTTTTCATGGTGGCCATGGCGCGCTTTCAGCCTCGCACAAACAGCGTGACCAGCGGATCCGGCCCCACCTGGCGGCTCCAGTGGCCGTGCAAGGCCGGATCAAAAGTGGCGCCGGCCGGCAGCACGTCGGCCGAATAAAAATGCTGGCCCGGCTTGAAAACACGGGAGACGCCGCCCTGCAGGCCAATTTCCATTTCACCGCCCAGGATGAACACCCACTGCGGATTCGGCGTGCAATGGAACTGGCTGCGAAAGCCCACCGGGCTGTGCCGCAGCTGGTAGCCGCCCGAGGCGAACAACTCCGACAGCATGCTCTGCGGCGAGCCCTCACCCAGCGCGATCTCTTCCTCCCGGAATTTCGCGCGGCCGTCGGTATCGGTGTAAAGAATGACTTTGGAAAAAACGGTCACAAGGGACTCCGGTTATTGAAAGGGAGAATCAGCTGCATCATGAGGCTTCGCCGCCAAAGGCAATTTGCACCTTCATGGATTGGCGTTTGTCGCCGGCGAGTGTAAAGGCATGCGCAGCCTGGTCGAAGGCGACGATGTCGGTGATGACAGGCCGGCCATCGATCAGCCGCTGGTTCAGGAATACCACCGCCACCGAAAACTCGGAATGAAAACGGAAGGTGCCGCGCAGCTCAAGCTCCTTGGCGACCAGGGTGTTGAGCGGCAGCGCAACATTGCCGCCCAGGCCCACCGTCACGATAATGCCGCGCGGCGCCACCACGTCCAGGCCGGCGACCAGGGCTTTTTCGTTGCCCGATGCTTCGAACATTACGTCGAACTGCCCCTTGCCCGCGGCAAACGCCGCCAGGCCGTCGGGCTCCTGCGCCAGGTTGATGGTCTGGTCTGCTCCCATTTGTTTGGCGCAGGCCAGCGGCAAATCGGCAATATCGGCGGCGACGATGCGGGCCGCACCCGCCCGGCGCAGGCCGGCGATCAGCAAGGCGCCAATGGGGCCGCAGCCGGTGACCAGCACCTGTTTGCCGAACACCGAGCCGGCGCGCGCGATGGCGTGCAGGCCCACCGACAAGGGTTCGGCCAGCGCGGCCTCGGACAGCGGCAGGCCATCAGCCACGGGATGCGCCTGCGCCGCATCGATGACCAGGGTCTCGCGAAAAGCGCCCTGTATGTGCGGAAAGCGCATCGCACTGCCGTAAAACCGCATGTCCATGCAGTGGTTCTGCAGGCCTTGCTGGCAAAAGCGGCAAACACCGCAAGGCCGAGACGGCGAAATCGCGATGCGCTGGCCAGCGCGAATACCGTTGACCTCGCTGCCCACGGCCTCCACCACGCCCGACACCTCATGGCCCAGCACCATGGGCTCCTTGATGCGCACCGTGCCGAAGCCGCCGTGCTGAAAGTAGTGCAGGTCTGAGCCGCAAATACCCCCGAAGGCCACCCGCACCCGCAACTGCTGCGGGCCCAGGCGTTCGACATCCAGGGCGTCAAGGCGCAAATCGAGTGGCGCATGACAAACCAGTCCACGCATGATGTTCTCCTTGTTGCGCAGGTCCAGCGGCGGCTTCACAGAGTCGCCGTCACCCCGCCATCGACATATAAAACATGGCCATTGACAAAACTGGAGGCATCGCTGGCCAGGAACACGGCCGCGCCGGCCAGCTCGGCTACATCGCCCCAGCGCCTGCTCGGCGTGCGTCCCGTCAACCAGGCGCTGAACTGCTCGTCCGCCACCAGTTTTTCGGTCAATTCGGTCTTGAAGTAACCCGGGCCCAGGCCGTTGACCTGGATGCCGTAAGGCCCCCAGTCAATCGCCATTCCCTTGGTGAGCATCTTCACCGCGCCTTTGCTGGCCATATAGGGGGCAATGTTGGGGCGCCCCAGCTCACTCTGCACCGAGCAGATGTTGATGATCTTTCCCCTGCGGCGTTCAATCATTTTCCGCGCGACGGCCTGCCCGGTGAAAAAAACGCTGTCGACATTGGTGCGCATGAGCTCGTGCCAGTCTTGCGCGGGAAAATCCTGCAAGGCCATGCGGCGCTGCATGCCGGCGTTGTTGACGAGGATGTCGATGCTGCCGAGTGTTGACTCAATGTCCTCGACAGCTGCCTGCACTGCAGTTGCGTCGGTGACGTCAAAGCAGCGGGTGTGGACTGTGAGACCTTCTGCCCGCAATACACCGGCCGCCTGCTCAAGCCGCACCTTTTCACGGCCGTTGAGCACCAGGGCGGCGCCCGCTTGCCCCAGGCCGCGCGCCAGTGCAAAACCAATGCCGCCCGAAGAGCCCGTCACCAGCGCCAGACGCCCGTCGAGCCTGAAAGTATCCACAACCATGGGCGGCCTCAATCCAGCCGTGCGCCGCTGGCATCGTCAAACACATGGGTTTTTCCGGCCGCGATTTCCAGGTGGACGATGTCGTCGGGGCGCACCGCCGTGCGGCCGTGCATCACCACGATCACCTTTGCACCGCCCACGTCGAGCAGCAGTTCGGTCTCGGCCCCGGTGGGCTCCACCACAATGACCTTGGCCGGAATGCCCTGCCCCGTCGCCGACAAGGACAAGTCGCCGGGGCGCACGCCGTAGTGCACCGGCTGGCCGTCCTTCGCCTGCGCAATCGCACCGATCGGCCACTGGTGCCCCTGTGCTTCAACCCAGGCCTTGCCACCGTCCTGCCGCAAGGTGCCCTTGAAAACATTCATGGCCGGCGAGCCGATGAACTGCGCCACAAACAGGTTGCCGGGCCGGTCAAACAGTTCCAGCGGTGTGCCGATCTGTTCGATGATGCCGTCGTGCATCACCACAATGCGGTCGGCCATGGTCATGGCCTCGATCTGGTCGTGCGTGACGTAGACCGTGGTGGTTTTCAGGCGCTGATGCAGGGCCTTGATTTCGGCGCGCATGGCCACGCGCAGCTTGGCGTCCAGGTTGGACAGAGGCTCGTCGAACAGGAAGACTTTGGGGTCACGCACAATGGCCCGCCCCATGGCCACGCGCTGGCGCTGCCCGCCCGAAAGTTCACGCGGGAAGCGGTCCAGCAGCGGGTCCAGGTTCAGGATGCGGGCGGCGTCGCCCACGCGCTTGTCGGTGAGCTCGGCGGGCGCCTTGCGCAGCTTCAGGCTGAAGGCCATGTTGTCGCGCACCGTCATGTGCGGATAAAGCGCATAGCTCTGGAACACCATCGCAATGTCTCGGTCCTTGGAATCCAGGTCGTTGATGACCTTGCCGTCGATCGACATTTCGCCGCCGCTGATTTCCTCGAGCCCGGCGAGCATGCGCAGCAAGGTGGACTTGCCGCAGCCTGAAGGCCCCACCAGCACGACGAACTCGCCGTCCGAGATGTCAAAACTGATGCCGTGAATGATCTTGACCTTGCCGAAGGCCTTCTCAATATTGCGAAACGATACAGAAGCCATGAGATTCCCGTTATTTCCTGATAAAGACCGAACCCCAGCCGGCGCCGGGCCGCCCCAAGCCGGCTGCGGCCCCCTCAGGGGGCAGCGCATTACACGAAGTGACAAGCGTGGGGGCCATATTTTTAGCTCTTGACGGCGCCGGCCGTCAGGCCCGACACCATGTAGCGCTTGAATGCGTAATAGATTGCCGCCGGAGGCAGCGCGTAAATCAGGCCGGTGGTCATCAGCAGTTCCCACGGTGAATCGTCAGCCGCCAGGAAGTTGCCCAGCGCCACGGCCAGGGTCACGCTGGTGTCCTTGGAGAGCAGCAGGAAGGCATAGAGGTACTCGTTCCAGGCCAGCAGCAAGGCATACGTGCCGACCGCCACCAGCGAAGGCACCATCAGCGGCAGGTAGACCAGCCTGAACAGTTGCATGGCTGTCGCGCCGTCCATGCGGGCCGCTTCGTCCAGCTCATAAGGCAGCTTGTCGGAAGCCTGCTTGAGCACCCAGATGCAGTAAGGCGAAGCGATGGTCACCATGGCCAGGATTAAGGACCACTGGTGGTTCAGCATGCCGTAGTTACCCATGGTCTTGTACATGGGAACGGCCAGGAAAGCGGCCGGAATGAAATAGGTAAAGAGCGCCAGGTTCATCACCGTGCGGCCGCCGCGTACCTTGAGGCGGCTGATGGCAAATGCGGCCGTGGTGGACACCACCAGCGTCAGCACGCCTACCGACAGCGCGATCACCAGCGAATTGCCCAATTGCACCCAGAAGTGGTCGAGGTAGAAATGCTTTTGCCAGAACACCGTCTCGAAGTTGTCGAGCGTGGGCTTTTTGGGCCACAGCCGGCCGGTAGTCGCTTCGTTCCGCGGTGAAATCGCGAACAGCACCATGTGGTAAATCGGGATCAATGTCCACAGCAGGACCGGGATGCCGATCAACAGCAGCCGGGCTTCGCGGCTCACCGTGCGCAGTGTGATCCGGCTCATTTGGACAACCTTTTCATCATGAAATACACCAGCGGCAATACCAGCGGCAAGGCCACGACGATGGACGCCAGCGACAGGTCCACCTGGTCCAGCCGCAAATAGCGGATCCCCAGCGTGGCCAGCACATGTGTCAGGTCGGCAGGCCCGCCGCCCGTTAGCAGGTAGACACTGTTGAAGTCGCCCAGGGTCCAGATCATCGACAGGATGGTTGAGGTTAGATAGAGCGAGCGCATCGACGGCCAGGTGATGAAGCGGAACTTCTGCCAGATGGTCGCGCCGTCCACGGATGCGGCCTCGTATTGCTCGGCGGGGATTGCCATGCGCCCGGCCAGCAGGATCAGCGTCCAGAACGGCAGCGACTTCCAGATATGGGCCAGCATGGAGAAAGACAGGGCGAGTGTCGGGTCATTGAGCCAGTTGGGCCCATCAACGCCTGTCATCTTGAAAATCAGGGTGTTGATGACGCCCCACTCGGGATTGAGCATGAAGCGCATCGACAAAATGGTCGGAATGGAAGGCACCGCCCATGGGAGGATAAAAACCACCGACAGCGCCTTGATCCACCAGCGCGTGTTCAGGAAAAAGCCCGACAGAAACAGCGCGATCACCATCTTGACGTTGACCGCCACGACGATGAACACCACCGTGTTGATCAGCGTGCGGAAAAAAATCGGGTCGGCAAACAGCCTGACGTAACTTTCCGGGTGCCGCGCCAGCCACAGGCCGTAGCCCACGGGGTAGATGACGAACACCACAAAAATCAGCAAATAGGGAACGACCAGCGCGAGCCCCCACTTCTCCCACGAAGTCATGGCGGCGCGCTCGGCACGCACGGAAGGACCGGGTTGGTCAATGGTTGCAGTGCTCATGCTTTGCTTTGTTGACGCGCGCCGCCCGTCCGGGATTGCGACTGGCGGCGCGGCTTTCTTCAGTCAGTACTCGCTCAATTCGCCACGGTCTTGATACGGGCGATCATTTCGTCAACCGCCTTGTCCACCGGGATCTTTTCATTGATCACGCGGTTAGCCGCCTTGGCCCAGACGTTCTCGTTGTTCAGGATGGTGAACTTGTAGTTCTTGGTGAACTCGAAGTTGACGGTTCCGGCGGTGAACTGGTTGTAGACCGACTGCCTGTGCGCATCGGCTTTCCAGAACGGACGTTGCTGCCCGGCCTTGGTGACCGGGAACCAGCGGCCCAGCGAGCCTTCCACATAAGGCGTGAGGTTTTCCTCCTGCAGCAGGAAGGCGACGAACTCCTTGGCGCGCGCCTTGTTCTTGGCCTGGCTGAACACCACGCCGGTTTTAACCGCTGCGCGGTAAACCATCTTGCCGCCGTCGGGTTTGTTCGGGAAACCGGCCGTGCGAATGCGCTCGGTGTAGTTCTTCCTGGCCGTTTCGCGCTCTTCCGGCTTCAGGGCCTGATTGTTCATGTCGTCCAGCCATTTGGCGGGAAGCGAAATCGTCGCGTTGTGGGTCAGGACGGTCGTCTTGTTGTGAAAGGCGACGTTGTTGTCCGGGTCTTTCCAGCTGGTGGAAGACGGTGGCGAGCAACCCTTCACATACGGCTGGGTGTAGTCCGTCAGCGCGCCGATGAGGCCCGCACGCACCTGCGGATCATCGACCAGCAGCTTGCCGCTGTCGTTCACCAGTTTGACGTTGTAGGCGTCCATGAAGGTCAGGAAGGAATAGAACGCGTCGCTGGAATCCACGCCCAAAGGCTGGCCGATGCCGAAAGTGCGGTTGCCGGTTTTCTGCCGATGGGCCGGCTGCACCTTGTCGCACCAGAAGGACCAGTAGTCTTTCCAGCCGGTCGGGATGTCGGACTCCTTGAAACCGGCCTCGTTCAGCATGTCCACCCAGTACTGGATGTGCATGGTCTGCTGCTTGATCGGAAACGCGTAATAGGCACGCGTCTTGGCCGCGTCGTTGTACAGGAAAGCGGTTTCCACCGTGTTCGGCGCAAAGCGGGCGCGCATCGGATTGATGACGCTGCTCAGGTCTTCAAGCTTGCCGTCGAAAGCCCACTTGCCGGTTACCTGGAAGTCATAGACGTCCGCATAGGCCACGTCGGGCGGATTGCCGGAGTCGAGCGCCGCAACGGTTTTCGGAATCATGTCCTGCACGGGATACTGCGACAGGTCGATCTTCACGCCCTTGTGTTTTTCCTCGTACTTTTTGATCGCGGCAAACAGCGCGTCGTCTTCGGCTTTGTAAAAGCCCTTGACCCACCAGACGGTGAGTTTTTCCTGCGCGGCGGCCTGCCCGGTCGCTATGAGGCCTGCCGCGACCATCGCGGCGGCCAGGATTGTCTTGAGTCTCATTTGGCTTGTCTCCTCTACGGGTTGATTGTTGAACTGGCACAAACTCGGAGTCCGCGTTCCTTAACGCGTTGTTATCATATGATGATTAAATTTCAGGCTTTCTATGGAAAACCCGAAGCGCAAAGGCCTGAATCCGCCCCGATTCAATGCCATTCCGGCACCGGCGTAAAGAGGGGCTGACCGGCGAAATGGGCCCGCAAATTGTTCACCGCCAGGTTGGCCATGGCATGGCGCGTTTGCACGGTGGCGCTGGCCATATGCGGCGTCAGCACGACGTTGTCCATGGACCACAAGGCCTCGGCCGGATGCGGCTCCTGCTCAAACACATCCAGCGCCGCACCGGCGATCACCCCTTGCTGCAACGCATCAACCAGCGCCGCTTCATCCACCACCGAGCCTCGCGCGACGTTGATGAGGTAGCCCGAAGAGCCCAGGGCCTTGAAGACATCGGCATTGATCAAATGGCGTGTGCCGGCGCCGCCGGGCGTGATCACGACCAGGAAATCCACCTGCGCGGCCAGCGCCTGTGCCGAGGGGTAAAAGGTGTAAGCAAGCTCCGCCTTGGCGTTGCGGGCGGTATAGGCGACCGACATGCCGAAGGCTTCGGCCCGGTCGGCAATGGCCTGGCCGATACGGCCCAGCCCGACGATGCCCAGGCGCGCGCCGGAAACTTTGCGCGCCAGCGGCATGGGGCCCTCCTTGGCCCAACGCCCGGCGCGCACATAGCGGTCAGCCAGCGGGATGCGGCGGGCCACAGACAGCATGAGCCCGATGGCCAGGTCCGCCACCTCGTCATTCAGAACACCGGGCGTGTGCGTCACGGGGATTCGCCGCTCCAGTGCCGCGGCCACATCCACGCCGTCATAGCCCACACCCATGATGGAAACGACCTCCAGCGCCGGCAACTGGTCCATCAGCGCGCGCGGCACTTTGGACTCCCCGCCCCCGGCGATGCCGCGAATCAGCGGAGCCACTTTGGCAAACGCCGCCGGGTCGCTTTCATGGAGCCGGTCATGGACTTCAAAAGTGGCCTGGAGCGGCTCCATCAAAAACGGCGGGAGCCTGGCAACGGCAAGGATGTGGGGGCGCGGCGGCTGGCTGGACAAGGGCAACTCCTGGGGTCATGGTTTTCACTGAGATATTGATTCCAATGGTATGACGATAATATGTTTGAAGAATTAAGGACTTTCCCGCATGAGCACACCTCCCAAGAAGAAACCCGCCCATGAGCTCCGCAGCCAGCAATGGTTCGGCCGCCAGGACCGTGACGGCTTTGCCTACCGCAGCTGGGTCAAGGGCAAGGGCGTTCCGCACGACCAGTTCGACGGCCGGCCGGTCATCGGCATCTGCAACACCTTCAGCGAACTGACGCCCTGCAACTCGCATTTCCGCACGATTGCCGAGCAGGTCAAGATAGGCGTTTACGAAGCGGGCGGCTTCCCGCTCGAGTTCCCGGTGATGTCGCTGGGCGAAACCCTGTTGCGCCCGACAGCCATGCTCTACCGCAACCTCGCCAGCATGGATGTAGAAGAAAGCATTCGCGGCAACCCTATCGACGGCGTAGTGCTGCTGATGGGCTGCGACAAAACCACACCGGCCCTGGTGATGGGCGCATCGAGCGTCGACCTGCCCACGGTGGGCGTCAGCGGCGGACCCATGCTGAGCGGCAAATGGCGCGGCCAGGAGCTGGGCTCGGGCACCGGCGTGTGGAGCATGAGTGAGCAGGTGCGCGCGGGCACGTTAAAACTGCAGGACTTTTTTGAAGCCGAAAGCTGCATGCACCGCAGCCACGGCCACTGCATGACCATGGGCACGGCTTCAACGATGGCCAGCATGGTCGAAGCGCTGGGTATAGGCCTGCCCGGCAACGCGGCTTATCCTGCGGTGGACGGGCGGCGCAATGTGTTGGCTCGCATGGCCGGCCGCCGCGCCGTCGAGATGGTGCATGAAGACCTCACGCTGTCAAAAATCCTCACACGCGAAGCCTTCGAGAACGCCATCAAGACACTGGCCGCAATCGGCGGCTCCACCAACGCCGTCATTCACCTGATTGCCATCGCCGGGCGCATCGGCGTTAAGCTGAACGTGGACGACTTTGATCGGCTGGCGAGCGAACTACCCTGCCTCGTCAACCTGCAACCCTCAGGCAAATACCTGATGGAAGACTTCTGCTACGCCGGCGGCTTGCCGGTGGTCATGAAAGAAATTGCGCAGCACCTGCATACCGGCGCCATCACCGCCAACGGCAAAACCATTGGCGAGAACATCGCCGATGCGGAGAACTACAACACCGATGTGATCAAGCCGCTCAGCGCGCCGTTCAAGGACAAGGCCGGCATCGCCGTGCTGCGCGGAAACCTCTCGCCGCGCGGCGCCGTCATCAAGCCCAGCGCTGCCACGCCCGCACTCATGGTGCACAAGGGCCGGGCCGTGGTGTTTGAAACCATTGAAGACTTCCACGCGCGCATCGACGACGAAAACCTGGACATCGACGAAAACTGCGTGATGGTGCTGAAGAATTGCGGGCCCAAAGGCTACCCCGGCATGGCCGAAGTCGGCAACATGCCGCTGCCGCCCAAGGTGCTGCGAAAAGGCATCACCGACATGGTGCGCATCAGCGACGCGCGCATGAGCGGCACCGCTTACGGCACCGTGGTGCTGCACACCGCACCTGAAGCGGCGGCTGGCGGCCCCCTGGCGCTGGTGCAAAACGGCGACATCATTGAACTCGATGTGCCTAATCGCCGCCTGCACCTGCATGTGAGCGACGAGGAGCTGGCCAAACGCATGGCCGGCTGGACGGCGCCGCAGCCGCCGTTGTCGTCGGGCTACTGGAAGCTTTACATCGACCACGTGCTGCAGGCCGACGAAGGTGCGGACCTGGATTTTCTGGTGGGCAAACGCGGCTCTTTTGTGCCGCGCGACAACCACTGAGCCGGATATGCCGGGGTACAGCCCGGGTACGAAGCCCCGCCCCGGCGGGGGGTACCATTGAGGGCTTGAGGCGCGGCGTGTTTTCCCTGGTTTTCCTCTTTCGGAAAGGCCCACGCCGGGACGCCCGAAGCAGCCAGGAAATCCAATGCAAGCCAGAAAATTCGATGTCGTCGCACTTGGCGAAGCCATGGTGGAGTTCAACCAGACCGCCGCCGGCCAACCCAACTACCTGCAAGGCTTCGGCGGCGACACCAGCAATGCCGTGATCGCCGCCGCGCGCGCCGGCGCCAGCACCGCCTACCTGACACGCCTGGGCGGCGACACCTTCGGCCAGGCGCTGATGGCCTTGTGGGCCGCCGAAGACGTCTCTACGGCAGCCGTGCAACAAGACCCGGAAGCCAGCACCGGCCTTTACTTCGTCACGCACGGCCCCAAAGGGCACGAGTTCAGCTACCTGCGCGCAGGCTCCGCGGCCAGCCGCATGACCCCCGCCTGGCTGCAACAAGCCGGTGCGGCAGATGCCGTGCGCCAGGCCAAGGTCCTGCACGTATCGGGTATTTCACTGGCCATTTCCGCCGGCGCCTGCGACACCGCTTTTGCCGCGATGAAGCTGGCCAAAGAAGCCGGCACCCTGGTGTCTTTTGATTCCAACCTGCGGCTCAAGCTCTGGCCGCTGGACCGGGCCCTGGCCTGCACCCGCCATGCAATTTCACTGTGCGACATTTTCCTGCCCAGCCTGGAGGACATCACCGCCCTCAACGGCATGACGGACCCTGACGAAGTGGTGGACTGGGGCCATGCCCTGGGCGCCAAAACCGTCGTGCTCAAGCTCGGCGGCGACGGCGCGCTGGTCAGTGACGGCACCCGGCGCGAACGCGTGCCGGTGCACCGCGTCAAATTGGTTGACGCCACCGGCGCCGGCGACTGCTTTTGCGGCAACCTGCTGGCCCGCATCGCCAAAGGCGACACGGTGTTTGACGCCACGCGCTATGCCAATGCGGCGGCCGCCCTCACCGTGCAGGGCTACGGCGCCGTGGCGCCGCTGCCGCGTCCCGAGCAGGTCAGGGCCTTGCTGTGAGCCGCATCGTTGCGGTTGACTGGGGAACGTCTTCCCTGCGAGGTGCGCTGCTGGGCAGCGATGGTGCGGTGCTGGAAGAGCGCTCTTTTGCGCGCGGCATTCTCACGGTGCCCGCAGGTGGGTTTCCCGAAGCTTTCCAGGCGTGCTTTGGCGACTGGATGACGCCCGGCACGCTGTGCCTGATTTCGGGGATGGCCGGCAGCAAGCAAGGCTGGCGCGAGGCTCCCTACTGCGCCTGCCCGGCGGGCTTTGACGCCATTGCGGCCCAGCTGGAATGGGTGGAAGCGGGCCGCATTGCCATCGTGCCCGGCCTCAGCATTGAGCGCGGCGGCGTGCCCGACGTGATGCGCGGCGAGGAAACCCAGATCTTTGGCGCCCTGCAGTTGCTGGGCCTGGACAGCGCCCGCCTGGTGCTGCCCGGCACGCACAGCAAATGGGTCACCGTGACGGACGCCAGGGTCACCGATTTCTCGACCTGGATGACCGGCGAATTTTATGCCCTGCTGCGCCGGCACTCCCTGCTGGCGCGCATGATGCCCGAAGCCGACCCGGCACACGACGCAGCCGCCTTTGACCAGGGCGTGGCCCATGCGCTGGCGGGCCCGGGCCTGCTCAACACCGCCTTCAGCACCCGCACACTTTCGCTGTTCAAGCGCATGGCCGCCGAAGCCCTGCCCAGCTACCTGTCGGGCCTGGTCATCGGCGAAGAGCTCAAGTCCCAACAACTTCCGCGCGGCGAAGCCGTGGTGGTGATGGGCGCCGAAGCGCTCACCGCCCGCTACGAACAGGCGCTTGCGCAGCTCGGGGTGCCCGTGCAGCGCGTAGGCGCGGGCGCCACCTGGCGCGGTTTGCGCGCCATTGCCGATACCCTCAATTGACCTGGGCTAACCGTGCGCACCGCCGCGCACTCCCATGAACCCCACACCATGAACGCACACCAAAAATTCTCCAACGCCCTCACCACCCTTCCGCTGGTGGCCATCTTGCGCGGGCTGTCGCCCGCCGAGGCGCTGCCTGTCGGTCAGGCGCTCGTTTCCACCGGCTGGACGCTGATTGAAATTCCGCTGAACTCCCCGCAGCCGCTGGACAGCATCGCCGCCATGGCCGGCGCCTACCCGCAAGCCCTGATAGGCGCAGGCACCGTGCTGACTCCCGAAGATGTGCGCAATGTGCAGGCCGCCGGCGGCCAGCTGATCGTGTCGCCCAACTTCAACCCTGCGGTGGTGCGCGAAGCCGCGCGCCTCGGCCTGATCTGCCTGCCCGGCGTGATGACCGCCAGCGAAGCCTTCGGCGCACTGGACGCAGGCGCCACCGGCCTGAAGATTTTCCCGGCTGAGATGATCACACCCGCCGTGGTGAAAGCCTTGCGCGCCGTGCTGCCCGCCTCCACCGTGGTGATGCCGGTGGGCGGTGTCACGCCGGACAACATGGGCGCGTACCTGGCAGCCGGCGCCAGCGGTTTTGGCATCGGCTCGGCGCTGTACAAGCCCGGCATGACGGCAGCCAACGTTGCCGAAAGCGCTATGAAATTTATAGCTGCATACCAAGGAACCATAAGGACTTAAGCATGATTTCATCCTCAAACTCCTCGACGGTTTCATTTGGCCTCGCCGGCCGCGTCTGCATCGTCACGGGCGGCGCCCAGGGCATCGGTGAGGCTTGCGTGCGCCGCTTTGCGCGTGAAGGCGCCAAAGTGGTGATCGCCGACATTGACGACGCGCGCGGCGGCGCGCTCGCCGCCGAGCTGGGCGGCCTCTACGTGCATTGCGACGTCGGCAACAAGGCCCAGGTCGATGCGCTGGTCGCCCAGGTCATGGCTGCGCATGGCCGCATCGACGTGCTGGTCAACAACGCCGGCATCTTCAAGGCCGCCGAATTCCTGGAGGTGACGGAAGCCGACTTTGACGCCGTGCTGCGCATCAACCTCAAAGGCTCCTTCCTGGCCGGCCAGGCCGTGGCACGCGTGATGGCCGCCGCCGGCAAGGGCAGCATCGTCAACATGAGCTCGGTCAACGGCGTGCTCGCCATTCCCACCATCGCCAGCTACAACGTCAGCAAAGGCGGCATCAACCAGCTCACGCGCGTGATGGCCCTGTCGCTCGCCGGCCAGGGCGTGCGCGTCAATGCGGTTGCGCCCGGCACCATCGCCACCGAGCTGGCGGCCAAGGCCGTGCTCACCAGCGACGAAGCCAAAGCCAAAATCATGAGCCGCACGCCCATGAAGCGCCTGGGCGAGCCTTCCGAGATCGCCGACACGGTGGCCTACCTGGCCAGCGATGCGGCCAGCTACATCACCGGTGAAATCGTGGTGGTCGATGGCGGGCGCATGACGCTGAATTACACGGTTCCGGTTTAACACTGCTGCGCTGCATCGTGAGGGACGGCCAGCTTTCAGAATGCTGGATTCATGACGTGGACCAGGCCCTCATCGACGAAATTTTGGCCTAAGCAGGGCGCTTGGCCAGCAGCGCCCACACACCGGCCGCCGACAGCAGCGACCCGCCCGCAAAATTAAAGCGCCGCTGCGCACGCGGCGAGGCCAGCAACGTGCGGGCCGATGCGGCAAACACCGCGTACAGCGTGGCGTTCAGGCTGGCCATCACCACAAAGGTCACCGCCAGCACCCAGAGCTGGCGCGTCACGTCGGCGCTCGGGTTGATAAATTGAGGCAGGAAGGCCACAAAAAACACGATGCCCTTGGGGTTGAGGGCGGTGACCAGGTAGGTATTGCCGAACAATTTCCACAAGGAGCCGGGCGCATCGGGCGCAGCCGCCTGCAGGGGTGAAATGCCGGCGCGCAACAGCTTGATGCCCAGGTACAGCAAGTACAGGCCGCCCGCCCATTTGACCACCGTGAACCAGAAAGCCGAAGTTGCCAACAGCGCGCCCAGGCCGAAGAGCGACACGACCAGTGCCGTGGAATCCCCCAACGCCACGGCCGCCACCAGCGGAACGTTGGCACGCTTGCCATGCGCCATCGAGTAGCTGATGACAGTGAGGATGGTGGGGCCGGGAATGATGAGCAAGACGGCGGTTGCGGCGACAAAAGCGAGCCAAAGCTGGATGGACATGGTGCGTGTTTCCGAAGTGGTGGGCCGGTGAGAACGTCGTGCTTCATGATAGCGTCGCCTGCCCTCCTCTGCCTAAAATCGCCCATGCCTTCCGCCACCCCACGCCAACCACCCACCGCTGCGGCATCGCCCGCTGCCGGCCTTTTCATTGACGACACCCACACCACGCGCTGCGCCTGGTGCCAGGCCACGCCGTTCTACCGCCACTACCACGACACGGAATGGGGTTTTCCGGTGGACGACGAACGCCGCCTGTTCGAAAAGATCTGTCTCGAAGGCTTTCAGGCAGGCCTGAGCTGGCTGACCATCCTGAACAAGCGCGAATCCTTTCGCAGCGCTTTTGCCAACTTCGACGCCGAGCAGGTAGCCCGCTTTGGCGCGCGTGATGTCAAGCGCCTTGTGGCCGACGCAGGCATCGTGCGGCACGCGGGCAAGATCGCCTCGACCATCAACAACGCACAGCGGGTGATCGAGCTGCGCAAGGAATTCGGTTCACTCGGGGCCTTTGTCTGGCGGCTGGAGCCCGACGCCAAGAGCCGGCCGGCGCGCATCACGCACGAGGCCGTCAAGGCCATGCCGACTTCGCCTGCCTCCATTGCCCTGTCCAAAGACCTCAAGAAACGCGGCTGGACGTTTGTGGGCCCGACGACGATGTACGCCTTTATGCAGGCCATGGGCCTGGTGAACGACCACATTGAGGGTTGCGCCAGCCGCAAGAAGGCGCTGGCAGCGCGCAAGGCGTTTACCCCGCCGCGCCCCTGAGCGTCAGACCCATTTGGCGCGCCTGAAGCGCCAGTACAGCAGCGAGCACGCCACCACAATCATGCTGATGGCCATCAGGTAGCCGTAGCGCCATTTCAGTTCGGGCATGGCTTCAAAGTTCATGCCCCAGATGCCGGCAAAGGCGGTGCAGACCGCAAAGATACTGGCCCAGGCCGCGAGCTTTTTGGTCACCTCGCTCTCCTCGATCGTCACCATCGCCAGGTTCACCTGGATGGCCGTACCGATCGTGTCGCGCATGTTCTCGATCAAGGCGTTGATGCGCGACAAATGGTCGACCACGTCGCGGAAATAGTCCTGAACGCCGTTGCAGATCTGCGGGACCCGGCCGCCATACAGTTTGCTGGCGCCTTCCAGCAGCGGCGCCACCGCATGCTTGAGCACCATGACGCTGCCCTTGAGCTCATACAGACGCTCGATGTTTTTGCGCGCGGCGCCGGGTGTGAAGATTTCTTTCTCGATCAGCTCCAGCTCGGTCTCAAGATCGTCAAGGATGGGAAAGTAACGGTCGACCACCGCGTCCATCAGGGCGTACAGCACAAACCCCGAACCGTGGCGCAGCAACTCGGGCTCCTGCTCACAGCGGTCACGCACGCCCAGAAAACCTTTCTGGCTGCGGTTGCGCACCGAGAGCACATAGTTCTTGCCGGTGAACACATCCACCTCGCCGACATTGAGTTCGCCCGGCTTGTCGGTAGAGGGCTCGATCAGGTGCAGCACGGAGAACAGCGAGGCACCGTACTCCTCGATCTTGGGCCGCTGGTGGCCGTGCCGGGCATCTTCGACCGCCAGCTCATGCAGGCCGAACTCATGCCGCATTTCCTCAAGCTCTTCCGCTGTGGCGTCTTGCAGCGCCACCCAGACAAACGCGTCAGGCCGGCAAATGTAGTCGCTGATCTCGGTGACCGGGATGTCGGCAAGCTTGGTGCCGTTTTGGTAGACCACACAATTGATAAGCATCTGATGTATCCCGCAAGTTGGCTGCTTGCAGGGATTCTGGCACAGCAGCCCTCAGGGAGTACGGCGCGGATTTCCCTCGCCTGGTGAGCACTCAGGCCGCGGCCTTGGCGGCCACCTGCCGCGGCAGCAGCGCCTCGCGGATGGGCAGGTTCACCAGCGCAGCGCCGACCGCCAGCACAATGTCGATGTACCAGACCCAGTCGTAGCTGCCGGTGGCCTGGAAAACATAACCCCCCAGGTAGGCGCCGAGGAAGCCGCCCACCTGGTGCGACAACATCACCACGCCGAACAACATGGCCATATTGGCCGTGCCGAACATCTTGGCGACCAGCCCCACCGTGGGCGGAACGGTCGACAGGAAGGTCACGCCCATGACGGCGGCGAAGATCAGCATTACCGCCGGTGTCTTGGGCGCCAGCAGAAAGATCAGCACCGCCAAGCCGCGCGTCGCATACAGCAAGGCCAGCAAGGACTTCATGCGCCAGCGGCCCACCGCCCAGCCCATGGCCAGGCTGCCGACGATGTTGAAGAGGCCGATCATCGCCAGCGCCCAGCCGCCGATCTCAGGCGGCAAACCGCAGGCCGCCACCACGCCCGGAAGATGAGTCGCCAAAAACGCCACGTGAAAACCGCACACCAGGAAGCCCGCAGCGAGGTAACGGTAGCTCGGCGTTGCGATGGCCTGGCTGATCGCCTGGCGCGCGCTGAGCGCTTTGGTGCCCGACGCGGCGGCCGCCTGCGCCGCCAGCGCCTTGGAGTTGCCCTTGAGCACCAGCACCGCCGGCACGGCCAGCAACACCAGCGCGCCCAGCCACTGCATGGCGCTGGCCCAGCCGACAGCGGCCGTCAGGCCGATGGCAATCGGCGCCATCGCGAACTGGCCGAAAGAGCCGCCGGCATTGACGATGCCGGTGGCCAGGCCGCGCTTTTCCGGCGGCACCAGGCGCGTGCTGGCGGCCATCAGCACCGAAGGCCCGGCCATGCCGGCGCCGCCCGCGGCCAGCACACCGATGGCAAAGATCAGGCCGGCCGTGCTGGTCATGAGCGGCGTGATGATGGTGCCGATCGCCACCAGCACCACTCCCAGAAAGATCACACGGCCGGTGCCGATGCGGTCGGCCACCGCGCCGGCAAAAGGCTGCGTCAGCCCCCACCAGAGCTGGCCAAACGCAAACGCCAGGCTGATGCTGCCGATGCCCAGTGCGGTGGACGTATTGAGCGCCGACAGGAACAGGCCCATGGTCTGGCGCACGCCCATGGTGAGGGCAAAGGTGCCGCCGGCGGCCAGCAGCACCAGCCACATCGCGATGCGGTGCACAGGCAACGCGGCGGAAGACGCAGCACTGGAAGGGGATGGGGAAGGCTCGGGATTACTCATCATCAACTCCGGATTCGATGGGGGACAAAAGCGCCAAGGACTCATTGATCAGGTTGTGCAGGGCCAGCACACGCCCGTTACCCAGCAACGCGTTGAGCTGCTCTTGTGCCGCCCTCCAGCGCGAGCGGGCCTCTTCGCGCTTGGCGCGGCCCGCGTCGGTCAACACCACGGTGCGGCTGCGCGCGTCGCTGCCTGCGGTGAGCTCAATCCAGCCGGCATCGATCAAGGGCTTGAGGTTGCGTGTGAGGGTCGATGCGCTGACCTTCATGCCGCGCGCCAGCTCGCCAGGGCGCATGGGACCCATCTTGAGCACATAGGTCAGCAAGGAGTATTGCGTGGTCTTCAGCCCCACCTTCGCCATCTCCAGGTCGTAGTGATGGGCAACGCGGCGCATCAGCTGGCGCAGCTTGAGGTTGGTGCAGCCCTGCACTTTGAGTTCAGCCTGGGTTGACAGGCGGGTTTTCTCGTTCATAATTTAATTGTACCTACAACTATTGTATATGCAACATTTATGGATGCCATGACCCCACAAGACACATTGACGCAATGGATGGAACAAAGCGCCGCGGTGCGCGCCCGCATGACGGACGGCGGCGGCAAACCCGGGCTGGCACGGCCCGAGGACGTGGCCAACAAAACCGGCCTGGAAGTGATGCAGGCCATGCTGGCGGGCGAGCTGCCCTACCCCCACATTGCAGAAACATTGGACTTCGCCCTGGTTGAAGTCGAGCCCGGCAAGGCCATCTTCCAGGGCACACCCCAGCTCAAGCACTACAACCCGCTGGGCACCGTGCACGGCGGCTGGTACGCCACGCTGCTCGACTCGGCCGTGGGCTGCGCCGTGCACACCATGATGCCGGTGGGCCGGGCCTACACCACGGCTGAACTCAGCATCAACATCGTGCGTGCCGCCTCACACAAGACCGGGCCCTTGCGCGCCATCGGCACCGTCATCCACTGCGGCCGCCAGCTGGCCACCGCTGAAGGCCGCATCGTGGGGCCTGATGGGAAGCTGTATGCGCATGCGACAACGACTTGTCTGGTGTTTGAGGTGCCTGCGCAGAAGTAGCCTGCAAATGAACACCTGTTCATACTGCCGCAAAAGTGCTCCGCTTACGCGAGAACATATTTGGCCCAACTGCTTAATTGAAAAGTATGAGAGCTTGCTCACGTACTCGAAGAGAGCAGCCAAGCTCTATAAGGGGGACCCGACGATCAAAGACGTTTGTGGCCCCTGCAACAACGTTCTTCTAAGCAAACTCGACTCCTATCTTTCTTCTCTTTACGACGCGCACCTCGAGAGAATCCTGCTTCCTGGAGAGCAAACAAGCATCGCATATGACTACCAGATACTACTTAGGGCGCTTCTGAAAATCTCCTACAACTCGGCCAGAGTAGACGCTCCCGAAAAGGTTGTGAAAGCGCATGAAAGTTCTATCAATTTCATTCTTCACGGCGGCTATTGCCCACCGATTCAACTTCGTCTCCAAGTAGTAACAGCGTCGAGGGCAATCAATCTGGACGAAAAAACAGAGAAGCTTTTAGAGCCAAAACACCTACGATGCGCTGAAATTCCATACGATGGTCCGCTGTCGCGCCGCTTTGTGGTTCGCATGGTTGCGATTAACTGCTATTGGTTTTTCCTTGTATTTCCTCACAAGGCGGAGCCACCGCACAAATGGAAAGATTTCGTCGAAGGCCTCACACACTGGCGTATGAACGTAGGTATCAAGCTAGCGCCCACAATTTCTCCAATTTCCATCCCAGTAAATGAGACTACCTATCTCCACCCCGCCCTCTTAGGCAACTTAGTCCATGCACACCAGGTCTAGGGAGCACCGCTGGCCTGCAAACTTTCCCCACCCGCACGATAATCCGCCCATGCGACTCCTACACACCATGCTGCGCGTTGGCAATCTCCAGCGCTCCATTGATTTTTACACCCAGGTGCTCGGCATGAAGTTGCTGCGCACGTCGGAAAACCCTGAGTACAAATACAGCCTGGCCTTTGTCGGCTATGAAGGCAACCCGGCGCAGGCCGAGATTGAGTTGACCTACAACTGGGGTACCGAGAGCTACGACATGGGCACCGCCTTCGGCCACATCGCGTTGGGCGTGCCTGATGCCTACGCAGCCTGCGACAAGATCAAGGCGGCTGGCGGCAATGTCACGCGCGAGGCCGGCCCGGTCAAGGGCGGCACCACCGTGATCGCTTTTGTGACGGACCCGGACGGCTACAAGATCGAGCTGATCCAGCGTGATGAAAGCGGCGGCGGCGCGGGCTTGCGATAACCCGGCCGAGCCTTCGGCCTGCTATCTTTTCAGGAGCACACTGCCAAGGCAGTGATTGGGCTGGAGGCCGATTTCGCTTAAAAAATTGCGCCGGCCTGCCCAGGCAGCTCAACGCGCCAGCTGGCAAGCCTGCTGCGCCAGCGCCGTGATCTGCGCCCAATCGCCGCGCGCCACGGCATCAGCGGGCGTGAGCCACGAGCCGCCCACACACACCACGTTGGGCAAACTTAGAAACTCCGCGGCGTTGGCGGTGGAGACTCCACCCGTGGGGCAAAACCGCACATCGCCAAACGGGCCGCTCCAGGCCTTGAGCATGGCCGGGCCGCCCGCCTGCATCGCGGGGAAAAATTTGAGTTCGGTCAGGCCGTCTTCCTGCGCCATCATGATTTCGCTGCCGGTGGCCACGCCGGGCAACAGCGGCAAGCCGGCATCGCGGCAAGCTTGTCCGACGGCGTGGGTGTAGCCCGGGCTCACGGCAAAACGCGCGCCGGCCATGGCGCAGGCCTGGGCGTCGGCGGCGCTGCGCACGGTGCCTGCGCCGGTAACGGCCTCGGGCACGTCGCGTGCGATCGCCTCGATGCAGGCCAGCGCCTGCGGCGTGCGCAGCGTCACTTCCAGCATGCGGATGCCGCCGGCCACCAGCGCGCGCGCCAGCAACACAGCCTGCTTCACGTCGCTCAAAACGATGACGGGAATCACCGGCGCATCCTGCATGACCTGCAGTGCCGTCAGCTTGCCGCTGACATTCAAGTTCACATCCACGATAAAGCTCCTTCTTCAGCCGTCAGCGCGTGGCGGCGCATACCGGCAAACAATTCACGGCCCATGCCGATGCCGTTGGCGGCGCGCAGGTCGGCAGGCATGGCATCAACGGGCCGCGCGGCCCATTCTGCATCGGCCACCAAAACTTTCAACTCGCCGGTGACGGCGTCCACACGGATCACGTCGCCGTCGCGCACCTTGGCCAGCGCACCGCCGGCGGCCGCTTCGGGCGACACATGGATGGCGGCCGGCACCTTGCCGGAGGCGCCGCTCATGCGGCCGTCGGTGACCAGCGCCACTTTAAAACCCTTGCCCTGCAGCACGGCCAGCGGCGGCGTGAGCTTGTGCAGCTCGGGCATGCCGTTGGCTTGCGGGCCTTGCCAGCGCACCACGCACACCACGTCGCGATGGAGTTCGCCGGCGTTGAAGGCGATGTGCAAGGCCTCCTGCGAATCAAAGACCCGCGCAGGCGCTTCGATGACATGGCGGTCGTCGGGCACGGCCGAGACCTTGATCACGCTGCGGCCCAGGTTGCCCTGCAGCAGCTTGAGCCCGCCGGTGGCGCTGAAGGGCTTGGCAGGCGTGCGCACGATGGCTTCGTCTTTGGAGGCGCCCACGTCGTGCCAGGCCAGCGCCGTGCCGGCCAGCGCGGGCTCGCGCGTGTATTCGCGGATGCCGCCTGCGCGCACCGTGAGCACGTCTTCATGCATAAAGCCCGCGTCCAGCAGCTCGCGAATGATGAAGCCCGGACCGCCTGCCGCCTGGAACTGGTTCACGTCGGCGCTGCCGTTGGGGTAGACATGGGCCAGCGTCGGCACCACATCGGAGAGGTCGGAAAAATCATTCCAGTCGATCACGATGCCGGCCGAATGCGCCACCGCCACCCAGTGGATCAGGTGGTTGGTGGAGCCGCCCGTAGCCAACAAGGCAACCATCGCGTTGACGATGGCGCGCTCATCGACGATTTGCCCGATGGGTGCAAAGCGCCTGGCCTTGATGATGCCCAGCACGGTGCGCGCCGCCTCGCGCGTGAGTTCTTCACGCAGGGCATTGCCGGGGTTCACAAAGGCGGTGCCGGGCACATGCAAGCCCATGGCTTCAAGCAGCAACTGATTGCTGTTGGCCGTGCCGTAGAAGGTGCAGGTGCCGGGGCTGTGATAGGACTTGAACTCCGACTCCAGCAAGGCGTCGCGGCCGACCAGGCCCTGCGCGGCCTGCTCGCGCACCAGGGCTTTTTCCTTGTTCGGGATGCCCGAGGGCATGGGCCCGGCGGGCACAAACACGGTGGGCAAGTGCCCGAACTGCAACGCGCCGATCAAGAGGCCCGGCACGATCTTGTCGCACACGCCCAGCATCAGCGCGGCGTCGAACATGTCGTGCGACAGCGCGACAGCCGTGCTCATGGCGATCACGTCGCGGCTGAAGAGGCTGAGCTCCATGCCGCTGGTGCCTTGCGTCACGCCGTCGCACATCGCGGGCACGCCGCCGGCCACCTGCGCCGTGGCGCCCAGCTTGCGGGCCTCGTCCTTGATGAAGGCCGGATAGGCCTGCAGCGGGGTGTGCGCCGACAGCATGTCGTTGTAGGCGGTGACGATGCCGATGTTGGGCTTGCGCTCGGTGACGACCTTGAAGCGGTCGTCCAGCGGCATGCCGGCAAAGGCATGGGCCACATTGGCGCAACCCATGCGGTCCAGGCCGGGCTCGCGCGTCGACGCGGCACGCAAGTGGGCCAGGTAGGCATCGCGCGACGGGCGGCTGCGCTCGGTGATGCGGGCCGTGATGTCTGAAACTTTGGAATGGAGGGCCATGGTGGAGCTTTAGGTCGGGTGGCTTTGAATCTGGGTACAGATTGGCGGGGGATTGCGTGGCTGGATTTCAGGCTGTCCGGCGTTCGCTATTTGCTACTCACGCCATGCGCGTAATGTAACTTTATTACTGACTCTATGGTAACGGGTTACCGGCACATTTCACGCCATTGTGGTTACGGGCTGGTTACCAAACTTGCCCGGCGCAATCCAGGGAACGAGTCTCCAAGAAGCGCAGTTCGGCCGGCGTCGGCGCAGCGCCCCTGCCGCTGTCAGCGCGGCGCTTTTTACTGCAGCGTGATTTCGACGCGCCGCGCCTCGGCGTCGCTGCCCGCGCCGGCGGCCAGCTGCTCGGGCTTTTTCAGCTCGATCTGCCGCTCGGGAACACCTGCGGCCTTCAACGCGTCTTTCACGGCGACGGCGCGCTGCTTGGCCAGCGCCGCGTTTTTTGCCGCATCGCCGGTGGCATCATGAAAGCCCGAGATCACCAGCGTACGGCCCGCCTTGGCGGCCTTCACCACATCGCCCAGCGCGTCACCGGCGCCGGCCGCCAGGTCGGCTTTGCCGGACGCGAAATAAAACCGGACCACACCCTGCTCGACCGTCACGGTTGCGGCATCGGTCGCGGCTTGGCGGGTGCTCAGAAGGTTGGCCGGGGGTTCCGCAGCGGCAGGCAGCGGCGCAGAATCGATGGGCGCAGGCGCAGGCGCCGGAGCCGCAACGGCGGTACCGGTGGCAGTGGCAAGAGGGGCCGGCGGCGCAGGTGGCTGGCCGCGGTGAAGCCGGTGCAAGCTGATGCCGATGACCAAGGTCACGACAAAAGCGATCAGACCAAGAACGACCGCCAACACCAGGCCCTGCTGGCCCTCATCGTCCTGAGAAAACATTGCCCCACTCCCATCACATAAGCCGTCACAAAACCTCGGCCCATTGTAAAGTGCGGCTGTGGAAAATTCAGCCAAACAACTCGCCGGCTCCGGCGTCATCGTTTCGCGCAATCCGGCGCACATGCTGGAAACCGTCATCCGCGAATGGGGCGGCAAAAGTGACCTCTGGGTCTTTGCCTACGCCTCCCTCATCTGGCGGCCGGAGTTTGAGCACGCCGAGGAACGTTTTGCCACCATCCACGGTTACCACCGCGCATTGAAGATGTGGAGCCGCCTGAACCGCGGCACGCCGGACTGCCCGGGCCTGGTGTTCGGCCTGCTGCATGGCGGCAGCTGCAAGGGCATGGTCTTTCGCATCCCGCGCGCGCAGGTCGCCAGCGCGCTGCCCGCGCTGTGGGAGCGTGAAATGCCCAACGGCGTGTACGACCCCAAGTGGCTGCAATGCCAGACCGACAAAGGAGAAGTGCGGGCGCTGGCCTTCACGCTCTCCAAACGCAGCCCCAGCCACACCGGCGTGCTGAGTGAAGACGTTTACCGGCAGATATTTTCAGATTCGTGCGGGCGCTACGGCACGACGCGCGAGTACGCACAACTGACTTACGACAAGCTGCGCACGCTGGGCATTCATGACCGGGCGCTGGGCAAGCTGCTGGCGTTGGTCAGCCGATAAGAGACGCTTACATATCTTCCCCTGCCGGCCTTGCCAGCAGGCGCCGTGCGGCCTACAGTGGGCCTTCCCTTTCATCCCAACCAACACATCCGGAGACCGCACCATGAACCACTTTCTGGCCCCGCTTGCCGCAACACTTGTCCTGGCGGCTTGCGCATCCACGCCCAGCGGCCCGCGCGCCGTCGCCCAGCTGCAAAGCACCACCGGCAATACCGCCAGCGGCACCGTCAGCTTTGTGCAGGGCGCAGGCAAGGTACTCGTCTCGGGCGAGATACGCGGCCTCAAGCCCGGCGCCGAGCACGGCTTTCATGTGCATGAAAAAGGCGACTGCTCCAGCGGCGACGGCATGAGCGCCGGCGGCCATTTCAACCCCACCGGCCAGCCGCACGGCAACCACGCCGACATGACGCACCACACCGGCGACCTGCCCAGCCTGAAGGCCGACGCCAGCGGCAATGCGAAGTTCAGCTTTGAATCAACAACCATCACGGTCGGCAGCGGCGCGACCGACATTGTGGGCAAGGGGCTGATCGTTCACCGCGACCCGGACGACTACAAAACCCAGCCGACCGGCAACGCCGGGCCGCGGCTGGCCTGCGCAGTGATCGCGCGGGCTTGAGAGAAAGCGCTCAGCGAAATTCAGCGCCGCCTGAACAATTCTTCAGCGCGGCGCAGATCGTCCAGCGCGTCGATGTCGGTGACGATGCCTTCATCAGTCACATCCAGGTACGCTGCAGAATTGATAGCAACATGTGCATGCACCACCTGGGCTGCGCCCTGATTTCCCTTTAAATCCAGCAAGGCGTCACGGCACCCGGCCGAAAAACCCACCGGATGCCCGCGCGCGCCCTTGAACATCGGCACCACCACCGCATGCTGCGCCAGCGCATGGGCCACCGCGCGCAGCGTGGCGGGCTGCACCAGCGGCAAATCGCCCGGCAGGACCAGCCAGCCCGCAGCCTCGGGCATGGCCCGCACGCCCGCCGCGATGGAGTCGCCCATGCCTGGGCGGGACGCATCCGCCCGCACCACGTGATGCGGCAGGCCGCTGGCTTGAACGGCGTGCAGCACATGGTCCAGCACCGGCTTGCCGGCCAGCAGGGCCTGAAGCTTGTGCACTTGCCCGCCCGACGCCGCAAAGCGCTCTCCCCGGCCGGCGGCCAGGACAATCACAACAGGAAGACCGGACAGGGACATGCGATATGGCATCCAGGGGCTTGAAAACGGCGTGCTCTTTATACTGGCAGTATGTCAGAGCCCACCCCCTCCAAACTGTCCATCGCCGACCTGCGCAAAAGCTACGAACGCGCCGAACTCAACGAAGACGCGTCCCAAGCCGACCCGCTGAAACAGTTCGACCAGTGGCTCAAAGAAGCCATCGCCGCCGAAGTGCCCGAGCCCAATGCGATGACCCTGGCCACCGTCGCCAGCAACCTGCGCCCCTCCACCCGCATCGTGCTGATCAAGGGATATGACGAACGCGGCATCACCTGGTTCACCAACTACGACAGCCGCAAGGGGCAAGAGCTGGCCGGCAACCCGTACGCGGCGCTGCAGTTCCATTGGGTCGAGCTGGAGCGCGTGGTGCGCATCGAAGGCGTGGTGGAAAAAGTCTCAGCCGAAGAAAGCGACGCCTACTTCAACAGCCGCCCCCTCGATTCACGCATTGGCGCCTGGGCCAGCCCGCAAAGCGAAGTGATTTCAGGGCGCAGCGTGCTGGTGGCCAACGCCGCCAAATACGGCGCCAAGTTTTTGCTGCAACCGCCCCGCCCGCCGCACTGGGGCGGCTACCGCCTCAAGCCCGACAACTGGCAGTTCTGGCAGGGGCGCAAGAGCCGGCTGCACGACCGGCTGCGGTATACGCTGCAGGGGGATAGTGAGTGGTTGCGTGAGCGGCTTGCGCCCTAGAAACCGCTAGCCAACCAGCTTGGCCAGCCGCTCAATCGGCTGGTGCGCGACGGCCTCAAGCTGCTTTGCGCTGACGAAGTTCGGCGCAATCTCCGCCAGCGGCACCAGCACAAACGCCCGCTGCATCATGCGAGGATGCGGCACTGTGAGGCGTTCTGATTCGATGCGGGCGCTGCCGTAGAGCAGCAAGTCCAGGTCCAGGGTGCGCGGGGCGTTGCGGTAGGGTCTTTCGCGGCCGGCCTGTTGCTCGATCTGTTGCAAATAATCCAGCAAGCCCGGGGCGGTCAAACCGGTTTCGAGTTCGATGACGGCGTTGAGGTAGTCGTTGCCGGGGGCCGCAGATTCCTGGCCGGCATCGGTGTCCAGCGGTGCTGTTTGATAGAGGCTGGAAGAGTGGCGGACCTGCGTGAGCGGCAACTGGCCTATCGCCTGAACGGCCTGCCGCAATGCTGCCGCGGCATCGCCGAGGTTGGCGCCCAGGGCAACGTAGGCGCAAACCATACGCCCTCAGGAGTTGTGAGTGCTGTCCGATGAAGGCGAAGCTGCAGCCTCGCCACCCGCGCCTTCGGCACCACCTGCGCCACCGCGATTGGCCGGCTTGCGGCGGCGACGGCGTTTTTTGGCGGGGGCGGCATCGCCCTGCTCGCCGGACGCATCCGCCGCATCGGGCGTGGTGCGTTCGGCATTCGCTGAACCTGGCTCGGCATCCGGGCGCTTGACGCGAACCCGCGGCGCCTGCGGTTTGTTCTGCTGGGCCTGGCGCGCCTCTTCAATCATGGCGTGGCGCTCGTCGTCATAGGCCGTGCTGAACTTTTCCCACCACTCGGCGAGTTCCATCTCGATCTCGCCGGTCTGCGCGCGCAGGCGCAGGAAGTCAAAGCCCGCGCGAAAGCGGGGCTGGTCGAGCAGGGAATACGGCGCGCTACCCACGCGTTTTTCAAAGCGCGGCTGCATGGTCCAGATCTCCCGCATGTCGGTGCCGAGCTTGCCGCGGCCCGACACGTCGCCGATCTTGGCGTTGAAGGCGTCGTCGATCGCGTCCTGCAGCGCGGGCATGAGGTGCTCGCCACGCTTCTTGCGTCGCTCCCAGCCTTCGCGCACGTCAAACCACAGCACGCACGACAGCAAAAAGCTGGGCGCCACCGGCTTGCCTTCGCCGACGCGTCGGTCGGTGTCTTGCAAGGCCAGCTTCAGGAAGGGCTCGTCGGCGTTTTCCACCACCACATCCAGAAGCGGATAGATGCCGGTGCCCAGGCCGAGGAACTTGAGCTGCGCGATGCTGGCCAGCGCATGGCCGGTCTGCAGCAGCTTGAGCATTTCGTCAAAGAGGCGCGACTGCGGCACGTCGGCCAACAGGCCCTTCATCTCGCGCAGCGGCGCCACGGTCTTGTCTTCAAACTTGAAGCCGAGCGCGCTGAGCTTGGCGGCAAAACGCACGGCGCGGATGATGCGCACCGGGTCTTCGCGGTAGCGCACGGCCGGGTCGCCGATCATGCGGATGATCTTTTTCTTGGCGTCCTTGATGCCGTTGTGATAGTCGACCACGACCTGCGTCTCGGGGTCGTAGTACATCGCGTTGATAGTGAAGTCGCGGCGCGCGGCGTCCTGCTCGATCGGGCCCCAGACGTTGTCGCGCAGCACACGGCCGGAGGCATCGACCGCATGCTTCATGCCGGCCAGTTCGCTCTTGCTGGTGCGCTCGTTGCCGCCGACCTGCTCGGCCAGGCTGCTGTCGAGGTGGGCGCGGAAGGTCGAAACTTCGATCACTTCATGTTCGCGGCCGCGGCCGTAGATGACGTGCACGATGCGAAAGCGCCGGCCGATGATGAAGGCGCGGCGGAACAGCGACTTGACCTGCTCGGGCGTGGCGTCGGTGGCGACGTCAAAATCCTTGGGGCGCAGGCCGACCAGCAGGTCGCGCACCGCGCCGCCGACGATATAAGCCTCGTAGCCGGCGTCTTTCAGGGTGCGCACCACGTCCATGGCGCGGTCGTCCACCAATGAGACGTCAATGCCGTGTTCCTTGACGGTGACATCCTGGCGCTGGCCGAAAGGTGATTTTTTGACCCGCTTGGCGCCGGGCTCCGTGCTGTCTGATTTGCCGAACAGCTTGTCGATAAATTTTTTGATCATGAAAAGTTGGGTCTGCTGCCCTAGATAAACAGGTCAAGTATGCGCCATCCGCGCTCTGCCGCCAGGGCGCGCAGGCGCGCGTCCGGGTTGGTCGCAACGGGGTGGGTGGCCTTCTCCAGCAAGGCAATATCGTTCATGGAGTCGGTGTAGAACGTGGTTTCCACGTCGCTCCAGCCGAGGTTTCGGGCCGCCAGCCATTGTTCCACGCGGGTGACCTTGCCCTCGCGGGCCGAGGGCGTGCCCTGGATTTCGCCGGTCAGCCAACCCTGGGCGTCGCGCTCCAGCTCGACGGCGATCAGCTCTTTGACGCCGAATGCCTCGGCAATCGGCCGCGTCACGAACTCGTTGGTGGCGGTGACGATGACCAGCTCATCGCCCGCGGCACGGTGGCCGTCGACCAGCGCCAGCGCCTGCTTTGTAATAGCCTTTTGCACCACGTCCCGCATGAAACGTGCATGACCCGCTCCTGAATTGATAGCGCCCTGCTTGCGGATGGCTTCGGTGGCAAAGCGCACATATTCGTGGATGTCGAGCGTGCCGGCGCGGTAATGCTCAAAAAACTCGGCATTGCGGCGCTTGAACTCGGTGCTGTCGCACCACCCCAGCGCGATGGTGAATTCGCCCCATTCGTAGTCGGAATCGATGGGGATCAGCGTGTGATCCAGGTCAAAAAGCGCAATCTTTTGGGGGACAGTCATTTCGCAGTCGCAGTCACTTATTCGCTCTCCATCATCGACTTGATCAGGGGAATCGTGATGGCGCGTTTGGTTTGCAAGGCATAGGCGTCCAATTGGTCCAGCAGTTGCATGAGGCTGCCCAGGTCGCGCGAAAAGCGGGTCAGCATGAAGTCCATGGCCTCATCGCTCAAAAACACGCCGCGGGCATCGGCCTCGCGCCGCAGCACAGCGCGGCGCTCGGGTTCGGTCAGGGCCTGCAGGGCAAACACATGTCCCCAGCCCAGGCGGGTGCGCAGGTCTTCACGCAGCGCCAGGTCGGCCGGCGGCATCTGGCCGGCGGCCAGCACCCAGCGCGGGCGGCCGTCCGGTGCGCTGAGGGCGTTCACAAACCAGTTGAAGGCCGCCTGCTGCTGCACCGCGGTGTAGAGATGGCAGTCGTCCAGGATGACGGCGGCCCAGGATTCGTTGAACTCGGGCGGCTCGAGCAAGGAGGCGTCCATCCAGCCGCTCGCAGCGCCCTGCTCGCGCAGCGTTTCGCGTACCGCCTTGAGCAAATGGGTTTTGCCGCTGGCGGCTTCTCCCCAGAGGTAAGTGGGCACGGGCGAGCGCAGCGTGTTGCCGGCCCACAGCTCCAGGTGTTTGAGCGCGGCTTCGTTGGGCCCGCCAAAAAAATTGGCGAACGACGGGGCGGAAGCCAGCCCGATGTCCAGCGCAATCTGTTTCATGCCCGCCATATGTCTGTTCCGGCCTTGCTCAGTCTTATCCGGCCTTGTACAGCCGGCTGGCCATGTAGCTGGCCTTGATGCGGCGTATGCCCACCAGCAGCACCGCGCTGGCCGGCAGCGCCACCAGCACGCCGACAAAACCGAACATCTGGCCGAAAGCCAGCAAGGCAAAAATCACCGCCAGCGGGTGCAGGCCGATGCGCTCGCCGACCAGGCGCGGCGTGAGGTACAGGCTTTCCACCAGTTGCCCCACGCCGTAGACCACGGCCACCATGACAAGGGCCTTGAGCGAGGCAAATTCGAGCAGGCCGGCCAGCACGGCCAGCATCAGGCCCAGGCCAAAACCAAGATAGGGGATGAACATCGCCAGGCCGGTGAAGACACCGATGGGCAAGGCCAGGTCCAGCCCAAACAGCGCCAGGCCCACCGCATAAAACACCGCCATGATCAGCATGACCAGCAACTGGCCGCGCAGGTACTGGCCCAGCACGGAGTCGGCCTCTTCAGTGAAGCTGTCAAAACCGGCGCGCAGGTGCGGCGGCACCAGCTCGAGCACACGGGCGACAAACTTGTCCCAGTCCATCAGCAGGTAAAACAGCGCGACCGGGATCAGCACCGCATTGCCGATGACGGCCAGCGCCACGCTGCCGCCCAGCTTGAGCGAGGACATCAGGGAGCCGAACAGGTCTTCAAAATTGGCGTTGAGGTACTTGAGGACAAAGGCCTTGATGCTGGCCACGTCCAGAGCGACATGGATGCCGAATTGCGCCAGCCACGGCGCCAGGCTGGTGTTAAGCCTGTCGGCCAGCAGCGGCACCTGCTCGCGCAGCACCGGCAGTTCCTTGGCCATGATGGGCACGATCAGCAAAAAGAGGCTGAGCAGCACCACGATGAAGAGAAATTCCACCAGCACCACCGCCACCACGCGCGGCAGGCGGCCCTTGCCCATGCGGTCGAGCCGGTTGACCAGCGGCGTCAGCGCATAGGCCAGCACGGCGGCGATGACAAAGGGCGCCAGCACCGGCCCCAGCAGCCACAGCGCCAGAACGATCAACGCAGCAATCAGGCACCAGGCGGCGGCGCGTTTTTGGGTGGTGGTGAATTGCATAAAGCCTTGGGTTGAGCTTGCCGGAAGAAGCCCCCTCAGGGCCTGCAGAAGGCCTGAAGAGGGCCGAACAGGGCCCGAATGGGTACCCTTTAGAATCTCAGGCTGAATTCTATCGGGCTTGCAGGCCCCTTCCGGGCTACAAACCCGCTTCCCAGACCTTCATCCGCCCTACCCGCAGCAAAGCCGACACCACATGACCACCTCTTCCCCCTCCCCCCTGAGCTACAAAGACGCGGGCGTCGACATCGACGCGGGCGACGCGCTGGTCGAACGCATCAAGCCGCTGGCCAAAAAAACCATGCGCGAGGGCGTGCTGGCGGGCATCGGCGGCTTTGGCGCCCTGTTTGAAGTGCCCAAGCGCTACAAAGAGCCCGTGCTGGTCAGCGGCACCGACGGCGTGGGCACCAAGCTCAAGCTGGCGTTTGAATGGCAGATGCACGACACCGTCGGCATCGACCTGGTGGCCATGAGCGTTAACGACGTGCTGGTGCAGGGCGCCGAGCCGCTTTTCTTCCTTGACTATTTCGCCTGCGGCAAGCTGGACGTGGACACGGCAGCGGCCGTGGTCGGCGGCATCGCCAGGGGTTGCGAGCTCAGCGGCTGCGCGCTGATCGGCGGCGAAACCGCTGAGATGCCCGGCATGTACCCGGCCGGCGAATACGACCTGGCGGGCTTTGCCGTCGGCGCCGTTGAAAAATCCAAGATCCTGACCGGCAAGGACGTGAAACCCGGCGACGTGGTGCTGGGCCTGGCCAGCAGCGGCGTGCATTCCAACGGTTTCAGCCTGGTGCGCAAATGCATCGAACGCGCGGCCGGCAACGCCCCCGCCACGCTGGACGGCAAACCCTTCAAACAAGCCCTGATGGAGCCCACCCGCCTGTACGTCAAGAACGTGCTGGCCGCGCTGGCTGCCCACCCGATCAAGGCGCTGGCCCACATCACCGGCGGCGGCCTGCTCGAAAACATCCCCCGCGTACTGCCCGAAGGCACGGCCGCCCACCTCAAAAAGGGCAGCTGGCCGCAAACCGAGCTGTTCGCCTGGCTGCAAGAAACCGCCGGCATCGACGACTTCGAGATGAACCGCACCTTCAACAACGGCATCGGCATGGTGGTGGTGGTAGACGCCGCCAACGCCCAGGCCACGGCCAAAACCCTGCGCGACGCAGGTGAGCAGGTCTACGAGATCGGCATGATCGCCTCCAAAGGCGACGGCGCGGCCGTCACCGTCAGCTAAGCGTCCGGCAGGTGCGGCAAGCCAAACACTCACGCCGCTCCTAAGCCATTGCCGGCAACCGATTGATAACCGATTGCCAAGGCGACTGCTTCTACCCTGTTGAAGTGGTTTTGCTACAAAAACCCTAGCTGCCTGCGCCCATGGCGCTTGGGGCGACTGGACTTTTGCTTATTTATGTATCAAACTGTTCCATCGACCCGTCTTTGGAGCAGTCATGCCGGTTATCGCAGTCGTCAACCGCAAGGGAGGCAGTGGCAAGAGCACGCTGGCCGCGCACATCGCCGCCTGGTGTGCCCGCAATGGCAGCTCCGTCATGCTGGGCGACGTGGACCGGCAGCAATCGGCGCGCAGCTGGCTCAAGCGCCGCGCCGCTGAACTCCCCGCGATAGCCCCCTGGGCCGTCGACCAGAAAAACATGCTGCGCGTGCCCACCGGCATCACCCATGTGGTGCTTGACACCCCCGGCGGCATGCACGGCTTTGAACTGGCCCGCGTCGTGATGTTTGCCGACGCCATCATCATGCCCGTGTGCAATTCGATGTTTGACCGCGAATCGGCCGCGCAATGCCAGGTCGAGCTGATGGCGCTGCCGCGCGTGGCCAGCGGCCGCTGCCGCCTGGCAACGGTGGGCATGCGCATCGATGGGCGCACCAGCGCCGCCAAAACCCTGGCGGAATGGTCTGAAGGCCTGGGCATGCCTTTTTTGGGCGCCCTGCGCGAAACCCAGCTTTACGTGCGCAGCCTGGAGCGCGGCATGACCATGTTTGATTTGCCGGCCAGCACCGCCGCCCAAGACCTGCAGCAGTGGCAACCCATCCTCGACTGGCTCAGGCCCACGCTGTACCCGCCGCAAGCGGCCAATGACGCCCCCGCTGAGAAAGGGCAAGCGCCGGCGGCGGCTAAAACACTGGCCAAGACGCCTGCAAGGGCGATCGCGCCCCTGCCCTCCACCGCCGCAACGCTGGGCGCCCGCCCGCTCAACCCGGCTCCGGCCAGCGCCACGCCGCGGGTGGGCAGCTCGCTGTCCAGCAGCCTGATGCCTGCGCAGGAATCGATGGTGCACGGCTCGCGCCTGACCGCCCACAGCGCGGCACGCGCAACGGCCCGGCCCGCACCGGCCAGCAGCGCCCCCACACTGGCGCGAACCGACGACCTGCGGATACCGCAGTTCCTCAAACGCGCGACCTGAAACGCGCCGCCGCCCGAGGGTTGATGACCAAAATGGGCTCCAGCCCAGGCGAGTCATACGCCAGCAGCTCCTAACACAATAGCAAACCAGTGGCGGTTGCCGACCGCCGAAAGCCAGGGCCGCCGGCCTTGGACCTCATTCAGGCCGTCTTCAGGCCGCCAGTTCCCCCACGCACTTCCCGCGCGGCCTGCGCCATATTGCCCAGCCGCAGCCGCCCTGCGCAGCAGCCGCACCCTCTCGTCCACCGAGGGCGCGCGCGGCGAATGGATGTCGTACACACCGGGGCCCATCTCGTTCGGGTACTTGAAGTCGCCAAAGCCGCGCAGCAGCGCCATGCCGGAGCGGCTGGTTTCGATGGCGATCACATCGGCATCCATGGCGGCGATCTCCGGCAGGATGTCGTTGAACTCCGAATAGCACATGTGGGTGTGGATCTGCGTTTCGTCGGCCACGCCGCTGGCGCTGATGCGAAAGGCGCGCGTCGCCCATTCCTGGCAAGGACTATTATTCAAACGAAAGATATTTTCTTCTAACATGAAAATAATTGATTCACACACAAGATCCTTTATCACGCCATGAACCCCTCCATCCTTGAACTGCGCCACCTGCGCACGCTGACGGCCCTGCGCGACAGCGGGAGCCTGGTGCGCGCGGCGCAATTGCTCAACCTCACGCAGTCGGCGCTGTCGCACCAGGTCAAGCTGCTGGAAGAGCGCTACGCCACGCCGCTGTTTGAACGCAAATCCGTGCCGCCGCAGTTCAGCACCACGGGCCTGCGGCTGCTGGCGCTGGCCGATGCGGTGCTGCCGCAGGTGGAAGAAGCCGAGCGCGACGTGGCGCGCCTGGCCACCGGGAAAACCGGCCAGTTGCGCATCGCGGTCGAGTGCCACACCTGCTTTGACTGGCTGATGCCGGCGATGGACTCTTTTCGCACACGCTGGCCCGAGGTGGAACTCGACATCGTCTCGGGCTTTCACCCGGACCCGATCGCGCTGGTGCTGCAAGACCGCGCCGACATCGCGGTGGTGTCGGAGGCCGATGCCGAAGAAGCGGTCGACTTCCATCCGCTGTTCCGTTTTGAAATCATGGCGCTGCTGGCCAACGACCATGCGCTGACGGCCAGGACGCACCTCACCGCCAGGGATTTCGCCAACGAAACCCTCATCACCTACCCGGTGCCCGACGAGATGCTGGATGTGGTGCGCCAGGTGCTGGAGCCGGCCGGCGTGCGGCCCGCGCGCCGCACCACCGAGCTGACGATTGCGATGCTGCAACTGGTGGCCAGCGGACGCGGCGTCGCCACACTGCCCAAGTGGGCGGTGCAAAGCTACCTGGACCGGGGTTACGTCACGGCGCGGCCGGTGGGCAAAAAGGGTTTGACGGGCCGCCTGTATGTGGCCTGCACCGAGGCCACATCAGCCCGGCCCTGGCTGGCGGACTTTGTGGCGATCACGCGCGAGAGCTGCTTTTTAACACTCAGCGAGATTGAGCTTTTATAAGCAAAACAGGCCTCCAGCCCATGACCTACCTGGGCTGATAGCTATTGAATTGATAGCAGAAGGTCGCCCAGCCCCGAAAGATCAATGGCGGCTCTGGCGCAGCTGGGCCAAGCGCTCAGCCATCGCGTCGATGTCAAGCGCGTCTTCGGCGTTGGCCAGGTAAATCTCGAGGTCGGCCACCGCACGCTCTGGCTCGCCATGGGCGGCCCAGGCCAGGCCGCGGTCGCGGTACTCCGTCCAGGCTTCGGGCTGCAGCACGATCAGGCGGTCTTGCACCGGGATCAGGCGCTGCCAGTCTTCCTGGGTCTTGTGGATTTCTTTCAGGTTGCGCAGCATGCGGTTGATGATCTCGCGCGGCGCCGCCGACTGCAGGTACAGGCCCATGGGCACCTCAAACTCATCGCCCACACTACCGCCGCGTTGGCGGAAAGGCTCCAGCCGCTCCGAAAGCTCTTCACGGCTCAGCGACTGGCCGCTGAAAGGATCGATCACCACCTGGCCCTTGGGCAGGTTGACCTTGACCATGAAGTGGCCCGGAAACGCCACACCGCGCGCATTCAGCCCAAGGCCCAGGGCCAGCTCCAGCCACAGCACGGCCAGCGTGATCGGGATGCCGCGGCGCGTGCGCAGTACGGCGTTCAGGTAGCTGTTGTCGGGGTCGTAGTAGTCGTTGACGTTGCCGCCGAAGTTCAGGTCATGGAAGAAGAACTGGTTGAGCGCCCGCAGGCGCTGCAGCGCGGGGGCATCGGCCGGCAGGCGACGCTTGAGGCGGGCGAGCAACTGGTCGACATCGCCCAGCACCTGCTGCACATCCAGGTCGGGGTATTCGTCCTGCGCCAGGCTGATCGCAGCTTCCAGGAGGGGAAAGTGTTCGTCGCTTTCCACCAGGCTGGAAAAGTACTGCAACGGTGACGGCACGGTCAGATTTAATTGCATGACGCTACTTTCTCATAAACCGCCGAAAAAAGGGAATCAAGGATTGCCCTTGATGAGTCTGAATGAGTCTGCATGAGTCTGAAAAAAGCCACAACCCAACGTGGCTGATCCTGGCAACTCAATGTTTCAGAAGTTTTCTGACCTTTAAACCCGACACCCATAGCGCTACAAAATAAAGAGCAGCCGATGCAAGCAGGACAAGGGCCAGCAGCCCAATTCGTTCAAGAGAGTGGCCTTTGAGGGCGATCCAGTTCACAGCCCCGGCAGCCCACAGCAAAAACACCGCCAGCAAGGCGCTGGCCGCCACCACCTGCAGCGCAAACACGCCCCAGCCGGGTGCGGGCGTGTAGCTGCCGCGGCGCTTGAGGCCGATCAACAGCCACAGCGCATTGATCAGCGCGCCGATGCCGATGGCCAGCGCCAGCCCGGCATGCTGCAGAAAGGGCACGAAAGCCAGGTTAAGCAACTGCGTAACGACCAGCACCACGATCGCGATGCGCACCGGGGTCTTGATGTCCTGGCTGGCGTAAAAACCCGGGGCCAGCACCTTGATGGCCACCAGCCCGAGCAGGCCCGCGCCGTAGCCCATGAGCGCCGTGGTGGTCTGCTGCACGTCGCGGTCGGTAAAGGCGCCGTAGTGGTAGAGCGTGGCCACCAGCGGCTGGGCAAAGGTGAGCAGCGCCACGCCGCAAGGCACGGCCAGCAGCACGACCAGGCGCAGGCCCCAGTCCAGCATGGCCGAGTATTTGGCGGAATCGCCGGCGGCCTTGGCCGCGGAGAGTTGCGGCATCAGCACCACGCCGATGGCCACGCCCAGCATGGCGGTCGGGAACTCCATCAGCCGGTCGGCATACGTCAACCAGCTGACGCTGCCGGGTGTGAGGTGCGAGGCGATCTGGGTGTTGATCAGCAGCGATATCTGCGCCACGCTGACGCCCAGCAGGGCCGGCACCATCAGCCTGGCGATGTTCTGGGTGGCCGGGTCGGCCCAGGCGGCCTTGATCGAGCCCCAGCCCAGGCCGATGCGCGGCAACAGGCCCAGCCGCCACAGCGCCGGCACCTGCACCGCCAGCTGCAAAATGCCTCCCAGCATGACACCCCCGCCCAACGCATAGACCGGCTCAATTCCTTGCGTCTTGAACCAGGGCGCGCCCAGCCAGGCCGCCAGGATCATGGAAAGGTTGAGCAGCACCGGCGTGGCAGCCGGCACGGCAAAACGCCGCCAGGTGTTGAGCACGCCCGACGACAACGCCACCAGCGACATGAAGCCGATGTACGGAAACATCCAGCGCGTCATGAAGACCGCGGCCTCAAAGCCGCGCGGATCCTGCTTCAGCCCGCTGGCCATCGCCCACACCAGCACCGGCGCCGCCGCCACACCGGCCACACAGGTCAACAGCAGCGCCCAGGCCAGCAGCGTGGCCACGCGGTCAATCAGGAGTTTGGTCTGCTCCTCCCCGTGTTGCGCCTTGCTGGCCGCCAAAACCGGCACAAAAGCCTGGCTGAAAGCGCCTTCCGCAAACAGCCGCCGGAACAGGTTGGGAATGCGAAACGCCACATTGAAGGCATCCGTCATGGCGCTGGCGCCAAAAGTCGAGGCAATCAGCAGTTCCCGCACCAAACCGGTGATTCGGGAGACAAGCGTCAAAAGGGAAACGGTGGAGGCGGCTTTGAAAAGTGACACCCTCGGAGTTTATTCGGGTAAAGAGGACGCCCCTCGTAAAGTTGCAGCCAGTTAGACCCCGCGATGCGAAGCGAGCCCTAAAAACCAAATTAGAGGCGCGGAACCGGCTTTGCCGGGCCGCAGACGGGCGGCCCCCTCGGGGGGCAGGGAGCTACACCCAGTGAGCGACCGTGGGGGTATATAATCATGGGCTTTGCTGCAACATCCACAGACTCCTCCCCAGGATTAAAGGAATTTATATATGGCTACCGCCAAACCCAAGAAAAAGAACCCCCGCCTCGCGTCGGGCCGCAAACGCGTCCGCCAGGACGTCAAACTCAACGCTGCGAACACCTCGCTGCGCTCCAAATACCGCACCGCTGTGAAGAACGTCGAAAAAGCCGTTGCAGCCGGTGACAAAGACAAAGCCAAGGACCTGTTCGCCAAGGCCCAAAGCATTGTGGACACGGTTGCCGACAAGGGCATCTTCCACAAGAACAAGGCAGCGCGCGACAAGAGCCGCCTGTCCGCCAAGGTGAAAGCCCTGGCACTGGCCCCCGCAAAGGCCGCCGCCTAAGCAATTAGGCAAATCGCCCGGACGGCATTTTGAAAATACCGTCCGCCGTTTTGTAGGGTGCGCTGCAGCAAAGCAAAAAAGCCGTCGAAAGACGGCTTTTTTGTTGGCGCTTCAAAAATGTCGGTGACTTCAGTCTTTTCGGGGCGGGTCGGGGATCAAGCAGGCTTCAGCCATCTGCAGATCGTTGTCCTTGGCGAAGTTGATGGCGAAATCCCAGGCCATGGGTTCGGCCTCGCGCAATTCGGCGTTGACGACCACGCATTTGACGCCGTTGATGACGGTGGGCACGCACCACGGCGAGTACGTCAGGTGGCTGCCGGGCTGGGGGCCGCCGGGGCGGAAATGGCTCATCACACCGCACAGCCTGTCGGCCCAGTCGCTGGGCCGGAAGGTTTTGCCGTCGCGGGTAATACCCTGAATAAAGACTTCTTTGGCGGAGTTGGAGACCATCGGATGGAGGGTTTTTGCGGCGCCTGACGTGGGAAAGGGATCGTATTCACCCCATGCTGCACCGCACAACAATTCTATCTTATTTGTGACTCTTATATAAGACTTGCTGCCCGATTTTCAACAACGGTGAGCCCCTGGCGCCCTCATTGCAGTGATGCAGGATCGTCACAAAAGGCCGCAAAGTCTGCGCCTAAAATCACTTCAGGCCCGCATCAACCGCTGCGGGCCTGCGATTTTCAGCCCTGTTACATCCCTTGTCCGGAGTTCCCCCATGACCGCAGCCCTGCCCAAGCACATCGAAGCCGCCTCCCCTCACGTGATGAACACCTATGGCCGCCTGCCCATCGCGCTGGACCACGGCCAGGGCTGCCGCGTCTGGGACGTCAACGGCAAGTCTTACCTCGACGCGCTGGGCGGCATCGCCGTCAACACCCTGGGCCACAACCACCCCAAGCTGGTGCCCGCCCTGCAAGAGCAGATCGGCAAGCTCATCCACAGCTCCAATTACTACCATGTGCCGCTGCAGGAAACCCTGGCCGCGAAGCTGGTAGAGCTGTCGGGCCTGGAAAACGTGTTTTTCTGCTCCACCGGCCTCGAAGCCAACGAAGCCGCGCTCAAGCTGGCGCGCAAGTTCGGCCATGACAAAGGCATTGAGCGCCCGGAAATCGTGGTTTACGAAAAAGCCTTCCACGGCCGCAGCATCGCCACGCTGAGCGCCACCGGCAACCCCAAGGTGCAGGCCGGCTTCGGCCCGCTCGTTGAAGGTTTTATCCGCGTGCCGCTGAACAACATCGACGCGCTGAAAGCCGCCACCGCCAACAACCCCAATGTGGTCGCAGTGTTTTTTGAAGCCATCCAGGGCGAAGGCGGCATCAACAGCATGAAAGACGACTACCTGCGCGACGTGCGCGCGCTGTGCGACGAGCGCGACTGGCTCTTGATGATCGACGAAGTGCAATGCGGCATGGGCCGAACCGGCAAATGGTTTGCGCACCAGTGGGCCGGGATCAAGCCCGACGTGATGCCGCTGGCCAAGGGCCTGGGCTCGGGCGTGCCGATCGGCGCCGTGGTTGCAGGCCCCAAGGCCGCGCACATCTTTGGCCCCGGCAACCACGGCACCACCTTCGGCGGCAACCCGCTGGCCATGCGCGCCGGTGTCGAAACCCTGCGCATCATGGAAGAAGAAGGCCTGCTGGCCAACGCGGTGAAGGTGGGTGACCATCTGCGCGCGGCGCTCACGCGCGAACTGGCAGGCGTCAAGGGCCTGAAAGAAATCCGCGGCCGCGGCCTGATGCTGGGCATTGAGCTGACGGTGCCTTGCGGCGAGCTGCTGGGCCGCGCCGCCGAAAATGGCCTGCTGCTGAGCGTGACCGCCGACACCGTGATCCGCATGGTGCCCTCGCTCATCATGACGACGGCCGAGGCCGACGAAGCGGTGGCCATCCTGGTGCCGCTGATCAAACAGCTGTTGAAAGAGAAAAACGCGTGACCACTGCGATCCCCTCCACGCCCGCCCCGGTGCGGCATTACCTGCAATTCAGCGACCTGAACGCGGCCGAATACGCCTACCTGTTCGAGCGCGCCGCCATCATCAAGAAAAAATTCAAGACCTACGAAAAACACCAGCCGCTGGTCGATCGCACGCTGGCGATGATTTTCGAGAAAGCCTCGACGCGCACGCGCGTGAGCTTTGAAGCCGGCATGTACCAACTGGGCGGCAGCGTGGTGCACCTGACCACCGGCGACAGCCAGCTGGGCCGCGCCGAGCCGATTGAAGACAGCGCCAAGGTCATCAGCCGCATGGTCGACCTGGTGATGATCCGCACCTTTGAGCAGACCAAGATAGACCGCTTCGCCGAGCACTCGCGCGTGCCCGTCATCAACGGCCTGACCAACGAATTCCACCCCTGCCAGATCCTGGCTGACATCTTCACTTACATCGAGCACCGCGGTTCCATCAAGGGCAAGACGGTGGCCTGGGTGGGCGACGGCAACAACATGGCCAACACCTGGCTGCAGGCCAGCGAGATCCTCGGCTTCAAGGTGCACCTGAGCACGCCGGGCGGCTACGAAGTCGACCAGTCCATCGCCGGCATCCGCTCGGCCGAAAGCTACAAGGTCTTCAAAGACCCGATGCAGGCCTGCGCCGGCGCCGACCTGGTCACCACCGATGTGTGGACCAGCATGGGCTACGAAGCCGAAAACGAAGCACGCAAAAAAGCCTTTGCCGACTGGTGCGTGGACACCGAGATGATGGCTGCGGCCAAGCCCGACGCCCTTTTCATGCACTGCCTGCCGGCGCACCGCGGTGAAGAGGTTGAAGCCGATGTGATTGACGGTCCGCAGTCAGTGGTCTGGGATGAAGCAGAGAATCGGATGCACGCGCAAAAGGCGTTGATGGAGTTTCTTCTGCTGGGCCAGCTCGGCGCCTGACCTGCGCCGATGTGGTTCGCCCCGGCCCACTACGACGAACTGCTCGCGCGCTGGGAAGCCCTCGGCGCGCAACTCCATCAAAGCGGCGCCGCCTGGCGCCGTGAAGGCAAGCGCCTGATCCGCAGCTGGGGGCGCTGGCCGCGCCGCTATCACAACACACCGCACCTGCTGGCCTGCCTGCGCCACTTTGATGATGTGCGCAGCCAGCTGGAGGATGCCGTCGCGGTTGAACTTGCGCTGTGGTTTCACGATGCCATTTACTGGCCCTGGCGGCCGCTCAATGAAGAAAAGAGTGCGCTCTGGGCCGAACGCTTTCTGCGCACGGCCGGCCTGAACGCCACGCTGGTCGCCACCGTCAGCCGCCACATCCTGGACACCCGCCACCAGGCGGTGCCCTCGCCGGGCGACGCACAGTGGGTGGTCGACATCGACCTGGCCATCCTCGGGCAGCGCGAGGCGGTTTACCGGCAGTTTGAGCGCGACGTACGCAGCGAATACCGCTGGGTGCGCTGGCCGCGCTACGTTGCGGGGCGCAGCGCGGTGCTGCAGTCGTTTCTGGACCGCCCCCGCATCTACAGCACGCCCTGGTTTTTTGAGCGCTATGAGGCCGGCGCCCGGAGCAACCTCCAGGCCGCGCTGGGCGCACTGTCGCGCAATCAGCTCTATTGAACGTGCAGCCACAGCGGCGCCGTGGCCCCGCCAATGGCACGAAACCTGCAACCCGCACCCCGACGGTGCTCACAACAACAGGATTCAAAGCCGTTCGACCCAAGCCAGCGAGGCAAGGGTAAACCCGCAAATTGAATTCCGCGTCGGTGAGTACAGTTCCTGTATACAAAACTGAACACTCCATCAGGCCATGCGATTGAAGCCATCCTGATGGAGTCCTGGCCAGGGGCAACGCCCATCAACCGGAGATCACACGTGGACATTCGCAACCCGTCGCCCGATCTGTACAACGAAGACCTGGCGCCCGCCAAAGAGCGCAACTGGGGCACCTTCAGCATCTTCAACGTCTGGACTTCCGACGTGCACAGCCTCTGGGGCTACTACCTCGCGGCCAGCCTGTTTTTGCTGTGCGGCAGCTTCACCAACTTCCTCATCGCCATCGGGCTGAGCTCCATGGTGATCTTTCTGCTGATGAACCTGGTTGGCTACGCGGGCGTGAAAACCGGCGTGCCCTACCCCGTGCTGGCGCGCGCCTCCTTCGGCATCTGGGGCGCCAACCTGCCGGCGCTGGTGCGCGCGGTGGTGGCCTGCTTCTGGTATGGCGCACAAACGGCCGCCGCCTCGGGCGCCATCGTGGCGCTGCTCACGCGCTCCGACGCCATCATGGCTTTCCACAAATCGACGCACCTGCTGGGCCACTCGGGCCTGGAGGTGATCTGTTTTGTCGTGGTGTGGGCGCTGCAGCTGCTGATCATCCAGAACGGCATGGAAACGGTGCGCAAATTCCAGGACTGGGCCGGCCCCGCTGTCTGGATCGCCATGCTGGTGCTGGCCGTGGGCCTGTGCGTGAAGGCCGGCGGTTTTTCGTTCGATCACGGCATCCCGCAAGACGTGCTGCTGGCCAAGACCAAAGACGCGGGTGTGCCAGGCGAGCCCGGCTCGTTCTGGGCGTTGATGGCCGTGGGCGCGACGTGGATCACCTACTTCGCGGCGCTGTACCTCAACTTCTGCGACTTCTCGCGCTACGCCAAAGACAAGGCCACCGTGCGCAAAGGCAACCTCTGGGGCCTGCCGATCAACCTGGTGCTGTTCTCGCTGGTGGCCGGCGTCACCACCATCGCCGCCTTCAAGGTCTACGGTGAGGTGCTGCTGCACCCCGAGCAGATCTCCGCCAAGTTCGACAGCTGGTTCCTCGCCTTGCTGGCCGCGCTCACCTTCGCGGTCGCCACACTGGGCATCAACGTGGTGGCCAACTTCGTATCCCCCGCCTTTGACTTTGCCAACGTGTTCCCGCGCAAGGTCAGCTTCAAGACCGGTGGCTACATCGCCGCCGGCATCGCGCTGGTGCTGTATCCCTTCGCGCCGTGGGAAGGCAATGCGGCGACTTTCGTAGGTGCCATAGGCGCCACCATGGGGCCGCTGCTGGGCATCATCCTGGTCGACTACTACCTGATCGCCAAGGGTGAAGTGAACGTCGAGGCGCTCTACCACGAGGACGGCGAATACCGCTACCAGGGCGGCTGGAACGCCAACGCGCTGATCGCCACCGCCATCGGCGCCCTTTTCTCCAGCATCCTGCCCAACTTCACCAGCCTGTTGCCCTCGTGGTGGGGCATTTACGGCTGGTTCTTCGGCGTGGCGATCGGGGGCGGTGTGTATTACGTGCTGGCGATGATGAGGCCCCGCAAGGCCGTGTGACGCGGTGCGGGGCCGCAGCAGCGCTTAACCGCTTAACCGCTTAACCGCGCCCCACAAACGGCATCTTCGTGGCCATGATGGTCATGAACTGCACATTGGTCGACAGTGGCAGCGAAGCCATGTGCACCACCGCCTCGGCCACTTCCTTCGCGTCCATCATCGGCTCAATGGCGATCTCGCCGTTGGCTTGCGGCACGCCCTTGGCCATGCGCGCGGCCAGCTCCGTCATGGCGTTGCCGATGTCGATCTGGCCGCAGGCGATGTTGTACTTGCGGCCATCCAGCGAGATGGATTTCGTCAAACCCGTGATGGCGTGTTTGGTAGCGGTGTAAGGCGCCGAGTTGGGCCGCGGCGCGTGGGCCGAAATCGAGCCGTTGTTGATGATGCGGCCGCCCTGTGGAGTCTGGTCTTTCATCAGCCGGATGGCCGCCTGCGCGCAGAGGAAAGAACCGGTCAGGTTGATGTTCACCACATTGGTCCACTGCTCAAAGCTGATGTCTTCGAGGTTGATCGGCGGCGCGCCCACACCGGCGTTGTTGAACAGCAAATCGAGCCGGCCGAACTTTTCCTTCACTTTCGCGAACGCCGCCGCCACCGATTCGGGCTGGCTCACGTCGGTCGGCACGGCCAGCGCGCGGTCGGTGCCCGACTCTTTGGCGACGTCATTCAGCGGCTCAGCACGGCGGCCCACCAGCGCGACGCTATAGCCTTCACGCAGCAGGGCCAGCGCCACCGCCTTGCCGATGCCGGTGCCCGCGCCGGTGACGAGTGCGACTTTGCCGTTGGACTTGTTCTCGGAATTCATGGTGTGCCTTTGTCTCTGATGGAAGGTTTTTTGGAGGGTTGGTAAATCGATGCAGCGATAAGCGCCACAAGCGCGAATTGTGCCCCAGGCTGGCGATTTGCACAGGGAGATCCTGACGCGCCTGCTTCGCGCTTTCATCAGGTACTTTAGGTTTCAACAATTTTTCGGATTGTTGGAAATAACCGACACCACGGCTTTTTTGCCGGTGCTACCTTTGCACCCATGCCTGCCTCCACCCCCTCAACACCGCGCAAGCTCTGGGACATCTCGCCGCCGGTCGACGAAAACGCCGCCGTGTTTCCCGGCGACACCGCCTACTCGCAGCAACTGCATTTCTCACTGGAGCCGGGCTGCCCGGTCAACGTCAACGCCATCACGCTGTCGCCGCACACCGGCGCGCATGCCGACGCCCCGCTGCACTACGCCAATGGCGAGGCCAGCATCGGCGAGGTGGATCTGCCCGCCTACCTGGGGCCTTGCCGCGTGATCCATTGCATGGACTGCGGCCCGCTGGTGTTGCCCGAACACATTGCCCATGCGCTCGACGACCTGCCGCCGCGCGTGCTGCTGCGCACCTCCCATACCGCCAGCCAGAGTTGGGAGTCATTTACGGCTGTAGCCCAGGATACGCTTGCACTTCTAGCTACAAAAAACATAGCATTGATCGGCATAGACACCCCCAGCGTGGACCCGGCCACCAGCCAGGACTTGCCCAGCCACCACCAGTTGCTGGCGCACGGCCTGCGCGTGCTCGAAAACCTGGTGCTCGACGAGGTACCCGAAGGCGACTACGAACTCATTGCCCTGCCGCTCAAGCTCATGCGTGCAGACGCCTCCCCCGTGCGCGCCATCCTGCGCGAACTTTCCTGAAGACAAAAACCCATGACCACTTTGCAAGACTGCCGCGCCCTGGATGCGCAAGACCCGCTGCGCGCGCTGCGCCAGCAATTCACCCTGCCCGAAGGCGTGATCTACCTTGACGGCAACTCGCTGGGCGTGCTGCCCACCACCGCCGCCGCCCGCGTCGCCGAGGCGGTCACGGCCGAATGGGGCCAGGGCCTGATCCGTTCGTGGAACAGCGCCGGCTGGTTTGAGCTGCCGCAGCGTCTGGGCAACAAGATCGCGCAGCTGATAGGCGCAGCCCCCGGCGAAGTGGTGGCGACCGACAGCACCTCCATCAACCTCTACAAGGTGCTGAGCGCCGCACTGCACATCGCCGCGCAGGACGCACCCGCGCGCAAAATCATCGTCAGCGAACGCAGCAACTTCCCGACCGATCTCTACATCGCCGAAGCGCTGTGCCGCGAGCGCGGTTATCGCCTGCAGCTCGTCGAGCCCGAAGGGATTACCGCGGCGCTCACCGCCGAGGTCGCCGTGCTGATGCTGACCCACGTGAACTACCGCACCGGCGCCATGCACGACATGGCCGCCGTCACCGCCGCAGCCCACGCAGCCGGCGCACTCACCGTCTGGGACCTGGCCCACAGCGCAGGCGCCGTGCCGGTGGCGCTGAACGCCGCCAAGGCGGATTTCTCCATCGGCTGCGGCTACAAATACCTCAACGGCGGCCCCGGCGCGCCGGCCTTTGTCTGGGTCAACCCCAAACACGCCGACCGCTTCTGGCAACCGCTGGCCGGCTGGTGGGGCCATGCCGCGCCATTTGAATTCACGCCCGACTACAAGCCCGCAGCCGGCATCTCACGTTATCTCTGCGGCACCCAGCCCATCCTGAGCATGACGGCGCTGGAGTGCGGGCTGGACACCGTGCTGGCCGCAGAGCCGCTGGGCGGCATGCAGGCCCTGCGCAAAAAATCGCTGGCGCTCACCGACCTGTTTATCCAGCTCGTCGAAGAACGCTGCGCGGGCCACGGCCTGGGCCTGGCGACACCGCGCGAACACGCCCAACGCGGCTCGCAGGTCTGCTTAACGAGAACCGAAGGCGCCTACGCCATCGTGCAGGCGCTGATCGCACGCGGCGTGATCGGCGACTTCCGCGCGGGTGATCCTTCGACAGGCTCAGGACGAACGGGTATGCCCGACATCCTGCGCTTCGGCTTCACGCCGCTCTACATCGGTTTTGAAGACGTCTGGAACGCCGTCGAACAATTAAAGCAGGTGCTTGAAACCGCCGAATGGAAAAAACCCGAATTCAACCAGAAGCACGCGGTCACCTGATGAACAACGACAACAACAAACCCCAAGCGCCCGCAGACATCGTGCGCGATGAAAAAGCGCAGCTCGACTTCAGCAAGTCCATGAGCTATGGCGACTACCTGCAGCTCGACGCCATCCTCAGCGCCCAAAAGCCGCTCTCGCCCGACCACAACGAGATGCTCTTCATCATCCAGCACCAGACCAGTGAACTCTGGATGAAGCTGATGCTGCACGAGTTGCGCGGCGCGATTGCCAACGTGGCGAAAGACGAGCTCGGCGGCGCCTTCAAGATGCTGGCCCGTGTGAGCCGCATCATGGAGCAGCTGGTGCACGCCTGGGACGTGCTGGCCACCATGACGCCGCCCGAATACAGCGCCATCCGCCCCTACCTCGCCAACTCCAGCGGCTTTCAAAGCGCACAGTACCGCTGCATTGAATTTGCACTCGGCAACAAAAACGCCTCCATGCTCAAACCCCACGCGCACAGGCCCGACCTGCTCGCGCAGGTGCAAGCCGCATACGAAGCGCCATCACTCTATGACGAAGCCCTGCGCCTGCTGGCCCGCCGCGGCCTGGCCGTACCCGCCAGCCACACGCAGCGCGACTGGACCCAAGGCTATGAAGAAAGCGACGCCGTCGAGCAGGCCTGGCTGGTGGTCTACCGCGACCCCAAGAAGTACTGGGACCTGTACCAGCTCGGCGAAGAACTCACCGACCTGGAAGATGCCTTCCGGCTTTGGCGCTTTCGTCACGTGACGACCGTGGAACGCGTGATCGGCTTCAAGCGCGGCACCGGCGGCACTGGTGGCGTGAGTTATTTGCGCAAGATGCTGGATGTGGTGCTGTTTCCGGAGATATGGAAGCTGCGCACGGATCTGTAACGGACGTTTCCGACCGACCTCAGATGCCATCGCAGCCGGCAAATGCCGGTTTTTTTTCGCCCACACGCTTTTCATCCCTGTCAGGTTTTACAGGGGTTAAAGCCTGCCTAGGCGGCATCTCTCTACAGTTTGTAGGCAAATAAAAAATGTCTGAGAGGGAGAGATTGATTTACGGATATGCGCGTGTTAGCACGCAAGAACAAGAACTCCACACCCAATATGACGCTTTGCGAAAAGCGGGGGTTCAACATATTTTTGAAGAGAAACGATCAGGGGGCGACACCAAGTGCGCTGAGTTAGAGAAACTGCTAACGCTACTTCGACCCGGAGATATCTTGGTTGTCTACAAGTTGGACCGCCTTGCACGGTCTCTAAAACATCTACTGATCATTCTCGACCGGATAAATGCCCAAGGCGCCCAGTTTCGCAGTCTTACCGAAACCATCGATACCAGCACCGCAGCGGGTCGGATGATGATGCAGATCGTTGGCGCCTTCGCCGAGTTCGAACTGGAAATGATTCGTGAACGCACAAGGGCCGGACTCCACGCGGCGATGCGACGAGGCTCTAAGCCCGGCAGGCCTAGGGCTATGGCGCCAGCGGAAGAAAGTGAGGCTGTGCGTTTGGTTCTAAGCGGACAAGCCACGAAGTCTGCAGTCGCGCGGCGCTTTGGAACTCACATAAGCAGCATTAAACGTGCCTTGCATAGAGCCAACGGACAATGCGAGATCTTTTCAGAGCACTAACGTTGGCGGTAATCGGCACGCGCCAGGAGGCGAGGCCGACCAGAGCGTGTTCGGTTGACCAACATGCTAGGCGCCATGCTACCGTTTACCCGCGTGAAAGATTCGTTCGCGTGCGCGCCGGCACAACGCCCCGACCAAGGCGATGAGCGCGTACGGATTGACAGCAGCGTATGCCAATAGCAGAACAGCTGAGGCAACGAATGGCGCCACCAGTGGGTACAGAACTAACTGCCACCAGGCCAACTCAGTTCTGTTGAGCCATGCGACCATCACACCTGCAACGAGAGGAAGGCCGACAAGAAACAGCAACCATGTATTGCGGCCGCCGATGCGCTTAGCAATGCGCTCAATGCCCCACAGGAAGCCAGCCGCCAACCCCACAAGGATGGCTATGTACGCGATGACTTCGAACATAAGCGAGGCCCTGGCGCCTAACGTTGGAGTTGACCGGCGCGATGCTGCTGCGTGTCCGCGTCGAACGACCTGTTAGACCTCATTGCTGCCTCCTTTGCGGGCGAGGTATGCGCGCACACCTTCGGCACTGTTGAATGGTGCGGGTGACTCGAAATTGCGCACTTCGTCTAGCGCTTCGTCGAGATCTGCGTGGTGATTTGGCGTGGCCGGCACAAGGGAGTAGACGCCGTTCTGCACCATGAAAAATCCTCGTTTGTTTGGGATGGAGAACAGTGGCTCAAGCGGCCTGCCACAGTCGTCCCAAAAGAGCCAGTCTGCAGCTTCAACGTCGAGGCCTTCGCACGCGACGACCGCGGCGGCCTCGCTTTCGAAGGCGGTTAGCGTGCATTCATCGGTGGCAACGGCAAAGATCATGAGGTCAAACGTAGAAGTGACCGGCGGGCCGATGGCGCGCGAAAGCGCGCAGCGAGGACGTCCGCATCGACTGCCAAGCTAGAGATCAGCGGCATGGCGTGTACCCCCGGGGTGGGTTTCGGTTGGTAGCCTCAGCACGCGCGCGTTCGGCTACTTGCGCATTTCGGCCGGAAACAACCTTGGACACCTCCGGGCTTTGTTCCATGTCGTGCGCGATACCCGTCAAAAGGAGGCTCTGCTGAATCTCGATGAGCTGCGCCGCTTCGCGTAAACACCCCTTTTGAAGAAGAGTGCTTAATGAATCGTAGGTCTCAAGCCTTCCAACCGCGTTGAAGGCCTCGATCTTGCGCGATTCCTCCGCCATTAGGGCAATCAGCTGCCTGGTCATGAAAGGCTCATAGACAAGCTTTACTGCGCCCCAGCCGAGAACCAAGAGGCCCAGAAGGGCAAGCGCGGCTTTCGTGTAGCGCTGCATCCTGATCTCTAACGTTGGCGCTGTCCGGCAGGCAGCATTGGCAGCGAAGCGGTATTTTGGTGCTGCTTGTCCGTGACGAGAAACCTGTTAACCATCATTGGCCGAAGTAGGAAGAGGACGACCATTGAAGGCATACAGTTGGACTCACCTGAAGTTTGAATAGTTGACGCAAACCATCAGCATCAACGCTCCCAATAAGTGTCTCATCTCCAGCAGAACGCGAAATGTCTAAGGACTGCACGCCTTGAAGTTTAAGGTCAAGGGTGAGGCGGCCAGACACCCACCACATGAACCGAAGTTCGTATTCCGCCGGAAGTACCTCACAGACTATCCGCTCATTGCCTGCAACGCGCTCAAAACGGTGGGTGTTGTACTCTTCCGGCGCATCTGGGTACACCTGAACGTGTGTACCTCCAAAGAACCCATTGAGCTGATCGACCTCGGGGCAGCGCTTCATAATGGTTAATGTGAAAGTGGGCGAACGCCGTTGTTGGTCCGTTCGAATGACATGTTAAACCACCCTCGCACTCCTCCCAGCTCGAAGCCGATGCCACGCGGCGAACAAGACCACAGCCAGAAGCGGCAACACAAGAACTACGGCTGCAATCGGCAGGCTATAGGAGCCAATGGCCAAGGCTACAGCGCTTGAGACACACGCTACGAGGCCAGCTCCCGCACCCCAGACTGCGCTCCGTCCAGGCGGGGAAAGTGCAACTACCGCGAGTATCAAAAGCAATAAGACCGAAAGCACGATGCGCAGCTGTGAAATTTGGTATGTCTCAAGGCAGGCGCACGCCTTCGAGGGCACGAGCGCAAAGGCGACTAGCGCAACGAACGCCGCGATCCACCTCCCGGTACTTGGCTTGCGTGCAGTGCTCGTTCTCATCGCGGTTTAACGTTGGAGGCCAACGGCAAGCAACACCCGCCGCGAAGTGGCAACCTGAAGTTGCTTGTCCGTGTGGGCCGACGGGTTAAAGTGCATGCTGCTGCGCTCCACTTGCAACGGCCTCGTAATGCTCTGAGAGCATGTCTACGTAGAACCATCCGATCTTTCCGAAAACATCAAGCTCTAGGCTGACTGTGCCTGCTCCGACCGGCACTTGAATACGTTCGAAGTCTCGGACTTCGAGAAGTTGGCGCTGCTCAAGCGTAAGACGAGGAACAGGATACGCCAGAAAAGAATAGGAATCTGGAGCTCCCGCAATCAGCTGAGGTGGGAGGACCACGCGCACTATTTCCTCCGCAAGGTCCGATCGACCGATCACCCTGCAGCCATTCGCCACCGCGCGCGCGAAGGCTGGGCAGACGTCAGTAAGAAACGGTCGATTAACGAGAAATGGGTCTGTCATGCTCTTTAACGTAAAGATGACCGGGTCGCAACACCTTGCGGCGAAGCCGCCTTCTGTTGTGGCTCCGTGTCGATTGACATGTTATCCGGCAGTGCTCGCATGCTCCGCATGATCAATTTCCTCCGCCACAGAGGGCTGGATTCCAGGATGTATTTCGACTGCAACAAGAGATTCGATGTCGCTTTCTAGTTCAGGAACATTTCGCTCGAAGGTCATGAACCTTCCATCATGCAGGACGAGCGAAGTGATGCGCGATCGGCCGCGTGACATGTACTTCACCTTCGCAAGGCAGTACTCATACCCAGGATAAGGAAGCGTGGGAACAGTGTTGGAGCGACGGTAGTACACGACAACCAATCGACCGGGGTGCTGCCGTTGAACCAAAGCTACCGCGCCAATTTGGGCCGCGAGGGTGGAACGATCTGGCTCGGCCAAACGATCCAAGACGAAGGTAAGAACTCTGCTCTCGGCAGCGCTGAATCCCGGGGTGCCACCTCGGAGTGCCGCGTGCAAATTACGGAGCCAGCCACTCAGCACAGCGCATCCTTTGCTGGATAACGTGAAGATGACCGGGCCACAACACATTGCGGCGAAGCCGCCTTGTGCTGCTGTGGATCCGTGTCGATTGACATGTTATGTCTCATGGCCTTTCAACTCCGCGAGTAGGCGGTCTATGCCATCCGACAGAGCGGGCAAGTAGCTTTGGTCCATTTCAAAACCACCCATTAAGGTCGGCGCGCCGCCTTCGACGAATTCGCCCTCGAACTTGTACTTGCCACTGATACCACCGAGGCGCGCCATGGAAAGAACGATCAAAACCCCAGGCTCTGCACTACCAAGGACTGCTTCACCGGGTTGCCCTACCGCTTCGTACACCGCATTGATGCTGTCCCGGAATCTGACTAGATCTGCTCCCTGCAGATAGGCCACGAAGTCTGCTTCAAAGCCGGCGACCTCGGCGAGAACACGAACGCAGCACCAGTCTTCTCCGTCCAAGGCGTTCACCGGACTGAGCTCAAGCCCCAAACCGTGCGCTGCGATCTTCATGAGATATAACGCCGACGCTCAGCCGACGCCGTAGGCGGTCGGATGCAGCGGCCTGTTAGGTCTACGTTGCACGTTTAAGCACCTCAAAGGCCACTATCCCAGCGAGACAGGCCGCGACAAAGAGCGCTCCATCAGCAAGGATTCTCCCGCTGATTTTGGGCTGTGAGCTGGCACCTCCCTCACGCAGCCGCGTCCAGTCTTCAGCCGCCAACCCAGAGAACATACGTGCAAAGGCCCACACGGCAATGACACACGCCAGCAGAAACACAGTGATGCAGGAGCTCCCAATCAGAACGAGCTTTGCTTTATCCGCCGTGCTCGCCTCCAACTCCGAAGTAGCGACGACGAACGAAAGGCCGGCCATGCACATCCCAAACACGATGGGGCCCGTAACGGTCAGGACACGGCGCATAGAGATCGCTGACATAGGAGACCTAACGTTGAAGATAACCGGCCCGCAACTGGAGCGGCGGAGCCGCCTTCTTCAATTGCGGGTCCGCGTTGAGCGACAAGTTAGATTGCAGGCCACTCAGGCGGCGAGCTACTGCGTTCGCAAGTTGCTCAATGGTGAGCAACTTCGCGGCCTCTTCGTCCGGCAGTTCGATCCGCCATTCTTTCTCGACGGATGCGACATACTCGTTCGAGTCCATTCCATCTTCCACCGCAAGCAGTAAGTCGGCGCAAAACCTATCCGAGGGCCGCACCAGCGCAACATCGAAGCTAACCCACGGCGCCAGGAGCCGACGTAGCGAGACACCCACTTCGCCTTCGAGGGCGGAAGCAAACATCGAAGCGAACTGCTCATTCGTCAACGGCTCACGCCCACGTAAGTACCGCAAAATCTTAGCCCGGTTGCTACGGCGAACGAAAGCCACGGCCGCAACGCACGCCACCAAGCCAAGGACGACTAACGCCATGCTCATACGTGCAATCTAACGTGAAGATGACCGGACCACAATATGCGCGGCGAAGCCGCCTTCATTGCGTTGTGGGTCCGTGTCGATTGGCATGTTAGAACCATCCCGTGGCTTTCACAAAAAAGACCCCCCAACCAACAGCGCTAACCGTACAAAAGATAAGTAGGCGCCTCGCCCGATGAGGTTCAAATTGACGGTAGATTGGCAGCTTGGTTTTGATGGTTAAGAACACAACTGCGACTGATAAGGTTAATGCGATAACTATAGAAACTGTTCCAACATCCGCTCCTAATAAAGAAGTAGCCAGGAACGCCGCCAAAAATACCATCGCGACACGCGCTAAGCACTGAAGAAATACTGCGATTTCAGCAACCATACTCGATGCTTCTAACGTTGGAGGTAACCGGACCGCAACATAAGCGGCGAAGCCGCGAACTTCAGCTGCGGGTCCGCGTTGACCGACCAGTTAGGCCGGCTCCTCATTTGAACACCGCCCACGCAACCCAGCATGCCAAGGCCGCCACGAGAACGAAATTGGCGCGCACGCATATTTTCTTACCCTCATCCGAAAACTCGCTAGGCGTCATCGACCACAAGAAAGTCGTCAGGAGCAGCCGCTCGCCGGGCGACTTACTTCGCTCCTTATCGAGTAAGTGGCCTCCCGCGGCGATTCCCAGGCCGAAGTAGTAGAACCCGCAGAGCGTTCCGGCTATGGCAAGAAGGAGCGAAATGGACATGGCTCTTGTGCGGTCTAACGTGAAGATGACCGGGCCACAACACATTGCGGCGAAGCCGCATTCTGTGGGTGTGTTTCCGTGTCGAGCGACATGTTATGCCATTCCGCCACTAACGCAGCCAGAGAGTGGCTGGGACCTGCGACTACCACCCGATTTCTCCGTCAGTCGCCTCATAGCCATCGACCACTACCGGTAGATCTTGCGTGCTCGCAGTCGCAATCTCGACGCTCGACCGAAGGAACCTCTCGCTTTCGCGGCGCCGACTGAACGAATCCGACAGGTGGTCTCCCCAGTGTTGCGCGGCTTCCATCGAAGATGCCGTCACCAGAAAACATGCCGGCCATTCGAAATCCTCGTCGTCTGGTTCAACGAGAGCGTCCTGAAACCAGGCGGTGTACAGAAACCGAGACACTTTAGGGTGCTGCATAACGTCGGAGTTGACCGGCGCGCACCGGCATTGCGCCGCGAGGCGTAAGCTCACCAGCACGCTTCGCGGCGCAATGCCGGTGCGTGTCCGAGTCGAACGACCTGTTAGACCTCATGTTCGCGCAACCGAATGATCGCCTCGTCGGGTACAGCCGCATACCCAGTCCCGTCCGGTGGCATCTTTGCGACGATTCGCCATTGCTCAAGGGCCTCCTTCTTGCGCCCATTCTGAACGAGAAGGTCCGCAAGGAAAAGCCGCGACGGGCCTTCAAGGTACTTGGGTTCGATTGAGAGCGCCACGCGCAAACAATCTACAGCGGCCTTCCAATCGGCGCCTGAGCGAACTAGGCACTGCGCGTAGGCAAGGAGGTAGCGCGGATTGTCGCGGCGAAGTGCGAGCGGCTCCAGAACCTTCAACGCCTCGGACGAGCGTCCCTCTTCGTCCAGCGAGAGCGCTGTCTGAAACGCCTTCTCCTGATCTGGCAGAGCGGTATTCATGAGGTCTAACGTAATGTATACCGCAAGGTCTGCGGTATAACATCGGGCCTGCGGTATAACGCGGTCGCTGAAAACCCAGCCAAGTGCTTGTTATTAAAAGACTTATTGCTCATTTTGAGTTTCACTCAGGTCGATAAAAAAGGGACCAAACCCCGCAAGTGATTCTAGGTGGACAGTGTAGTTACCGCCGCCTCAATATGGACGAGCGCAGCCCAAACAGCCGATTCCGTTGCGTTTGACCATCGCTCCCTATAACCCGGCCCGGCTGCACCCTTTGGAGCCAGTCGCTGCGCTTTGTGTCACGTCGGCTGCGGGCGCCAGGCCTACCGCTGTGAAAAAACCGGGCTGCCCCGTTAGCAGCTGAATCCCCCCACAAGACCCCGTCCCGGTGTGAGGGGCACTTGTGGGGGGATTTTTAATACAGCGGCAACCGGGTCATCCCGGTTTTTTCTTGTTGAACTACCAGCACCCCCCTCCGCCCCCTACTCGGGGGAACGAGGAAGCCCGAGCGAGAGGATGTTTTTTAACTTCCCTCCTTCATCAACTTCCTTTGGAGATTCATATGACTGCTGTTGCTACCGAGACCGTTTCCCCTATTGCTGCGTTTCGTATGAAAAACCGCCCCCCCCTTGCGGAGAGAGTCGGTAGTCTTGGCGGAGACGGAAACATAAGAAATTTAAGAAAATAATAGCCACAGCCCATATAGAACATGGGCTTACAGCTATTATTTTTGTAGCAAAGCAGCTACATCGAGGACCACGTCAGGATATTTTTGGCGTGACGCCATAGAGCCAGGGCATATCCAGCAGCCTCTCGCCCAACAGCTTCATGGACGCATCACGCCCCCACCGCAGCAGGCCGTCGGCATGAAAGATCTGCCCGTTGCGCAGCGCGCGCGCCTGCACGCGTGCATTGCGTTGCCAGCGGTTGAGCGCGTAGCGCTGCAGCATGGTGGGCACGTCAAAGGCCGGGTCCAGCGCTTGCGCTAAAGCGTGGCCGAGTTCGGCGGCGTCTTCGATCGCCATGCCGGCGCCTTGTGCGAGGTAGGGCCGCATCGGGTGGGCGGCATCGCCCAATAAAGCCACGCGGCCGACGGCGTGCTGGTGGGCGCCTTGCATGGGCGGGCGGTCGTGCAGCACCCACAGGCGCCAGCCTTCGACGGCCTCAAGTACCTCGCGCAGCGCCGCTGAGCAGCCGGCCGTGGCGGCGGCCAGATCGGCGGCATTGGCGCTGTGGTCCCACAGGTCGGCTTCGGCGGCCGCCTCGCCTTGCACGATAGCCACCACGTTGAGCCATTCACCGCCGCGCACCGGGTACTGCACCACATGCATGCGCGGCCCCAGCCAGGCGGTGACGTGCTGGGTCCTGAGCAGTTGGGGTAAATCGGACTGACGCACCAGCGCGCGGTAGGCCAGGTGGCCGGTGCGCCGCGGCAGGCCGTCGCCCAGCAGTTGCTGGCGCACCATGCTCCACAGACCGTCGGCGCCTATGAGCGCATCGCCCTCAATGCCGGGGCCGTCTTCTGCCTGCACCATGACGGCTTGCGCGGTCTGGCTGAAGGACTGCAGCGGGCGGCTCAGGTGCAGCTTGACGTCGGCATGCTGTTGCACGGCTTCAAGCAGCAGGCGGTGCAGATCCGCGCGGTGCAAGGTGGCATAGGGCGCGCCATAACGCTGGGCGATGGTGGCGCCCAGCGGCAACTCGCCCAGCACCTGGCCCGAGACGGCGCTGCGCACCTGCAGGCGCTCGGGAAACGCGGCCACGGTCTTCAGCGCATCAGCCAGGCCCCAGCCATGCAGCACCTTGACGACATTGGGTCCGAGCTGGATACCGGCGCCGACTTCACTGAACGCGTTCGCACGTTCGAACAGACGCACATCCCAACCGGCACGCGTTGCAGCCAACGCAGCGGCCAGACCGCCGATGCCGCCGCCGGCTATCAGAGCCTGCCGAATAGCATGGCCCCCACGCTCACTCACTGCGTGTAGCTCCCTGCCCCCTGAGGGGGCTAATTTCCCTTGGGGCAGCCCGGCGGGAAATTGATCCGCTGCCGCGCATCAAGCGAGCAACTGCCGCAGCACGAACGGCAGGATCCCGCCATTGCGGTAGTAATCGACCTCAATCGGCGTATCCACGCGCAGGATCACAGTGACTTCTTCACGCGAACCATCAGCGCGCGTGATGACCAGTTTGGCTTCGCTTTGCGGCTTGAGCTCGGGGTGCGGAATCACATCAATGACTTCGTTGCCGGTGAGCTTGAGGGTCTGCCACGAATCGCCCGGCTTGAACTGCAGGGGCAACACGCCCATGCCCACCAGGTTGCTGCGGTGGATGCGTTCAAAGCTGCGCGCCACCACGGCCTTGATGCCGAGCAGTTGCGTGCCTTTGGCGGCCCAGTCGCGTGATGAGCCGGTGCCGTATTCCTCGCCGGCAAAGATCACGGTGGGCGTGCCCTCGGCCATGTACTTCATCGCGGCGTCGTAGATGAACATCTTCTCGCCAGCTGCGCTTGCGCTGCTGGTTCCAGCTTTAGGCTGGAACAAGGTGACGCCGCCCTCTTCGCGCGAGCCTTCGGCATCCGGAGGGATCATCAAATTCTTGATGCGCACATTGGCAAAGGTGCCGCGCATCATCACGTCGTGGTTGCCGCGGCGTGCGCCGTAGCTGTTGAAGTCGGCCTTCTGCACGCCGTTTTCCTGCAGCCACAGGCCTGCGGGCGAGCTGGCCTTGATGGAGCCGGCCGGCGAGATGTGGTCGGTGGTGATGGAGTCGCCAAACAGCGCCATGATGCGCGCGCCCTTGACGTCGACGCTGCCGGCCTCGCCCGCCTTCATGGTGAAGTCTTTAAAGAACGGCGGCTCGGCAATGTAGGTGCTGGCAGGCCAGGTGTAAGACGTGCCTTTGACGCCCTTGATGTTTTCCCAGAGTTTGCCGGGCTCGGTCTTGACCTTGGCGTAGTTGGCGCGGAAGGCCTTGCCGTTCATGGCGTACTTCATGAGCTTGTAGATCTCGTCGCTGGTCGGCCAGATGTCGCCCAGGTAGACGTCCTTGCCGCCCTTGCCTTTGCCGACAGGCTCGGTCATCAGGTCGCGCATGACCGTACCGGCAATGGCATACGCCACCACCAGCGGCGGGCTGGCCAAAAAGTTGGCCTTGAGGTTGGGATGGATGCGCGCCTCGAAGTTGCGGTTGCCCGACAGCACGGCCGCGCAGACCAGGTCGCTCTTGCTGATGGCTTCGTTCAGCTCGGGCGTCAAGTCGCCGGCGTTGCCGATGCAGGTGGTGCAGCCGTAGCCGGCCAGCGCAAAGCCGAGCTTCTCCAGGTAAGGCAGCAAGCCGGTTTCGGTGAGGTACTCGGTCACGATGCGCGAGCCGGGCGCCAGCGAGGTCTTGATGTGCGGCTGCACCTTCAGGCCCGCTTCGACCGCCTTCTTGGCCAGCAGGCCCGCGGCCAGCAGCACGCTGGGGTTGGAGGTGTTGGTGCAGCTGGTGATGGCGGCGATCAGCACGTCGCCGTTGCCCACGGTGATGCCGGGGGCGGAGTGAACCACTTCGGTATGCGATTTGGCGGGTGCATCGGTGGTGTTGCTGGCGCGGGCGTGGGCCAGCGTGGGGCGGTTGCCCTCCATCTCCATCACGGGGCGTGCAGCGCCCGCCGGTGTGGGCGGTGCGGAGGGCAGCGTGTCCAGCCGGCCTTCGTCGGTGCGGCGCACCAGGTGGCGGGTGTTGAGCATGCCGGCAGGCTGGTTAAACCCGTTCTCGGCAATCGGCTTGCTGTACAGCGACTTGAACTGGCCGGCGACATTGCCCAGCTCGATGCGGTCTTGCGGGCGCTTGGGGCCGGCCAGGCTGGGCGTGACGTCGCCCAGGTCGAGCCTGACGACGTGCGAGTAATCAATCTCGCCGGGCTTGGCCACGCCGAACAGGCCCTGCGCCTTGAAGTAGGCCTCGAAGGCTTCGATCTCTTCCTTGGTGCGGCCGGTGCCCTTGAAGTAGTCAATCGTCTTTTCATCGACCGGGAAGAAGCCCATGGTGGCGCCGTATTCAGGCGCCATGTTGCCGATGGTGGCGCGGTCCGGCAAGGCCAGCGTGCGCGTGCCTTCGCCGAAAAATTCGACAAACTTGCCGACGACTTTTTCCTTGCGCAATTGCTCGGTCACGCGCAGCACCAGGTCGGTGGCGGTCACGCCTTCGCGCAGGCGGCCGGTCAGCTCAAAGCCCACCACGTCGGGCGTGAGGAAGTAGACCGGCTGGCCCAGCATGGCGGCCTCGGCCTCGATGCCGCCGCAGCCCCAGGCGACCACGCCGATGCCGTTGATCATGGTGGTGTGGCTGTCGGTGCCCACCAGCGAGTCGGGGTAGTACACGCCGTCCTTGCTTTTGTGCACGCCGCGCGAGAGGTATTCAAGATTGACCTGGTGCACGATGCCGAAGCCCGGGGGCACGACGCCAAAGGTGTCGAAGGCCTGCATGCCCCATTTCATAAATTCGTAACGCTCCCGGTTGCGCTGGAACTCGAGCTTCATGTTGAGGTCCAGCGAATTCTTCTTGCCGTAGTAGTCGACCATGATGGAGTGGTCGACCACCAGGTCGACCGGCACCAGCGGCTCGATGGCCTTGGGGTTCTTGCCGAGCTTGAGCGCGACGCTGCGCATGGCGGCCAGGTCGGCCAGCAGCGGCACACCGGTGAAATCCTGCAGCACCACGCGTGAGACGACAAAGGGGATCTCATCGCTGCGCTCAGCCTGTGGCAGCCAGTTGGCCAGTTGCGCCACGTGTTCGGCCGTGACTTTTTTGCCGTCGCAGTTGCGCAGCACCGACTCCAGCACGATCCGCATGGACACCGGCAGGCGAGAGATTTTGGGGAATTGTTTGGCGAGCTCGGGCAGGGAGTAGAACTTGCCCGTTTTGCCGGAGGCGGTCTTGAAGCTTTTGAGCGTGGAGGAAAAAGCGTGGGGAGGCGGTTTGGCCATGGCGGACTCCTTTTTATTGACGGCAGCCCCCATTCTGGCAGGCACAGCGGCCCTGTGGGAGGCCGCGCCCGCATACCCTGCCCCTCTACCGAGTCTTGTGCCCAGTCTGGTGCGCGCTCACCAGGCCGGCTGGGGCGCCGCGCGGCGCAGGCCGAAGTACTGCAGCTCGGCCAGCACCGCCACCGTCAGCGCCTGCACCACCACATAGGCCACGCCCAGCATGGACGGCGACACGCTGCCGCTGACGAGCAGCGCCACACAGGCCAGCGCCCAGCCAATATTGCCCGCCACCAGCGCCCAGACGATGGGCCGCGGCAAGGGATTACGCGTTGAAACAAACGCAACGACGGCCGCGTAGACCAGCAGGAACTCGCCGGTATAGGCGATGAGTGCTTCGGGCAGGTTGAGCAGGCGGGCCATCGCGGCCGGAAAGGCGACCTGCAGCGCGCCGCAGGCAATGCACGACAGCGCGTCCACACGCAGCACATGGCGCAGGAAGCTGGGGGACGAGAGGATGGAACTCGAAGACATGGCAAAACTCCTGAAAGCGGCAGCCGGAATGTGGGTCAGCGCGCCGGGCTGCCGGGTCGGTGCGCATGGGGGCTCATCATTCCTGCGCAGTGGCGGCCCGTCGATAACCTGGCAGGTAATGGAAAACTGGCCCGAGCCCTTTACGATGGCGCCATGACCGCCAGCATTCACCCCCCCAGCCGCCCCGCGCCGCGCGCACAGCAACCCTTTGGTGACCACCTGCGCCACTGGCGCCAGCACCGGCGCCTGAGCCAACTCGATTTGGCCCAGGAGGCCGACATCTCGACGCGGCATTTGAGTTTTGTGGAAACCGGCCGCTCGGTGCCCAGCCGCGAGATGGTGCTGCGGCTGTCGGAGCGGCTGGACATTCCGCTGCGCGAACGCAATGCGCTGCTGGTGGCGGCCGGCTACGCGCCCATGTACCGCGAGCGGCCGCTGAATGACCCGGCGCTGGCCTCGGCCCGCCAGGCGGTGGAGCTGCTGCTCAAAAGCCATGAGCCCTACCCCGCGCTGGCGCTGGACCGCCACTGGAACATCGTGGCCACCAACCGCATGGTGCCGCACCTGCTGGCGGGCGCCGATGCGTCACTGCTGGAGGCGCCCGTCAATGTGCTGCGCCTGAGCCTGCACCCCAAGGGCCTGGCGCCGCGCATCGCCAACCTGCTGCAGTGGCGCGACCATTTGTTTGAGCGCCTGCGCCAGCAGATCACCGCCACGGCCGACCCGGCGCTGGTCGCCCTGCTGGAAGAGCTGAAGGCTTACCCGGTGCCAGAAGAAGCCAAAGGCCCGAATCTGGAAGGCGAGCACCCGGGCGTGGTGATGCCCTTCAAGTTCAACACGCCCTCAGGCGTTTTGAGCTTTATCAGCACCACCACGATCTTCGGCTCGCCGGTGGATGTGACGCTGCAGGAGCTGGCGATGGAGACGTTTTTCCCGGCCGATGATTTCACGCGCCAGGCGCTGCATGCGCTGGCGGCGCAGGGTTAGGCACTCAAAGTTCTACGATTGTTTTAAAGCCGCCAAAGATCATCCGCTTGCCATCGAAGGGCAGATTCTTCGGGTCCATCATCGCTTCCAGGCGCGGGTCGGACATGACTTTTTTGTTGATGCTGTCGCGCTGTTTGCGCGACTTGTAGGTGATCCAGGAGAACACCACCACCTCATCGGCCTTGAGCTTGACGCTTTGCGGGAAGGACGTGACCTTGCCCGGTTTCACGTCGTCGGCAACGCATTCGGTGTACTCGAGCGCACCGTACTCCTTCCAGAGCTTGCCGGCCTTGCGGGAGAGCTTGCGGTAGTCCTCTACTTTTTTGGCGGGAACGGCGACGATGAATCCATCTACATAACGGGCCATGGGGAAATCTCCTTGCGAGGTGAGTCAATCAAAAAAGCCGGGATGACGGCAGGAGGGGAACAGCTGCTGTGGGTTTTTTTGAAGGTGTCTGGCAGCTTGTGTACAGCGTACACAATATCCCGGAAAAAAGACAGTGATGTCGCTGAAAAGACGTAACAAAGCTTCTTCCGCCGAGGTGGCGGCAAAACCCTGCGCGCTGACGAAGCACCGGTTTGCTATCTTTTCAGGAGCGGGTGGCCCAGACAGCGCCTGGGCTGCAGGCACTTTTTCCTTAAAAAATCCGCAGCCGGGCGCGAACTTCAGGCGACCAGCACATGCGCCTGGCCGGCCACAGTGATGCGCACCATGGCGCCCGGCGCCGGCGCATGCATGCCTGTGCTGTGCACCAGCAGGGGTTCATCCCCGCCGGTTAAAGGCGCCTGCCCTGCCCCACGCACCAGCCGCACCGACAGGACGCACACCGAGCCGCCGAAGTCGGTGTCAGTCACCGCGCCGTAGCAGGCGTCTGTCTGAGCGCCCCGCACCGCCATTTCGGCCGGCACCTCAGCCACCTGCAACTGCTCGGGCCGCAGCATGATGTGCGCCGCGCCCTGGCGCGCGCTGTCGTTGACGGCAATGCGCCCCAGCGCGCAGTCGGCCCAGCCGCCGGCCAACTGAGCGGGCAAGACGATGCTGTCGCCCAGAAAGCCGGCCACGGCCGCATCGCGCGGGCGCAAATACACATCCAGCGGGCGGCCGGCCTGCACCAGCAGCCCGCCGCGCATCACGGCGACCTGGTCGGCAAACGACAAGGCCTCGGCCTGGTCGTGCGTGACGAGGATGGTGGTGATGCCGGCCGCGCCCAGCAACTGCGCCACCGCCTTGCGGGTACTGGCGCGCAGGCCGGTGTCCAGCGCTGAAAAGGGCTCGTCCAGCAGCATCAGCCTGGGCCGCTGGGCCAGTGCGCGCGCCAGCGCCACGCGCTGCTGCTGCCCGCCTGAGAGCTCATGCGGGCGGCGCGCCAGCATCGCGGTGTCCAGCGCGACCATATCCATCAGCTCGGCGATGCGTTCGGCGCGCTGGGGCGTATTGCGCGGCAGGCCAAAGCCGACGTTGCCTTCAATCGTGAGGTGCGGAAAAAGCGCGCCGTCTTGCGGCACATAACCGATGCCGCGCTCGTGCGCGGGCACAGCATCGGGCCCGTCGGCCAATTGCCGCCCGCCCAGGGTGACGCGGCCGGCGTCTGGCGCCTCAAAGCCGGCAATGATGCGCAGCAGCGTGGTCTTGCCCGAGCCCGAGGGGCCCACGATGGCGGTGCGGCTGCCGGGCGCGACGCTCAAATCGACGCCGCCCAGCGCCGCTACGGCGCCATAGTGTTTGCGGATGGCCTGCAGTTCAAGAGAGGTGGTCATAAGTCGGCATCAATCGTCATGGCGTCATCGTCCCGCCGTGCGTCTGGATTGTTGGTAAAGCAGCCAGGTCATGGGCAGCGAGAGCAGCACCATGATGAGCGCGTAAGGCGCGGCAGCGGCGTAGTCGATCTCGCTGCTGTAGGCCCAGAAAGAAGTGGCCAGCGTGCGCGTGCCGTTGGGCGCGAGCATCAAGGTAGCCGTGAGTTCATTGGTGATGCCCAGGCCCACCAGCGCCGCACCAGCCGCCGCACTCGGCGCGGCCAGCCGCATCGTGATGGCCCACAGCGCCTGTGCGGGCGTACGGCCCAGGCTGCGCGCGGCCTGCTCGAGCTCAACCGGCGCCTGCGCGATGCCGGCGCGCAGGCTGATGAGGGCGCGCGGCAAAAACATCAGCAGATAGGCCAGCAGCACCGTGATGGCCGTCTGGTAAATCGGCAAACGCACCGTGACCGTGACCAGCGCCAGCGCCACCACCACACCGGGCAGCGAGCCCACCATGTAGTTGCAGGCCTCCAGCACACGCTGAAGCCGGCCCGGCGAGCGGATCGACAGCCAGGCCATGGGCACAGCGGCCACGGTGGTCAGCACCGCGCCGGCCGCGGCCAGGCCCAGGGTTTGAAAAAGCGACGGGCCGATTTCATCGAAGCGCCAGACCGACGCGCCGCCGGCCCACAACCAGCGCGCCAGCGTGACGAGCGGCACCCCCAGCGCCAGCACACAAAGCAGCGCGGGCAGCAGGAGGCACGGCCCGCTGAGCTCGCCCAGCTGGCGTTTGAAAGGCATGCGCGCCGCGCCGGAGCCGACACGCGCATAGCGCTCTTTGCCGCGCGCGGCCGCCTCCAGCCCCAGCAGCGCAAAACAGCACACCACCAGCACGCCCGAGAGCATGTTGGCCGCGGGCCCGTTGTAGGTGGACTGGAACTGGTCGACGATGGCGGTGGTGAAGGTGTCGAAGCGGATCATCACGTACAGGCCGTATTCGGCCAGCAAGTGAAGCCCCACCAGCAGCGAGCCGCCGCACACCGCCAGCCGCAGCTGCGGCAACACCACGCGAAAGAACACCGCCCAGGGGCCAAGCCCCAGTGAAGCGGCGCTGTCTTCCATGCCCGGGTCCAGCCGGCGCAAGGCTGCGGCCACCGGCAAATACAAAAACGGAAAGTAGGCAATCACCGAGACCATCACGCCGGCGGGCAGTCCGTGCAGGCCGGGCGCGACCGTCATCCATGCGTAGCTGTGCACAAAGGCCGGCACCGCCAGCGGCGCCACCAACAGCCAGGCCCAGGTGCGCGCGCCGGGCAGGTCGCTGCGCTCGGTGAGCCAGGCCAGCGCCACGGCCAGCACCGCGCACAGCGGCACTGTCAGCACCACCAGCAGCGCGGTGTTGACCAGCAGCTCGCCGACGCGCGGCCGGAAGATCAGGGCCGAGGCCGTGTCCCAGCCGGTTTGCACGCCAACCCACAAGACAAAGCCCAGCGGCAGCAAGGCCAGCAGCGAGACGACCAGCGCTGCGCCGGCCACCCACGACAGGCGCCAGCCGCTGCGCGCCGCCGGCGTCAATCGCACGGCGGCGCCGGCTTCAAGGGGCAAGGCAGTCAAGAGAAGTCGGTCCGCAAATCTGACAACGGCGAACGTTTACAGCAGGCCGGCCTGGGTCATCAGGTCGCTGACTTTTTTGCTGTTGAGTTTGGAGGGCTGCACCTTGGGCGCCTGCAGCTCCGCCAGCGGCACCAGTTTGGGGTTGGAGGCCACGCCCGTACCGACGGCGTACTCATACGCGTCGCCGGTCTTCAGGATGTCCTGGCCGCCCTTGCCGGCGATCCATTTCACAAACGCCTGGGCTTCGGGCTGGTGCTTGCTGGAGGCCAGCACACCGCCGCCGGAGATGCTGACAAACGCGCCCGGGTCCTGGTTGCGGAAGTAGTGCAACTGGGCGTTGTTGCTGTTCTCGCCGGTCTTGGCCTGGTCGCCGTAGTAATAATAGTGATAGATGATGCCGCCCTCGATCTGGCCGGCGTTGACGGCCTTGAGCACCGTGCCGTTGCCTTTGTAAGGCGTGGCGTTTTCCTTCATGGCCTTGAGCCAGGCGGCAGTGGCGGCCTCGCCCTTCAGTTCAAGCAGCGCGCTCACGATGGCCTGGAAGTCGGCGCCGGAGGGCGACGCGGCCCAGCGGCCTTTCCACGCAGGCGTGGCCAGGTCCAGCATGGACTTGGGCAACTGCTCCGGCGTGAGCTTGGCCTTGTTATAGACAAACACCGTGCTGCGCGCGGCGATGCCCGTCCAGCGGCCGTGCGCGGGGCGGAAGTTGGCAGGCACTTCAGCCAGCGTGGCCGCGTCCAGCGGGGCAAACAGCCCGGCCGTGTCGACCAGCGCCATGGCGGGCGAATTCTCCGTCAGGAACACATCGGCAGGCGAAGCCTTCCCTTCCTGCACGATCTGGTTGCCCAGCTCGGTGTCGCTGCCGTTGCGCAGCGTGACCTTGATGCCGGTCTCCTTGCTGAACGCATCGGCCCAGGCTTTGGTCAGGCTGGCGTGCTGGGCGTTGTAGACCACGATGCCTTCGGCGCTGGGTTTGACGGTTTGGGCAGTGGAAGCCAGGGGCGCGGCCAGCAGGCCGGCGGCCAGCGCGGCGCCGGCCAGGGAGAAGGACAACAGTTTCATGGAACACCTTTACAAGGGAACGGACACGCAGGCAGGCTGTAAGAAACCCGTCATGCAAATGCGAATTACTCTCATCTATATGGTAACCGCCCGCGCCATTAGTTCCCCTGCATCGCGACGATTTACACAGGCCTGTGACCAGCCGGCGCTGTCGGCACTTGCTGACAGCTGGCCGCGCCGCCCGCTGATGAGCTCTTTGTGGCCCATTGCTTAGGCTTGAAACATCAACCACACAACGGAGTTTTCATGAGCGCAGCCAAATCAGACCACGACACCCTCTGGGCGTTGATCAAGGACATCAAGTACGGCATGCTGACGCACCGCCATGCCAACGGCATGATGCACGCCCACCCGCTGACGACCCAGAACCAGTCCATCGACGAAGGCTCGCAGCTGTATTTCTTCATCTCGCGCAAGAGCGAGCTGGCCCACAGCCTGATGAAGGACGGCAATGTCAATGTGTCCTATGCAGACCCGGGCGACGACAGCTATGTGTCGCTGTCGGGCCAGGCCACGATTTCGGAAGACCAGGCCAAGAAAGAAGAACTCTGGTCGCAGATTGCACGCGCCTGGTTTCCGGCCGGCGTGAACGACCCCGACCTGGCCCTGCTGCAAGTGCACATCCACCACGCCGAATACTGGGACGTGAAGGAAAGCAAGATGGTGCAGCTGGCCAAGATGGCCAAGGCCGCACTGACCGGCGACACGCCGCCCCGGCTGGGCGAGCACAAAGAACTGAACCTGTCCTGAACAGGGCCAGCTCCATGCCCTTTATTTCCTTCAACAAAGCGACCGACCCGGCCGCACCGGACGACCTGCGCATCAACACCGCAAGCGTGCTGTATGTGGAAGCTTCACGGCCCGACCTGGTCGGGCAAACCACCATCCACATGCTCGGCCAAGGCAGCATGGTGAATGCCGTTACCGAAACGATCGGCACGGTGGTGTCGTCCATCGGTGGCCTGGTGGCCGTCAAACGCCACTACCTGGCGCCCCCGCCCGACGATGGCGCCAGCACCGTCTACGTGCTGCCGGCCAACATCAGCTACATCCGGCCCAACCTGCCGCTGTCGCCGGAGTTCTGGTACCTGAAGTTTGTCGACGGATCGGAACTTCGGGTAATGGATCCACTGCCGTCGGGGCTGTAGCGGCCCTTCGATACCGTTCAGCATCCTTCAACAAAAAGCCCTGCAGCCTCTTGCGGGGCTTTTTTACGCTGGAAGAATGTTTGAACATCTGCAATTACCAACCAAGGACAATTGAGGGCCGCCCTGAGATCAATAGCCTGCTGTCCGTTTCTCGTTGGTACTGTAAGCGCCGACTTCAATATTCTTTGCATTGCCAATAAACAGCTTTTTTTCAAATACGCTCAGAAGAGTGATAGTTTGGCTTGGAAGGTCATCCACCATGGCTCCAACAAATCCATTGGCATCGCTTAGAGAAGCCATCCAGTCAATAAACGCCAACATTTCCCAGTTATAGGGACTTGTGATCGATGGAAGCAGCAAAGTCACTCCATTGACACGACCGCTGGCCAATCGATCGTTGCACCAGAAGCGCGAGACGAATTGCCCATCGGCCACAAAATCACGGTACATATTTATCAAAGACTCAACTTTGATGCGGGTCGAGAAATAGCTGTGAGCAGGCCATGACGATGGAGAAGAACCGCGGCCGTTTACCACGTAATTCAAAATGCCGTGCTCCAGCTCACTCAACTCATTTTTAATACTCAAATTCAGACTGATTGTGTGATGCGAACTCATGCAAAGAATTTCCAATAAAGCAATTGGCGATGAGTGAAGTTTGAGTGAATCGAGTTATTTCTTTTCAGCCTGCGCCGGCACATAACGCACGGGCTCGTCACCCACCCGCAAATAGTTCACCACGCCCATCACGTCATCGACCAGCCAGACGGCTTTTTCCAGCGCCTCCGACTGCTCGCGTGTCTTGACACAACCCTTGAGAAACACCAGCCGCCGCTCGCCCTGCACCCAGACGCTGGTGTCGTCAAAGCGGCCGTCCAGCTTGATGTACTGCGACACGCGTGGAATGATCTCCTGGTCATACCAATAGGAGTTGGCCAGGCGGCAACGCCCCACGCGGTAGCAGCTGCCGCCGTGCTGCGCGCGGACATGGGCCACATCGCGCACCTCTTGCTCGGTGTAGAGCGGCCCCTCGGGCACAGGGCACGGGTTGATGGCCGACGTGACCTGCAGGAAGGGGTCGTTGAAGGCGTTGGTGCGGGCCTCCTGGGCGCTGGCACCAGTAGCTGCTGCCGAAAACAGGCCAAAAAAAAGGAAGGAAAAAAGTGACGGTTGCTTCATCACTTCATCCTTCCATTTCAGCTTGCGGCTGTCAAGCCGCAGGCAGGCTGTCCACTTAAGCGGTCACGCCGTCCTTCACGGTGTCGGCCATGTCGGTGTAGTCCTTGACCTGGTCGAAGTTGAGGTACTGGTAGACCTGCGCGCTGGCAGCGGTCAGCACGCCCATGTCGGCCATGTATTCGGCCTTGGTGGGGATGCGGCCCAGCTTGGAGCAGATCGCGGCCAGCTCGGCGGAGCCGAGGTAGACGTTGGAGTTCTTGCCCAGGCGGTTGGGGAAGTTGCGGGTGGAGGTCGAGAACACCGTGGCGCCCTCTTTCACCTGCGCCTGGTTGCCCATGCACAGGCTGCAACCCGGCATTTCCATGCGGGCGCCGGCCGAGCCGAGCACGCCGTAGTGGCCTTCTTCGGTCAGTTGCTTGGCGTCCATCTTGGTGGGCGGCGCCATCCACAGCTTGACGGGGATGTCGCGCTTGTTTTCAAGCAGCTTGGAGGCCGCGCGGAAGTGGCCGATGTTGGTCATGCAGCTGCCGATGAACACTTCGTCGATCTTGCTGCCGGCGACTTCGGCCAGCGTCTTCACGTCGTCCGGGTCGTTCGGGCAGGCGACGATAGGCTCGTGGATGTCGGCCAGGTCGATCTCGATGACGGCAGCGTATTCGGCATCGGCGTCGGCCTTGAGCAATTGCGGGTCGGCCAGCCAGGCTTCCATCGCCTGGATGCGGCGCTTGATGGTGCGCACGTCCGAGTAACCCGTGGCGATCATCCACTTCAGCATCGTGATGTTGCTGTTGATGTACTCGATGATGGGTTCCTTGTTCAGGTGCACCGTGCAGCCGCCGGCAGAGCGCTCTGCGGACGCGTCGGAGAGCTCGAACGCCTGCTCGACCTTCAGGTCAGGCAAGCCTTCGATCTCCAGGATGCGGCCCGAGAAGATGTTCTTCTTGCCCTGCTTGGCGACCGTCAGCAGGCCGGCCTTGATGGCGTACAGCGGGATCGCGTTGACCAGGTCACGCAGCGTGATGCCGGGCTGCATTTCGCCCTTGAAGCGCACCAGCACGGACTCCGGCATGTCCAGCGGCATGACGCCGGTGGCGGCGCCGAAAGCCACCAGGCCGGAGCCTGCGGGGAAGCTGATGCCGATGGGGAAACGGGTGTGGCTGTCGCCGCCTGTGCCGACGGTGTCAGGCAGCAGCATGCGGTTAAGCCAGCTGTGGATGATGCCGTCGCCCGGGCGCAGCGAGATGCCGCCGCGCGTGCTGATGAAGTCCGGCAGCTCGTGGTGCATCTTCACGTCGACGGGCTTGGGGTAAGCCGCGGTGTGGCAGAAGGACTGCATGACCAGGTCGGAGCTGAAGCCCAGGCAGGCCAGGTCTTTCAGCTCGTCGCGCGTCATCGGGCCGGTGGTGTCTTGCGAGCCGACCGAGGTCATCTTGGGTTCGCAATACGTGCCGGGGCGCACGCCCTGGCCTTCCGGCAGGCCGACGGCGCGGCCGACCATTTTTTGCGCCAGCGTGAAGCCGCGGCCGTTGTCTTCAGGGCTGACGGGCAGGCGGAACTGGGTGGACAGCGGCAGGCCCAGCGCAAAGCGTGCCTTGGCCGTGAGGCCGCGGCCGACGATCAGCGGAATGCGGCCGCCGGCGCGCACTTCGTCAAACAGCACGTCGCTCTTGAGCTTGAACTCGGCGATCACCTTGCCGTCTTTGAGGGCCTTGCCGTCGTAGGGGCGCAGCTCGATCACGTCGCCCATGGCCATCTGGCTCACGTCGAGCTCGATCGGCAGCGCGCCGGAGTCTTCCATGGTGTTGTAGAAGATCGGGGCGATCTTGCCGCCCAGGCAGACGCCGCCGAAGCGCTTGTTCGGCACGTAAGGAATGTCTTCACCCGTCCACCACAGCACGGAGTTGGTGGCCGACTTGCGTGAGGAACCGGTGCCGACCACGTCGCCCACATAAGCCACGAGGTTGCCCTTGGACTTGAGGTCTTCAATGAACTTGACCGGGCCGCGCTTGCCGTCTTCTTCCGGCGTGACGCCGGGGCGTGCGTTCTTGTGCATCGCAATGGCGTGCAGCGGGATGTCGGGGCGGCTCCAGGCGTCAGGCGCGGGCGAGAGGTCGTCGGTGTTGATTTCGCCGGCGACCTTGAAGATGGTGAGCTGGATGGACTGGGGCACTTCAGGGCGGCTGGTGAACCATTCGGCATCGGCCCAGCTTTGCAGCACGGCCTTGGCGTATTTGTTGCCCTTGCCGGCCTTTTCCTGCACGTCATGGAACTGGTCGAACATCAGCAGCGTGTGCTTCAGGCCGTTGGCCGCCTGCGTGGCCACGCTGTCTTCAGCGTCGTCGAGCAGCTCGACCATGGGGCTGATGTTGTAGCCGCCCAGCATGGTGCCCAGCAACTGCGTGGCTTTTTCGCGCGAGATCAGCGAGCACTTTTCGGTGCCGTGGGCCACGGCCGCCAGGTAGCTGGCCTTGACCTTGGCGGCGTCGTCCACACCGGCGGGAACGCGGTGGGTGATCAGCTCGACCAGGAAGGCTTCTTCGCCCTTGGGCGGGTTCTTCAGCAGCTCGATGACCTCACCCGTCTGCTTGGCCGACAGCGGCAGCGGCGGGATGCCGATGACAGCGCGCTCGGCGACGTGGTTGCGGTAGGTTTGCAAGAACTCGGATGACATGCTGGTTACTCCTGTATTCAAAAATCGTGGGGCTAAAAATATGCGGGTATTACTTTGCTGCTGAAGCAGGTTGCGCGCCAGCCGGTGCGGCGTCAGGCGCTGCGGCCACCGGGGCGGACGCGGCAGCCACGGGCTTGGGCGCGTCCAGCACGCTGACAGGCGGGGCCAGCTTGATGGCTTCGGCCACTTTCATCTGGTCGGCGCTCATGCATTCGTCGGCCAGGCGGATGCCCAGCTTCTGGTTCATCAGCATGGATTTGTTGGCCAGTTGCAGCCAGACGGCGCCGGCCTTTTGGTCTTCCAGGCGAATCGCGCCGGTGGTGGTGGCCACGGGGAACATGCGGTACTTGAAGTTCTTGCCCTGCACGTCGAAGTAACCGGGGTTCTTGGTGTCGGCGGTCAGGTTGACGGAAGCGCCGAGCTCACACGGCAGGTTGCCCAGGTGCACGCGCTCGGCAATGGCCAGCTCGGCGGGCGACAGCGCGGCCTCGGCGGCTTCAATACCGGCGGCGACGTTCTTGGCGGCGCTCTTGAGGTTGGTGCGGCTGGACGGGTTGATGGTGGGCTGCTTTTTGACGGCAGGTTTGGCGGCAGCGGGTTTTGCGGCAGCCGCCGCGGGCTTTGCGGCGGGCTTGGCTGGCGCGGTTTGCGCCGTGGCCAGGCTGGTGGCGGCCAGCAATGTGACGGCGCCCAGGGCGGCAGCAAGAGAAGTGAAGGAGTTTTTCATGGGGCTTTCGTGCAGTGGTGCGGTAAAAAGTTTTGGCGCTCAGTGGAGCGCGGTCTGGAAATAAGTTTGCGCCTCGGGCGGCAGCGGGCGGCCGGTGCGGTGTGCACGCTCCAGCACCTGCCAGAAGTAACGGTAGCTCGCGCGGTCGTGGAGTTTCCCATCAAAACTGATGGGAGCCCAATCTGCACCTTGGGCTGCCGCTATGATTTTTGTAGCATCCTCGATCTCTTCACCGCTGGGGGCAAAGGCCTCCAGGATGGGCCGGATCTGGTTGGGGTGGATGCTCCACATGCGGGTGTAGCCCAGTTCGCGGGCGGCATGGCGGGCGGCAGTGGTCATGGCCGCAGTGTCATTGAATTCTGTGACAACACAGTGCGCAGGCACCTTGCCGTACGCGTGGCAGGCCGAGGCGATTTCAAGCTTGGCGCGCACCACCAGCGGGTGGGTGAACTGGCCGCGGCTGCTCATGCCGTCGGCCGGAATGGCGCCGGCATGGGCCGAGACAAAATCCATCAGGCCAAAGCTGAGCGACTGCACGCGCGGGTGCGCGGCGATCTCAAAGGCGTTGCGCACCGCCAGCGGAGACTCGATCAGCACATGCAGCGGCAAATCGCCGGCCGAAGCGGCAAGCAGCGCCTTCTCGGCACGCACGACGTCGGCCACCGACTCGACCTTGGGAATCATGATGTGCGACAGGTGGCGCGCCAGCTTGCCGGCGATCACCGCCATGTCGGCATCGAACGCGGGGTGATCAACGGCGTGCACGCGCACCGCGACGCGGGCCTTGTCGCTGGCCAAAGCCGCCAGCGCCACCACCATGGCGGCATGCTCGGCCTCGCCGCCCACGGGTGCACCGTCTTCGCAGTCCAGCGTGACGTCAAACACGCAGGCGCCGAATTCTTCGATCATCTCGGCCTGCAGCTGCAGGCTTTTGCGCATGCGCGCTTCGACGCCGCTGTAGTGGTCGCAGACGGGCAGCAGCATGGCGCCGGCCTGGGCGCCGAGCAGCACTTGCGCGGGATGAACGGCGGTGGTACTCATGGCTTGCGCTGCGCCACGATGAACATGCGCGGGAAGGCCAGCAGCAATTTGCCGTCGGTGCGCACCGGGTAGGCCTTGGCGACACGCCGCTCGTACTCGGCGAGGTAACTCGCCTGCAATTCGGGCGGAAGCCGGTCGACAAAAGGCTTGAGGCCTGTGGCCCGCACCCACTCGACAATCGCCGCGGCCGAATCCATCGGGTGCTGGTAAGCGGTGCGCCAGACGTCGACATGCGCGGCCTTGTCGGCCAGCAGGTCGTAGTAACGGTCTATGGAAAAAAGCTCGGTGCGCAGTTTGGAGTAATCGCCGATGGCGTCTTTCCAGGGCGCCTCGGAAGCCAGCTCGCGCATCAGGCGGTGCGTGGGCTCGTCGCGGTTGTCCGGCATCTGCACGGCCAGCACGCCGCCGGGCGCCAGCGCGGCGAAGAGCCGCGGGATCAGGACCGCGTGGTCGGGCACCCATTGCAGGGCAGCATTGGCATAAATCAGCTCGGGGGCGGCATCGCCCGTGCCGGGTTGCCAGCTGGCGATATCGCTGAGCTCGAACGCCGCCGCCGGCAGGCGCTTGCGCGCACTGGCCAGCATGGCTTCGGAGTTGTCGGTGCCGGTGACTGCCGCATCGGGGAAGCGGCGGGCCAGCAATTCAGTGGAATTGCCGGGGCCGCAACCGAGGTCAAACACCCTGGCCGCCTTCACCAGCGGAACCCGCGCCAGCAGCTCCTGGGCCGGGCGCGTGCGCTCGTCCTCATAGCGGCTGTAGAGGGCGGGGTTCCAGTCGCTCATGAGGGGCGGTGGTGTGCGGGCAAGGTGTTTTGGGGCCTCTAGTACTGCAAGCTGGAAGTAGCGAAACAAAATGAAAGTGATGGATTCGCGCCCAGGGCAAGGCGCGAGCCGCAGCGAAGGCCGAACGCCTTCGCAAGGATTGCAACGCCGCCATGGGTGCGAAGACGCGCTTTCATGTTTCGATACTTTCGGGTTGCAGTACTAGTACAGGATTACAGCAGGTGCTTGACGCCGTCCTGCTCACCCTTGAGCTCGTCCAGGGTCTTGTTGATGCGTTCCTGGCTGAAAGCGTCGATCTCCAGGCCTTCGACCAGTTTGTATTCGCCGTTTTCGCAGGTCACGGGGAAGCCGAACATGACGTCCTTCGGGATGCCATACTGGCCGTCGGACGGGATGCCCATGGTGACCCACTTGCCGTTGGTGCCCAGGGCCCAGTCGCGCATGTGGTCGATGGCGGCGTTGGCGGCCGAGGCAGCCGAGGACAGGCCGCGGGCTTCAATGATGGCGGCGCCGCGCTTGCCGACGGTGGGCAGGAACACGTTGGCGTTCCATTCCTGGTCGTTGATCATCTTGGCGACGCTTTCGCCCTTGATGGTGGCAAAGCGGTAGTCGGCGTACATCGTGGGCGAGTGGTTGCCCCAGACGGTGAGTTTTTCGATGTCGGCCACGGCCTTGCCGGTCTTGGCGGCGATCTGGCTGGCAGCGCGGTTGTGGTCCAGGCGCAGCATGGCGGTGAAGTTCTTGCGCGGCAGGTCAGGCGCGCTCTTCATGGCGATGTAGGCATTGGTGTTGGCGGGGTTGCCGACCACCAGCACCTTGACGTTGCGGCTGGCGACGGCGTTGAGCGCCTTGCCCTGCGCCGTGAAGATGGCGCCGTTGACGGCCAGCAGTTCGGCACGCTCCATGCCGGGGCCGCGTGGGCGCGAACCGACCAGCAACGCGTAGTCGGCGTCCTTGAAGGCGGTCATCGGGTCGCTGTGGGCTTCCATGCCGACGAGCAGCGGGAAGGCGCAGTCGTCGAGTTCCATCATCACGCCCTTGAGCGCTTTTTGCGGGCCCTCAACAGGCACTTCGAGCAGTTGCAAAATGACAGGCTGGTCCTTGCCGAGCATCTCGCCGGAGGCGATGCGAAACAGCAGTGCGTAACCGATTTGGCCTGCTGCACCGGTAACTGCAACGCGGACGGGTTTTTTGCTCATGATGGAGGGCTCCAGGAAGTTGAAAATCGGGTGAATGAGGGGTGTGATGTGAGATGTCCGGCGTGAGCCTGGGATATTCAGGGTGGCCAGGACGGGTTTTCGCCCCTCAAAATCACCGCAAAACAGCAGGCCATGCACTGGCTCAGCCCAAGATTTTACGCTTGAAAAGCGACTGGCGTCAATTTGTCTTATGTCTTATATAAGATATGATTCAGACTTTATTCGGACTGGTTTTCCGGAAGGCCGCATGCGTGCCGCGGCGCCGTTTTAACCTGCTGCCCCATGGCCATCACCCCTTCATCACTGACCGACACAGCCGCGCCCACCCACGATGCATTGGCGGGTTCAGGCGTTGCGCCGGCGTTCAGCCCGCTGTACCAGCAGATCAAGGTGCTGATCCTGCAAAGCCTGCAGGCCGGCGAATGGAAACCGGGTGAGGCCATTCCCAGCGAGATGGACCTGGCCGCGCGCTTTCGCGTCAGCCAGGGCACGGTGCGCAAGGCGATCGACGAGCTGGCCGCCGAGAACCTGGTGATGCGCCGCCAGGGCAAAGGCACGTTTGTGGCCACGCATGCCGAGCAGCATGTGCAATACCGTTTTCTGCGGTTGATACCCGACAGCGGCGACACCACCAGCGAAGGCCCGGCCGAGCGGCAGATCATCGACTGCAAGCGCCTGCGCGCGCCGGCCGACATCGCCCGCGCGCTGTCGCTGCGCACCGGGGATGCAGTGCTGCAGCTTCGCCGCGTGCTGGCCTTTCAGGGCACGCCCACCATTCTGGAAGACGTGTGGCTGCCCGGCGGCCCGTTCAAGGGCCTGACGGCCGAGCGCCTGGCCGACTACCGCGGCCCCATGTATGCGCTGTTTGAAACCGAATTTGCCGTGCACATGGTGCGCGCCGAAGAAAAAATCCGTGCCATTGCGGCCGATACTGCGTCGGCCGGCCTGCTCGATGTGCCGGTGGGTGAGCCCTTGCTGAGCGTGGAGCGCACTGCCTATACCTATAACGACCTGCCCATGGAATTGCGCCGCGGGCTGTACCGCACCGATACCCACCACTACAAAAACGACCTTAGTTGACGGGATTCATCGGAAGCTGCAAGCGGTTGTAAGCTTATTTGCTGCATTGCAATAGAATTTGAGTCTCAGCTGTAATTGCATCCCTGGTTACCACCGAGTTACATCCCACGAAAGCTAAAAATGACAGAGCTGGCATCCAAACAGCGTCCCCAGCGGCCCGAGTACCGCAACATCAACGCGCTCACCGACCTCCCCACCTACCGTTTGCCACCTGCTGGCTGGGTTTCCATCCTTCACCGGATCAGCGGCTTCATCATGTTTTTGCTGATGCCCTTCATCATCTGGATGTTCGACACCTCGATCTCCTCGGAAATCTCCTTCGAAAAATTCAAGGCCGCCTTCAATGTCGGCATGCTCGGCCTCCCGGGTTTCCTCTGGAAGCTGGCGGCGCTGGCCCTGATCTGGGCTTACCTGCACCACTTCATCGCCGGCCTGCGCCACCTGTGGATGGACGTCAGCCATGCCGCCGTCAGCAAGGAATTCGGCAAATCTTCCGCCCTCGTCACGCTGGCCCTGAGCATCGTCCTCACGCTCGTCCTCGGCGCCAAGCTGTTCGGCCTCTACTGATCACAATGGAAGCACAAAAAAATGGCAGTTAACTACGGCTCCAAGCGCATCGTTGTCGGTGCCCACTACGGTTTGCGCGACTGGCTCGCGCAGCGCATCACCGCCGCCCTGATGGCGCTCTTCACCGTGCTGTTGCTGGCCCAGGTCATCTTCAGCAAGGGCCCCATCGGTTACGACAAATGGGCTGGCATCTTCTCGTCCCAGTGGATGAAGACGCTGACGTTTGTGGTCATCGTCGCCCTGCTCTACCACGTGTGGGTCGGCATGCGCGACATCTGGATGGACTACATCAAGCCCGCCTCCATCAAGCTCGTTCTGAATGTTTTCACCATTGTCTGGCTGGTGGCCTGCGCCGGATGGGGCATCCAGGTCCTGTGGCGGCTTTGAGCCTTTAAGCCACCGCCACACCTGAAGACCCGACAAGAAGACCGACACCCCACACAAAATCATGACAGCAACATCCAAACTCCCCAAGCGCAAATTTGACGTCGTCATCGTCGGTGCCGGCGGCTCCGGCATGCGCGCATCGCTGCAGCTGGCGCGCGCCGGCCTCAACGTGGCCGTACTCTCCAAAGTGTTCCCCACCCGCTCGCACACCGTCGCGGCCCAGGGCGGCATCGGCGCCTCGCTCGGCAACATGAGCGAAGACAACTGGCACTACCACTTCTACGACACCGTCAAGGGCTCCGACTGGCTCGGCGACCAGGACGCGATCGAATACATGTGCCGCGAAGCGCCCAAGGTCGTGTACGACCTCGAGCACATGGGCATGCCGTTTGACCGCAACCCCGACGGCACGATTTACCAGCGCCCCTTCGGCGGCCATACCGCCAACTACGGCGAAAAACCCGTGCAGCGCGCCTGCGCCGCGGCCGACCGCACCGGCCACGCCATGCTGCACACGCTGTACCAGCAAAACGTCAAGGAAAAAACCAGCTTCTTCGTCGAGTGGATGGCGCTGGATTTGATCCGCGACGCCGCCGGTGATGTCGTGGGCGTGACCGCCCTCGAAATGGAAACCGGCGACGTGCACATTTTTGAAGCCAAGACGACGCTGCTGGCCACCGGCGGTGCGGGCCGCATTTTTGCCGCATCGACCAACGCCTTCATCAACACCGGCGACGGCCTGGGCATGGCGGCGCGCGCCGGCATCCCGCTTGAAGACATGGAGTTCTGGCAGTTCCACCCGACCGGCGTGGCCGGCGCCGGCGTGCTGCTGACCGAAGGCTGCCGCGGCGAAGGCGCCATCTTGCGCAACAGCAACGGCGAGCGTTTCATGGAGCGCTATGCGCCCACGCTGAAAGACCTCGCACCGCGCGACTTCGTCTCGCGCTCCATGGACCAGGAAATCAAGGAAGGCCGCGGCTGCGGCCCCAACAAGGACTACATCCTGCTGGACATGACCCACCTGGGCGTGGACGCCATCATGAAGCGCCTGCCCTCGGTGTTCGAGATCGGCCACAACTTTGCCAACGTCGACATCACCAAGGAACCGATTCCCGTGGTGCCCACCATCCACTACCAGATGGGCGGCATCCCGACCAACATCCACGGCCAGGTGGTCACGCAAGACGCCAACAACCACAGCCAGGTCGTCAACGGCCTGTACGCGGTGGGCGAGTGCTCCTGCGTGAGCGTGCACGGCGCCAACCGCCTGGGCACCAACTCGCTGCTCGACCTGCTGGTATTCGGCAAGGCTGCCGGCAACCACATCGTCGAATTCGCCAAGACCACCACCCACAAGCCGCTGCCGCTTGACGCCGCCGACAAAACCCTGGCCCGTATCGCGCGCCTGGACAACGCGACCGACGGCGAATACGCGCAAGACGTGGCCAACGACCTGCGCGCCGCCATGCAGCAGCACGCCGGCGTGTTCCGCACGCAGGCCATCATGGACGAAGGCGTCGCCAAGATCGCCGCCCTGCGTGATCGCGTCAACAGCATCGGCCTCAAAGACAAGTCGAAGATCTTCAACACCGCGCGCATCGAAGCGCTCGAAGTCGAAAACCTGATCGAAGCCGCGCAGGCCACCATCGTGTCGGCCGCCGCCCGCAAGGAAAGCCGCGGCGCGCACTCGGTCGACGACTACGGCGACACGCCCGAACACCCGAACGGCCGCAACGACACCGACTGGCACAAGCACACGCTGTGGTACAGCGAAGGCAGCCGCCTGGCTTACAAGCCCGTGCAGATGAAACCCCTGACCGTCGAGTCCGTGCCGCTGAAGACCCGCACGTTCTAAAAAAGACGAACACGACAGACGGCCCTGCGACCCCACAAGAAGCGAGAACCCCATGACCAAACGCACCTTCAAGATCTACCGCTACGACCCCGACACCGATGCCAAGCCTTACATGCAGACCATCGAGGTGGAGCTTGACGGCCACGAGCGCATGCTGCTGGACGCCCTGATGAAGCTCAAGGCGCAGGACCCGACCATCAGCTTTCGCCGCTCGTGCCGCGAAGGCGTCTGCGGCTCCGACGCGATGAACATCAACGGCAAGAACGGCCTGGCCTGCCTGACCAATATGCGCACGCTGCCCGAAGTCATCATCCTCAAGCCGCTGCCCGGCCTGCCCGTGGTGCGCGACCTGATCGTCGACATGACGCAGTTTTTCAAGCAGTACAACTCGATCAAGCCTTACCTGATCAACGACAACGTGCCGCCCGAAAAAGAGCGCCTGCAGAGCCCCGAGGAGCGCGATGAGCTCAACGGCCTCTACGAGTGCATTTTGTGCGCCAGCTGCTCCACGTCCTGCCCCAGCTTCTGGTGGAACCCGGACAAGTTCGTCGGCCCGGCCGGCCTGCTGCAGGCCTACCGCTTCATCGCCGACAGCCGCGACGAAGCCACGGCCGAGCGCCTGGACAACCTGGAAGACCCGTACCGCCTGTTCCGCTGCCACACCATCATGAATTGCGTCGACGTTTGCCCCAAGGGTCTGAACCCGACCAAGGCAATTGGCAAGATCAAGGAAATGATGGTCCTCAGGACGGTCTGACCGTTCCCTGACTCACGACGATATGGAAACCGCCGACGCCCTGCTCGACGAGCGTGCCCTGAGCAAGCTCAAGTGGCGTTGCCGGCGCGGCCTGCTCGAAAACGACCTTCTGATAGAGCGCTTCTTCCAGGGCCATGAAGCCACGCTCACCGTCAGGCAGGCTAAAGGGTTGAATGATTTAATGGAGTTGTCCGACAACGATTTGCTGGACCTGCTGTTAAAAAGAAAAGTCGCCGGCCAGCTACCCGATGAAGCGGCCAAGGCAAGTGCCTCTACTTCTGAGGCCCATGAGGTTTTAAAGTTGCTGCAGCCCGCAGCGCCGGCTCCCTGACTTGATTACGAGCCCGTCACCCATCGACACTGATACGAAAGAAAGAAGCAAGAAATGAAGCTAGCTGACAACAAAGCCACCCTGTCCTTCAGCAACGGCAGCCCCAGCATCGAATTGCCGGTGTACCAGGGCAATGTCGGCCCGGACGTCGTCGACATCCGCAAGCTCTACGGCCAGACCGGCATGTTCACGTATGACCCCGGTTTCCTGTCCACAGCCTCCTGCCAGTCGGCTATCACCTACATCGACGGCGACAAGGGCGAACTGCTGTACCGCGGCTACCCCATCGAGCAGCTGGCCACCAACTGCGACTACATGGAAACCTGCCACCTGTTGCTGTACGGAGAGCTGCCCAACGCCGCCCAGAAAACGGACTTCGTCAGCCGCGTGACCAACCACACCATGGTTAACGAGCAGATGCAGTTTTTCCTGCGCGGCTTCCGCCGTGATGCGCACCCGATGGCCATCATGACCGGCCTGGTCGGCGCCCTGTCGGCCTTCTACCACGACAGCACCGACATCACGAACCCTGAGCATCGCGACATCTCGGCCATCCGCCTGATCGCCAAAATGCCGACGCTGGTCGCCATGGCATACAAGTACACCGTGGGCCAGCCCTACATGTACCCCAAGAACAACCTGAGCTACGCCGGCAACTTCCTGCACATGATGTTCGCCACGCCGTGCGAAGAGTACAAGGTCAACCCCGTACTCGAGCGCGCCCTGGACCGCATCTTCATGCTGCACGCAGACCACGAGCAGAACGCCTCGACCTCTACCGTGCGCCTGTGCGGTTCGTCCGGCACCAACCCGTTTGCCGCGATTGCAGCCGGTGTGGCCTGCCTCTGGGGCCCGGCCCACGGCGGCGCCAACGAAGCAGCCCTCAACATGCTGGGCGACATCCAGAAGCAGGGCGGCGTTGAGAAAATCGGCGAGTTCATCAAGCAGGTCAAGGACAAGAGCTCCGGCGTCAAGCTGATGGGCTTTGGTCACCGCGTCTACAAAAACTACGACCCGCGCGCCAAGCTCATGCAGGAAACCTGCAAGGAAGTGCTGAAAGAAATGGGCCTGGAAAACGACCCGCTCTTCAAGCTGGCCATGGCCCTGGAAAAGATCGCCCTCGAAGACGACTATTTCGTCTCGCGCAAGCTCTACCCTAACGTGGACTTCTACTCCGGCATCGTGCAGCGCGCCATCGGCATCCCCGTGCCGCTGTTTACCGCTGTGTTCGCCCTGGCCCGCACCGTCGGCTGGATCGCCCAGCTCAATGAAATGATCGGCGACCCCGAGTACAAGATCGGCCGTCCGCGTCAGCTGTTCACCGGCTCGACGACCCGCCAGGTCACGCCGCTGGCCAAGCGCTAAGCGCCACCCCGCAGCTGGATTGAAAAGCGCCAGTATGGGCTTTCCCGTTGTTGCGTCTTTTCAACCCGCATGGGAGCGTTAAACCGCTTCCGGCTGGACCGCCTGGTGGCTGACCACCAGGTCACCCATTTGATCGAGACAGGCTATGGCGAGGGCGGCTCCTGCAGGGCCGCGCTGGCCGCGGGCTTTCAGCAGGCTTTGTCCTGCGAGATCTTTGCGCCCTTGCACGCACGCGCCGTGCAGGGCCCGCAGCTGCAGGTGATGCTGGCAGACAGCCTCGGTTTTTTGCAGGCAGACAGCACCGCAGCCGCCCTGCAGTCCCACCGCTGCCTGGTGTTCCTGGATGCCCATTACCCCGGCGCCGACCATGGCGGGCAAAGTTACCGCGACACCACGCGGCCGCCCCAGGAGCGCCTGCCGCTGATGGCCGAGATCGCCGCGATCCGCGGCCAGGCGGCCAACGCCCTTGTCGTCGTCGACGACGTGCGCATCTACCGGCGTGATTTCAAGGTGGCCCAAGGGGCCAACCCCGACTGGGCTGAAAACGCCTGGGACCAGGAGGCCGCCTTTGTGGCCTTGCTCGAAAGCTTTTCGGCCACCCACAGCCTGCACTGGTACGGCGACGACACCGGCTACGCGGTGCTTTGGCCGCTGGCATGGGGCGCTTACGACCTGCACCCGTGGGTGCTTCCCGGCGACCAGACCGGCGCTCAGGAGCTCCAGCTTGGCGTGCCCGGCACCACGTCCACCTCCCTCAACCGGCGCCTGCAGGACGCGCGTTTCGGCAATCGCTGGCTGGTGGGCCACGGCATCGATATTGGCGGCGGGCCCGACAGCATCGGTTTGTACAGGGGCCTCTTTCCGCGCATGTTGGGCGTCACGGTCTATGACTGGGCGCAGGGCGACGCCCAGTACCTGGCCAATGTGCGCGACGCCAGCTTCGACTTCGTCTACTCGGCCCACTGCCTGGAGCACGTGGTGGACCCGCGCATCGCCCTGCGGCACTGGCTGCGCGTGCTCAAGCCGGGCGGCTACATGGTGGTCACCGTTCCCGACGAAGACCTGTACGAGCAGGGCGTGTGGCCCTCAAGCTTCAACGACGACCACAAGCACAGCTTCACCATTTTCAAACGCCATAGCTGGTCGCCCGTCTCGATCAACATGCTGGAGCTGCTGCAATCCTTCGACACCGAAGTCGGCATCGAAAAAATCGAGCAGCTCAACCACACCTTTCTGCCCGGCTATGTTCGCTTTGATCAGACACGCACCGCCTTCTCCGAATGCGGCATCGAGTTCGTCCTGAAAAAGCTTTGATGCCGGCGCACAGGCACGGCGCTTGAAACCTGCGCATGGAAAAACTCCCCGCACTCCTTGCCGTTGCCCGTGAGCTGCTGTCGCAGGGTGAGCCCGCGCTGGCGCGCGCCGTGCTCGAGACCTGCGTGCAACGCGACCCCGGCAGCCTGCAGGCGTGGCTGGAGCTTTCCAACGTGCATTACATTCTGGGCGCCAGGCAGGCGTCGCTGGACGCCAGCTTCCAGGCTGCCGCGCTGGCGCCGCACGACATGGCCGTGCACTTCAACATCGCCACCGTCGCACAGCAGCTGGGCTTGCATGAGGTCGCACTGGCATCGCGCGAAAAGCTGCTGGCCGCCGACAGCGGCAACGCAGGCCACCACTTCAACCTGGCCGAGGTGCTGGACCGGCTGGGGCAGTTTGACCGCGCGCTGCCGCACTACCGCCAAGCCGCCGCCCTGAAGCCGGACGACCTGGATTTTCATATCCACCTGGGTTATGCCTTGCTGCGCCTGGGCCACTGGCACGAGGGCTGGCAGGAACTGAGCTGGTACTGGAGCCCGCAAGGCCTGGAAACGCACTCGCCCTGGGCCCTGGCCACCGCCCGGCCCCTGCTGAAAAAGGGCGACCCTGTGGAGGGCAAGTCCATCCTGGTGACGGGCTGGGGCGGCACGGGAGACCTCATCATGTTCGCCAGGCTGATGGAACAGCTGACGCGGCGCGGCGCCAAAGAAGTCGCCCTGCACGCCTTCCACCACGCGGCGTTTTTCAGCGGCAACCGCTGGGCTTACCCGGCGTTTTCCCATGAAGGCGCAACCGGTTTTTTTGACCTGCTTGCGCGGCATGACGCCTGGGTGCCGGCCGCCGCCCTGCCGGCGGTTCTCGGCCTCGAGCCGGCCGAGCTGGCCTCCAGCGGCGCCTACTTTTCGGCCGATGAAAAGCTCCGGGCCGGCTGGAAGGCGCGGCTGCCCGCCGGCGACGCGCGCAAAAAAGTTGGCCTGGCCTGGAGCGGCGATGCCAACAACCTCTATGAGCACAACCGCTCCATCGCCACCCCGGTCCTGCTGCCCCTGCTGCAGCAATTGCCGGACGTGGACTGGTACGTCGTGCAGAAGAACGAGCGCAACGCGGAACTGCAGGCCTTCGCGCTGCCGGCCGTGTTCGACTACAGCGCGTCGTTCACCGACCTGCAGGCCACCGCCGCCCTGATGGCCGAGCTGGACCTGGTCATCAGCGTCGACAGCCTGCCGGCGCACCTGGCGGCCAGCCTGGGCGTGCCGACCTGGCTGCTTTTGAGCGCCGCGGCCGACTGGCGCTGGGGCGTGGCGGGCGAGACCACGCCCTGGTACGCCGGCATGCGCCTGTACCGACAAAAGGCGCTGGGCGACTGGGCGGAAGTCCTGGCGCGCGTCGCGGCAGACCTGCAGCGCCTGCCCAAAAGGGTTTAAGCCGGGGTTTTGCTATTTTTTTGATAGCGCATACCCAAGGTGTAGATTGGGCTGGAGCCCTAAAACAGGGTTAAACCGGCGCCGGTGCAAAGCTGCACCCCAGCCCCCATTCCGGCAAGTCAGTCATCGCGTATTGCGATGGCAAATCTCAATTTATCGTAGCAAAATCGGTATTCACCGTCGTCAAAGGCGATGACCGGCCCACCATGTCCATCAAAAGCTCCGAACGCAATTTCGCCCGCCGCATTGACCTGACCTCGCTTCAGCTCTTTGTGGCCGTGTGCGAGCTGGGCAGCATCGGCAAGGCGGCCGAGCGCGAGTTCATCGCCGCCTCGGCCGTGAGCAAGCGCCTCAGCGACCTCGAAGCCACGCTGGACACGCCGCTGCTGTACCGCCACACCCGCGGCGTCGACCTGACGCCCGCCGGCGAGAGCCTGCTGCACCATGCACGCTCGGTGCTGTTCAGCCTCGAGAAAATGCAGAGCGAGCTCAGCGAATACGCCGACGGCGTGCGCGGCCATGTGCGCGTGCACGCCAGCATTTCGGCCATCGTGCAGTTTTTGCCCGAAGACCTGGGCGCCTTCACCCGCGAGCATTCCGGCATCAAGATCGACCTGGAAGAGCACCTGAGCACCGAGGTCGTGCGCGCAGTGCAGGAAGGCGCGGCCGACCTGGGCATCTGCAACACCGCCGACGGCGCGGGTGATTTGCAGGTGCTGCCCTACCGCAATGACAAATTGGTGCTGATTGTGCCCAGGGGCCACGCGCTGTGTGCACAGGGCGCTATCAAATTTGAAGCAGCCCTGGACTACGACCAGGTCGGCCTGCATTCCAACAGCTCCATCTACCTGGCCATGCGCGAAGCCGCCGCGCGGCTGGGCCGCACCATCAAGCTGCGTATCCACGTCACCGGCCTGGACGCCATGTGCCGCATGATCCACAACGGCCTGGGCGTAGGCGTAATGCCGCAGCGCGCCTTTGAGCTCATGCATGGCGTCGGCGAGCTCGAATCCGTTCCGCTGCTCGACGCCTGGGCCGAGCGCCAGATCCAGCTGGTGGCGCGCGACTTTTCCACCCTGCCGCTGACGGCCCGGCTGCTGGTCGAACACCTGACGCTGCCCACGGCGCAGGCAGCCATCGCCGCCGCCAAACCCGCCAAAAACGCAGCCGCCCCCGCCGGGGCAGCCGCCTAGAATCACCCACCGCGACACGCTGCCAACGACACAACGACAGCCACAACAAGAGACCACGAAGGAAAACCATGGGACGCACCCTCTACGACAAAATCTGGGACGAGCACGTCGTTCATACCGAAGAAGACGGCACCTCCATCCTCTACATCGACCGCCACCTGGTGCACGAAGTCACCAGCCCGCAGGCGTTTGAAGGCCTGCGCGAGGCCGGCCGCAAGGTCTGGCGCATCAGCTCCATCGTCGCCACCGCCGACCACAACACGCCCACCACCGGCTGGGAGCTCGGCTACGACGGCATCACCGACCTGGTGAGCAAAGAGCAGATCACCACGCTGGACAGCAACATCAAGGAATTCGGCGCTGCGGCCTTCTTTCCTTTCATGTCCAAGCGCCAGGGCATCGTGCATGTCATCGGCCCTGAAAACGGCGCCACGCTGCCCGGCATGACGGTCGTCTGCGGCGACTCGCACACCTCCACCCACGGCGCTTTCGGTGCACTGGCGCACGGCATCGGCACCAGCGAGGTCGAGCACGTGATGGCCACCCAAACCCTGCTGGCCAAAAAAGCCAAAAACATGCTCGTGAAGGTCGAAGGCAAGCTGGCGCCCGGCCTCACCGCCAAAGACATCGTGCTGGCCATCATCGGCAAGATCGGCACGGCCGGCGGCACCGGCTACACGATCGAATTTGCCGGCGCGGCCATCCGCGCGCTCAGCATGGAAGGCCGCATGACGGTCTGCAACATGGCGATCGAAGGCGGCGCACGCGCGGGCCTCGTCGCCGTCGACCAGAAGACCATCGACTACGTCAAAGGCCGCCTGCTCTCGCCCACCGGCGTTGAATGGGACATGGCCGTCAAGTACTGGAACACGCTGCACTCCGACGCCGACGCAAAATTCGACGCCGTGGTCGAGCTTGACGCGAGCCAGATCCTGCCGCAGGTCACCTGGGGCACCTCGCCCGAGATGGTGCTGTCCATCAACGACCGCGTGCCTGACCCCGACAAGGAAAAAGACGCCAACAAGCGCGGCGCCATTGAGCGCGCACTCACCTACATGGGCCTGCAGCCGGGCAAGGCGCTCAACGACCTGTATGTCGACAAGGTGTTCATCGGCTCCTGCACCAACAGCCGCATCGAAGACATTCGCGAAGCGGCCGCCATCGTCAAGAAGATCGGCCAGAAGGTCGCCAAAAACGTGAAACTGGCGATGGTCGTGCCGGGCTCCGGCCTGGTGAAAGAACAGGCCGAACGTGAAGGCCTGGACAAGATCTTCGTGGCCGCCGGCTTTGAATGGCGTGAGCCAGGCTGCTCGATGTGCCTGGCCATGAACGCCGACCGGCTGGAGCCGGGTGAGCGCTGCGCCTCGACCAGCAACCGCAACTTTGAAGGCCGCCAGGGCGCCGGTGGCCGTACGCACCTGGTGAGCCCTGCCATGGCCGCAGCCGCGGCGGTACACGGCCACTTTGTCGACATCAGAAAATTCTCCTAAAGAGCCGCACCATGCAGAAATTCACCGTACACAAGGGCCTCGTCGCCCCGATGGACCGCGAGAACGTCGACACCGACGCCATCATCCCCAAGCAGTTCCTCAAGTCCATCCGCAAGACCGGCTTCGGCCCCAACCTGTTTGACGAATGGCGCTACCTGGACCCGGGCTTTCCCGGCCAGGACCCGGCCAGCCGCAAACCCAATCCCGACTTCGTGCTCAACCAGCCGCGCTACGCCGGCGCCTCCATCCTGCTGGCGCGCAAGAACTTCGGCTGCGGCTCTTCGCGCGAGCACGCGCCCTGGGCGCTCGACCAGTTCGGCTTTCGCGCCATCATCGCGCCCAGCTACGCCGACATCTTCTTCAACAACAGCTTCAAGAACGGCCTCCTGCCCATCGTGCTGCCTGAAGCACAAGTCGCCCAGCTGTTTGACGAAGCGCTGGCCTTCCCCGGCTACCAGCTCACGGTCGACCTGGAGCGGCAAGTCATCGTCAAGCCGCAAGGCGAAGAGCTCCCCTTCGACGTGCAGGCGTTTCGCAAGTACTGCCTGCTCAACGGCCTGGACGACATCGGCCTGACCTTGCGCAACAGCGACAAGATCAAGGCCTTTGAGGCCGAGCGCCTGGCGACCAAACCGTGGCTGAACCACACCGTGGCCGGCTGACTGATTAACAACAAAATCGTGCTCCAGCCCAATAACCACCTTGGCTAGCCGCTATAAAAAAGATAGTAAATGAGAGTCGCAACTTTCCCGGGTGACAGCACCGACGACAAATTCAAGATTTTCGAACTCAGGCTGCCGGGGCTCAAGTCATGGTTCAACCGCACTATTCGTGGTTCATGGCCGGGCACGGATTACAACTTTTCTGCTCTGGGGCGAAACGCCTTGTTTTGTGGTCTTGCGTTGCAGGCTCTGTTTGCGTCGGCGCAGGAGCCGGTGGATGCACGCGCGGCGGCGGCCCGCGCTTTCTCGGAGTCAGTCAGGGCCGATGCGAAAGCTCTCCATGAGAGAAATGTCCTCGAGAGAAACGAACGGCATCGACTTGATCCAACCTGGGCCAAGCGAATGGAACTTGCGAAAAAAATCGAAATGCACCAGGACGTCCACAAAGCCTATTTGCGTCACTTCGGCGTCGCCATCTGGAAATGTCACGAAGTGCCGCGCTCTCCGGAATATTGGGGTTCAGAAAAATACCTGCAGAACAAGGCCACGCTGGCTGCGCAAATCGATGGCGGGGCACCTTTGGGCAACCTGGCCGCGCCGGGAACAAAGGCATTTGAAGAATCCGTAATGGAACGCGCTGACTGGCTGGCGACTTGGCATGAGCAGGAAACCCTCGAATTGGCCTCCCGAATGCTCGATCAGCCCGCAGCACGGCCCATCGTTGTTTCCTGGGCATCTTCCTATTTCAATCTAAACCTGTCCTGTTCGGGGAAACACTACGACTGGGAAACCACACCCGAAGATCGCATGTACCTGGACATCAGGAAGCAGCTCAATTTCTGACCCTTAACTCCTTTAGGCAATCTCATGAAAATCGCAATTCTCCCGGGTGACGGCATCGGCACCGAAATCGTCGCGGAAGCCGTCAAGGTACTGAAGGCGCTCGACCTCCAATTTGAGACCGAAAGCGCACTGGTCGGCGGCGCCGCCTATGAGGCCCATGGGCACCCGCTGCCCGAGTCCACACTCAAGCTCGCCAAAGACGCCGACGCCGTGCTGTTCGGCGCCGTCGGCGACTGGAAGTACGACAAGCTCGACCGCCCGCTGCGCCCGGAGCAGGCCATCCTCGGCCTGCGCAAAAACCTCGGCCTTTTTGCCAACTTCCGTCCGGCGATTTGTTATGCGCAGCTGGTGGACGCCTCCAGCCTGAAACGCGAGCTGGTGTCCGGCCTGGACATCCTCATCATCCGCGAGCTGACCGGCGACATCTACTTCGGCCAGCCGCGCGGCCGGCGCGTCTCGCCCGACGGCCACTTCCCCGGCTCGGAAGAAGCCTTTGACACCATGCGTTATTCGCGCCCTGAAATCGAGCGCATCGCCCATGTCGCCTTCCAGGCGGCCCGCAAACGCGACAAGCGCGTCACCAGCGTCGACAAAGCCAACGTGCTGGAAACCTTCCAGCTCTGGAAAGACGTGGTCACCGAAGTCGGCAAGGAATACCCCGACGTCGCGCTGGACCATATGTATGTGGACAACGCCGCCATGCAGCTGGTGAAAGCGCCCAAGAAGTTTGACGTGGTCGTCACCGGCAACATGTTCGGCGACATCCTGTCCGACGCCGCGGCCATGCTGACCGGCTCCATCGGCATGCTGCCCTCAGCCAGCCTGAACGACAAAAACCAGGGCCTGTACGAACCCAGCCACGGCAGCGCACCCGACATTGCCGGCAAAGGCGTGGCGAATCCGCTGGCAACGATTTTGAGCGCGGCCATGATGCTGCGCTTCAGCCTGAACCAGCCCGAAGCCGCCGCCCGCATCGAAAAAGCCGTGGATGCCGTGCTGAGCCAGGGTTTGCGCACGCCGGATATCTACAGCGAGGGCACGACAAAAGTCGGCACGGTGGAGATGGGCAACGCCGTAGTGAAGGCTTTAAGCTGACGTTTTTTCGCCGCAAAACCGTCCAAAACCGGCGCTTTGCCGGCGGTTTTGGCAGCTGTCAGCCCCGGTAAAGGCTGGTCTGGCTACAATCAAGACCATGCGCAAGAATCCCGCACTCACCCGCTTCATCGCCGCTTCGCGCGCGATCAGCGCTGCGCCGGTTTTTGCCCAGATCACCAAAACGACCACCATTAAAGGCTAGCAAGCCTGGTTCGTCGTGCCCTGCCGGCTCGATGAGCCGGGCCAAAAAGCTTTATTTTTGACTTTTTGAAGGGCAACGCAATGAAACTCAAAGGCAATCTCACGGGACTCGTCGGCTGGCGCGGCATGGTCGGCTCGGTCCTGATCGACCGCATGCAGGCCGAAGGCGACTTCGACCTGATCGAGCCGGTTTTCTTCTCGACCTCCAACGCCGGCGGCAAAGCCCCCGCCCAGGCGAAGAACGAAACCACGCTGAAAGACGCCTTTGACATTGAAGCGCTGAAAAAATGCGACATCATCATCACGGCGCAAGGCGGCGACTACACCTCTGAAGTCTTTCCCAAACTGCGCGCAGCCGGCTGGACGGGCCACTGGATTGACGCGGCCTCCACCCTGCGCATGAACGACGACGCCATCATCATCCTGGACCCGGTCAACCTGCCGGTCATCCAGAACGCCATGGCCAAGGGCGGCAAGAACTGGATAGGCGGCAACTGCACCGTCAGTTGCATGCTGATGGGCGTGGGTGCGCTGTACAAGGCCGGCCTGGTCGAATGGATGACCAGCATGACCTACCAGGCCGCGTCAGGCGGCGGCGCGCAGCACATGCGCGAGCTGCTCACCCAGTACGGAACCCTGAACAGCGAAGTCCGCGCCCTGCTGGACGACCCCAAATCGGCCATCCTGGAAATTGACCGCCGCGTGCTTGCCAGGCAGCAATCCCTGACCGGCGACGAGACCGCCAACTTCGGCGTGCCGCTGGGCGGCTCGCTGATCCCCTGGATCGACAAGGACCTCGGCAACGGCATGAGCAAGGAAGAGTGGAAAGGCGGCGCGGAAACCAACAAGATCCTCGGCCAGGGCGCCAGCTTCGGCACGGCCGAAACCCCTGTCGACGGCTTCTGCGTACGCATAGGCGCCATGCGCTGCCACAGCCAGGCGCTGACCTTCAAGCTGAAGAAGGACGTGCCCCTGTCCGATATCGAGGCGATGATCGCCGCCGACAACGAATGGGTCAAAGTCGTGCCCAACACGCGTGAAGCCTCCATCAAGGATCTGACTCCCGTGGCAGTGACGGGCACCATGCAAATCCCGGTGGGCCGCCTTCGCAAGCTGGCCATGGGCCCCGACTACCTGGGCGGCTTCACCGTGGGCGACCAGTTGCTGTGGGGCGCGGCCGAACCGCTGCGCCGCATGCTGCGCATCCTGCTGCAAGCCTGAATTAATTGAGGTGAGTGGCTGCCAACATGTAGCCGCTCACCCGTAACCACTTGTGACAAGACGTTGTCGTCAGACAACATCCGAAACTTGTAAGTTGACGCTAACTCGCTGTGTCAAAACTTAAGTGGTGTCTTAGCTTGTCAGCCTAATGCCTTGATGTTAAGGTTGTTTTTCGAAAATTCGCATCGAGGTTTTTGTGCGCTTAAGCAGAATAAAGTTACATGCAGACCGAGCACTGGAGGCTCACAACCCCATGAATAATCGCGGTCGTTGGCGTATCGGCGCCCTGGCGAGTGCCATTGCACTTCTGGGCAGCCTGGCAAGTCTGGAGGCCCACGCGCTAGCGCTGGGCCGGATTACGGTTCAATCGGCACTGGGCGAGCCCCTTCGTGCGGAAATTGACATCGCAGACATCAAACCCGATGAGGCCTCCAGCCTCAAGGCCGGCGTGGCACCCGCCGCCGTCTTCAAGGCGGCAGGGCTCGAATACGGCTCAGTCGTGGCCGGCGTCGAGGTCAGCCTGCAACGCCGCGCCGACGGCCGGTCCTACCTGCGCCTGAGCAGCAGCCGGCCTGTCACCGAACCGTTTGTCGACCTGATTCTTGAGGCCAACTGGGCCAACGGACGCATCACACGCGACTACACCATGCTGTTTGACCCGCCGGCGCTGCGATCCAGCGGTGCGGGTTCGGCCGTAGCCCCGACAGCGCCCATCCTGTCCAGGCCCCTGCCTGTCGCACCGCCGGCCAAAGGCATCGCCTCCATTCCTTATTCCCCCAGCGCCTCTTCCGGCGCACCCGCCCGCCCAGCCCCTGTGGCCAAGGCGCCCGCGGCAAGCCTTGAAAAAGTGCCTGCAGGCGGCGACAAGCAGGTCACCGTCAAAGCGGGTGACACCGCCGGCAAAATCGCCGCCCAGAACAAGCCCGCCAGCGTATCGCTGGACCAGATGCTGGTCGCCCTGCTCAGAAGCAATCCTGACGCCTTCATCGGCGGCAACGTCAACCGGGTCAAGTCCGGCGCGGTGCTGGACATTCCGAGCGCCGAAACGGCAAGCGCCATTTCCGCCAGCGAAGCCAGCCAGACCATCGTCGCGCAAAGCAAGGATTTCAACGCTTTCCGCCGCAAACTCGCCGAAGGCGTGCCGGCAACGCAAATGGCCGGCGCCGACCGCCAGGCCGGCGGCAAGGTGCAAGCCAAGGTCGAAGACCGCGCACCCGCCAGCACCACCCCCGACAAGCTGACGCTCTCCAAAGGCGCAGTGCAAGGCAAGCCGGCGACGGCTGCCGAAGACAAGATTGCCAAGGAACGGCAAGCCAAGGAAGCCTCCACACGGGTGGCCGAACTGTCCAAAAACATCAGCGACCTCAACAAGCTGAGCGGAGCGCCTGCATCGCCCGCCGCCGCGGCACCCGCAGCAGGAACCGGCACCACCAAGGCACCGGGCGTGGCCGTGACAGCGCCTTCCAGCGTCGCCGCGCCTGTTGCCCCCGCGACACCGGCCAGCCCCGCACCCGTTACAGCACCCGCAGCGCCAGCGGCAACAGCAGCGGTTCCCGCTGTGCAAGCCGCCAGCAGCAGCGTACCAGCCGCCGCAGCCCCTGAACTTGCGGCACCCTCAAGTGTTGCGCCGCTTGCAGCCGCATCCCAGCCCGCTGCCGCAGCCAGCGAGGCGGCACCCGTTGTCGCCGCTCCACCGGTCGTCAAGAAAAAACCCGTCACCCCGCCGCCGCCTCCTCCGGAGCTCAGCCTGGTTGACGAGTTGCTCGAGAACCCGCTGACGCTTCCCATTGCAGGCGGCCTCTTGCTGCTGCTGGCCGGATTCGGTTTCTACCGCTATCGCCAGCGCGGCAGTTCGGCCCAGGTTGACAGTTCTTTCCTCGAAAGCAGATTGCAGCCGGATTCTTTTTTCGGCGCCAGCGGCGGCCAGCGCATAGACACCAATGAGAGCAACGTCACGGGCTCTTCACTGGTGTATTCGCCTAGCCAGCTTGACGCCGCTGGCGACGTCGACCCGGTAGCCGAAGCCGATGTGTACCTGGCCTACGGCCGTGACTTGCAAGCCGAAGAAATCCTCAAGGAAGCGATGCGCACCAGCCCGATGCGCGTGGCCATCCATGCCAAGTTGATGGAAATCTATGCCAAACGCCGGGACAGTAAGGCGTTTGAAACGGTAGCCGTCGAAGCCTTCAACCTCACCCATGGCAACGGCCCTGAATGGGCTTACATCACCGAGATGGGCCGCGAGCTGGATCCCGCCAACCCGATGTACCAGCCAGGCGGCCAGCCCGGCGGCGCATCGTTCAACCCCGGTGGCACCCTGTCCATGGCGACCCAGCCGGCTCCCATCACGCCATCGGCGCCACCGCCGGCGCCTTCTGTGGATGTGGACCTCGACCTGGACTTTTCGCTTGGCGACGAGCCTGAAGTGGCCCCGGTGGCGATTTCAGCCCCTCCCCCTGCACCCGCTCCCCGGCCACCTGAGCCTACGGTTGCCATGAAGCCCCAGCCTGAGCCGTCAATGGACATGGACTTTGGAAGCGCCACCGTCGCACTGCCGGCAGCGGCAGCGGCCAAAGCTCCCGAAGCACCGGAACCCGACGCTTCGTTCCTGTCCGAAGGCCTGAACTTCACACCCGAACCTTTCACGCCTGCACCCAAGCCGGTTGCAGCCGCCAAGGCGGCGCCCGCCCCGGCACCTGCGCCTGCAGTTGCCGACAGCGGCATGCTGGAGTTCGACCTCGGCTCGCTGTCGCTCGACCTGAACGGCCCCACGACTGAAAGCCCGGCACCGGTGGCGATGGAAGCCTCTTCCGACAGCCCGCTGGAAACCAAGTTCCTGCTGGCTGAAGAGTTCCGCTCGCTGGGCGACACGGATGGCGCCAGGTCGCTGGCAGAGGAAGTGCTGGCCGAAGCCAGCGGTCCCCTGAAAGTCAAGGCGCAGGCGTTCCTGAACGCCTTGTCTTGAGCGCAGCCTGAACGCACTGCGTTCACTGCGCGCCAGCAGGGTCCAACCGTGAGGATTGCACTCGGCGTCAGCTACAGCGGTAGTGCTTACGAGGGCTGGCAAAGCCAGCTCTCGGGCAACACCGTACAAGACAAGCTGGAGCTCGCCCTCGCAAAATTTGCCGCCCAGCCGATCCGTACCCTCTGCTGCGGCCGCACCGACGCCGGCGTGCATGCGCTGATGCAGGTCGTGCACTTCGACACCCCCCTGCAGCGCGATATCGCTTCATGGGTGCGCGGCACAAACACCTTCCTGCCTTCAGACATCGCCGTCCAATGGGCGCGGGAAGTCCCCGACGAGTTTCATTGCCGCGGCAGCGCCATCGCACGACGGTACGCGTATGTCGTGCTGGAATCGCCGGTGCGCCCCAGCGTCGAAGCCGGGCGTGTCGGCTGGGTCTACCGGCCGCTGGACGGCGCCGCCATGCGCGAGGCGATCACGCACCTCATCGGCGAACACGACTTCAGCTCTTTCCGGGCCGCGCAGTGCCAGGCCAAGTCTCCCGTCAAAACCATCAGCCGGATCGACATTTCCGAGCGCGCCGGAACAGGCTCAAAGTACTGGCGCTTCGAGTTCGAGGCCAACGCTTTTTTGCACCACATGATCCGCAACATCATGGGTTGCCTGGTAGCCGTCGGCCAGGGCAATTACCCGCCTGGCTGGCTGGCCGAGGTGAGGGACGCGCGCAGCCGCGATGCCGCCGCACCCACCTTTTCACCGGATGGCCTGTACTTTCTGGGCCCTGTCTACGAAGCCCGCTACGGCTTGCCCACCCGCACTGCAGCCTACGACTGGCTGCCATGACACTCACCACCGCACTCCCCTAAAAATGCGCGGCCTCATCCGCGAGGATGGGGTGGCCGCAAGAGCAGATGCGTCGGTTTCGTGATGTACGAGGCCAAGCACTCTGCACATGGCTCGAACGCCTTGCTATAAAAATCATAGCTACATGTTCAAGCAGGTCAACGGTTGCAGGCCAACTTCATGCTAGTAATCCGCCTCACCCGATCGTGAAATCAGCCGCAGCTGAAACGGCCTGCGAATGACCATCAAGGCGTGAGCTCCAAGCCGCCCTGGGTGAAGACGCAGCGTCAAATCGACGGGCCTGGCGATATGCGCTTCGCCAACCAGGCCAGACCGAAGCTGGTTTGGGCACGTGCAAGGCGGCGCGCAAGCTGAAAAAACCTCACGCTACGTCGAAAGGGAACATGCACATTACATGCGTAACGCATTGGTAACAGCCCCTGTTTTAGTCTGCTGTGGATAGAAACCTCCGGCCTACAGCGATCCATGCGACCCATTCCCGTCTTCTGCTGGGCACTTGCCTGCAGCGCAGCGCAACTTCCAGTTGCCCTTGCCCAAACCACCTCCGCCACACGGTCTCCGGCCTCCGTTGCCGGCAGGCCCGAAGTGCCTGCGGATGGCGGCCCATCGTTTCCCAACAGCCGGCCCCGGCCGGCTTTGCCGAGCTTGCAGATCGGCAACGTGGCAGTTGGCGAGCGCGAGATCCGGTATCGCCGGGACAACACCGAAGAACGCATGGATGTGCGCTTGGGCGTAGACAGCCAGACCGGCGGCAACGTGGGCGTCGACTACGCCCGCGTGATCGACGAAAACTGGGCCTGGGGCATCAACGCCGTCAAGGGCTCGGACCAGCTCGATATCGTGGTCAACAGCCTGTATTCACTGCCCAAGCCCTGGTACCTCGGCGTGTCCGCAGGTTACCTGCGCCGCACCGACACCTACGCGTTCTATTCGGGTCCCGACAAGGCCACAGTCAGTCAGGGCAGTTTCCGGATCAACCTGCAACGCGACTTCCAGGACATGGGCGCCATCACCGATGCCGGGGTGCGGCTCTACACGGCACGGGCCCGGGCACCGGAGATGAGCCAAAAAATGATGACCGAGGACACGGCGACCGAGCTTCGCTTCCTGATCGATCCACGGCGCATCGCACCCGGCCAGCTCATGGGGATGGGCGTGTCACTGGGCCTGCAGCCCTGGGCCAATTCCCGGCTCAAGCTCGGCCTGGGTTCCGAGTCCGTTCGCTATAACTTTCAAGACGGCAGTTCCTCGCGCGACCGCCGCGCGAACATCAGCGCCGACCTGCAGCAACAGCTGTCCGGTTGCTGGCGCCTCGACGCTGGCTTCAACATCGGCGTAAGCGGCGAAAGATTTCAGCTCGCCGTGGGCCGCGGCCCCTGGTCCGTCGGATTGACCCGCAACAACGGCCGCGACAGCGCGCCCAGCAGCACACAGATCGTGATGGCCTACTCCGTCCCACTCGGCGGCCGTTCGCCGTCATCATGTGCACCGGCCCAAACGGCCACGGGCCGGGGCATCAACCGGCTTGACGAGGTCTTCCGCCGGCCGATAGAGCTGCCCACCACCGTGCTCGCACGCGTGGACATGACAGCCAAGCCCTACCTGCTCGCCAGCATCGACAAAACTGCACTCAACGGCGCGCAGGTGAGCGCTACGCCAGACGGGCTGCTGGTCACACTGTCCGGCCCGCAGGCATTGGCCTTGTTCTCGCTCTCCATCAACGGCGTACCGGTGGGCCCCGACGCCACCGGCCTGAACGGCGAGCGGCTGGTGTCCGTCACGCCTGATGGCCGCGTACGCATCGCGATACGGGCCTTCGCCAATCCGGGCGCCGGGGTCACCCAGCCCGTCGAAGCGGTCGTGGTCCAGCCGGGTCAAACGTCAGTCATCACCTTTAACGTGGTCGGCCGATAAATTTCTGCGCCGCCACAAAGCCCTTCCATATCCCTTTACCTACCCCTTCACCGCGAAAGGGCCGTCCCCCATGAAGACACTGTTTACCCGAGTCCGCAATCTGCTCGTGCTGCTGCTATGCGCGGCGCCCCTTTTGATTTGGGCCATTTCCCCCTCCATCCAGGGCTTGTCCGTCACCACCGTGCCTCAATTGAAGTTTGCCCAGGCGCAGATACAGCGGCTGGCCACCAACGTGACGCCCTTCACGCAAACGGCCACCAGCCCCTATAGCAGAGGCGCCATCAGCTACAGCAGCACCCAACCCGACGTAGCCAGTGTCAATGCCAGCACAGGCGAGGTGACACCCAAGAAGGTGGGCGAAACCCGCATCGTGGCGACCCAGCAAGCCGCAACGCCCTTCGCTGCCGCCACCGCCGAGTACAAGGTACAGCTGACTGGCGAGGTCCCGGTCTTCCAGACCTGGACACTGGGTTCTAAAACCTATGTCGCAGGAGCCGCCTATGTCATCGGCAACGATCTGCCGGCGGCGCAGTCACTCAATAGCAATGGGGCCATCACCTATCGTTTGAAAGACCCAGCCATGGCGACCATCGCCACTGTCACCACGCTGGACAACGTCACAACCGTGAAGCCCCTCAACACGGGCACGATCATTTTGGTGGCTGAGCAGGCCGCCACCCCGCAGTTCGCGGCTGGCAGCACTGAATCTACATTGACCATCAGCGCATTGCCCAACACAGTTCCCGCGGTGGAATTTACCTACGGCGCAAGTCAGACGCTGGGATCGACTGTGTCCGGCGCAGCCGGCCCTGTAACTTACCGGGTTGAAAACACCGCTGTAGCCACAGTCAACGGCCTCACTATCAAGGCCACAGGCGTGGGCACCACCACACTGTTCGCGATGCAGAACGGTGTCGATGTGAGCAGAGGCTCCGTGACAGTGAGAATAGGCAAGCCCACGCTCAGTTTTTCATCGTCGACGCTCACCAAAACCGTCAACGACAAGCCGTTTGAACTCCAGGCTGGGTCGGTCGACCTCGCCACCGGCCTTTCCCGTACCGCCTCCGTGACTTACGCTGTGACCTCCACCACCAACACCAACGCGATCAAGCTTCTCGGTGACGGGAAGACCGTGTGGATCGCCCAAGGCGGTACAGTGAAATTCACCGCCACGCAGGTTGCAGATGCCAACCACGAAGCAGCGACTGCCGAGCTGACACTCAACATTAATGGACAAGCACTGCCGTGGGTGGAGGTCAAGCAGCAACTACCCGGCACGGTGCTACGCGACCAGGAATACACAATCAGGGTGCTGACCAACTCTCCGGAAAGGCTGCCGCTGGGAATGTTTAACTTGGATTACCAGCAGTTTATGGAGACACCCGCTTACTGGAGAGAAGTACCCTCATCAGCGCCTTCCGCGCGCGGGCCGAACATTGAAGACGTGTATGTGGTCACATTTAACAACCCCAACAACACAGACATTCGCGTGCAGCCCCTGCTGGCCGCGCCCCAGTATTGGAGCTATCCGGGCTTTATCGAGCAGCCCGAGTTTCAGTGGCCTCTTGGGGAGACCTCTCTGAGTCGTGTGATAAGTGGCCCGGAAATCTCGTTCCTCGACGCGTTCCCTGGCGCCAGAAACCCTTATGTCCTCACCTACGGTACTTCGCCGTCTCTCAGCGACTCCGTCTTACCCTCCGGGTTCCGTATCGACGACAGCACAGTGAGAACCGATATCGCTCAGTTGGAGTTTGTGACGGCCACCCAAACCAGCGAGACTTACAAGCTTGTCCCTGTCGGCGTCGGTGAGTACACGCTCAAGGGCTCGATCAGGGACGGGGCCAACAAGGACCGCCAGACGAGCACCGTCGTGAAAGTGCAGCCGGCAGCGACGACGCTGAGCGCGTTGCAGCCTCTTACGCTGGCAACAGACTCTAGACGCGTGGAAGTGCTTCCGCCCCAATCTTCACGCCCCGGCACAGCGACCTTCACCTACCAGATTGCCGGCAGCGGCAGCACCATTGCACGTGTGGTGACCGAGGCGGGAAGGTATTACATCGAACCCGTAGGCACCGCAGGCACAACCACCCTCACCATCACCCAGGCGGCAACTGGCAACTACGCGGAAGGCTCGACATCGATTTCTATCACGGTTAACGCCGGTGCCCCGCCTATCACCGCTTTCCTGCCCAATATCACGCGGACCTACGGCGAAGTTGACGTTCTGATGCCCCTGCCAACAATTGGATTCAACCCGGATCAGGTTGTGGGTGGAACCATCACGTTCAGCTTCAACGACATCACACCCAGTTCCAAGGGTGCGGTCGCGTCCGCCGTGGTAGAAGGCGACAAGATTCGCATCGGGATCCTGCACGCCGGCGTAACAACGTTGACCGTGAAGCAAGGTACAAGCACAGCTACCACCACCATCACGGTGAACAAAGCGTTGCCGACTCTGTCCTACGCCAGCACAACGCCCGCGCAGCTGCAGCAAAATGCGTGCGCCAACGACACATTGGCAGTGCGTATGCCGCGGCTCAATGAAGGGTTACGGATAACGTCTGTCCCAGGCGCGGCCGTGGTCAGCACCGCTGAACTGAGCTCCACTAGCGACGGTGCCATCACTTACTCGTTCAGCAATCCCTTCCTGATGACCTTTGGCACGGGGGCCGCTTACGACCAGGCCAGCCTATACGGCGCCCATCCCAATCACTATGCCGGGAAGAATCTTCTAGGCGCCGATTTTTCGCTGACGGTACAGCAGGCAGAGTCGGCCGACTACCTGGCAGCGGCGCCTGTAACAGTGCCAAACGCATTTCACATCACGGGCATTGACTACACACCTGGCTGCGCACAGTAACGATCGCTGTGTGACCCCGGGGCTCCCGCCTGGGGGCCCCGATGGGTGCGCAATGAAGCTCAGCTCCTCGGGGAAATCGCTCCGGATCGGCACCCCGAAAACGGATTAGGCTGACCATTGGCTCGCCCGGCAGTGTCCCGTTACCCCGAAACGCCACAGAGCGTGATCGCGCAGCGCGGCGTCGGGGTGTCCGCGCCGATTTTTCGTCGAATGGCCCGTACTTTCAGTTTCCATGGACGAAAACCACTACGGCCAACCGGTTCCCCCGGTCGCCTATGATTGGTTTCCATGACACCCGCCACCCGCACCCGAATCAAGATCTGCGGCCTCACCCGTGAGGAAGATGTGGATGCGGCCGTGGCTGCGGGGGCCGATGCGGTCGGTTTTGTGATGTATGAGGCCAGCCCGCGTTACGTCAGCGCCGAACGCGCCGCCGAGCTGGCCCGCCGACTGCCGCCTTTTGTCACCCCGGTGCTGCTTTTCGTGAATGCGCCTGCTACAAAAATCATAGCTGCCTGTACAGACATACCAACGGCTTTAGTGCAATTTCATGGTGATGAAACGCCGGAAGCCTGCCTGGAGGCCGGCCGGCCTTTCATGCGCGCCGCACGCATTCCATTAGGTGGAAAAACCACTGAAAACACGCCGGGAACGCCTGCCGGCTTCGATCTCGTAAAATACGCGCAAGACTTCAAGGCCGCACAAGCCATCCTGCTCGACGCTCATGTCGAAGGTTATGGCGGCGGCGGGAAAACATTCAATTGGTCACTTCTTCCTCCAAACGTCAGCGCTCACCTCGTTTTGTCTGGTGGATTGACGCCTGCAAATGTGATCGATGGCATTTTGCAAGTCAGGCCGCGTTGCACAACGCTGGCCGTTGATGTCAGTTCGGGCGTCGAGATTTCCAAAGGAATCAAAAGCGCCGACAAGATCAACCAGTTTGTAGCGGCCGTTCGCGCCGCCGACGAACTACTTGCAAAGAGTCCCAACCATGTACGAGTACCACCAGCCTGACGTTTCAGGCCATTTCGGAATTTACGGCGGCAGTTTTGTTTCAGAAACCCTGACGCACGCCATCAACGAGCTCAAAGACGCTTACGCCAAATACCAGCACGACCCGGAGTTCATCGCTGAATTCCACTCTGAGCTGGCGCATTTTGTAGGCCGCCCTTCCCCGATCTACCACGCCGCACGCATGAGCCGTGAGCAGGGCGGCGCGCAGATTTACCTCAAGCGCGAAGACCTCAACCACACCGGCGCGCACAAGATCAACAACACCATTGGCCAGGCCATGCTGGCACGCCGCATGGGCAAGCCGCGTGTCATTGCCGAAACCGGTGCAGGCCAGCACGGCGTGGCCACAGCCACCATCTGCGCGCGTTACGGCCTGGAATGTGTGGTCTATATGGGCAGCGAAGACGTCAAGCGCCAAAGCCCCAATGTCTACCGCATGAATTTGCTCGGCGCCACGGTGGTGCCGGTTGAAAGCGGCAGCAAGACATTGAAAGACGCGCTCAACGAAGCCATGCGCGACTGGGTTGCCAATGTGGACAACACTTTCTACATCATCGGCACGGTGGCGGGCCCGCACCCCTACCCGATGATGGTCCGTGACTTCCAGAGCGTGATCGGCACCGAATGCCTGCAGCAGATGCCGGAGTTCATCGGCACGAAGCAACCTGACGCGGTGATCGCCTGCGTGGGCGGCGGAAGCAACGCCATGGGCATCTTCCACCCTTATATCCAGCACGCCAAAACCCGCCTGATCGGCGTCGAGGCGGCCGGCGAGGGCCTGGACAGCGGCAAGCACTCGGCGTCGCTGCAGCGCGGCCTGCCGGGCGTGCTGCACGGCAACCGCACCTATGTGCTGCAAAATGACGATGGCCAGGTCACCGAAACGCACAGCATCAGCGCGGGTCTCGACTATCCCGGCGTGGGCCCCGAGCACGCCTTCCTCAAAGACATAGGCCGCGCCGAATACGTCGGCATCACCGACACCGAGGCGCTGGAGGCCTTTCACTACCTGTGCCGCACCGAAGGCATCATCCCGGCGCTGGAATCCAGCCACGCCGTGGCCTGCGCCATGAAGATGGCGCGTACCATGCGCCCCGACCAAAGCCTGCTCGTCAACCTGTCAGGCCGGGGCGACAAGGACATCGGCACGGTGGCCGACCTGTCCGGTGCCGAGTTTTACGACCGGCCTTCGATGCGCGGCCTCTCCGTCAAGGGCGGCCCGGCATCCGCGGCCTCCTTCGACGCCAGCGGCGCCAAGGGCAGCGGGGTGCAGTCATGAGCCGCATTGCGACCACCTTCTCCACGCTCAAAAGCCAGGGCCGCAAGGCCTTGATTCCCTACGTCACGGCGGGCTACCCGTTTGCCGACGTCACCCCCGAGCTGATGCACGCGATGGTAGCCGGTGGCGCCGACGTGATCGAACTGGGCGTGCCGTTTTCCGACCCGAGTGCCGACGGTCCCGTGATCCAGAAGGCCGGTGAAAAAGCCTTGTCGCTGGGCATTGGCCTGGCGCAGGTACTGGAGATGGTGCGCCAGTTCCGCACCAAAAACAGCACTATGCCCATCGTTCTGATGGGCTACGCCAACCCGGTCGAGCGCTACGACATCAAACACGGCGGCAGCAAAACCGAAAGCGCCTTCATCCGCGACGCCGCACAGGCCGGCGTGGACGGCGTGCTGATCGTCGACTACCCGCCGGAAGAATGCGTGGAATTCGCCGCCCGGCTGCGTGCCCATGGCATGGACCTGATCTTCCTGCTGGCCCCCACCAGCACCGACACCCGCATGGCCCAGGTGGCCGAAGTGGCCAGCGGTTATGTGTACTACGTCTCGCTCAAGGGCGTGACAGGCGCCGGCACGCTGGACGTGGACGCCGTGGAAGCCATGCTGCCGCGCATCCGCAAGCATGTGAACGTGCCCGTGGGCGTCGGCTTCGGCATTCGCGATGCCGCCACGGCCAAGGCTATCGGCAAGGTGGCCGACGCGGTGGTGATCGGCAGCAAGATCATCCAGCTGATTGAAAACCAGCCGCGGGACAAGGTTGCCGCGGTTGCGCATGACTTTTTGAAGGAAATCCGTACTGCTTTGGACTGACTTTGGAGGCCTCTTTTGCTGGGCAAAATAAGGGCTTGAACCCGGCGCATAATTGCGCTTTTCGCCCGGCAAAGAGCCCGAAGGCCCAAAAGGCCAAAAGCTGAAAAGCGCCCAGGCGCCGCCCGACACCATAAGGACTGACACACATGTCTTGGTTAGAAAAACTCCTCCCGCCCAAAATCAGCCCCACCGACCCGACCGAGCGCCGCAGCGTGCCCGAAGGCCTGTGGATCAAATGCCCGAGCTGCGAGGCCGTGCTCTACAAGACCGACCTGGAAAAAAACCAGAACGTCTGCCCGCAGTGCAGCCATCACCACCGCATAGGCGCACGCGCCCGGCTGGATGCTTTTCTGGACCCGGAAGGCCGTTATGAGCTGGGGCAGGAAGTTCTGCCCGTCGACGCCCTCAAATTCAAGGACAGCCGCAAGTACCCCGAGCGCCTGAAAGAAGCCCTCGAAAACACCCAGGAGACCGACGCACTCGTGGTCATGGGCGGCGCGGTGCACAGCATCGGCGTGGTGGTGGCCTGTTTTGAATTCGACTTCATGGGCGGCAGCATGGGCAGCGTGGTGGGCGAGCGCTTTGTGCGCGGCGTGCACGCGGCCATCGAGCAAAAAGTGCCTTTTATCTGCTTTACCGCCACCGGCGGCGCGCGCATGCAGGAAGGCCTTTTGAGCCTGATGCAGATGGCCAAAACCAACGCCGCCCTGACCCGCCTGGCCAAAAAAGGCCTGCCCTACATCAGCGTGCTGACCGACCCGACCATGGGCGGTGTGAGCGCCGGCTTTGCCTTCGTAGGCGACATTGTGATTGCCGAGCCCAAGGCCCTGATCGGCTTTGCCGGCCCGCGTGTGATTGAGTCCACCGTGCGCGTGACGCTGCCGGAAGGCTTCCAGCGTGCCGAGTTCCTGCAGACCAAGGGCGCTGTCGACCTGATTTGCGACCGCCGGGAACTGCGCAAGACCGTGGCCAACTCGCTGGCCATGCTGCTGCGCCAGCCGGCCGATGCCGTCAGCTGAAAAGCCGGCAAGGTCTGAAAACCCGAAAAGCCCCTGAAGCAAAGCGTATTAGCCGCCCGAAAATTTCACCGCTCGGGTCACATGGGATGATGTGGTTCACGGCACTCCAAAGCACGATGAGACCATGCCAGAAGCCTTGACGCTGAGCTCCCTTCCCCTCTTTCCGCTGGGCGCGGTGTTGTATCCCGGCGGCTTGCTGCCGCTGCGCATCTTCGAGGTCCGCTACCTCGACATGATCGGCAAATGCCACAAGGCCGGCGCGCCTTTCGGCGTGGTGTCGCTCACCGAAGGCTCCGAGGTGCGCCGGCCGGCAGACGCCGGCTCCCCCACGGGTGACGGCTTTGCGAACGAAGTTTTCAGCACCGTGGGCACCCTTGCCACCATCACCGAATTCTCCATTCCCCAGCCGGGCCTGATGGTCATCCGCTGCACCGGTGCGCAGCGCTTTGAAATATCCCGCCGTGAAAAACTCAAGCACGGCTTGTGGATCGCCGATGTCACCCGGCTCGAAGACGACCAGTCCGTCGCTGTTCCGCCCGACCTGCAGGGCACAGCCGACGCCCTGGGCAGGCTGATCAAAAGCCTGCAGGTGCGCGACATACCGCAGGCCCAGATGCCGCTGCTGGCGCCCTACCGGCTGGACGATTGCGGCTGGGTGTCCAATCGCTGGTGCGAGCTGCTGCCGATCCCGCTGGAGCTCAAGCAACGCCTGATGGCGCTGGACAACCCCCTGGCGCGGCTGGAGCTGGTGAGCGATATCCTCGAGCGCACCGGCATCGCGCTCTGACGCCAAATACGCCTTTTCAGGCACCTGCGGCACAACGCCCGCGTCACTTAAAATCGGCAATTCGGCGCTTTTCAGGCCCACCTCTCGTGGGCGCGGCGCCCGACACCTTTTCGACCCTTTCCGGAACCCTGACCTTATGTCCAACCAGCCGACTCCGCCCACTGCCGCAAGCAACACCGCCCCCGCCCCGCAGGACGACAACAAGCTGATCGTCGAGCGCCGCGAAAAGCTCAAGGTCTTGCGCCAGAACCAGGCAGACGGCAAAGGCGTGGCCTTTCCCAACGACTTCAAGCCCGCCGACCACGCCGGCAAGCTGCACGCCGCCCACGGCGACAAGGATGGCGAAGCGCTGGCCGCGGAAGCGATTCCCGCCAAGATTGCCGGCCGCATGATGCTCAAGCGCGTGATGGGCAAGGCGAGTTTTGCGACCCTGCAAGACAGCACCGGGCGTATCCAGATTTTCCTCACGCGCGACGAAATCGGCGAAGAGCTCTACGCCGCCTTCAAGCACTGGGATCTGGGCGACATCATCGCGGCCGAGGGCAAGGTCTTCAAGACCAAGACCGGCGAGCTGTCCATCCACGCGACCAGCGTGCGCCTGTTGACGAAGAGCCTGCGCCCCCTGCCCGGCGATTTTTACGGCATGGCCGACCAGGAACAAAAATACCGCCAGCGTTATGTCGACCTGATCACCGACGAGCAGGCCCGCAAGCGCTTCACCGCGCGCAGCAAGGCCGTCAGCTCGATCCGCGAATTCATGGTCGCCCACGACTTCCTCGAAGTCGAAACGCCGATGCTGCACCCCATCCCGGGCGGCGCCAATGCCAAGCCCTTCAAGACGCACCACAACGCGCTGGACCAGGAGATGTTTTTGCGCATCGCGCCGGAGCTCTACCTCAAGCGCCTGATCGTTGGCGGTTTTGACCGCGTCTTCGAGATCAACCGCAGCTACCGCAACGAGGGCATCTCGGTGCGGCACAACCCCGAATTCACCATGATGGAGTTCTATGCGGCGTACTGGGACTACAACGACCTGATGGACTTCACCGAGGCATTGATCCGCGACGCCGCGCAAAAGGCTGTGGGCACGCTGCAGTTGAGCTACGGCGGCAAGGAAGAAAAGGTCGACCTCGCCAAACCCTTTGCCCGCCTGACGATCCGCGAAGCCATCCTCAAGCACACCGAAGCCGGCGAGCATGTCGACGACGCCGCCTGGCTGACGAATGCGCTGCGCAAGCTGGGCATGAACGAGGAAAAAGACCGCCTCTCAACCCGCTCGCTGGCCAGCCTGCAGGTGCTGTATTTTGAAGAGCTGGTCGAGGAAAAGCTCTGGCAGCCGACCTTCATCATGGAGCACCCGACGGAGATTTCGCCGCTGGCGCGTGCCAACGACACACGCCCCGAAGTGACCGAGCGCTTTGAGCTGTACATCACCGGCCGCGAATTCGGCAACGGCTTCAGCGAGCTGAACGACGCCGAAGAGCAGGCCGCCCGCTTCAACGCCCAGGTGGCCGCCAAAGACAGCGGCGACGACGAAGCCATGTTCTATGACCACGACTTTGTGCGCGCCCTCGAATACGGCATGCCGCCCACCGGCGGCTGCGGCGTGGGGATTGACCGCCTGATGATGCTGTTGACGGACAGCGCCAGCATTCGCGACGTGATTCTCTTTCCTGCATTGCGACGTGAGGTTTAGCCCACGACCGGGCGCTTCGCCATCCCCGATTCCACACCAGCAGGGGCCGCGGGACTGGCTTTGCCAGACCGCTGGCGCCGTCCCCTTGAGGGGGGAACAGGCTACACGCAGTGAGCCTGGACGGGGGTGGTATTGAAGTACCTTGCCGGTTACCCGGAAAATCTCACCGCACAGGTGCAGCAGTTGCTCACGCAAGGCCGGCTGGGCGAGGTGCTGCTCGCCAAATACCCGCAGGCCCACGGCGTGCGGACGGACAAGGCCTTGTACGACTACGTGATGGGCCTGAAGAACGACTTCCTGCGCAACTCGGAGCCCCTCTCCAAGGTTGCGTTCGACAGCAAGCTCCACGTGATCGCCCACGCGCTGGGCACGCACACCACCGTGTCACGCGTGCAGGGGAGCAAACTCAAAGCCAAACGCGAGATTCGCGTGGCCACGCTGTTCAAGGACGTACCGGTGGAGTTTTTGCGGATGATTGCGGTGCACGAACTGGCGCACATCAAGGAGAAGGCGCATGACAAGGCCTTCTACCAGCTGTGCACCTACATGGAGCCGCAGTATCACCAGTATGAGTTTGATTTGCGGGTGTACCTCACGCACCTGGATGAGGTGGGGAAGCTGGCGTGGCCCGGGGCATAGGATCTGAATTTATCCGCAGATTACGCAGATTTACTCAGATGAAAACCCGGATATTTTGCTATCAATTCAGGAGCTACAAACCAAGTTGGGATATGGGCTGGAGGCCCAAAACACTCTTAACTCGAATCTAAGGGACTCAGGGAACCAGCCCCAGCGCATGCATGTACGCCGGCTGCACCATCAGCTCGTCCCAGCCGAACGCCCTGCCCTGCGGCAGCAAGGCCAGCCGCCGCAGCTCGCTGGCTTCCATCGCCTCCCACTGGCCTTTGAGCAGCGCCTCGGCCATGCCGTCGAGCAGCTCGTCCACCGGCTGGCCATCGCCGACCGACTGGTTGCACAGCAGCACCATGTCGCAGCCGGCGGTCAACGCCGTCACGGCCGCTTCGGTGTAGCTCACCTCTTTGCCGTCGATCAGCCGGGCGCCGGCCATGCTGAGGTCGTCGCTGAAAATCGCGCCGCCAAAACCGAGCTGGCTGCGCAGGATGAAGTTCAGCCACTGGCTTGAAAAGCCGGCCGGGCGGGCGTCTACCTTGGGATAGATCACGTGGGCGGGCATCACGCTGCTGAGCGTGGTGTTGAGCCATTCGTAAGGCGCGGCGTCGTCGGCCAGGATGGCTTTGAGGCTGCGTTTGTCCACGGGGATGTCGGTGTGGGAGTCGGCCTTGACGAAACCGTGGCCGGGAAAGTGTTTGCCGCAATTGGCCATGCCGGCTTGCAGCAAGCCATGCATCAGGCTTTTGGCCAGCAAGGTGACGACGCGCGGGTCGCGCCCGAAAGCGCGGTCGCCGATGACGCCGCTTTCGCCGTAATCCAGGTCGAGCACAGGCGTGAAGCTGAAGTCGACGCCCGAGGCGCGCAGCTCGGCGCCCAGCACATAACCGCAGGCGGTGGCGGCATTGGTGGCCGCCAGCTGGTCTTTCATCCACAAGTTGCCGAGTTCGCGCATGGGCGGCAGGTGGGTGAAGCCGTCGGTCCTGAAGCGCTGCACACGGCCGCCTTCGTGGTCGACGCAGATCAGCAGGTCTTCACGGATGTCTTTGATCTCCAGGCACAGTTCGCTGAGTTCGCGCCGGTCTTTCCAGTTGCGGCCGAACAAAATAATGCCGCCGGTGAGCGGGTGTTTCAGGCGCCGGCGGTCGGCCTTGGTGAGTGCGGTGCCGGCGATGTCGATAATGAGGGGGGCGTGCTGGGTCATAAAAGGAATCCGGGAGTTGCTCTTGGCCTGGGGCTGTTTACTATTAAATTGATAGCTACATGTGCAGTAAAGATAAGGGCTACAGCCCCATTTTCTCTACAACGCAGAAACTGGCGGCGTAGTCGGTTTCGTCGGTCACGGTGACATGCGCGGTGAGCTGGCGCGCCTCGAACCAGGTCTTGAGAGCGCCATGCAAAACGATTTCAGGTTTGCCGCTGGGGGCCTTGGCGATCTCGCAGGAGCGCCAGGTCATGGGCATGCGCATGCCGGTGCCTATGGCCTTGCTGAAGGCCTCTTTGGCGGAAAACCGGGTGGCCAGGTAGGCCACGCCGCGATCCGGCCAGCGCGCGCTGCGGTCCTTCCAGGTGGCGAGTTCGCCGTCGGCGAGAATCTTGCGGGCAAAGCGCTCGCCATGCCGTTCAAGGCTGGCGCGGATGCGGCGCACGTCGCAGATATCAGTGCCGATACCGTAAATCATGCCGGGGCAAAAGCTTGAGCAATGCTAAGTAGGTAACGGCGGGTGGTGGCGGCGTAACCCAGCTCCAGCGCGTCGGCCACAAAAGCGTGGCCTATCGACACCTCGAGCACATTGGGCACCTCACGCACAAACTCGGTGAGGTTGTCGCGGTTCAGGTCGTGGCCGGCGTTGATGCCCAGGCCGGCTGCCGCGGCGGCCTGGCCTGCGCGGGTAAAGCGGGCCAGGACTTCAGCCTTTTCAGGCGTGCCCCAGGCGCGCGCATAGGTCTCGGTGTAGAACTCCACGCGGTCGGCGCCCACGGCTTTGGCGGCGGCCATGGCTTCGGGCACCGGGTCCATGAAAAGGCTGACGCGCACGCGGCGGTCATGCACCTCTTGAATCAGCGGCGCCAGGCGCTCGGCGTCTTCGGGGAAATTCCAGCCGTGGTCGCTGGTGAACTGGTCTTCGCTGTCGGGCACAAAGGTGCACTGGTGCAGCGGCAGGCCGCGGGCGGCGAGGTCGTGCACAAAACCCATCAGGTTCTGGAAGGGGTTGCCTTCGATGTTGAACTCGCGATCGGGCCAGTCTTTCATCAGCGCGGCAAGTTCAAAGACGTCGTCGGGGCGGATGTGGCGCTCGTCGGGGCGCGGGTGCACCGTGATGCCCTGGGCGCCGGCCTCCAGGCACAGCTCGGCGGCGCGGCGCACGCTGGGGATGTCCAGGTGGCGCGAATTGCGCAGCAAGGCGACCTTGTTGACGTTGACCGACAGCGCGGTCTTGTCATACACATGGGACACCAGAGGAGCGGGAGAAAGGATTTTCATGGCGGTGGCTCGTTAGAAAGCTTGCAGGTCCATCATCATCTGCCGGGTTTTCAGGACCTTGACGCCGCAATGGTAGTGCAGCAGGCCTCGCAACTGGGTCTTGAGCTCATTGAAGCCGGGGATACAGGCCCGCACCGTGTCGGAAAACAGGGCCTCTTCGCCCAGCGCCTGCTGCAGCGCCTGCCACTGCCCGCCGGGCAGGCTGACGCGGTCGTCGTCGTGCGCCTGCCTGAGGCCGGCCTCGGGCACCAGCACGTAACGCGTGTCCGGATCCAACGGCGCCAGGGTGGCGGTTTCAACATCGAGCAGCGGCAAAAAGCCGATATCGCGCAGCAGCCGGAGCTCAAACGCGCGCAGCGCCAGCTGCAGGGTTTCCGCGCTTTGCGCCGCGAGCAGCTGCACCGTGGCGGCGTAGGCGTCAAACAGCACCGGATGCGGATCATCGCGGGCCATCAGGCGCATCAACAGCTCATTGAGGTAGTAACCCGACAGCAGCGCATCCCCTGTGGGCATGACGTGGCCGCCCTGCCATTCGGCGCTCTTGAGCGTGCGGATTTCGGCGTCGCCGCCAAAGGCGATGTGCAGCGGCTGCAAAGGCAGCAGGATAGGCCGGAAACTGGAACTGGGCTTTTTAGCCCCCCGCGCCACCAGCGCCACCCGCCCGTACTTGCGCGTGAACACTTCCAGGATCAGGCTGGATTCGCTCCAGTCGTAGCGATGCAGGACGTAGGCCGGCTCATCGCCTATGCGTTTGTTGGCCATGGGCGTCAGGGAATGGAGCCACAGCGGGAACTGCGGGGTTCTTCAACCCAGCATGAGCCGCGGAACCGGCTTTGCCGGGCCGCAGGGCGAGCGGCCCCCTCGGGGGGCAGGAAGCTACACGAAGTGAGCGACCGTGGGGGCGACATCACTCGTAGCCGAACGTTTTCACTCTGGCTTCGTCGTCGGCCCAGCCGGAGCGGACCTTGACCCAGATCTCCAGGAACACTTTGCCGCCGGTCAGCGTCTCGAGTTCATGGCGGGCTTCGGTGCCTATGCGTTTGAGCTTTTCACCCTTCTCGCCAATGATCATGCCCTTGTGGCCGTCGCGCTCGACCACGATGGTGGCCGCGATCTTGCGCAAGGCGCCCTCTTCCTCGTACTGGTCGATGATGACGGTCGAGGTGTAGGGCAACTCGTCGCCGGTCAGGCGAAACAGTTTTTCGCGAATGATCTCGGCGGCCATGAAGCGGTCGCTGCGGTCGGTCAGCTCGTCGGCGCCGTACATCCAGGGCTGGACCGGCAGGTATTTTTCGCAGATGCCGAACAGGCGTTCGATGTCCTTGGCGTTGTTGGCCGACATCGGCACGAACTCGGCAAAGTTGTGGCGTTCCTGCATTTCCCTGAGCCAGGGCGCGATCTCGGCGCGGCGGTGGATCAGGTCGAACTTGTTGGCCAGCAAAATCGCAGGCGTTTTCTCGGGCAGCAGGGCCAGCACCTTGGCGTCGGCCTGGTTGAACTGGCCGGCTTCCACCACAAAAACGATCAGGTCCACGTCGTTGACGGCGCCCACCACCGTGCGGTTCAGCGAGCGGTTCAGCGCATTGCCGTGCCGGGTCTGGAAGCCCGGCGTGTCGACAAACACATACTGCGTCGCCTCGACAGTGCGCATGCCGGTGATGCGGTGACGCGTGGTCTGGGCCTTGCGCGAGGTGATGCTGATCTTTTGCCCCACCAGGGCATTGAGCAGGGTGGATTTGCCCACATTGGGCTTGCCGACGATGGCGATCAGGCCGCAGCGCTGCTCGCCCACCGGGGGCGCCGACGCAGCACCGGCTGCGGCAGGCACGGCCGCACCGCGCGAAGACAGGGCCTGCGCCAGCATGGCTTCCAGCGCATCGGGCGGCTGGGCGGCATCCAGAGCTTTCGCCGGCCCCGCTTTGGGCTTGGCAGCGGGCCTGGCCTGTGGTTTGGCGGCGGGGGCGGCGGCCGGTTTTTTCGGCGCCTGGGGGTCTTTTTTACCTGTACTCATAATCTTGGTGTGTTGGCCTGCAAGCCGTAGGGCGGCTGCACCGGCGCGGAGTCAGGAATCCAGCGTTTTGACAAACATCAGCATGGCCGCCGCAGCGGCTTGCTCCCCGGCGCGGCGCGAGCCGCCGATGCCGCGCTCGGCCCGGCCGTACTCGGCGATTTCGCATTCCACGTCGAATGTCTGCTTGTGGGCGGCGCCCATGGTGCCTACCACCCGGTAGATGGGCAGGTTCATTTTGCGCCCTTGCAACCACTCCTGCAATTCGGTCTTCGGATCCTTGCCGATGGCCTGCATCTGGGGGTTGATTTCAACGTCCTTGAAGAGGCGGCGCACCAGCTGGTTGGCGGTTTCAAAACCCGCATCCAGGTAAACCGCGCCGATCACGGCCTCCAGCGCATCGGCCAGGATGGACGGGCGCTTGTGGCCGCCCGATTTGGCCTCGCCCTCTCCGAGCCGCACCATGTCGGGCAGGCCCAGCACCACGGCCAGCTTGTGCAGCGTGTCCTGCTTGACCAGGTTGGCGCGCACGCGCGACAGGTCGCCTTCAGGCAGTTCGCTCAATTGCTCATAAAGCAGGCCGGCAACCGCCAGATTCAGGACGGAGTCGCCCAGAAACTCGATGCGCTCGTTGTGGTCTGCGGAAAAGCTGCGGTGCGTCAGTGCCTGCTGCAGCAGCTTGGGATTGGAGAACTCATGCTCCAGGCGCTTTTGCAGCGCCGGCAGACCCGGGTTGGATGTAGCGCCGGTTCGCACTTATTTGGATTTATTGGTGTACTTCAGCAGCAAAAAAGCGGGGCCGGCCATATGGATTTCCTTGTTGTAGGCAAACGAAACCACGGTTTTGTCACCCTCTTTGGTCACTTCCAGGTCTTTGCCCTGGATCGACTTGATGTCGTCAATGGCGGCAGCCTTGTCAAAAATGGCCCGCACTTCCGCCACGGTATTACCTTCCCTGGCCTTGGCGACGGCCTTGGTGATGGCCTGGAACTCCACGAGTGTCGGAAACACTTGGGCGGCCAAAATGCCGGCGCATACAAGGACGACGCACACAAACAGAAGACCGATGAAGGAAATGCCACGTTGCTGATGTTTCATTTTTACTCCTGCACTAACAAAATAAGCCCTCGGCCCGCGACTCACAATGGAGATTGCGCAGACGGCCATCCGGAAAAATTAATGGGTGGGGTTCCCACATGTACGCGAAGCACACGCCTTCCCACAACGCCCCCGCTACTGTAACGGCAATTAAGCCTGAATGGAAAGCGCCCGCACCAGGAACGGAAGAGCAAAAGGCCCCGTCCTGACCGGGCGGGCGATGCTTTCATTGCCTTGTGCGTGAATCCGGCCAGCCGGCTATCCCGGCCCTGCCCCGGTTCGTTGTTCTAGTTAAATGAACCGATGCGCTTGAGGTTGCCGAAATTCATCCAGACAAAAAAGGCTTTGCCCACGATATTTTTCTCTGGCACAAAGCCCCAATACCGGGAATCCTCGGAGTTGTCCCGGTTGTCGCCCATCATGAAATACTGGCCTTCCGGCACCTTGCAGACCACACCCTCGATGCTGTAGCGGCAGTTGGTCTTGAATGGAAAGTCGTAGGTGGAGTTGATGAAGGGCGCTGCATTGGCATAGTTAAGTATGCGGTGCGTCTTGCTGCCGAGCGCCTCTTCAAACTGCTTGGAGTAGCTCAGCGTGTCCGTATCAAAGAAGTCCGGCAAGGCCGTCTTGCTCACGGGCTGTCCATTGATCGTCAACTTCTTGTTCAGGTAGGCCACTTCATCGCCCGGCACGCCCACCACACGCTTGATGTAATCCAGGCTTGGCTTGGGCGGGTAGCGAAACACCATCACATCGCCGCGCTGCGGGCTGTTGTTGTCCAGCACCTTGATGTTGAGCACCGGCAGGCGTACGCCATAGTGGAATTTGTTGACCAGGATCAGGTCGTTGATGAGCAGGGTCGGGATCATGGAGCCCGATGGAATCTTGAAGGGCTCGAACAGGAAGGAGCGCAGCAGGAAGACCACCACGATCACCGGGAAGAGGCCGGCAGTCCAATCCAGCCACCACGGCTGCATGATGAGCCGGGTTTTGGCTTCATCAAGATTGTTGTCGACCTGGCTGATTCCCTTTTCCGCCAGTTCCGCGCGGCGTTTGGCGGTGGCTTCTTCAAGTGCCGCGACGGCCTGGTGGCGCTGGGGCAAAAAGTAGAACCGCTCGGCCAGCCAGTAAATGCCGGTGACCACGGATGCCAGGAACAGCAGCAGTGAGAAGTTGCCTTCGACGATGCCGAAGTACCAGGCGGCACCGTAGCCGACAAAGGCCGCCAGCACCGCCGCCGTGATTGAGCTCATTGCACCGCGCATCAGTCTTCTACCTGCAAGATGGCCAGGAAAGCCTCTTGGGGCACTTCCACGGAACCGATTTGTTTCATGCGTTTTTTACCCGCTTTTTGTTTTTCAAGGAGCTTGCGCTTGCGTGAAATGTCGCCGCCGTAGCACTTGGCGATCACGTTTTTGCGAAGTGCCTTGATTGTCTCACGCGCAATGATGTTGGCCCCGATGGCCGCCTGGATCGCCACGTCGAACTGCTGGCGGGAGATGATCTCGCGCATTTTGGCCACCACCGCCCGCCCACGGTAGGCCGACTGGCTGCGGTGGACGATGATGGACAGTGCGTCCACCTTCTCGCCGTTGAGCAAAATGTCGACCTTCACCACGTCGGAGGCCCGGAATTCCTTGAATTCGTAGTCCATGGACGCGTAGCCGCGTGAAACGGACTTGAGCTTGTCGAAGAAGTCCAGCACGATCTCGCCCAGCGGCATTTCGTAGGTCAGCATTACCTGTTTGCCGTGGTAGGCCATGTTCAGCTGGATGCCGCGCTTCTGGTTGGCCAGCGTCATGACGGCGCCCACATAATCCTGCGGCATATACAAGTGCACGGTCACGATGGGTTCGCGGATCTCGTTGACTTTCCCGCCGTCCGGGATTTTGGACGGATTCTCGACCTTGATGGTTTCGCCGTCAGTCCTCAGCACTTCATACACCACGCTAGGCGCCGTGGTGATCAGGTCCTGGTCGAACTCGCGCTCCAGCCGCTCCTGGACGATCTCCATGTGCAGCAGGCCCAGGAAGCCGCAGCGAAAGCCAAATCCCAGCGCTTCGCTGACTTCCGGCTCGTAATGCAGTGACGCATCGTTGAGTTTGAGCTTTTCCAGCGCATCCCGCAGGGACTCGTACTCGCTGGCCTCGGACGGATAAAGGCCGGCAAACACGGCCGGCTGGATTTCCTTGAAGCCGGGCAGCGCCTCCGTGGCGGTAAACGCCGCGCCGCCGGTACCGGGCTTGATCAATGTGATCGTGTCGCCCACACGGGCGGCCTGCAGCTCCTTGATGCCGGCGATCACAAAGCCCACCTCACCGGGCTCCAGTGCCTGGCGCGGCTCGGTGTGCGGCGTGAAGACGCCCAGCTGTTCGGCGTTGTACGTCGCCTCGCTGGCCATCAGCTTGATGCGGTCGCCCTTGGCGATCCGGCCGTCGACCACGCGCACCAGCATGACCACGCCCACATAGGCGTCGTACCAGCTGTCGATGATCATGGCGCGCAGCGGGCCGTCCGGGTTGCCTTTGGGCGACGGGATTTTGGCGACGATGGCCTCGAGGATTTCGTCGATGCCCATGCCGGTCTTGGCGCTGCACGGAATCGCATCGGTCGCATCGATGCCGATCACTTCTTCGATTTCCTGCTTGGCGTTTTCCGGGTCGGCCTGCGGCAGATCCATCTTGTTGAGCACCGGCACGACCTCGACGCCGAGATCCAGCGCGGTGTAGCAGTTGGCAACGGTCTGCGCTTCCACACCCTGGCTGGCATCGACCACCAGCAACGCGCCTTCGCATGCGGACAGCGAGCGGCTCACCTCATAGGAAAAGTCGACGTGGCCCGGCGTGTCGATCAGATTGAGGTTGTAGACCTCGCCGTTGAGTGCCTTGTATTTGAGCGCAGCGGTCTGCGCCTTGATGGTTATCCCACGCTCTTTTTCGATATCCATCGAATCCAGAACCTGCGCACTCATCTCTCTGTCCTGCAAACCGCCGCAGCGCTGGATGAGCCGATCAGCAAGCGTGGATTTGCCGTGATCAATGTGCGCAATGATCGAAAAATTTCTGATGTGATTCATCAACGAGAACGCCTAAGTACTTGAAAGTATTGCGAAGAGGTTGGACTCAATTCGCAAGGGACCATAAAAAAGGGCGCGTCGAGTAGCGACGCGCCCTGAACCAACAATCTATGGCAACTGCGATAGTTGGAACTTCATTGTAGGCAAAAAGCCAGAGCCGAACAGTCCCAAAATGGCCATATTTTTGTCGTTGCAGCCTAGCAACAAGAATCTTATACACAACTTATTCACAATTTTAAACTGCTTGTCTCTGGACAACTTGTGGGTGATCTGTGGATCGATGGGTATTACCCAAAATTAAGATCGAAAGCGGGACTTTATGTATCCCGATATATCCAAAAGGCACAGAGGCGAGCCCCCATTCTACCGAAATCTGTTATTGGTCCGTTTTTTTGTGAGCAGTCACTAACAAATGAGGCGCTGGATCCGCCTCAAAATATATTTTTGCGTGGATACAAAATCAGACCCAATTTGCCAAAAGCCCCCAAATCCGGCAGGGTATGGGGGCCTTGAATGGCAAAAGTCCCATGGGAGGGCCCGCTCGGGTATCACCCCTGTAAGCCAGAGGCTGAGCCCAGGGCGCTCTTTTCTGTTTAACGCGATGGGCGTATCAGGGCGTACTGCGCCCATTCGCCGCGGCGGAACAGCACATTGATGGGCTTGGACTTGTCGATTTTTGCCAGGGCCGCTTCGAACTCCTTGACGCTGCCGACTTCGGCGTTGGCGATCGCCACGATCACGTCGCCCTCGCGAAGGCCGGCGCGTGCAGCCGCCGCATCCGCCGTTTCGACTTTGACGCCGCCCTTGATCTTGAGCTCTTTCTTCTGCGCATCGGTCACTTCGCCAACCACAAGGCCCAGCGCCTGGGCGGCACCGGCCACCGGCGGCTTGGGCTCGGGCCCCGAAGCCTTGCGCGCTGGCTTTTCAGGCTCCACCTCACCGATGGTGACGGAGAGGTCTTTACTGGCGCCGCGCCTGAACACGGTCACCACTGCCTTTGTGCCCGGCTTCACATTGCCCACCATGCGCGGAAGATCGCTGGATTTTTCGATCGCCTTGCCGTCGAACTTGATGATGATGTCGCCGGCCTCTATGCCGGCCTTTTCGGCGGGTGCGCCGCTTTCCACGCCCCTGACCAGCGCGCCCTGCGCCTTGCCCAGGCCGATGGACTCGGCCACCTCTTTGGTCACCTGGTCGATCTGGACGCCAATGCGCCCCCGGGTGACTTTGCCGGTGCTGCGCAGCTGGTCGGATACGCGGGCAGCCTCGTCAATGGGGATCGAAAAAGAGATGCCCTGGAAGCCGCCGGAGCGCGAGTAGATCTGGCTGTTGATGCCCACGACCTCGCCGCGCATGTTGATGAGCGGCCCGCCCGAATTGCCGGGGTTGATGGCCACGTCGGTCTGGATGAAAGGCAGGTAGTCGCCGGTATCGCGCTGCTTGGCGCTCACGATGCCCGCGGTCACGGTGTTTTCAAGCCCGAATGGCGAACCGATGGCCATCACCCACTCGCCGACCTTGAGGCGGTTGATGTCGCCGATCTTCACGGCCGGCAGGCCCGTGGCCTCGATCTTGACGACAGCGACGTCGCTGCGTTTGTCGGCGCCGATGATCTTGGCCTTGAATTCGCGCTTGTCGGTCAAGGTGACGATGACTTCATCTGCGCCGTCCACCACGTGGGCGTTGGTCATGACAAATCCGTCTGCCGTCAGGATGAAGCCGGACCCTACGCCGCGAGGCTGGTCTTCGTCGGGTTGGGCGCCGCGATCAGGGCGGGGCGCGCGGGGCATATTGGGCGGGACCGGAATGCCAAAGCGCTTGAAGAACTCCAGCATCTGCTCGTCGGCGCTGCCGGAGGCCGCAGCCTTCACTTTCTCAAGCGTGCGGATATTGACCACCGACGGCCCGACCTGCTCGACCAGGTCGGTGAAGTCCGGCAGGGTGCGGTTCTGCGCCCAGGCAGGCGCCACCGGCACCAGCGTGGAGACGGCAGCAGCGGCCACCAACGCCGCAGTCAGGCAGGAGCGCAGGGGTTTCCAGTTCAATTCAAGCATCGTCAGCCTCGTCATAAAAATGTGGGTCGTCAGGCAATCAGGCTCGCTGTCACTGCAGGGATTGCCGCACCTGCAGTGCCTGCGCATTCCGGTTGCGTATTATTTCTTGCGCTCCAGGCCGTTGGCGAAGAGCTTCAGGGTCGCCATGGGGACTTCGCCCATGACGGTCACCCAATAAGCATCCAGCTGGCGGGTAATCGTCTGTGTGGCCCCCATCGACAGGCTGGATTCCTTGTCGTGGCGCTGCCGGTCGAAAGGCTCGACAAAGATGGAGACCGATGCCAGCCCGTCCGTGAAGATCCATTGCAGCGGTTCCTCACCGGCTACAGCCCCTGCAGGGCCGGACGGGGCCGCCGCGGAAACAGGCCGCTTGTAGCAACTCATGGGCTTGAAGCCGGCGACGGGCGCCTTGAGCACCCAGCCTTCGGCGCTCGCCGTGGTTTTGACCAGGACGGGTTTTTCGACGCGATAGCCGTCCACTTTGCCCATCATGTGAAGGAGCTTGTCCATCTTCACCGGCGCATCGAGCTGCAGCTCGGAGAACGCCGCCTGCTCGAGCACCTTGCCGTCCGTGTCCAGCGTCTGCAGCTTCACGACCAGCCCTTTTTTCTGCTCGGTCCAGACGCGATAGCCGAAACGCATGCTGTCCTTGGGAACCAGCACCACGATGTCGGCCTCGACGCCGGCCACCCGCTCGGTGCCCTCTTGCCGGACTTTGTAGTAATCGGCGATGCGGCTGTCGGTGGACTGCAGCAATTGGGGGAACATGCCCAGCGATTCGCGTTTCTCGCTGCGCACCACCTTGTGGTCGGGCATGAAGGTGACGACCTGGTCGTTGTGGCGGAAGATGGAGCGCGGCGCGCCGGTGAGCGTCTCGACCCGTTCGATCTGCTGGTCGCCCTCGCAGACATGCCAGATCTTGGCGCTGGACATGGCGCCGCCCGACGAGACCACAAAGGTGCCGATATAAGAGCGTTTGCGGGAGGCCTCATGCATGCGCACCAGCCAGTCGTTGATGCTGCGGGACTCCGCCGGTGTCGCGGCAGCAGCGGGTGGCGACGCCTGTGCTGCTACATAATTAATAGCAGTAAGCGCATATGCAGCAAGGGCTAGAAGGCGAAAAGGCTTGAAACTCATGGTATTGCGAAGCACCGTGTGCGGTCTGTCGCCCTTTTAGCGCCCGGCATTGCGGGGGGGTTCAAAGGTGGCATTGCGCAAAAACCCCGACGGCTCCTGCAAGGCCGAGGTGCCGCCCAGTTGCTTGTGCGCGGCCAGCAGTTCTTCAAGCCGCGCATCGCGCACCACCGGGCCCTGCGGCGAAGCGACCAACACCTGCTGGGAAACCGGCGCCTGGGCCAGTTGCGGCGCTGCGGCGGGTTGCAGCAGGCCGGCGGCATTCCATGCGATGGCAGATACGGCGGCCAGCGAAGCAATGCCCGCGACCAGCTTCCAGCGGAAATCGCTGTCGTTGGCGGCCGCCGCGTGGTGTCGGGGCACATCCGGCGCCGGAACATGGGTAAGGCCGGCAGCGGGGCCGGCCAGCGATTCCCCGGCTAGGCGATGGTTCAGGCGCGCCACAAATGCCATGTCCGCACCCAGCGCGGGTAACGCAGGAGCGCGCAAGGCTTCACCGATCAGGTGATAGGTATCCCAGCTGGCGGCGGCTGAGTCATCCTGCCGGCAAGCCTGGAGCGCGGCCGCAAAGTCTTCTCCGCCCAATTGGCCATCGGTCAGGGCAGACATGAGTTCGCTGGTTTGCATGGACGGTTTCATGATGTTCGTGGGCGGCAAGGCTGTGGTTGAAGGGGGCTGAAAATACCGGGTCGGACTCGTGGGTTCATGAATGGCTCCTGGGCTCCTGGGCTTCTGGGGGCGCCGCTTACCAGCGTTTGCCACTCTGGTTTTCCAGCAAGGGCTTGACCTTCTGGGAAATTGCCTCGCGCGCCCTGAAAATCCGGGACCGCACCGTGCCTATTGGGCAATCCATGGCTTCCGAAATCTCTTCATAGCTCAAACCCTCTATTTCACGCAGGGTGATGGCCTGGCGAAGCTCCTCCGGCAAAGCTTCCATGGCGGCATTGATAATTTCGGCGATTTCCTTGCTCGCCAGCACGGCATCCGGCGTTTCCGAGCTTGTTAGTTCGTTTTCCAGCGGGGAAGTTTCATCGTTTTCGTCGCTTTGGCCGGATTTAAAGGCATTTTCAGAGACGGTCGGATCCCGCTTGAGGTCCATCAACGCCTTTTTGGCTGTGTTCACCGCAATCCTGTAGAGCCAGGTATAAAACTGGGCCTCACCCCGGAACTGCGCCAGCGCCCTGTAGGCCCGGATAAAAGTCTCTTGCGCGATGTCTTCCACGAGGTCGACATCGCGGACCATGCGCCCTATCAGCCGCTGTATGCGCCGCTGGTACTTGATCACCAGCAGTTCATAGGCCTTCTGGTCGCCCGCCACCGTGCGCTCGACCAGCATGGCGTCGCTGTCGGTCGCTTTTTCGGCAGAAAAAGGGGGCAGATCGGCGCTCATGGAATTTTGTGCGTGGCGGTATCTACAGGCTGCATAGCCCCCGATACTGCCACAGCCGGCAACGGCTCCCGGTGCTGCGAGTCATGCTGCCATGGCGAAAACGGCGATTTGCGCGGTGAGTAAACCGCCCGGCGCACATCCAGCCAGCGCTCAGGCATGGCATGCCTTTCCACCCAGAGCCACAAGCGCGCACGGCCGGGGCCTTCGAGCCGAAGCAGCAGCACATGCTGGAAATCGGCGAGGACGCAGAGCTCGTACTCAACAGCGCCGGCCTGGTAGCCCGGGCTTTCCAGGCGCCAGGCCTGGCCGTCCCAGGCCAGCCGGCCCATCAGGGTATTTCGCCATCCCAGTCCAGCGGCCACGCCCGCTCCCAACACCGATCCCGCCATGAAAGTAAAGCGCCAATCGAATTGCCCGGTGCCTTGAACATGCCAAAGCACGACGGCAAGCAGGCCACAAAGCCATAGGCCCAGCAACAGCGCACCCAGAAAACGCGAACGCCCCAACGGATAAACAACCGGTGGGGCGTTGTGCGAGGTCAAGGCAGTCTGTGCGTGAGCGGGGTAAAGGCGGGAAATCAGGCGCGCTTGAACACCAGCGAGCCGTTGGTGCCGCCGAATCCGAAGTTGTTCTTGACGGCAAACTCGATCTTCGCATCACGCGCAGTGTTCGCGCAGTAATCCAGGTCGCATTCCGGATCCTGGTTAAAGATGTTGATGGTGGGAGGAATTTGCTGGTGATGCAGCGCTAGCACGGTAAACACCGACTCGATCCCGCCGGCGCCACCCAGCAAATGCCCGGTCATGGACTTGGTGGAGCTCACGACCAGGTCTTTGGCGTGATCGCCGAATGCCGCCTTGATGGCATTCGTTTCGTTCAGGTCGCCCAGCGGCGTGGAGGTGCCGTGCGCGTTGAGGTACTGGACTTGATCGGCATTGACACCGGCATTCTTCAGCGCCATGGCCATCGAGCGGCGCGGGCCGTCGACGTCAGGAGCGGTCATGTGGTACGCGTCGGCGCTCATGCCAAACCCGACCACTTCGGCGTAAATTTTGGCACCGCGCGCCTTGGCGTGTTCGTACTCTTCGAGCACCAGCACACCGCCGCCCTCACCCAGCACAAAGCCGTCACGGTCCTTGTCCCAGGGACGGGACGCCGTTTTGGGGTCTTCATTGCGGGTAGACAACGCACGGGCCGCTGCGAAGCCGCCAATGCCCAAAGGAGAAACGCAGGACTCTGCGCCGCCGGCAATCATCACGTCGCAATCGCCGTACTCGATCATGCGCGCCGACAGGCCGATCGCATGGAGGCCGGTGGTGCACGCCGTCACGACGGCAATATTGGGGCCCTTGAAACCGAACTTGATGGAGACATGACCGGAGATCATGTTGATGATCGATGCAGGCACAAAGAACGGGGAAACCCGGCGCGGGCCGCGGTTGACCAGCTCTGAGTGCATGTCTTCGATCATCGGCAAGCCGCCGATACCCGAACCGATATTGCAACCGATGCGCGTCGCCATCTCACCCAGCGCGTCACCGGTCGGCAGGCCGCTGTCGGCGACCGCCTGGAAGGCGGCCGCCAGGCCCAGATGGATGAATCGATCCATATGCCGGGCTTCCTTTTCAGGAATGTAATCCCCGATATTGAAACCCTTGACCTCACCGGCAAACTTGCAGGCAAAGTTGCCCGCATCAAATTGCGTGATCAGATCGATGCCAGGCACCCCGGCAACGAGGTTGGACCACGATTCGGCCACGGTATTACCTACCGGGCTGACGCAGCCCAGACCTGTCACGACGACACGACGACGGCTCATTCAGAAATCCTGAGAAGAAACCTGAAAAGCCCTGAGCGGGTTTCCAGGCTTGATGACGGCTGAGACAGGTAAAAACCTGGCCTCAGGCCTTTTGATGGGTGTTTGCGTAGTCAATCGCGTTCTGGACGGTCGTGATTTTCTCGGCGTCTTCGTCGGGAATCTCAATGCCAAACTCGTCTTCCAGAGCCATAACCAGTTCTACGGTGTCAAGCGAGTCAGCGCCCAGATCGGCCACAAAGGCTTTTTCATTGGTGACTTGGCCTTCTTCCACGCCAAGTTGCTCGGCAATGATTTTCTTAACACGTGCTTCGATATCGCTCATAGTTCCCTCTGAGGGTTGTAAATTAATCCGTGATTTTACCGCGTTAGAGTCGTTTCCCTAAGCACCGCGCCGGACGGATAAAAACCGGCTTCGATTTCCCGTGTTTTACCACTGTCAACCTGCGGTTTCATGAAACCGTCAGGTTAACGGCACCCTGGCTTACATATACATGCCGCCGTTGACGTGAATCTCCTGGCCGGTGATATACGCGGCCTGTGGGCTGGCCACAAAAGCTACGGCATGCGCAATGTCTTGCGGTTTGCCGAGGTGCCCCAGCGGAATTTGCCCCAAAAGTGCTTTTTGCTGCTCTTCGGGCAATCCGGCCGTCATGTCGGTCTCGATAAAGCCCGGCGCCACGCAATTGACCGTGATGTTGCGCGAGCCCAGCTCGCGCGCCAGCGCGCGCGTCATGCCGGCTACACCGGCCTTGGCCGCCGCGTAATTGGACTGACCCGCATTGCCCGACGCACCGACCACCGAAGTGATGCTGATGATCCGGCCGTAGCGCTGCTTCATCATGGTGCGCATCACCGCACGGCTCATGCGGAATACCGCCTTCAGGTTGGTGTCCAGCACCGCATCCCAGTCGTCGTCCTTCAGGCGCATGGCCAGCATGTCGCGCGTGATGCCCGCATTGTTGACCAGCACCTGCAGCCCGCCATGCTCCTTGACGATGCCGTCAATCAGCGATTCCGCGGCCGTCACATCGTTCACATTCAGGTTTTTTCCGCTGCAACCGGGAAACGCCGAGAGCGCCTGGCTGATTTTTGCCGCACCTTCATCGCTGGTGGCGGTGCCGATGACCTTCAGGCCTTTGTGGGCGAGCTCCAGTGCGATAGCTGCGCCAATCCCGCGCGACGCGCCGGTGACCAGGGCGACCTGGCCTTCAAACTTTACTTCGCTCATGCCAGCAACTCCTTCACTTCCGCCAGCGAGGCGGGATCAAACAAGGGAACACCCGTCAGTTCGGGATCAATGCGTTTCACCATGCCGGCCAGCACCTTGCCGGGGCCGCATTCAACAAGCGTCGTCAGGCCTCGCGCCTTGATCGCCTGAATGCACTCCACCCAGCGCACAGGGCCAAAAGCCTGTTCGTACAGCGCCGCCCGGATACGATCGGCGTCGGTCTCGACGGCAACCTCAATGTTGTTGATGACCGGGATCTTCGGAGCTGCAAAGTCGACAGCGGCGAGTCTTTCACGCAGCTTCTCGGCGGCAGGCTTCATCAGGCTGGAGTGAAAGGGAGCGGACACCGGCAGGGGCAACGCGCGCTTGGCACCGTTGGCCTTGAGCACCTCGCAGGCCTTTTCAACCGCTGCCTTGCTGCCCGCGATGACGGTCTGCATGGGATCGTTGAAGTTGACCGCTTCAACAACTTCAAGCGTATTCGGCCCGAACGTGCGCGCCGCTTCGGCGCAGCCTTCAATCACCCGGGCCGCGTCCATGCCCAAAATGGCAGCCATCGCGCCGACGCCGACAGGCACGGCATCCTGCATGGCCTGCGCCCGAAAACGCACCAGCGGCGCAGCCTGCGCCAAGGTGAGCACGCCCGAAGCCACCAACGCAGAATATTCACCCAGGGAGTGGCCCGCCACAGCGGCCGGCGCGGCGCCGGTTTCAGCGATCCAGGCACGGTAGGCGGCAACACCGGCCACCAGCATGACGGGTTGCGTGTTGGTGGTCAGCGCCAGCGCTTCTTTAGGCCCTTCCTTGATCAGTTGGCCGACATCCTGGCCCAGCGCGTCCGAGGCTTCCGCCAGCGACTGCGCAATCACCGGATGGTCGCCCCAGGCGTCCAGCATGCCGACGGACTGCGAGCCCTGGCCGGGAAAAACAAAAGCGAACGATTTCAAACGATTACTCCATAGGTCCGGCTCTTCAGGTCTTGAAAAGCATCTTCATTTAGATCTGGCGCCATTTTAAGAACATGAGCTGCCGCTTTTTGCCCTCAATTGCCGCAAGTCACGACGGCAGATTGGCAGCACCGCCGCGTGCAGGCTTGCATCGCGCCACAAGCAGGCTTGCGGCGACTTTCAAACACTGAAAAATCGCCCCCACGGCAAGCCATGGGTCAATCAGGTAGTCCCAAAGATTGGTTGACTCCAGCACGCCGATTGCCCAAGCGAACAACCCGAGGGCAATCAGCACCGGCAACAACCGCAAACCGCGGCCCCAGCAGGCCAGCGACAGCACCAACAGGGCCACCCAAAGGCCAGGCGAGCCCCAGCCCAGGCGATAAGAATCCCAGTCGCCCCAACCCAGCGCCAGGGGATACAGAAACACGGCGAAGGCGGCAAACGCCAAGCTCGCCGCATGACGCTCGCGTGCATCGATCAGACGAGCGCCCGACAAGCGTTGATACATGCCAAGGCACGCGATGGCCACCAATGAAATACTCAAGTCGGAGCTGATTCCCCGCACATAGGCCACAAGCGGCAATTGGGCATCCCCGGCCGGGCACCACAACAGCACAAAAACGGCTGCGGTCATGCATTTCACCCACAGCGTTACACCATACCGCCAGCTCAGCAGCCGCAAGCAGCCGGCCGACAACACCAGCGCGATGCATAGCAAGGCGATCAGATCATGGAGCGGGGGCAACACGGCTTGTTACCGCTTGCGCGGCCTGAAAAGGTTGAAGGGGGTCGAGACGAACGTGCTTGATCCGCGTTCGGTGCCAGGTATAGACAAGGTGAAGGTAGCCGTCACGGCTTTGCAGCAAGTACGGATAGGAAAACTCCTGGGAGCAGCTTTGCTCGCCGCACAGTTGGCGCCGGGCACTGGCCACGTAGGCGCGGGCCTGGTCTTCACTGGCGCCGCGCGCCTTAAGTTCCTGCGTCAGCAAGCGCTCGTAGTCTTGAAGGGACGTGCGCGTCTGGGGGGTGGCAGAAGACTCCACGACCCACGGCGTGACGCCGTCAAAAGATCCGGCAGAGTCTGCCTGAAGCAATGCCAGCACTTCACGGTTTCGGGGCGCCGGATTCAAAGCCAGCCAGCGAACCCCCGCATGCGTCACAGCGCCGGCCAGTGCGGAATCGGGATTGGGCCAGCTGCCGGCATGGGTGGCAGACCACGTCTTGCCCGCGTCGCTGGTCTGGGAGGCCATGAGCGCAGTGGCATTCCCTGAGCGCATGTAGACGTCCGCTTTCTCAGGCCCGGTCACCAGCACGACCGGCTGAAGACTGGTCTGGCTGCCTGGAATGCGAACCTTGTCGACCACCTGGCCCAGGGTGTTGATTCGAAGCATCTCCCCGAATTTCGTGATGAACTCGTGATAGACCGGCAAGCCAATCTGTCCATCCTGGAAACTCACCGGAGCCCCTTTCACCAGGGTGCTGATATTCAGGAAAGGCGAGGTCACCAGCCGGCGAGGCGCACTCCAGGTTGCGCCTTCATCGGTGGAACGGGCCCAGCTAATGGCGCTTCCGGCCCAGCCGCCCAGCGACACGTTGACCATCCAGATGCAAAGGCTTCCATCTGGCGCGCGAGCGATGACCGGGTTGCCGAGCTTCTTGACGTAGCGCCAAAGCCCTTGCTGGAGTTGTTGCCGTCCAAACAGCGTGCTTTCTTCGCTCCAGCGCAAACTGGCGGGATCCATGACGGCAGTCTGAATGGTGACGTCCCGGGCGCCTTCGCGCGAACCTGAAAACCAGACCGCCCGCAAGCGCCCGTCGAGAAGCTCGACCACGGAAGCGGCGTGCACAGCTTGCCCGGGGGAAGAAGAAACAAACTGCGCGTCAAACCGGAACCGGCCATCGGGCGAAAGTTGTTGGGAGGCAAGGCCCGCGCCCGGCCGGGGCTTGAGGGATTCCGCCGAAGGTGCGGCCGGCTGTGGCACTGCAAAGGAGGCTGCAGGATCGCGCGAAAGAATTTTCCACCCACCCGCGGCAAAGGCCAGCACCAGCAGGACAGCTGCAAGTCGGTCGAATGTGCCGGACGGTTTGAAGTTCAAATGCCCACCTGTCTGTGAAAGCCTGGCAGATGGGTACGAGCCATCTCAGTACTTGAGAAGCACCGCACCCCAAGTGAATCCGCCGCCCACGCCTTCGAGCATCAGGGTGTCCCCCTTCTTGATCTTGCCGCCGCGCACCGCCGCATCCAGCGCCAACGGGATGGACGCAGCGGAGGTGTTGCCGTGCTGATCCACTGTGACGATCAGCTTCTCGAGCGGCATCTTCAATTTTTTCGCCGTGCTCTGCATGATGCGGATGTTGGCCTGGTGCGGAATCAGCCAGTCAATGTCGGAGTCCGTCAGATTGGCTTTTGCCAGCGTGGCGCGGGCGGCGCTTTCGAGCACGCCCACAGCCAGCTTGAAAACGGCTTGGCCATCCATCTTGAGCAGGGGGTCCCCCAGGACCTGACCACCCGACACATTGCCGGGCACACACAGGATGCCGACGTGCTTGCCGTCGGCATGCAGGTCACTGGCAAGGATGCCGGGCGTGTCCGAAGCTTCGAGCACCACTGCGCCGGCGCCATCGCCAAAAAGCACGCAGGTCGTTCGATCCGAAAAATCCAGGATGCGGGAGAACACCTCTGCACCAATCACCAGCGCCTTGCTGGCCGAACCGGTGCGGATCATCGCATCGGCCACAGTCAGCGCGTAAACAAATCCGCTGCACACCGCCTGCACATCAAAGGCCGCACAGCCGGCAATGCCCAGCTTGTTTTGCAAAATGCAGGCAGCCGAGGGAAACACCATGTCCGGCGTAGAGGTCGCCACAATGATGAGGTCGATATCACTCGCCTGCAGGCCCGCGGCCTGCAAGGCGTTTTTGGCGGCCTCGACGCCCAGGTCGCTGCTGGTCACGTCTGGAGCGGCAAAGTGGCGGGCGCGGATGCCGGTGCGCTCCACAATCCATTCGTCGGAAGTTTCAACACCTCGGGTGGCCAGTTCGGCAGCCAGGTCAGCGTTGGTCAGTCGGCGCGGCGGCAAATAGCTGCCGGTGCCGGTGATGCGTGAATAACGGGTCATTAATTAGTGTGCCGGTGTTGAAACGATTGAGTCAACTGGCATTGAGGAGGCCTCGGCCGGTGCATCGGCAAGTGGTGCGGCCTGCGCCGCAACCAGCAAGGGGGCCGCATGGGCAATGCGTTCGCGGACTCTCTCAAGCAAATTGTTCCGAGCCGCATCATAAGCCCGATTGAGCGCCCTCTCAAAAGCAAAGGCGTCTGCCGAACCGTGGCTCTTGAAGACCAGACCCTGCAGGCCAAGAAGGGCTGCACCGTTGTACCGCCTGTGATCAACGCGGTTTTTAAATGCAGTTAACACCGGATAAGCAATGATGGCGGCAATTTTTGTGAAAATATTGCGGGAGAATTCGGCCTTGATAAAGCCGCCAATCATGCTGGCCAAGCCCTCGCTGGCCTTCAAGGCAACATTGCCGACGAAGCCGTCGCATACGACGATATCGGTTGTCCCTTTGAAAATATCGTTTCCCTCGACATTTCCGTAAAAATTCAAATCACCGGAGTTAGAGGCAGATCGCAACAATTCGCCTGCTTTTTTGATAATTTCACTGCCTTTTATCGCTTCTTCCCCAATATTGAGAAGGCCGACGCTGGGCGCAGGATTGTCGGTAATGGCGGCCACCAGGGCAGAGCCCATCACGGCAAACTGCAGCAGGTGATCTTCGGTGCAATCGACGTTGGCGCCCAGGTCCAGCACTGTGGTGGCGCCACCCAGGGCATTGGGCAGCTGGGTGGCAATCGCCGGGCGGTCTATGCCTTCAAGGGTTTTGAGCACATAACGGGCAATCGCCATCAGCGCACCGGTATTGCCGGCCGATACGGCCGCCTGGGCCACACCGTCCTTGACCTGGTTCATCGCCACCCGCATCGAGGAATTCTTTTTGCGCCGCAGGGCAATTTCGATGGGATCGTCCATGGTGACGATCTCGCTGGCCGGAACGACCAGGCAGCGTTCATGTGATTGAAGCCGGGCAAACAGCGGCTGCGCCGCGAGCACTTCGGGCTGGCCGACCAGCACCACGGAGGCGCCCGGATGGCCTTCCAGGAAAGCCAGGCTGGCGGGAACGGTGACGGCAGGGCCGATATCCCCGCCCATGGCATCGACAGCGATCCTGATCATGAGGCGACCGGTGCAGTCAAAGTGTGAAATTCAGGCAAAAGAAAGGCCCGCAGGATGAGTGCGGGCCAGTGCTTAAAGCGTGAATTACGCTTCGGATTTGGTTTTCAACACCTTGCGACCACGGTAGAAACCGGTGGGGCTGATGTGGTGGCGCAGGTGGGTTTCACCGGTGGTGGATTCCACGGCGATGCCTGGCACGGTGAGTGCGTTGTGCGAGCGGTGCATACCGCGCTTCGAAGGTGACTTTTTGTTCTGCTGGACGGCCATGATCCGCTCCTGATGGGGTGTGAGGTTGGTAAATTACGCACCAAATTCTTGAGTTCAGATAGCTGGACCTGGATATCGGGCCATAGCAATCCTATAAGCCGTATCACCGCATTGGTACGCGAAGCCTTTGATTATAGCTTGATGCGGAATCATTTTCACCCCCTCAGTCTCAGGGGCCCAAATGTCGGCAAATCTGCACGCTTATTACCAAGAAAAGTAATTCTAAATTACTACTTTTTGACCTTGAGCTGCGCAAGAACGGCAAACGGATTGGGTTTTTTGCCGGCATCGGGCTCGCCGGCCGCGTCGACCTCGCCCACCTGCAGCGTGGGCGCCACCGGGCATTGCTCGTGCATGGGCACCAGGGGCAAGGCCATCAGCAGTTCGTCCTCCAGCACCGCCAGTAAATCAAACTGGGGCTCCATCACCAGCAAATCCTCTTCGGACTGGTCGTCTTCCGCCATGGCGATGTCTTCGCTGGCCACAAAGCGGTACCACTGGTCCACTTCGACGGGGGTTTCAACCACCCCCATACAGCGCTGGCAGGTCAAAGGCACGGTGGCCTGGGCGGCCAGGTGCAGCCACACGTCGTCTTCCACTCCGGCACGCGGACGGAGCTCGGCGCTGGCTTGCCATTTCACAGCCGAATCGGGCTGCAGCCCTTGTGTTTCCTGGGCCAGGCGCTCCATATTTTGTAGCAAAGTGGTTTCGGTGAGCGCCACGCCATCCTGGGCGAACGCTTTCATGTTGAGCCGCTTGGCTTGAAGGGGTCTGGACATGAATGCAGTGTAAGAGAATCGGGGGATGACCCTTGCCCCCGACTCCGCCGCCAGCCGCCCTCTCGTATTGGGCTCGACCTCACGCTACCGCCGCGAATTGCTGGAACGGCTGCACATCCCTTTCGAAGTGGCTGCCCCCGATGTGGATGAAACCCCACAACCGGGCGAACTGCCCCAGGCGCTCGCCGAACGCCTGGCCCTGGCCAAGGCCCGGGCTGTTGCCGCGAAATTTCCCGGCGCAGTCGTGATCGGCTCCGACCAGGTGGCCGACCTGGACGGCCTGCCGTTGGGAAAGCCCGGCACCCACGACAAGGCCGTCGCCCAGTTGCGCCAGATGCGCGGGCACACCGTCATCTTCCAGACCGCCGTGGCCGTGGTGTGCCTCGAGACCGGGTTTGAAGCGCAAAGCCTGGCGCCCGTGAAGGTGAAGTTCCGCGACCTGAGCGACGCCGAAATCGAACACTATCTGCGCGTCGAACAACCTTACGACTGTGCCGGCAGCGCCAAAAGCGAAGGCCTGGGCATCGCGCTGCTGGAATCGATAGAGAACGATGATCCAACCGCACTGGTCGGCCTGCCGCTGATCCGCACCTGCCGGATGATTCAGGCGGCGGGCGTGAAGCTGCTGTCCGGAGGCCGGCCATGAACGCCGCAGCAAAGGGCAAGCTCTACCTCGTACCCGCGCCGCTGGACTTTGGCTGCGACGTCCAGGCGCCGCTGCAGGACGTCATGCCCCTGCAGACACTGCAAGTCGCCTCGCGGCTGTCGCAATGGATCTGCGAGAACGCCAAAAGCACACGCGCCTACCTGAAGCGGATTGACGCGCTACAACCCTTGAGCGCAACGCTGCAGTCGCAGCAAATCCAGGAGCTGCCGCGTGAGGTTCACAAGAAGGGCGACCACACGGGCAACTTCGATGCTCGGCCTTTGCTGAAAGCGGCTCTCGAGGGCCACGACATGGGCCTGGTCAGCGAAGCCGGCATGCCTGCCATTGCCGACCCGGGGTCTTCCGTGGTGCGCGCGGCGCACGACCTGGGCCTGGAAGTGGTGCCGCTGACGGGCCCGATGTCGCTGATGCTGGCGCTGGCCGCCAGCGGGCTCAACGGCCAGAGTTTTGCCTTTGCCGGCTATCTGCCCCAGACACCGGCCGAGCGGGTGCAACGCATCCGCGAACTCGAATCCCTGGCGCTCAAATCCGGGCAGACCCAGCTCTTCATTGAAACGCCGTATCGCAATGCGGCCCTGCTTCAATCGCTGCTGCAAACACTTCAGGGCAACACCCGGCTGGCGCTGAGCTGCGGCCTGACGATGAACACAGGCTGGTCGCGCAGTGCGCAGGTCAGCACGTGGAAGCGGGACAAACTCCAGGCACCGCTGGATTTGCCGACCGTCTTTTGCATCGGCCGCTAGAAGCCCAGAACAGCGCAGAAAACGCCCACAAAAAAGCCCGCTTGCTGCGGGCTTTTTTCATCGGCCATCTAGGCCGGCCATCCATCGCCTAGCGAAGCGCGGGAATCGACTTGAAGGCCTTCATCGCGCCCTCCCCCATGGCTGCGCCAAACTTCTTGGCCAGGCGTTCTGCCACGTTGTCGCGGCGGGTGTAGTCGATGATTTCGTCGGTCTTGACCACTTCGCGGGCGACGTAGTCGAGGTTGCCGAGCTGGTCGGCCAGGCCGAGTTCCACCGCCTGCTGGCCGCTCCAGAACAGGCCGCTGAACATCTCGGGCGTTTCTTTCAGGCGCTTGCCGCGGCCGGCTTTCACCACCGTGATGAACTGCTGGTGGATCTGGTCGAGCATGGCCTGCGCAAACACACGCTGCTTGTCGTTTTGCGGGCTGAACGGATCGAGGAAGCCCTTGTTTTCGCCGGCCGTGAGCAAGCGGCGCTCCACGCCCAGCTTGTCCATCAGGCCGGTAAAGCCGAAGCCGTCCATCAGCACGCCGATGCTGCCCACAATGCTGGCCTTGTCGACATAAATCTTGTCGGCCGACACGGCGATGTAATACGCCGCCGATGCGCAGGTTTCTTCCACCACGGCGTAAACAGGTTTTTTGTGCTTGGCCTTCAGGCGCAGGATTTCGTCGTTCATCATGCCGGCCTGCACAGGGCTGCCGCCGGGGGAATTGATGAGCAGCACCACCGCCTTGGCGCCGTCGTCTTCAAAGGCCGCGCGCAGCGCCGCATTGACGAACTCGGCGCTGGCGTCCGCCCCTGCGGCGATCTCGCCCTTGATCTCCACCACGGCGGTGTGCGGCACGGTCGCGTCACTGGCGGGCGTGCCGCGGTGCAGCGCCATCCAGACCAGCGCCACAAAAAATGCCAGCCAGGCCAGCCGCACAAAAGTCTTCCAGCGGCGCGTGGCCTTCTGCTCGTTCAATGATGCAAATGCCAGCTTCTCGAGCGTGGCGCGCTCCCAGCCGGGGGCGCCGGTCGGATCTGCGGCGGATTTTTTCGAGGAGGTGTGAGGGGGAAGGGATTCAGGCTGGTTGGGCCGAAAGTCCGACTCGCGCAACAAATCTGGGTCCATCGGGGGGTCGGGGCGGTGAGGATCGTTCATGTTCACTAGTTTAGAGAGGTATTAGAACTGTAGCGGCTTCAGGTTGTAAGCAGAATGCCAATAAACAACCCCCCCGGCTTCCGAAAGTTCAATTTTGATCAAGCCGCCCTGGCATGGCCCACCAGCGCATTGGCCGGTATCAGGGCGGTAGGCGGCGCCGTGGCTGGCGCACAGCAGCCACCGCCCCTGGTCGTCAAACACCCGGTTGGGTTGCCAGTCCAGCTCCATCGCAACATGGGTGCAACGGTTGAGGTACGCATGGACGGCGCCTTCGTAACGAACGGCAAATGCCCGGCATGTCTGCCCGGCGTAGACCACGTCGAACGGCACCGCCAGCCCGCCTTCGAGCAGGTCGCGGGTGTTGCACAGGGCTTGCCGTTCGTCCATGCCTTGATCGCCAGGGCTTAGCCGTTGGCCAGCAGCCAGTCGTGCAGCTCCTGCACCGAATGCGCGACATGGCGCGGCGACAGCACAGCGAATGCGTCGGGCTCGTGCGCGCCGTAACTCACGCCTACGCTGGGGCATCCGGCGTTGACGGCCATCTGCAGGTCATGCGTGGTATCACCCACCATCAGCACCCGCGCGGGGGCCACATCAAACTCGGCCATCAATTCGCGCAGCATCAGCGGGTCGGGCTTGCCGGCCGTTTCGTCGGCGGTGCGGGAGCCGTCGAACACGCCTTTGAGCTCGACTGTGCGCAGCACTTCGTCGAGCCCGCGGCGCGACTTGCCGGTGGCCACCGCCAAAAGGTGGCCGCGCGCTTTCAGGGCATCGAGCAAGGGCAACACCCCCTCAAAAAGGCTGAGATCGTTGAAGTGCGCCGTGTAGTGATGACGATAGCGCTCACCGAGCTGTGGGTATTTTTCAGGCGGGACGTCCGGCGCGGCGTGGGCCAGCGCCTGCATGAGCCCCAGGCCGATGACGTAGCCGGCTTCCTTGTCGGTCGGCACCGTGCCGCCCACGTCGCGCACCGCGGCCTGGATGCAGCGCACGATGATTTTGGTCGAATCAAACAGCGTGCCGTCCCAGTCGAAGGCAATCAGATCAAAATTTCGGGTTTGCATCGGCCTATTGTCGCTGGGGGTGGCATCACCTGCAGTGGCGCTAAGCGATGTCCTCAGATGTCGCAGGCAGGAATTGCTGCAACTCGGGTGGCAAGGGCGCCTGCAGGTGCACGACCTTGCGCAGTTTGGGATGGTTGAACTTCAGGCTCCAGGCATGCAGGAACATGCGCTTGAGCGATACCGCGCCGGCGGCGGATTTTTGCAGCGCCTTGTTCAGTTCGAAGTCACCGTATTTGTCGTCCCCGGCAATCGGGTGGCCTTCGTTGGACAGGTGCACGCGGATCTGGTGGGTGCGGCCCGTCTTGATGGTGACTTCGAGCAAGGTAAAAGGCGTCGCGGGCGCCAGCGGGCTGGCGGGAAAGGCCGACTTCACCTTGACCAGCGTCACCGAACGCATGCCGTCGGGATGCTCGTTGGGCACCACTTTCACGCGCCGCTCGCCGTCCGGCAGCAAATACTTGTGCAGCGCCTTGTCGATCACGCGGTGGTTGGCCGGCCAGTCGCCGCCCACCAGCGCCAGGTAAACCTTGTCGGTTTCACGCTCCCGGAACTGCTCCTGCAGCAGCTTGAGCGCCATGCGCCGCTTGGCGATCAGCAGGATGCCGCTGGTTTCCCGGTCCAGCCGGTGCACCAGCTCGAGGAAGTCGGCCTCAGGCCGCGCCATGCGCAGCTGCTCGATGACGCCAAAACTCACGCCGCTGCCGCCGTGCACGGCCACGCCGGCCGGTTTGTCGATGGCCAGCACAAAGTCGTCTTCAAACAGGATGGGGAATTCGCGCGACGGCGCGTAGCCGCCGGTGGTCGAGCTGGCGCCGTGCCGGGCGATTTCCTGGGCCATGGCTTCGGCCTTTTGCCCGGCCCGTTCAGAGGTGCGCACCGGCGGCAGGCGCACGATGTCGCCCGTTTCCACCCGCGTATCGGCCTGCGCCCGGCCTTTGTTCACCCTCACTTCGCCGCTGCGGATGATGCGGTAGACATGGGTTTTGGGCACGCCCTTGAGCTGGCGGATCAGGAAATTGTCCAGCCGCTGACCGGCGTAGTCCTCATCCACCGTCACCAAAGTGGCCTGGGGCGCCGGCGCGGCCGCCACAGGCTGCGCGGGGGTTGCGCGCACGGGCTCCGGCCTGGCCGCAGGTGGCCGTACCGGTGTTTTCCCGGGTTTCCTTGCCAAGCCCTTCACTGACCCTATAATGTGTTTCACTAGCGATGCGCTGTAAGTGGTTGATTTGTCTGGAGTTTAGTCCACACAAGTCCCCGGCCCCCAAAAGGCAAGCAAGCAGTCTCGCTGGAAGGTCGATGCCCACGCCGGCAATTGCCCGCAAGCGACGAGTGCCAGGCACCTCGCGGCGAGCCTCTTTGCACGGTAGACGAGTCGACGTTTTGCGAACAACACTACGGAATACCATGTGTGCAGCCCAAGTCACGAACAAAAGGCTGCACGCGGATCCAGCCGAGATCAAGTCCTTTAACGGGTAGCCCATTGACGACAACACTGGTCAGTCTGATTTATATGTGCCTGCAGCGCCTCACGGCCTTCGTGAGCCCTGTTTTTGGCATAAATCAGCCGCCAGCCCTTGTGCAGTGGGCGCAAGCAGCTATATTTTTTGTAGCACCCACCCGTTTGACCCCTGCTCGCTCCATCCACGCGCCTACGCCCAGACCACGTCGCTGACCGATTCATTTCGGTCGGCCGCGCGCTGTCAAAAGCTCTCCGGCAATTCCTCCACGTTCGCACTGCGTCCCTCCGGCGTCGTTAGCCCATTTTGGGCATGTTGATTGGTGTTTGAGACAACACCAAGAACGAAGAACGATAAGGAAGGCTACCCATGAAACGGATGCTGGTAAACGCCACACAGGCTGAAGAACGCCGCCTGGCGATCGTCGATGGACAAAAACTCCTCGACTACGAAATTGAAATCGAAGGGCGCGAGCAGCGCAAAGGCAACATCTACAAGGCCGTCGTCACGCGCGTCGAGCCTTCGCTGGAAGCCTGCTTCGTCGACTACGGTGAAGACCGCCACGGCTTTTTGCCGTTCAAGGAAATCTCCAAACAATACTTTGCCCAGGGCGTGCCGGTCAGCCAGGCGCGCATCAACGACGTCATTAAAGAAGGCCAGGAACTGCTGGTCCAGGTCGAAAAAGAAGAACGCGGCAACAAGGGCGCAGCCCTCACCACCTTCGTCTCCCTGGCAGGCCGCTATGTGGTCCTGATGCCCAACAACCCGCGCGGCGGTGGCGTCAGCCGCCGCATCGAGGGCGAAGACCGGGCCGAGCTCAAGGAAAACATGGACCAGCTGGAGTACCCCAACGGGATGTCCATCATCGCGCGCACCGCCGGCATCGGCCGCAGCGCGCCTGAGCTGCAGTGGGACCTGAACTACCTGCTCAAGCTCTGGACCGCCATCGACGGCGCCGGCAAGGGCGGCAAGGGCGCTTACCTGATTTACCAGGAATCCAGCCTCGTGATCCGCGCGATCCGCGACTACTTCAACAGCGACATCGGCGACATCCTGTTCGACACCGACGACGTCTACGAACAGGCCAAGCAGTTCATGGCCCACGTGATGCCCGAGCACGAGCACCGCGTCAAGCGCTACCGCGACGACGCGCCGCTGTTCAGCCGCTTCCAGATCGAGCACCAGATCGAGTCGGCCTACGCGCGCACCGTGCAGTTACCCTCCGGCGGCGCCATCGTGATTGACCACACCGAAGCCCTGGTGTCGGTCGACGTCAACTCGGCCCGCGCCATCAAGGGCGGCGACATCGAAGAAACCGCGACCCGCACCAACCTCGAAGCCGCCGACGAAGTCGCGCGCCAGATGCGTTTGCGCGACCTGGGCGGCCTGATCGTCATCGACTTTATCGACATGGAAGAGTCGCGCAACCGCCGCGACGTCGAAAACCGCCTGCGCGACGCGCTGCGCCAAGACCGCGCCCGCGTGCAGTTCGGCACCATCAGCAAGTTCGGCCTCATGGAAATGAGCCGCCAGCGCCTGCGCCCCGCCCTGAGCGAAGGCGCGTCCATCCCCTGCCCGCGTTGCGGCGGCTCCGGCCACATCCGCGACACCGAAAGCTCGGCGCTGCAGATCCTGCGCATCATCCAGGAAGAGTCCCTCAAGGACAGCACGGCCTCGGTGCTGTGCCAGGTCCCGGTCGACGTGGCGTCTTTCCTGCTGAACGAAAAGCGCTCCGAAATCGCCAAGATCGAAGTCAAGCAGCGCATCAACGTGCTGCTGGTGCCCAACAAGACGCTGGAAACCCCCAACTACCGCCTGGAACGCCTGAAGCACGACGACCCGCGCCTGGACAACATCGCCGCCAGCTACAAGATGGCCGACGAAATCGAGGACCCGACCACCGTCACGCGCCGCAGCCAGGAAAAGCACAACAAGCAGGAGCCCATCATCAAGGGCGTGCTGCCCGATGCACCCGCGCCTGTGGCCCCGCCCAAGCCGGAACCTGCTCCGCAGGCAGCAGCACCCAAGCCGCAAGCCCGCACCGCACCGGCCGTTGCCGCAGCGCCTGCTGAAAAAGGCTTCTTCGGCTGGATCAAGAGCCTGTTCGGCGGCGCGGAAGCCCCGGCCCCGGCGCCTGTTGCCAAAGAAGTGAAAAAAGACGAGCGCGGCGAAGGTCGTCGTGAAGGCCGTGGCGGTGAAGGCCGCGGCGGCGAACGCGGTGAACGTTCGGAGCGCGGCGGTGAACGCGGAGGCCGTGACGGCCGCCGTGGTGGCCGTGGCCGCAGCGAAGGACGCGGCGGTGAAGGCCGCGGCGAGAACCGCGAAGGCCGCGAACCGCGCGAACCACGCCCGGAAGGGCAAGCCCCCGGCCGCGGTGAAGGCCGTGGCGGCGAGCGCCGCGAACGCAACCCTGAAGGCCGCAACGAAGGCGGCCGCCAGGAGCGCCCCGCCGGTGAAACCCGCGGCGAAGCCCGTCCCGACAACGCCGGCGACGGCCAGCCCCGCAGCGAAAACGCCGGCCGCGAAGGCCGCGGCCGCCGCGAGCGCGGTGAACGTGGCGAGCGTGGTGGTGAGCGCGGCGGCGAGCGCATCCAGCGCGATGCCGTCGAGCAGGACCTTGCACTGGCCAACCAGGCCGCGATGGCAGCCGCCATGGGTGGCGACGCCGGTGAGCCGCGCCAGGAACGCGCGCCGCAAGACGGCGAACGCCCACAAGGCAACCGTGAGCCGCGTGGCGAACGCGCAGAGCGTGGTGAGGGCCGCCGTGACCGCGGCGACCGCAACGGCCGCCGTAATGACCGCCGTGGCGACCGCCCTGAAGGCGCAGCAGAAGGCCAGAACGCTGGCGCTGAAGGCGCAGCAGGCTTCAACCCTGAAGCGGCAGCCGCCCCGGTGCTGGACGACGCCGGCAATGTGATCGCCCCCGTGCAGAACGGCCAGGGCGGCGACGAACAACGCCAGCCGCGCGAACGCCGCAGCCGCGACCGCTATGGCCGTGACCGCCGCGAACGCGGTGAAAACGGTGAGCGCAACGAGCAGGCTCCAGAAGCCGGCGCACCCGCTCCCCAAGGCGAGTTTTTTGAGCCAAATCAGCCGCAAGCCCAGGAACAGCATGCACATGCTGCTCCTGAATTTGTAGCAGACACGGCTGCGGCAGCGCCGGCTCCCGCGCCTGTCGCGGCGCCGGCTCCCGCCTATGTGGCACCTGTCGCTGTGGCCGCACCGGTTGCAGCGCCAGCACCCGCACCGGTCCAAGCCGCTGCGGCCGCTGCGCCGGCCGCGGCCAGCCTGCCCAAGGTTCAGTCCTATGACTTGCCGCTGCAAGACCTGGTTCAGGTTGCCCAGTCTTCGGGTTTGCAGTGGGTCAACTCCGACGCCGCCAAGATCGCCGAAGCCCAGGCCGCCATCGCCGCTGAAGTCAAGCCGGCCCACGTGCCGCGCGAGCGCCCAGCGCTGGTGGTCGACGACGAAGGCCCGCTGGTGCTGGTCGAGACCAAGCGCGACCTCGGCGCCGTGAAGCTGCCTTTCGAGCAATCGACCGGCCAGTAAGCCTGGTAAGCCCCAAGCTCTGCCGCACCAGCGGCAAGCCATCAAAAAGGCCCGCAGATGCGGGCCTTTTTCTTGGCCTGAACGAAAGTCCACACTGCTGGCGCGAGGACTCGGGGAGATTTATAAGAAAAGTGGCTCCAGCCCAATCATCGCCTTGGCCGGCAGCTATAAAAAATATAGCAAATGGGCGATGGGCCTGTGATGGCCCGGCGCCTGGCTGCTTGGTTAAAGCTGCGCAGCGCGCTTGTAAGCCTGCGCCGCGGCAGCCTCGTCTTCACGCTGCTCGGCCAGCAGCGCCAGGGCGCGCCAGGCGTTGCGGTGCAAGGTCACGTCTTGCAGGGCCGGGGCCGCCTGCGTCAGCAGCTGGCGCGATTTACCCCAAAGCTGGCGGCTCAGGCAGGCCATGCCGGCCAGGTACTGCAGGTTGGCGTCGCGGGGGCGGCTCAGTTGCGCCGTCTCGATGCGGGCGAGCCAGGCGGCGTCGATCGAGTCGAGGCCGGCTTCCAGCACGGTGATCAGCTTGATGCGCAGGTTGTCGCCCAGGTCCGAGCGCGGCTGCATCATGCGGTCCCAGACCTGCAGCAGCCAGCTGCGCGCCAGTTCGGCATCGCCATGCAGAGCCATCAGCCGGGATGCGGCATGCACCACCAGTTCGGGCATGGCGCGTTCGCTTTCGTCGAGTGAAAACCAGGCTTGCTGCAACTGCGCGGGGTCGTGCGCGTCGTTGAGCAGCTCCAGCGCCAGGCCTCGCACAATGCTTTGCGCTGCGGCTTGCGAAAACGCGCGGTGCTTGGCCAGCAGGCGCGCGGTTTCCAGCGCCTGCGATGTCTGGCGCGCCTGGCGCGAGGCGCGCAACTTCATGCGCAGGGCCAGCGTGCGGCGTGATGCGCCTTGCGGCAGCTGGGCCAGCCATTCGAGTGCGGCGCCGGCGTCGCGGTCGTCCAGCGCCCAGCGTGCAGCGCGGAACTGCACGCCCTCGCGCACTTCCTGTGCATGGCGCGGCGCCGAGCTTTGCAGCGACAGCTGCAGGTGCTGGTCGCGCAGGGTTTTGTTTTGCAGCGACTGCGCAGCTTCCGCCACCAGCAGGTGGGCGAGCGAGCGCAGCTGGTTGCCGCGGCTGGCGCTGTGGCCGGTCACGTGGCCGGTCTGGTCGGCCAGCAGGCCCAGGCTTTTTTCCTGCGCCAGCGCGTTTTGCGCCGACTTGGTGGAGCGGATGTAGCGCCCGGCCAGCAGGTGCGCCAGCGAGTCCATCAGGGCGCCGTACATGGCGCGCTCTTTTTGCTGGGCGCGCCAGCGGCGGGCTTCAGCCGGCAGCGAGAACACGGCCGAGACCGCGCGCAGCGCCAGGTACAAAACCATAAAAAGCCCCGCCAGCAGCAGCACCGTCAGGTTGAAGGAAATGTCGACGCGGTGCGGCGGCCAGAAGACGGTGACCACGGCCTGGTTGTTGCCCGCAAACAGGGCCACGGCCACCGCCACGCCAAAAAGGGCCAACAGCCAGAGAGCGGCGCGCATGCGTGTGTCCTGCTTTTTGCTCAGCGGCCCGCGGCCGCCGTGGCCAGTGCGGCCATGGTTTCATCAAGGCGCGGCAGCTCGCTGGTTTTGAGCTGGCTTTGCACCTGGGCCAGCAGCTGCGCGGCGGCCTGCGTCTTGCGCGAAGACGGATCAAAGTACTTGACCAGCCAGGCGTTGGCGCTGGCAAGGTCGGCCCGCACCGAATCGGTCTGGCGCGACAGCAGGGCCAGGCGTGCATTGAGCAGGCGCAGCTTGAAGTTCTCGCGCAGGAAGAAGGATTGCTCGGGCGACAGCAGCGCCGCCTCGGGCTGGTCGATGCGGCTTACGCGCAGCAGCTTGCGCGCTTCTTCGCGCAGGTTGTCCATCGTGCGCTGCGACCAGGCGCTGAGCGAGAGTTTGTCGAACACCAGCATGGAGGGCTTGTCGGCGGCCGGCGCGCTGCTGGTGCGGGCAGGTGCGGGGGCGGGGGCGGGCTGCACAACACGGGTGGCATTGTTGGCCACCATGGCGTTGCCTACCGGCAGCTCGTCGGCCAGGCGGGCCAGCTCGTCTATCTTGAGCATCAGCACCGGCACGTCGGTGAGCGTGGCGGCCTTGATGCGGTCCATGTCTTTGGCGATGGCGCGCTGCAGCGGGTTCAGCCGCGGCTGGGCGGCGCGCGACAGGCGCTGGTCGGCCGACTTGAGGGCGGCCAGCAAGGGCTCGGCGCTGCCGGTGAGCTGGGCCTGCTGCTGGGCCAGCCGCAGGGCCGACTCGACATCGACCACCAGGTTTTCATCGCGTGAGCGCGACAGGCTCTGCATGAGTTCTTCAAGCTGGGTGCGTTGCAGGCTGACTTCGCTGATGCGGGTTTCCTGGATGGCCAGCCGCGCCGACAGCTCACGCGTGCCTTCCTGCGCCTGGCGGGCCAGCGTGCGCGCTTCAATCGCCTGCGCGCCCGAATCAATGCTGCGGCGGGCGAGTTCTTCCTGGATATTGCCGAGCTTTTGCCACAGCAGGCCGCTCACCAGCAAACCGCCGGCCGCCAGCGCGGCCACCAGCAAGGCCCATTTGCGGGGCACAAGCCAGGCGTCTGCGTGAGGGAGTTGCGTGGAAACCGGCACCAGCGCGCGCTCCAGCACCGGCTCGTTGTCAGGCGTGGGGGATGGGGGCTGGGCGTTGGGGCTGTCACTCATGGATAAAGAGATTCTATCGAGGCCAATGTGTCCCTGATGTCCTTCAGGGCAGGCCGTGACGCCACAACAACACCCCAGCCCGCGGCACGCACGGCTTCCTCGATGCGCGGGTGCGTGGCGATCGCGCGGGCGCGGCGCCAATCCACCCCGGCCAAAGCAGGCAAGCCCACGAGGTTAGCCACCGCCTCCGAGCTGCTGAAGAGCCACACCGATCCATCGGCGCTGGCGGCGCGTGCCCGCTCCAGTTGCGCGGCGGTGAACACCGGCGCGCGGCGCTGGTAAACCCCCACAAAATCCACCTGCGCACCCGCGGCTTTCCATTGGCGGGCCATCCAGTCGCGGCCCGAAGACACGCCGCCCGACTCCTGGCCTTCACCCCGGACCACCAGCACGCGCCGGCCTTGCCAGTCGCGCCGGCCCACCACGGCCCATAAGGCCTCGGAATCAAACTGCGCGGCATCGGCTGGCGGCGCATCGATCTGCCCGGCGGGAACACCGGCAGCCAGCAAAGCCGCCACCGTGCCCGGCCCGGGCGCCATCAGGCGCAGCGCCGGCGGCAGGCTGCGACCATCATTTGCTATTTTTTTGATAGCTGCAGGCGTATGTACCGCCTGGGCCGCGGGCACTTTTTGTTTAAAAAAATAATCGACGGCATTGCCGCTGACAAACATGCAGGCCGCGTAGTCGCCCAGCGCATTCCAGGCGCGTCCGGCGGCTTCAAGGTCCGAAGCAGGCGCAATATCAATCAGCGGAAGGGCTTCGGCCGCAAAACCACCCTGCTGCAGCTGCTGCACCCAGTGCTGCGCGTCTTGCAGGGGCCGCGTCACGATGACGCGGGCCGCGGCGCCAGGCGAAGGCACCGGCAGTTGCGGCATCAGGCGTCCGGGGCCTTGCCGGCCCACACGGCGCCGCCGGCGCGCAATTGCGCCGCCACGGCTTCGCCCAAGGCTTCTGCTTCGGCAAAGTTGCGCACCATGGCACTCTGGTGGACTTGCACCAGCGGCGCCAGCGCACTGGCAGCGGCGGAGGGCGTTTCGGCCGTCGCCGGGTCGCCCCAGGCGGCGTTGAGCTGCATCGGCGCCTCGCCTTTCGGCCCTTGCGTAAAGGCCGCCAAAGGCATCGAGCAGCTGCCGCCCATCGCGCGCGACACCGTGCGCTCGGCCGTCACCGCCAGCCAGGTCGGCTGGTGCGCCAGCCCGGCCAGCGCGGTTATCAGGTCGGCGCGGTCGGCACGCACTTCAATCCCCAACGCGCCCTGGCCGGCCGCCGGCAGCATTTCTCCAGGCTCAAAGGTGGCGCGGATGCGCGACTCCAGCCCCAGTCGTTTCAGGCCCGCAGCCGCCAGCACGATGGCGTGGTACTGGCCTTCGTCAAGCTTGCGCAAACGTGTGTCGAGGTTGCCGCGCAATGGGTGGATGACCAGGTCGGGCCGCAAGGCCTTGATCAGCACCAGCCGGCGCAGGCTGGACGTGCCCACAATCGCGCCCTGCGGCAGCGCGGCCAGCGAGGCAAATTGGTTAGAGACAAAAGCATCGCGCGGGTCTTCGCGCTCCAGCACGCAGGCCAGCGCAAAGCCTTCGGGCAAGTCCATGGGCACATCTTTGAGCGAATGCACGGCCAGGTCGGCCCGCCCTTCGCTGAGCGCCACCTCGAGTTCCTTGACGAACAGGCCCTTGCCGCCGACCTTGCTCAGCGAGCGGTCCAGGATCTGGTCGCCCTGGGTCGTCATGCCCAGCAGTTCGACCCGCCAGCCCAGGCGCGACTCGAGCAGTGCCTTGACATGCTCGGCCTGCCACATGGCGAGGCGGCTCTCGCGGGTGGCGATGACCACCTTCTTGACATCAGGGGGACTGGTTGGCTGAAACGATGCTGACACTCGTAACCTGTTCGTAATACTTGGGGGAAGTGAATGCTAGCATGCAAGGCTCAAGACAAGACTCCAGAACTAGAGGGTAGAAATGGTCACTTCCGCGCGCGCCAAGAAGGTCAAACACAACGTCAACGAAGGCGCCAAAGACGCTGCCGCGGCGGGTACTGCCAAAGCCTCAACCCGTTCGCGGGACAACGAACGCCCGCTGGTGGAAGACATCCGCCTGCTCGGCCGCATCCTGGGCGACGTGATCCGCGAACAGGAAGGCGTTGCCGCCTATGAATTGATCGAGCAGGTGCGCAAGCTCTCCGTCACCTTCCGGCGTGACGCCGACCAGGAGGCCGACAAGGCCCTCAAGAAGCTGCTCAAGGGCCTGTCGGGCGACCAGACGGTGAGCGTGATCCGCGCCTTCACCTATTTCAGCCACCTGGCCAACCTGGCCGAAGACCGCCACCACATCCGCCGCCGCGCCGTGCACGAGCGCGCGGGCGACACGCAGGAAGGCAGCATCGACGTGGCGCTGGCCCGCCTGCGCTGGGCCGGCATCTCGACCCGCACCATCTCCAACACGCTGGCGCACAGCTTTGTCTCGCCGGTGCTCACCGCCCACCCGACGGAAGTGCAGCGCAAAAGCATCCTGGACGCCGAACGCGACATCGCCCAGCTGCTCACAGCGCGCGACGACATCAAGGCGCTGGCGCTGGCCCACAACGCCGCCAAGGACGCCATCACGCCACGCGAGCTGGCCGCCAACGAGGCGCAGTTGCGCGCCCGCGTCATGCAGCTGTGGCAAACCCGTTTGCTGCGTTTTTCCAAGCTCACCGTGGCCGACGAGATTGAAAACGCGCTGAGTTACTACGAAGCCACCTTCCTGCGCGAAATTCCCAAGCTCTATGCCAACCTGGAGCGAGAACTCGGCAACCAGCCGGTGCACAGCTTTTTGCGCATGGGCCAGTGGATAGGCGGCGACCGCGACGGCAACCCGAATGTCAGCGCCGACACCCTCAATTACGCGCTCGGCCGGCAGGCCGAAGTGGCGCTGCGCCATTACCTTACCGAGGTGCACTTCCTGGGCGGCGAGCTCTCGCTCTCGGCCATGCTGGTCGACTTCAGCCCCGAGATGCGGCTGCTCGCCGAAAGCTCGCCCGACACCAGTGAACATCGCAAGGACGAGCCCTACCGCCGCGCCCTTACCGGCGTGTATGCCCGCCTGGCCGCCACACTCAAAGACCTGACCGGCGGCGAAGCCGCGCGGCATGCCGTGGCGCCGCAAAACGCCTACCTCAAATCAGAAGACTTCCTGTTTGATTTGCGCACCATCGAGGCCTCGCTCAAGGCCAACCACGGCGAAGCGCTGATTGCCCAGCGCCTGCACCCGCTGATCCGCGCGGTCGAAGTGTTCGGTTTTCACCTCGCCACGGTCGACTTGCGCCAGAGCTCCGACAAACACGAAGAAGTGGTGGCCGAGTTGCTGGCCGTTGCGCGCATCGAAGCCAACTACGCCAGCCTGGACGAAGCCGCCAAACGCACGCTGCTAGTCGGCCTGCTCAACGACGCAAGGCCGCTGCGTGTGGTCGGCACCGCGTATTCGGCCCACGCACGCGGCGAGCTGGCGATTTTTGAAGCCGCCCGCACGGCGCGCGCCCGCTTCGGCAAAGAGGCGATCCGCCACTACATCATCAGCCACACCGAAACCGTGAGCGACTTGCTCGAGGTGCTGCTGCTGCAAAAAGAAGTCGGCCTCATGCACGGCACGCTGGACAGCCACGCCACCAACGACCTGATCGTCGTGCCGCTGTTTGAAACCATCGAAGACCTGCGCAATGCCGCGCCCATCATGCGCGAGTTCTACGCCCTGCCCGGCATCGCCCAGCTGGTCAAGCGCAGCGGCGCCGAGCAGGACATCATGCTCGGCTACTCCGACAGCAACAAGGACGGCGGCATCTTCACCAGCAACTGGGAGCTCTACCGCGCCGAGATCGCGCTGGTCGAACTGTTCGACGTGATGGCCGGCCGGGTCGCCGGGCCGCCCCAAGACCAGGCAGCCCCCCCGGGGGGCAGCGCATTACACGCAGTGAAAAGCGTGGGGGCTCGTGAAACGCACAATATTCAACTGCGCATGTTCCACGGCCGCGGCGGCACCGTCGGCCGCGGCGGCGGCCCGAGCTACCAGGCCATCCTGGCCCAGCCGCCGGGCACGGTGCGCGGCCAGATCCGCCTGACCGAGCAAGGCGAGGTGATCGGCTCCAAATACGCCAACCCCGAAATCGGCCGGCGCAACCTCGAAACTTTAGTGGCCGCCACACTCGAAGCCACGCTGCTGCAGCCCACCAAGCCCGCGACCAAAGCCTTTTTGCAAGCCGCCGCCGAGCTGTCGGAAGCCAGCATGGCCGCCTACCGCGCGCTGGTGTACGAAACCCCCGGCTTCACCGAATACTTCTTCGGCGCCACCCCCATCCGCGAAATTGCCGAGCTCAACATCGGCTCACGTCCGGCATCGCGCAAGGCCTCGCAAAAAATCGAAGACCTGCGCGCCATCCCCTGGGGTTTCAGCTGGGGCCAGTGCCGCCTCACGCTGCCCGGCTGGTACGGCTTTGGTTCAGCCATCGAGCAGATCCTGGCCCAGGGCGGCACCAGCGCCAGCCGCAAAGAGGCGCTGGCCCTGCTGCAAAAGATGTACAAGCAGTGGCCGTTCTTTCGCACCCTGCTGAGCAATATGGACATGGTGCTGGCCAAGAGCGACCTGGCGCTGGCCTCGCGCTACTCCGAGCTGGTGGGCGACGTGCGCCTGCGCAAGAAAATATTTACCGCCATCGAGGCCGAATGGCACCGCACCGCCGAGGCGCTGAGCCTGATCACCGGCGAGAAGCAGCGCCTGGCCGGCAACGCCGCGCTGCAGCGCTCCATCCGCCACCGTTTTCCCTACATCGACCCGTTGCACCACCTGCAGGTCGAGCTGGTTCGGCGTTACCGCGCCGGCCAGTCCGACCAGAAGGTGCAGACAGGTATCCATATCTCGATCAACGGCATTGCCGCGGGCTTGCGCAATACGGGCTGACGGCCAACGGAGGGCGCTGCTGTAGGCGGTGTCCTAGACAAACTCCAGCGTCTTCTGATGGCACCGGCAGCTGTCGGTGCGTAGCATGGTTTACATAGGCAGCGATGCAGGCCAAAGCCACGCATCGCACCGCCCAAACCAGCTACCCCGGAGCGCAAAATCATGACCACTATGGAGATCATGGCCGACAGACCGTCGGCCATTCACGACGATTTTGTTTCTACCGACGCCGCCGAACTGGCGTCGCACATGGACCAGTGCGCGCATTCGCGCGGCCGGTTTTTCGGCCTGCAGACGGGCTTGCAGTCCGCGCACTCCGTGATGTCGCCGCGCATCGTCACGGTCGCCGCCATTGTGGCTATTTGCCTTTGCCTTCTCGCGGTAGCCTGATCGGGTGACTACCGGCGTCATCGACCGGCTGGACACGTTAAGCGACTACGCCCGGCAACTTCTTGCCACGCGCCGCAGCGACATACAGCAGCCCATACGCGCCGAACTGTTTGGCGCCCAGCGCTTTGAAGAACACGGCCGCAGCCTGGCCGCCGCGCAGGCCGTGCGCGCCGCCGACAGCGCCGACAGCGGCCCACCCTTTTTCCCGCGTGTCCAGGAAAACATCGCCGCCATCCGCCTGGCCTACGACTACATTGCGCTGACCTCGCTCAGCGGCCACTACGTCACGCCCGCGGCCGAATGGCTGCTCGATAACTTCCACCTGGTCGAAGCGCAGCTCCAGCAGATCGAAGAGGGCGTGCCCCACCGCTACTACGCCGACCTGCCCAAGCTGGCCGACAAACCGCTGCAGGGCCTGCCGCGCGTTTACGGCATCGCTTGGGCTTATGTGGCGCACACCGACAGCGTGCTGGACCCAGTTCTCTTCACCGCCTTCCTGCATGCCTACCAGGAGGTGAGCGAACTCAACCTGGGCGAACTCTGGGCCCTGCCCACCACCTTGCGTGTGGTGCTGCTTGAAAACCTGCGCCGCATGGCCGACCGCATCGCCTGGAACAAGGTCGCGCGTGAAGTGGCCCATGCCGCCTGGGACAAGGCCGACGCACTCAGCCTGCGCGACCTCGACGAGTTGTTCGCCCTGATGCAGGCGCACGGCCTGGAACGCAGCTACCTCACGCAACTGTGGCAGCGCATGCCCGTGGAGAGCACGGAACCCGACCTGCACCCTGCCCTGCTGTTGACACGCTGGACGGCGCAGCACTGCACCGACGCGCTGGGCATGATCGGCGAAGGCCAGACCGTGCAGGTGGCCGCCAACCTGACCGTCAGCAACATCATCACCACCTTGCGGCTGATCGGCCAGGTGGAATGGGTCGAGCTGATTGAGCCCGTCAGCCATTCCCTGCAGGTGCTGCGCCGCCTGCCGAGCTTCTCGCGTGAAAGCGAGATGACGCGCCAGCAGATCACGCGCGCCATGGAAAGGCTGGCCCAGCAGACCGGCAAATCCGAGCGCGCCGTCGCCGAAGCCGTGCTGGCTGCCGCGCGCCAGCCCAACAATGCCATGGTCGCGCGCACCGCGGGCTACTACCTGATAGGCCCCGGCCGCCCGCTGCTCGAGGCCGCGCTGCGCCCCTCGACGGGCGCACGCCGGGCTTTGCCCGCCACCGAAACGCCGCGCAGCTGGCGCTTGCCTCTGTTTGCCGCAGCCTGGGCTGCCGGCACCGCCGCGCTGCTGACGTGGGGCCTGCATCCGCTGACCGCATTGACCTGGCAGGCTTGGGTCGGCTTTTTTCTCATGGCCTGGCCTGCGTCGGAAGCCGTCGTCGCGCTGATCCACCGGCTGATTGCCGAATCCACCCGCATACAGCCGCTGGCACGCCTGGACTTCAACGCCGGCATTCCGCCCGAGCACCGCGTGCTGGTGGTGATTCCCTCCATGCTGTCGTCGGTCGAAGCCAACAGCGAACTGGCGCACCGCCTGCATTTGCACTGGCTGGCCAGCCGCGAAGCCAACGCGCAATTCGCCCTGCTCACCGACTGGTCCGACGCTGACACCGAGAGCACCCCCAACGACCAGGCGCTGCTGGACGATGCACTGGCCCGGTTGCGCGCATTGAACGCGGCCTACCCCGTGGCCCACGGCGCGCCCGCGCGCTTTGTGCTGCTGCACCGCCCGCGCACCTGGTCGGCCAGCGAGCGCCGCTGGATAGGCTGGGAGCGCAAACGCGGCAAGCTCGAGATGCTGCTGCGCCACCTGGCCGAACGCACCGCGCCCGGCTTCCTGCCCGTCGGCGCCGACATGAAACTGGCCGAAGGCACACGCTACGTCGTCACGCTGGACAGCGACACCACCTTGCCCGCAGGCTCACTGCGCGAGCTCGTGTCGATTGCCGCGCACCCGCTCAACACCCCGCATGTCGACCGCGCCAGCCGGCGCGTGACGGCCGGTTACGGCATCCTGCAGCCGCGCGTGGCCACGCCGCTGTCGGCACACCACGAGCGATCGATATTCCATACCCTCTTTGCCGGCCAGCGCGGGCTGGACCCGTACAGCAGCGGCACCTCCGACCTCTACCAGGATGTGTTCGGCATGGGAAGCTTCACCGGCAAGGGCCTGCTGCATGTCGAAGCCGTGCACGCCGTGCTGGACCGCCGCCTGCCCGAAGGCGCCATCCTGAGCCACGACCTGCTGGAAGGCAGCGTCGCGCGTTGCGGTTATGTGGGCGATGTGGTGTTGATGGAAGACCACCCGCATCACGCCGGTGTGGCCGCATCGCGCGTGCACCGCTGGGCGCGCGGCGACTGGCAGTTGCTTGCGCTCATGCTGCGCCCCGGGCGCTTCGGCATCGACGCCCTGGGCCTGTGGCGCATGGCAGACAACCTGCGCCGTTCATTGATTGCACCCGCCGGCTTCGCCCTGCTGGCCTGGGTGGTGTTTACCGGCGCCTTGCCGCTTTCAACGGCCGTGGCGTTCACCTTCATGGCGTTTCTGGCCGGGCCGCTGATGGGCGCCTTGGCCGGACTGATTCCCACACGCCGCGGCATTGCCTGGCTGCACTTTTTTGATGTCGGCATGCGCGATGTGGGGCGCAGCCTGGCGCAGGCGGCCTGGCAATTCAGCCAGCTGGCGGTGCAGGCCGCGCTCATGGCGGACGCCATCACACGCGCCCTTTGGCGCATGGCCATCAGCCGCCGCGGCCTGCTGCAGTGGACCACCGCCGCCCAGGCGCAAGCCGCCGCCCAATACACGCTCGACACCTTTTTGCGCAGCCATGCCACCGTTTCCGCCGCAGGCGTCCTGCTGGCCGTGGCCGCCCTCTGGAGCCCCCATCCCGTGGCCGGACCCGCGCTCTTCCTGCTGTGGGCGCTGGCGCCGGTGATCGCCTGGTGGGGCAGCAAGCCGGCCGTGCGCGCGCCTCACAGTGCACTGAACGCCGGCGACCGCGACTACCTGCTGAAGCTGGCGCGCCAGACCTGGAATTTCTTTGAGCGTTGCGTCGGCCCTGAAGACAACTACCTGCCGCCCGACAACCTGCAGATGGAGCCCGAGCCTACGCTGGCGCACCGCACCTCGCCCACCAACATCGGCCTGTATCTGCTGGCCGTGGCCTGCGCGCGTGAATTCGGCTGGATCACCGGCACCGAAATGGCCAGGCGCATCGCCGCCACGCTGGACACCGTGGAAGCCCTGCCCAAGCACAACGGCCACCTGCTCAACTGGTATGAAACGCGCACGCTGCAGGTGCTGCTGCCGGCCTATGTCTCGACGGTCGACAGCGGCAACCTCGCCGGCCACCTGCTGGCAGTGGCGCAGTCGCTTCGCCAGCTGGCGGCGCAGCCGGGCACCACGCCGGCCGAGGTCAGCC